>PEAD01000062.1 GCA_002753335.1 Nitrospirae bacterium MYbin3
CAAGCGCCTGGAGGCCTTTATCGTCCTCAGCGGCAAGCCCCGGGCGGTGGGTGCTGCCAAAGGCCGCGATAACTGCGGTCTTGAGGCGCATTGCTTTGATTTGTTTGAAGTATTCAGCGTCCTTAGGGTTTGAGGCTGGCATCCCGCCTTCGATAAAGTGAATGCCGAATGCGTCGAGTTTTTCAGTTATCATGAGTTTATCTTCAAGCGTGAGGGATACGTCCTCAGCCTGAGTGCCGTCTCTTAGGGTTGTGTCGTATATCTCAATAGTCTTCATGGGGGTTATAGTATCACATTAGCTGGTGCGGCGTCTATAATATGGGGTCAGGCATGGTAATAACATAATTTATAATATTGCATTTTCATACCATATTTATGTCATTGCAAGACCTGACCTTATCCCCTTGTCTTATTAATGAATGTTTAGCTTGACAATGACCCCGAATTGTGATAGACTTATATATATCTGAAGTATAGCGTAGCTCTGGTTTTGCATGGAAAAAAGGTTTTCTGCATTAGATGGGAATAAGTTATCAGACGGGAGGTTGAATGCTAACAAATCACTCAGAGCATACAATATCTGAAATAGTAGAAAGATTCGATAAAGATATCAAAATTAATCGTGATTATCAGAGGAGTGGCGGATTATGGCCGGATACTGCAAAAGTCTATTTTATTGATACGATTTTGGAAAAATACCCATTTCCAAAACTTTATTTTCATCTGATATATGATAGGCACAAAAAGAAACCCATGTATGAAATCGTGGATGGGCAACAACGGGTACTTACAATTGTTGATTTTTTAAATAATGAGCTGCGCCTATCAAATGCATCACAAAAATATAGCGGCTGTTATTTTAAAGACATGCCTGAGGAAACTCAGGATGATTTCCGTATGGTCCGCATTCAAGTTGATGTAATAGTGTCATCTGACAAGTATGAAATTCTTGAAATGTTTCGGAGGATAAATGCCTATACTGCACCACTGAACCCAGCAGAGAAGAGACATGCAAAATTTCAGGGCAAATTCAAATGGTTTGCTATCAAGCTTGCAGATAAAATAGGGGCGATAATAGAGCAATTTGGGATACTCTCACCAAAGCAAATTATAAGAATGGACGATGTGGAATTTATTGCAGATCTTGCCATAGTTCTTGATGAGGGAATAGTTAATAAGTCTGCAAAATCTACGGATGATATTTATAAAAAATTTGAAAAGGAATTTCCAGACGAAGATCATTACCGCGACATTATAATATCTTTCTTCGATACTCTTTCCTCCAATTTTAGCGAACTACGCGGCACCAATCTTATGAAAACATATGCTGTACATTCGTTCTTTTGTGCTTTTGCGCATATTAAATATGGAATTCCGAATGGTGAGAAATCTATTGGTTTTCCGACACCCATGAGCGACATAAAATGTGATAAGAAGACTATCGAACAGTTGTTGGCGTTATCAGATGCTCATGAAACAAAAGATTTAGAAGGCAAGTTTGCAGAATATGTTAAAGCTTCCATAAGCACAACAACCAAGTCCGCTCAACGTATGACCAGAACAAAAACAATAGCACAGATTATTAGATAGTAATGACACTATTGCATCAGTGGTTTTCTAACGAAATGAGTGGCTTGCGTAATTTGATCGTCCAAATAATAGATGTTCCTGAATCTCATCGGGATTGGAGGTTTAAATATGCTTCTGTTAGTTTAATCTCGGAGCTATGGCAGGTCTGGTGCGATTTCTGCCGTGAAATAATTATCTTGTCCTGTAATGGTACGTATAACAGGGATGGCTCTCCTGTAACGGGACGTTCAGGAGATAATACTTTGCAAAGGATTGCTTATGAGTTTAAAGAGTATGCACAGAATAGAATACCCAAACCTAGTAAAGTCACTACTTTCAGTTGGCAGCAGCCTACATGGGGGGATATAGACAAGTTCCTCATTGTAATTCGTTCTTTGGGTATAGCTAACGTTGTTACTTTAACTGACGCTTTCGGTTCTTCTCTACAGGCACCCAGACATCTCCAGATTGTCCGCAACGCTTGTCAACATCTAAATACGGACAATTTCAACAAAGTGAAAGGCTTACTTCCTTTTTATTTAGCATCCCCAATAAATCATCCGTTTGAGCTAATTTGGCTCTCGTATCCCACGTCACAAAGTGCAGCTATTTTTGACTGGATAGACGAACTTGAATGGATAGCAGACTTCGCCACATCCCCAACAATATAATATTGTCTTTGACGCAGGTCAGATTAATCGTGGTCATATAAGGGGGCGGGCCTTGCAATGACATAATTATTATAATTCTAATTGTGTCATTCATTGTAGGCCGCTGCCATATGGCAGGCAATGATGAATAAAGAAATACATAGTGCGTTTGCCCTGTGGTTGTCAGGAATTTACGAGCCAGTAGGCCACCCGTGAAAATTATGTTTACATTTTTTATCATATAATGCTACTTTTTACGAAGTGGGGCTGCGAAGCCTCTCTGTTCAAAATAATTATAACTTGTTGGGAGCAGTATTATGAGAAAAGTAGTACTAGCGTATTCCGGTGGACTTGATACATCGGTTGCCATTAAGTGGGTTAAAGAAACTTATGACATAGAAGTCATCGCGTTTTGCGCCGACCTTGGGCAGGGTGAAGAGCTCGACAATGTGCGCGAGAAGGCCCTCATGACCGGAGCTTCAAAGGTATATGTAGAAGACGTAAGGGAGGAA
>PEAD01000063.1 GCA_002753335.1 Nitrospirae bacterium MYbin3
AGAGGCGACGAGGCCGTGTTTAAGAAGTTAAAGCAGTATGTGAGATATGGTAAGTATATAAATGAATTACACAGCTTAAACCCTACATATAAGCCGATAATAATAGAAGATGATAAGTCGTTCAGGCTGATAGGCAAGATGTTTGCGAAGTATGTGAAGTATTAAGAGGAGGATACAATATGGGCATTGCTTGGAATTCAACAGAACACAGCGATAGCGAAAATTTACAATGGTGTTGGTTGCGTGCATCTGAGTGGGGATGTTGGCCGGTGTTTCTGAGTATACCAATTGTGCCAATATTTTTGATTTTTACTAAGTGGTGGATAGTTATAGGGAGTGTTGCTATTCTATCAATACTCTGGTCGCCAATAAGGGATATTATTGGTAATAATATAAGTATAGCCGCAGTCTCAATCGGTGCATATTTAGTTGTTCTGAAATGGATTACTTGTCCATTAGCAGCTTTTATTCTTATTTTACATCATAAATATATCTTAGCGATAATTGCACTATTATGGCCGGTCATAGCTGGTTTTTTCCAGATTTTCTGCGGGCGAGTTCAAATAGGAATATATCAAAATATCTTGATGGCAAGAATAGGATGTGATTATAGTGAACCATTTAATAAAAAACATGATTTGCCATGGATTAAAAGAGATAGTGCAGAGAATGTGAATCTTGAATTTACAGTGGACGAACAGCATGAAATTCAAAAATCTTTTAATTATTTCTTGTCTGATGGTCAGCTTTATACTCCGAAAGAATGCGTTGACGAAGTGCAAAAGGCAATAGCGGCAAGAGGTTTGTCCAATTATGCTGAAGACCAAGCTTCAAATGCCAGTTTTGTCTCAGACAACAAAAAACAAGAGGAGCATATGAATAAAGCCATCGCTGCAATTTGGAAAGCGTATAGTTTGTTCCCTTTGCCAATATATATTTATGACGCAGCTTGTTTTATTGGGATGAGCTGCAAATATGATGCCGCTGTAGCTGCTATGAAGGATTTTTTGAAACTTCAAGAAACATTTAAGCCAAATCAAGTTCACGAACTATTTCTCTCCCAAAGAGATATTAATTCTGCGATTAATGATGCCAAAGAGAAAATCCGACTATATAACAGGTAGGCAAATACCATTAATGGGTTTTCTTTCCCTACTTTTAAGCACATTATAATTTAATATCCTTTAAAGTCAACAACTTATATTAGGCACAGTTTTTGCAATGTTTACTATATGCGTAAATTTGTGTTCATATTGATAATATTTATTTATGTTTTTACTGGTGAGGCCGCTGACCTCGTATTAAACAATGCCCCTGTAACGGTTTGTTTTAGTCCACAGGATGGCTGTACGAAGGCTATTGTGCAGGCAATTGGCAATGCACGCAATGAGATATTTGTTCAGGCGTATGGTTTTACCAGCAAGCCGATAGCAGCAGCGCTAGCTAAGGCAAAACAAAACGGTGTGATTATCACCATTATCCTTGACAAGAGTAATCGAAAGGCCAAGCGCTCTGCTGGTAATTTCATGACAACTATTGGAATATCGACATTTATTGACTCGAAGCCTGCCAAAGCACACAACAAGATTATGATTATCGATCAAGAGACTGTGATTACTGGCAGCTTTAACTTTACAAAAGCCGCAGAGTATTCCAATGCTGAGAATTTACTAATACTGAAATCAAAGCCACTGGCCGCCTTGTATATCGAGAACTTTAAATCACACTTGCATCTTTCAGAGAAATATTAGGGATGTTGGATATGATGACTTCTTGCTTCCCCCGCCCAAGCGTAGCGGCAGGGCTATTTTCGAAACAAGCGCATCATGACCAAGATTAATGCTTGCGTACAAAACAATATGAACCCCCATTTAAGAATATCGTTCTTGAGATTGGCTATGTCATCTTTAGTCGCAACCCGGGGACAGACTGCGCTCTTAAATAAGTTATCAATTTCTTCTAAAGATAAGGTTTTGTTTACCATATTATTTAACCAGCCCTAACAGTTTAGATAAAAGCTCTATGGCCTTCGGGTTAGTCAACAAAAACAGCAATGCCAGCAGCATAAAATATAACTTCAGCTTACCTTCCAATCGAGTTTCGACCAACACTATGTCTGATTTAACTCCTGCAATGTCCGATTTTGTGGCAAGCCTCAGGTTTTCAATATCCGCCTTAACGGCAGCAATATCGACTTTCGTGGCAAGACCTTCAACATTAGCTATTTGTGTTACCTTTAGAGCCTCAGACAAACCCTTAGCTTGTTCCTCTGAAAAACCAGATGCTTTCAGAGATTCTACTACCTTTAATGTGTCAAACAACAGAGCTGCCATAGCCTAACCCTCCATACCCTTATTATACCCCAAGCCGCCCAGTCTGTCAACGGAGTCCCGCGAATTATTTTTTTGGGGTTTACCAAAATAGTTCTTGACAATAATTTCCTACTATGGTAAACTATTGTCAAGCACTAAGCAAAGGAGGTCAGAATGGAAAGCAGAGCGAGGCAGAAGAGAAGAGTAGGAAATAAATGGGAAGTGGGCGAGACCGTGAAGGTCGGGTTTTTGCAGTTGCGGGTAATATCGGAATCGAAGGGCGATGTGTATGATAAGAACTGTACCATCTACCGGCTGGAATCATTAGACGGCAAAAAGCAATATGAATTTACACCCTATGTAGG
>PEAD01000064.1 GCA_002753335.1 Nitrospirae bacterium MYbin3
CACAAGGGTATCTGAATTTCTCAAGGATTTCCTGAGAAATTCGGCAATCTTTTTTATGCATATGTTGGCCCTGTGTATGCCGTGGTATTTGATGTAATCGGTAAAGTTGTCGAGATCTATCATCACCAGAGTAAAAACATCTTTATATCTGGCGGCCTTTCCCACTTCTTGCGCAAGCCTTATCTGGAAATAGGAATGGTCGAACAGTCCGCTGACCTCATCGAGAAGGCCTGCCCTTGTGGGATAGGTGACTTCAAGGTCTTTTATATGCATCAAGAGATCATCTTTTGTAAAATGGCTTTTCTGTATGAAGCTTTCGATCTTGCCCGCAAGCCGCATCTTGTCGTCAACGGTCAAGTCCTTTGCTGTAAGCACAAGGATCGGGATGTCAACTGTGCCGGGGTGGTTTTTGAGAGTCTGGGCCACCTCGAACCCGTCAACCTCGGGCATCATAAGGTCAAGTATAATTATGTCAGGCTTGAAGGCTATCGCTTTTTCGAGTCCCTGTTTGCCTGATGTCGCGGTGATAATGCTGTAGTCGGCAGTTTCTAGTATCGACACAAGCAGTTCCAGCGCCTGTTCGTTGTCGTCAATGCAGAGTATTGTTGTGGAAGTTCCTCGCTTGCGCTTGCTCAGGTCTTTTATCCTTGAGAGAAGCGTATTCTTTTCGACCGGCTTTACAAGATAATCTGCTGCGCCGAGTGCAAAGCCTAAATCCTTATTGTCAACAACGGATGAGATGATAACAGGTATATCTTTGAGTTCATGGTCTAGCTTCAGCTCCTGAATAACCTCCCAACCGTCCTTTTCGGGCAGCATAACATCAAGAATAATCGCAAACGGTTTAAGATCTCTTACCTTGCTTATAACTTCCATTCCGGTATATGCATGCGCTACCCTGTAGCCTTCCCTTACAAGACTGAGCGTTATAATCTCTGAGGTGGCGCGGTCGTCTTCAGCCACCAGTATCAGAGGGTATTCGCTTCTGCGCGCAGTCTCTGGCTCCCCTTCATAATTGAGCTCATCCGCAACAGGCAGCGATTGAATTTCGCTATTGACACTTGAAACATCAAAGGGCGGGATGATAACCGTAAACGTGCTTCCTTTGCCCTCTTCGCTTTCAACAAAGATTGCTCCACCATGGAGTTCCACCAGCTTCTTGGTCAGAGCCAGCCCCAGGCCGGTGCCTTCATATTTCCTCGAATGGCTGCTGTCAACCTGTTCGAACTCAGAAAACACTCTTTCCTGATCCTCCTCGCGTATGCCGATGCCTGTGTCGGTAACCGAAATTTTCAGGCATTTTTCAGGGCCTAGGTATGAATGGACTTTTTCGGGTATGGCAGCAGGGTTGTTGGTGTCCAGCATTTCTGCAGACACGGTTATTTCTCCGCCTTCGGGCGTGAACTTAACTCCGTTTGAGAGTATGTTGTACAAGATCTGCTTGAACTTAATCTTGTCCGCCTTGATTATAGAAACATCACCCCCGATTTTTATAGTAATTTTCTGCGCCTTCTTGTCGGCAAGACTTTTTATGACAGTCTGCACCTCAGAAATCGACTGGGCCACAGAAAAAGCCTCGTAGCTGAGCTCCATCTTTCCGGATTCGATCTTCGCTATATCAAGCACGTTGTTTATGAGCTGCAGAAGATGGCTGCCTGAATTGTAAATATTGCCCACATAACGCTTCTGCTTTTCGTTTAGCGGACCAAACACCTCGTCAACCAACAGCTCCGAAAATCCGAGTATCGAGTTTAGCGGTGTCCTGAGTTCATGGCTCATCGTTGCTATGAACTGGCTTTTCAGTTTGTTTGAACGTTCGAGCTCTCTGTTGGCGCGCTCAAGCTCTCTTGTCCTTTCTAGCACCTTTTCTTCGAGTCTTTCGTTCAGGTCCTGAAGTTCGAGGCTTCTTTCGTGTATCGCAAGCTCCAAGCGCTTCTTTTCGGTTATATCCTTGGATATGCCGACGGTGCCTATAATTTCTCCGGCTGCATTTTTAATAAACGAAAGCGTAAGACTTACATCTATAAGCTTGCCCTCTTTTGTCTTAAGCCGTGTTTCATAATTCAAAATGCTGCCGCTTGCTTCTATAGCCTTCATTATCCTGCGCCTGTCTTCGGGCTTTTCCCACAGGGTTTCTACAGGTGTGCCTATGATCTCTTCCCTTAAATATCCGAGCAGTTTTGATGCGCCCTTGTTGAACTCCACCACCACGCCCGCCTGATCCGTGGTTATGATCATGTCTGCAGAGTTGTCCAGAACATTTTTAAGGTAGTTTTGAGTTTCGGATATTCTTTCTATAAGGCTGAACTTTTCTATGGCATAGGCTGCCTGAATTCCAAGCAGTGTCAAAAAATCTATTTCGCGCTGCGTCCAGGACCTCGTCTTGAAATCGTCGATATAAAGTATCCCGATTATGTTTTCGCTAGCTATGAGGGGGACGCATACAAGGCTCTTTATCCCTTCGTTTAGAAGAACTTCGTTGTCCACAAAACTGTATTTTTGTATATCAGGAATTACGGTCGGAATTTTTTTCTGAAGTATATGGTCTGTCATTCCACCAGGCCGTTTTCTCCATTGTGTAACCTTCGAAAGATTAGACGAAAAGCCTTGGGACGCTTTAAGCGTTAAGGTTT
>PEAD01000065.1 GCA_002753335.1 Nitrospirae bacterium MYbin3
AAAATGGGGTGTATTGCGGGAAAAGCTGTTTGATATGGACGCACACAAAAACCCCCGCGTCGTCGTCAGCGTTTTAATGTTGCGCGAGGGCTTTGATGTCAACAATGTTTGCGTGATAGTTCCTTTGCGGTCGTCACAGGCGCGGATTCTTCTTGAACAAACGATAGGCCGTGGCTTACGCCTGATGTGGCGTGGTGACGAACGATACGATGAGATGAGGCGCAACAATCGCAATCTTCTCAAAGAACATAAGTCGCCGGAAAGCCTGATTGACGTTTTGTCTATCGTTGAGCATCCGGCCTTTCAGCAATTCTACGAAGACTTGATGAATGATGGGCTGGCTGGAGAAGACACCGACGGCCCCGACCCAAGCCCAACTGGTGATCTGATCTCCGTGCCGTTGCAAGACGGGTATGAAGCCTATGATTTTCACTTTCCGTTTATCTTACAGGAACGGGAAGAGAGCCTTTTTCTACAAGGTATTGATATTGCCTCTCTTGAACCTTTTTTTGGTTTTACGCTGGCACAGTTGAAATCATTAATCGGTAAAGGTGAAAAATTCATTTCCGAAGATGTACAGACCAGTACCCGTTTTGGCGATTATCGCGTGGATGGCGGTGTTATGACGGCCACAGGATACAACGATTATATCGGTCGCCTTGTGCGCCGTATTGGGGAATTGTTAAGCCATGATTTAACCAAAAGCTCTAAGGTATTTGCCAATCAAGGGCAGTTTCCACATCTGCAAGTCAACAAGCCTCAACTTGCCGCGTGGGCTGATGATTATATTCGGCAAAGGCTTTTTGAAACGGCTTTTGATCCGATGATAGATGAAAACTGGCGCGTGTTGCTGGTGGATATAGTTACGGAGTACATCATCAAAATTATGGCACGAAAGCTGTTAGAGGTTGAAGAAAAAAGACCCGACGGCGAAACAGAAGTAGCGTACCGCAGTTTGTCAGAGGTCGAGCGAATTACTGTCCGCGAGAAATTTTCTGTCCCTGTAGAGAAGTGTATTTACAGTCGATTGCCTTATCCTTCGCGCAATGGTGAATTGGAAAAAAAATTTATCGAAATGGCGGATCATGACGGGAATGTTAAGGCTATCTGCAAAATCAGCGAGCATAAGCACGATTTTGTCAGGCTACGTTATATCAAAGACGAGGGTTTACCTGCCTTTTATTCTCCTGATTTTGTTGTGCGAACCGATACCGCTATTTATCTGGTCGAAACGAAGGCGCAGGATCAGGTAATTCACCCGAACGTCAAGCGCAAACGCCGCGCCGCCGTGTCGTGGTGCGACAAGATCAACGGCCTATCACCACAACAGCGTAGCAATGCCGAATGGCATTATGTTTTGCTTGGCGAACAGGTTTTCAAAGAATGGCGCGACAAGGGCGCTTCTGTCCGTGACATACTCGACTATGCCAAGCTGCGGCCAGTAGATGAACAGGTGCAACCAACGTTTGACTTTTGAACTTGGCCGAGAAAAAGAACACCCAAGGGGAAGGACTCGCTGTGTAAACCGCTTGTGCTAAAGCGTAAGTAGAGGCCACCGCGAGACACTTACGGGGAACGGGATATTTTTCATGAATCAGACCTCGACATCAGAATATAATTTTTCTAAAATTGAATCAAGTTTTTCATAAGATTCATTATCTCCTATACATTCATAAAAAAAACCAAGCGTCATAATTGTGTTTATCATGACTTTTTGCGCACAGGGCAAACTCGTTGCTTGCATATAATGAAAACCTCCTATCCTTTCAAAATCAAAATCTTTAGTATACACATTATAGGAATCAAGTAATGCGGCGTAAGAAATATGAATATATTTCGACAGAATATCATAGATGCTGTCTTTAATGTCTTTGATTGGAAATTTACCTATTTTTTTATTTACTAAATCTTGCATAGCCTTTCTTGTTTTTGCATTGCCAACAATATCGCCGACAAACCATTTTTTTAGATCAGGGTTTGCATTGTTCTCACTCATCAAGTAAGTTATCAAATCAGCCGCCTCGATTATTGATCGCAAAGACCCAATTGTTTCATAATGAAATCCGCCTCGCATAAGTATGAACAGCGCCTGCCATGTTTGAAAAATTTTACCAAAGATAAAATAGCTTGCTGTCAACTTATTTTGCTCATCAAGAACAATCCCAATGTGTTCCCGTATTTTACGTATATATTGCGATATTTCATTAAATACTCTCTCCAGTTTTTCCACTTCCTCAGTAATATTTATTTTATCATTTTCAAGTTGTCTGTAATGTCCCATAGCATCGTTCCTCAAAAAGTCATTGATAAAAGGTTCATTCTTCTTGAAATCACTTATACGATTTTTAATAAATTGCTCTGTTTCCATTTTATATGGATTCACAGTTTTATTATTTTTGTTTTGTTTGTGTTTCTTCATTCGTTAGCCATTAAACAGGTTTGGGTAAAACTACCCAATCACACCTAATACCATTATTCATATAGTGTATCATTTAGTATTGTATTAAGTAAAGCTATTATAAACACGCCGTGTAAGTAGGCGTTTTTATAAAGTAATTTAAGTTGATAGCCAGAGAAGGCCAGTTTGGGACAGACCAGTAATGGGGACAGTAATGGGGACGGGGGGACAGTA
>PEAD01000033.1 GCA_002753335.1 Nitrospirae bacterium MYbin3
GGGCTCAGCATTACAAAGCAGTGTGATCTGCTTAGCATTAGCCGGTCATCTTGGTATTACGAAGCATTAGGGGAATCAGCCGAGAATCTTAATTTAATGAGACTTATCGACGAGCAGTTTATGAAGGAGCCGAGTTACGGAGTCAGACAGATGTCGTTTTCATAGCGACATAGGTGTCGCTGGCTATGTTTGAATACGAGTCGGGATAAAATTAGAGCAGTCCAATAAATTTCTGGCGGACACCGACTAAATATAAATTGTTTGCAAATCAGTCAGTTGTACCCATAGAGTACGACAGTTTCAAGAAGGTATAAGTTTCTCATGTCGTAACGACAGTGTCGTACGACTCATACCCATATTTGTATTTCATCTTGTTTCAGAAGGCTACAAGTAAAAAAATTGGAATGCCAAACAATAAAAATCATTTAAAGGAGCTTAATAAACAGGCAAATGAAGCTGAGATTTTGAATATAGGGGGAACGCAATGAAAGACTTTAAAATGGCGCTAAAGAAAATTCTGCCTAAAATACGAGACGCAAAAGAGAGGGCATTAAACGAAGCAGACACACGTATGCGAATACGCCTGTTGCTTGCGGATGTTCTCGGGTACGATCTGCTTGATGAAATCACGCAAGAACATATGATCCAAGGCCACTATGTTGACTTTGCTGTAAAGGCGCCGATGTGGAATAAAAAAGCGGGGAAATATACGCCTGAGATTGTTTTCCTCGTAGAAGCAAAATCGGTTGACACTAATCTCAAAGATACTCACGCCTATCAGGTCAATAACTACGCAGCATCAGCAGGTGTAAGCCTTAGCTTGCTGACAAACGGAGTTGATTATAAGCTCTATCATTTAACATGGGACAAGAACAAGGGCGTAGAAAACAACCTGATCGTATCCTTTAATATTCTTGATGATGATACCAACGAAGTTGTGAAAAAGCTCTATTTGATTTCAAAAGAGAGCTTCAAAAAAGGAGTCATAGATAAATTTATTGCTGAAACAACATCATTGAGCGAAAGGAATCTGATAACGGCCATGCTATCAGAAAGGGTTTTAAACGCAATCCGCCTTGAGCTTAAAAACATCACCGGCCACAGCATAAAAAACGAAGCAGTAGAACAGAGTATAAGCCAGTTGTTTGCAACGGAACTATACGAAGCGGCGAAAGACTGTCTAAAAAAACAGGCTCGAAAGATATCAAAACCAGAAATAAAACCTATTATGGAAAATACAGAGACAGCGCTTATACCCGACACTATTTGTTCTGACCAGCAATAAAACATTAAAACCGGAGGCCTCGCTATGTGGGTAATGTTATGGATCATCGGCATAATCTTGGCAGGCATCATAGCAAACAATAAAAAAAGGTCAGTAGTAGGTTGGGTTTTCGGCAGCATTTTTCTAAGTCCTTTAATTGTACTGATTCTTTTGGCCCTTCCAACAATGGAAGAAAAACCGGAACATCAAACAGGCAAGCTAACAACATACAAAAAGAGCGATACAAAGAAATGCCCATACTGCGCTGAATTTATAAAGGCAGAAGCCAAGCTTTGCCGGTATTGCGGTAAGGAACAGACAGAGCAGCTCGGCGACAACAAGCCAAGCGCAAAGGACCTTTATCAAAAAGGCTATGATCTACAAAATAAAACACAAGACATGAATGCAGCTACGGTGATCTATGAAAAAATAATCGAAGACTGGCCCGACAGTCAGGAAGCTCGCTATTCAGCAAACCGGTTGAATGAAATAGAGGCACGGAGAGCAGCGCGGTTGAGCTGATAATCTATCCAAGAGGAGACATTAAGAAATGGCTAATAAAACATGTTTTGTGATATGTCCGATAGGGGATGAAGGAACCTTAACAAGGGAACGATCAGATTCATTCTTGGACAATATTATTAAACCTGTCGTCAGTGAATTTGGATATGATGCTATTCGAGCAGATCAAATCAATGAATCAGGAGAAATCCCGGAACAGATAATCGACCAACTATTAAATTCAGAACTGGTGATTGCCGACCTTACAGGGCATAATGTAAATGTATTTTATGAACTTGCAATAAGGCACGCAACAGGCAAGGCTTTCATTCAGATGATAGAACACGATAACGATCTTCCTTTTGATGTGTATGGTATTAGAACTATAAAATTCTCTCTCATTATTCATAAAGTCACGAAAGCCAAAGAATCCCTTAAGGCTTACATAGAAAGCTTAGAAAAAGACCCTCAAGTTAGAACACCAATACGTAGAGCTTTAGATATATCAACATTGCGTAGTGACGACCCCAAAGATGAGATGTTAAGAGATATTATTGGCAAATTGAATGATCTATATGATTATATAATGAATCCATCAGAGCATGGTTTCGTTATGCCCACACCATCAGCTGGGTATTCCGGATACTCTGGAGCTGGACTCATGTCTCTTGCTTCCGCTACGGTGCCATTTGTAAATAAATCTAAGCTAGCACCGCGAAAAAAGTCTCAAATCATGGGTATCCCCACTGATAAAACTTCACAGATAATGGGGGTTCCAACTGATAAGATTTCACAGATTGTTGGTATCCCAATGGATATAAATTCTCAGACTAATAGCGAGCCAGCAAAAAATTGTAGCGACTACAGTAAACCAAATAAATAGGAGGTATTTATATCATGACAAAGCAGGAACTCATCGAAAAAGTAGCAAAGTCAGCAAATATTTCAAAGGTGTCGTCAGAAAATGTCATTGATGCGACAATAAATGCTATCAAGACATCTCTTAAGAAGGGGCAAAAAGTAATTCTTGTTGGCTTTGGCACTTTCTCGGTATCGAAAAGAAAGTCAAGAAAAGGTCGGAATCCAAGAATTGGCGAAGAAATTAAGATAGCTGCTTGCAAAGTTCCCAAATTCTCAGCTGGGAAAGGTTTGAAGGATGTGGTGAGGTAGTTTGTCTTCTTTCTCGGATATTATTCGTGTTAATTGAATGACCACGCCGTTCTTATGCCCCGCGAGTTGTCGCGTGGGAACCTTGAATCTCCGCGGAGTCGAGCCGGTACAGTATAGCGTTGGGCCGGCGAGGTTTACTAACATTGCAAAAAGAGTATTAGAGAGAAACTATACTAACGCCGCGTTGGGCATCAAAATAAAGCTAAATCAAGGAGAATTATGTTTAAGTCAGCAGTAAATCAAGAAAATAGAAGAATAATATCATTTTTTACAAAATGGTTCTATATTGGGTTTGGGGTTCTTCTTTTAGGAATTACTTTGGAGTCATACAAGCAAAATATAATCAAAGAATGGATGTTTGCCTATAGTATTGCCATCGAGTTTTTAAAAAATATAGGTATTGCAATAATTATTTCTAACATTTTTTCATACATATTAGGCACTCAAGAATTCATGAGTTATTTAAGGCAAAAATTAATAGAAATAGTTGTTTCTAAAGATTTCCTTCATAAATTAAACAGGGAAGAAAGAAGAGAGATGCTGAAAATAATTTTGAAACCTACAAAAGAGTTGTCAGAAATATATTCAGGCATAAATCAATACTTTAGTAGATATATTGAAGACTCCATGAACCTATTCCACGCTCATTTTAGAAGCGGATACATGATTGTAGCAGAAGCATCTATGGATTCCGAAACCAATCGTGTCAAGGTTGTAAGTGAAATGGATCATCGAATTTATAGAGTCATGGGTGAATATGAGAAATTGCCAGTCGGCTTTGAAGATGAAGATTCAAAAATGCTTTCAACAAAGCTGTTTTCCCCTAACGGCGAAGAACAATCATCCATTGATTGTAAAGTTGTGAACAAGGCTGAATTGAATGATGATATATTGGCAAAAGACCCTGCCTTAATAAACGGAACTTTATCGGAAATTCCAGAATCATTTAAGAAATACACACAATTAGATGTCAAAAGAAAACTTGTAGAATATGGCGTTGATCATTGGCACTTATACACTTACAGAGCAAAAACACCATGTGATAAACTAAACATTAGTCTTATGTGCAGAGATGGTCTCGAAGTTAAAAAAGTTGTCACTTATGGGCGTGGATCAAATTTCAAAATTGATAAAAGCACAGATAATTCAAGGGTTACTGTGTCTTGCAATGATTGGTTAGAACCCGGTTTTGGTGTTGCTATTTTGCTTGCAAAAAATACTCGCCAATTGCCTCTCGCAAGTGAAGTACCACTTGATGCTTCATTAATAAATGCAACCCAACAATCAAATCCAGCGGACGGGGTATAAACGTGTTTGATTTTTCACAGCCCCCCCAGCCCGCTACTGATTTAAGGCGTTTGCTAATAAATGGAATAGATATGGTCAACCTTGATTTTTGGTTTTAAGAGAAGAGGAGCTTCAAGATACAATCTTGAGAGATACGTATATTTGAAAGGACGGCATAAGATAATTTTTGTTGGGGGAGTCCATGGGGTCGGAAAAACCACATTGTGTGCGTCCTTGTGCTCGAAATTCGGTATCGAACACTATTCTGCAAGCAGTTTCATTTCGAAAATTAAACAGGTCAAGTTTTCCTCTAAAAGAACCTCTGATATCGAAAGAAACCAAGACATTCTGATCACTGCTCTTGATGAATTCACAGGTTATGATAAATATTTTCTCTTGGATGGGCATTTTGTTTTGATCGACAACAAGGACAACATTATCAGAATCCCATACTCCACATATGCTGCGATGTCGCCTGCGGCCATTGTTTTATTGAATGATACGCCGGAGGCAATTTTTCTGCGACTTAAAGAGCGAGACAAGGAGAAAATTACTGTTGAACAATTAAGAGCTTTGCAGGAAGAAGAAATCGGCTATTCAAAAGAAGTAGCATCCGCTTTAGCGATACCTTATCTACTAACCAATCCCTTGACCGAAATAGAATTGATTTCCGATTTTGTGGACAAACTGCTTGCAGAAGGAGGCGTTAAATGAGAGCACTTTTAGACACCAACATCCTTATTCACAGAGAGGCAAGCAGGGTCGTAAATGAGGAAATAGGAACTCTTTTTAATTGGCTGGACAAGCTGCACTATGAAAAATGTATACATCCTCTTTCGCTGGACGAAATAAAAAAGCACCAAGATGCCTCCGTTGTGAAAACAATTCATACAAAACTTAAGAACTATAACACGTTGAAGACGGAGGCTCCAGAAGACGCTGAGATTGCGGCTATAAGAAAAAAATATGACAGCAATGAAAACGACAGTATCGATACATCGCTGCTTAAAGAGTTATTTGCCAAAAGAGTAGACTGCTTGATAACAGAAGATAGAAAGATACATATCAAGGCTGCCGACCTTTGCATCTCTGATCGAGTCTTTACGATTGATGATTTCTTGGAAAAGATTACAGCGGAGCATCCAAGCCTTTCTGAATACAAGGTCTTATCTGTAAAGAAGGATTATTTCGGAAACATCTCTATCAACGATCCGTTCTTTGATTCATTCAAAGCGGATTATGATGGCTTTGAGGAGTGGTTTAATAAAAAGGCTGACGAGGTCGCATACATTTGCCAGTCAGAAAATAAGACTTTACTTGCATTTCTATACATTAAAATAGAGAATGCAGACGAGAATTATAGTGATATTGCGCCAGTATTAGCTCCAAAGAAACGCTTGAAAATAGGTACATTCAAGGTAATTTCCAACGGATATAAGCTGGGCGAACGATTCCTGAAAATTGTCTTCGATAACGCTCTGAGAAATAACGTTGATGAAATTTATGTGACTATTTTCCACACGAGGGAGGAGCATATTCGTCTAATCGGCCTGATAGAGGATTGGGGTTTTAGATATCATGGTATTAAACATTCCCCCTCAGGCGACGAGAAAGTGTTCACCAAAGATTTTAGGCCACCCCCGGAAAGTGAAAATCCCAAGAAAACGTATCCATTCATATCGAGAACCCGGCGATATTTTATCGTCCCAATTTATCCAGCATATCACACGGAATTGTTGCCTGATTCGATTCTGAACAATGAGAGTCCGTCAAATTATATTGAAAGTGAGCCGCATAGAAATGCCATCCAGAAGGTATATGTATCTAGGTCAATATTCCGTGATTTGGTCCCTGGGGACATCATCCTGTTTTACAGAACTGGCGGCTATTACGAAGGTGTTGTGACCACGATAGGAGTTGTTGATAGCGTGGTGACTGATATAAAAAATGAAGATGATTTTATACGACTTTGTAGAAAAAGAAGCGTTTTTAGTGACACTGAATTAAGAAGACACTGGAATTATAGTAGTAATAGACCGTTTATCGTCAATTTCCTGTACTTATATTCTTTACCGAAGCGGCCGAATTTGAAGACTCTTATCGAAAAAGGGATAATAAGGGATGTTGAAAGCGCTCCAAGAGGTTTTGAACAGTTAAGCGCTTCTAAATTTAATGAAATACTAAGGATATCTGAGACCAATGAAAGTTTTATTATCAATTAAACCGGAATACGCAGAAAAAATTCTTGACGGTGAAAAAAAATATGAATTTAGACGAACAGTATTTAGAGACACTTCGATAAAAAAAGTTGTTATTTATGCTTCAAGTCCAATTAAAAGGGTTATTGGAGAATTCGAGATTGATTCTATTATAGCCCTTGGTATAGATGCCCTTTGGAAAAAAACAATGCATTGCGCTGGCATAGAAAAAGATTTCTACTATAATTATTTTTATGGTAAAAAAATCGGCTATGCTATCAAAGTAAAAAAGACAAGAAGATACCGTAAGCATATAGGATTAAACGAGTTAAATGTTAAATATCCGCCCCAATCTTTCTTATATCTTACGGCTTAACTGATGTATCGATAGTCGTAAGCTAAAACAAACAGATATCTTGGCGAATGCACTACACATCTTCTTCCTATGCGTCAACTGATATATCAATCGCAAATACCAGAACGCAATTGCCGAAATGTTTATGACTTATAACAGTTTTTTTATACCCTTTCCATTTCTTGCGAAGAATTCGACTTGTGTCTCCTTTTTTAGGGTATCCAAGCAACAGATGGATTTCAGTATATTCTCTATTATGCAACCTAAGTCCCCAATAATCATTACAAGTACGATATTCTTCTGTTTTGCTACCATTACGAATAGCTTCCCAATATTCACGTTTTAGGTGAAGAATAAGTGGTTTCATAATTTATCAACCTCGATGATTCCATATGGTGTACCGATAGTCTGCGACATAACTTCATGATCGAAAAATCCTGTTAGTTTCTTCATGATATATATTACTTTCAGGAGTTATTTAAAACGACAGCGAAATGAGTTGAGTACTTTTTATTACGACAAATCCGTATTCTCCTTTATATAGGCTCTGTTATCAATATAAAACCTACTTTTAGCATACCACTGCTTTCAGTTTAAACTCAGCCTACGTAAATCTCTTTGCGGCAAGTCGTGGGGGCATAAGAAAGCGTGGACAAGTATGCTCAAAGATTTATTACAACAAATTTGAGCCCATTTCTAGTAGGGGCCATTCGTACTAGCCTTGGCGTACTGTTGCCGAAGCCTGATTGAACCGCGCTCTAACCCTTCGTTGTCAATGAAGTTCGTATATATATCATATTATGGAGGAACGAAAATGGAACGATATGCAAATCGTGGAGGTGACTCTTCAGTAGAAGGTTATGAAATTGAACATGACTCAATAACTGTACAATTTCGAGACGGCTGGAAATATCTCTATACCTATCAAAGCACTGGGGCCGAGGATATTGAGCGAATGAAGTTATTGGCAATCTCAGGTCATGGATTAAATAGTTTTATCACTCGTGTCATAAGGAAAAGATTCGCTTCAAAGTTTCGCTGATAGATTTTTGAGGCCGACTTAACCAGACGCAAAGACAAACGTGGACAAAATTCGCCTATTAGAGATCTTCAACTAAGGAAGGACACTAACGACCACATGAACAGGCTATGAAAAGGAGTATTTTCGGATGTTTCATAGTACCCTCTCAGAATATCTGGATTATAAACATTGGGACAAGCAGCCAAGCCGCTTAGCGCCGCGATTAATTAATATGGCGCATCCGACTTCTTAGTGGGTCTATACAATACATACCGGATACGCCTAAATAATATAGAAAGCTAAATGGGAGCGATGCCAACATCAGACATGCCAGGCCATGTAAAATTGCACGATCGAGTTTATAACGCCTTAGACCATTGTCAAGAATCGAGAAGTGTCGATTTTAAAGCCTCATCATCATGGGATGATTTGAAATTGAAGATCGTTCGAACCGTTATCGGAATGGGCAATCTACGCGATGGCGGCATTATTATAATAGGGGCATCAGAGAATGGGGATTCATGGGACTTGACTGGGATAACAAACAACCACCTCAGCACATATGATGTCGATGATATTATTGACTCGGTAAATAAGTATGCTTCGCCTCCAATAAAGATAGACATAGTATTAGTTAAATATAGGAATGACGAAAAGTTTCTTGCCTTTCAAGTTCATGAATTTAGCAATACCCCGTTTGTTTGTAAGAAAAATACGCCTGATGGCAACAAAATACTTTGTGCGGGTGAATTTTATGTAAGACCGGCAGGGAAGCCCAGAACTATTAAGGTGTCATCCGCAGAAGATATGCATGACCTTCTCGAACTTGCTGCAGAAAAGCGCGCGCGTAGGATTCTTGAAGTTGCTCATCGAATTGGTCTCAAACCTACAGAAACAGCAAGCCAACGATTTGATGAAGAACTGGGAGGGTTATGAAAGAAAAAATCGAACTACCTGTGCCAGTTCTCGATAATCCGCATTGGCGCGTCAATTTTCGCCTTGCGGAATATAAAGAACAATTAGTCCCATCTCTTGGAAATTGTTTTGAAATTATAGAAAAAAATAAGTTGAGTTTGCGGGGATGGGATTATCCACATCTTAGCAGACGTGACGCAGATCGGGGTTACGGCAAAAATTGGATTGCCTCTTGGTCAGATTTCTTGGGTCACTATGAATATTGGCGCTTCTATCAAAGTGGTCAATTTCTACATTTGTTTAGTGTTAGAGAAGCAACGGAAACAGAATGGAGAAAAAAGCTCGAAGCTGAAATGAGGTCTCATCTTTCATCTATGAGTGATATAGATTGGGAAACCGTACCTGGCTTCATCTCCATAGTGAACTTTACTTATAACGTAACTGAGATTTATGAGTTTGCGGCTCGGTTATGTCAATCTCAAGTTTATCAGGGACCCATAAATATCAAAATTGAACTTAGGGGGATAAAAGGGTTTGTTCTCTCTGCGCCGTGGAAAAGAGCATGGTATAGTTATTATGCTGCAAGTGAAGATATCCTCGAAAGAACAGCCGATTATGAAAGCGACGACCTTGTAGCCTCCAGCAAAGAAGCGGCCTTAGAATCAATCGTTTGGTTTTTTGAAAGGTTCGGATGGCTTAATCCTACGCCAAGTGTAATATCAAATGATCAAGAGAACTTAATAAAGGGACGATACTAAACACTAACATGTGAATACGTAGCAATCATAATTGGTTTGACACTTTGTCACACTATAGATGACAAGGTGTCATATAATTTAGTCAGTTAATCACTATTTCCATGTATTTTCCCCTTCAAGACATAGGGTACAACAATTGCAAAGCTGTTTATTAAGAGGCTGCCTGGCTTTATGGTATTATATGCCTCTTAACTAAATAGCCGTTTCTTGTGGGGGAAGAATGGGGTATATTAGTCGCTGTTTGGCTTGTGCAGTGTTTTTTCTGGCGTTTGCATTTCCGACTTCAATCGTAATTTCCGGAGAGATGTCTGAGCAGGAAAAGAAGCTTCTGAAGCTGTATTTCAGCGAAGACGAACTTGTTGAATCCACTACCCGTAGTCTCAAACTGGCAACACAGGCCGCAGAAAACATAATCGTCATAACGTCCGAAGACATAGAGCGCACAAACGCCAAGACCCTCGCAGATATAATGAACAGCATAACTGGCGTACAGGTTTTCATGACCGGATGGGGCGCAAGCTCTTCAGCTCTTTATATACAAGGCTCTGAACAGAGGCATGTGGCAGCTTACCTTGACGGAGTTCTCCTGAATACTGTGGGCAGCAATGCTGTTGAAGCTGGCAGTATACCCGCTCAGATGATAGATAAGATAGAGATAATCAAAGGCCCGGCATCTTCATCATGGGGATCTTCTTTAGGCGGAGTTATAAATATCTTCACCAAAACCGGAGTATCCTTCGGAAAAGCCAATGGCACGCTAATTGCAAATCAGGGAGAGAAGGGCACGGGCGACTATAGGTCCGAAATTTACGGAGAACTCGGCAACTTCAACTACTATATGACGGGCGGTAAGATGATAAGCGACGGATTGACACCAAATAGCGGTAATGACGGCAGAAACTTCTACGGCAAGTTCGGTATGAAGTTCTCACGAGACATGAAGCTTTCTTTTACTTCGTTGTATGCAGATGCCGACCGTATGGGCGGGGAAAGCGAGCAGATGAATATACGCATGGAAAACCCTTTCAAAAAATCCCTTCAAACAGCTTCTTTGGATATTAGACCTGCCAAAGAAATCAAGATTAATGCCTCAGTAAGAATGTCCAATTTTTATGTCAGGTCTATAACCAGAAGAAGGAGTACAGGAGTCGACATCCAAAACTTGTCATCAAAAGATTCAGGGTATGGAGCTAGCTTAAAGGCATCTTATCAAAGCGGAATGCACAATGCAGTCCTAGGCACAGACTTAGACGCAAGATTATATGAAGACGCAAATATAGACAGTGGATTAAAGAAGCAGAAAAGATGGTCAGCTTTTTTGAATGATACTGTATCTTATGGCGACATTGCGGTTACCCCTGGATTAAGGTATGACCATGTCGGAACTGCCAATCCATATGTTTCTTCAAGTCTTGGTATAGCCTATAAAGCCTCGCCTTCTACAGTATTAAGAGGGTATATGTCAAAAGGTTTCAGCACTCCACCTATGAGCTACACTTTTGCTCGCACAACTGTCTTCGTCCCTAACAAAGATCTCAAAAACGAACAGGTGACGTCTTATCAGGTTGGTGTTGAGACTATAGCTCCCAAATACTTCTGGCTCAAGCTTTCGGGCTTCAGGCACGACATAAAAGAGTCTATAACTACAGAGCAGGTACAGACGACCAAGTTTACTTACGCGAACAAGGAAAGACGCAGAAGAGAGGGTGTTGAGGCCGAGATTAAAACCCTTCCGGTCTTTGACACAGCATTGATATTCGGCGGCACGTTTATGGACAACCAGAATCTCGAAACACGCAAGGTGCAGAAAAATATTCCGCGCTATACATATGACGCGGCCCTCAAATACGACGATAAGAAGTCTATGAACGCCATGCTCAGGGGGCATTACATATGGTGGGAGGCGGATGCTGCGACCGGAGGACAGTACAACGACACGATATTCGATTTCATAGCCCACAAAACCATATACAAACAGAAGGATTCCAAGATTGAAGCTTATGGTTCGGTGAACAACCTTCTTAACGGTAAGCAGTGTGGTGTCGGATACTACCCCAATCCGAAACGATGGGTTGAGGTGGGGATGAAGTATTTTTTTTAGGCCGCGGCGCGTCTTCCGTCAAGGAGGGCATTTCAATAAATGGAGGTGCTGAATGGAAATAGTAAGCACAGGCATAGGAGAGAAGGATATAGAATTTTGCTGTCCCAGCGCAGACATTATATTTCTTATCTGGTAGGGGCAGACTAGTATCAACCGAGGGTTCGGGCTAGCACGAACCCCTCAAATAAGGTTATTGGTAAAAACAATGATTTCAAACTACTGCACAGTAATGGAGCATAAAGAGCGGCCTGACAAGAGCATACTCTTTTCTGCAAAGAGGGCATCTACTGTCATAATGCCTACCGACATGGCCAGATCTATAACAGAAGGAATTGTGCCTGATGAAAACCGGCAGGCTCTTTATGACTTGAGAATGATCACCGACAGCCCCGAAGACGAAAAGAGAGAGATGAGGGGATTTATCGAGCGATTCAATACATCAAGCGACAAATGGGGTGCGCTTCTTGTGCTTACGCTTGATTGCAATCTGGCCTGCAAATACTGTTTTGAGGACTATGGTGGGTCGCAAAAGGGTGATTTTTACATGACAAAAGAAATAGCCGAAAGGTTCATCTTCTTTGCGGTCGAAAAATCCAGACACAAAAAACAGATAAGCGTGACCTTCTACGGAGGGGAGCCTCTTCTCTGTATGGATATAATAGAGTATGTTTCCAAATACATAAGACTTTATGCAGACTCAAACGGCAAGATATGTTCTTTTTCTGTAATAACTAACGGTTCCTTGCTTACCGAAAAGAATGTTGGCAAGCTAGTGTCTTTCGGGGTCAAGTCAGCCAAGGTCACACTTGATGGCCCGGCATTGACGCACAACCATTACCGTCCTTTCAGAAACGGAGGGGGTTCATTCGATTCAATTATTAGAGGCATCAAGCATGCTTGTAATTTTATGCAGATACAGATAGGCGGCAACTACACCGAATCAAGCTGGCGGCAGTTTCCTGAACTGCTTGATTACATGATCGGAGAAGGCCTTACCGGAGACAAAGTTGCTGTTCGGTTCAGTCCAGTACTGGGCAAGGGCATGACCTCTATGCTTTCGGATTTCAATGAGGGCTGCCTGACCGCAAACGAGGAATGGGCGATAGAGGCAGGCATATCCTTGAGGGAAGAGGTTTTGAAGAGGGGGTACAGGATGAGGCCTGTCCGCCCGTCGCTTTGCGTTATAGAATCGGACGATGCCTTTACGGTCAACTATAACGGAGACCTGTACAAATGTCCGGGCATGCTCGGCATAGAAGGTTTTTCGATAGGGACATTGACTTCAGATGTTCACGACTATAGGCAGATATATGATATGGAAAACTGGAAGAACGAGGAATGTCTCTCATGCTCATATCTGCCTCTATGCTTTGGAGGATGCAGGTATGCAGGATATCTGAGAAGCGGCAAGATGTCTGGTGTAGATTGCAGGAAGGGTTACTACGACAAAGCACTGGTTGAGCTTGTCAATCAGGATATAAAATACAAGCTGCATATATAACAAATAATCCCAGATGAGTTCAATACTAACAAACATACTATCTGCATTGGCGCTTCTGCCTGTACTCATGCATGTAACGGTCTTGCATGCTCAGTCCTGCGACGTGGTCGCGGTGAGAAGCTTCAACTCCACACCTTACACTAACGCTATAAAGGGTTTTGAGGCATCATCTAAATGTTCGGTTTCGATAATAGATTCCGATGCCGGAAGGGCGACCATCCTGAGAGAGGTAAGGGAGAAAGAGCCCGATGCGGTATTAGCCGTCGGACAGGACGCGCTTAAAATAGTTCAATCAATTACAGACATTCCGGTTTTTTTTACGATGGTTGTCGTATCGGAACTGCAGGCATCACGATTTCCGTCCAATTTTCATGGTCTGAGCATGGAGCCCAATCCTGAAAGCCACGCCAAGACACTTTCTGAGCTGTTTCAGAAGGGGTCTATGGTAGGAATCCTTTATGACCCGCAGCACTTGAAAGAATTTGTTGTAGAAGTAAAAGGTTATCTTGAAGACAGAGGGATGAAAACGACATTCAAGGAAGTTACGAACGCAACGTCTGTAGCATCGGCAATAGAGTCTCTTAAAGATAGGATAGATGTGCTTTGGATGCCGGCCGATACGACAATAGCAAACGAAGAGACCATGAGGGCGGCAATGCTTTTCTCGATCAAAAACCGCATTCCTGTATATACCTTTTCAAGGAAATATGTAGAAAAAGGGGCCTTTGCCGCACTTCAGACCGCGCCATACGACTTAGGGTTGCAGCTTGGTGAAGCTGCCGCTAAAGTTATAAAAGGAAAGACACTTTCAAGGCGGTTTGATTATCCGGTCAAACACACACTTTTGCTGAACAGGAAGATGGCCAAGCGGTTTGGGATTGATCTGAATATGACCAGAAAGACGGCATTTGTGGAATGACCGGAATAATTAATAGACTTAAAGCTCAATACAATAACAGCCTGAGTGTGAGGCTGATAATTCTTTTTGTAGGTGTTTCTCTGTCAGTCGTTGTGGTTTTCACCGGGATGCTTATATACCACCAGAAGAATGAGGCAAAAAGAGAGCTTATAGGACTCGGGAGACTTCTTGCTTCGGTCACCGCATCGGAACTCAAGGTGCCGGTATTTACAGGAAACAAGCAGGAGACGGCCGCGGTTATATCTAAGATACTCACACGCAAAGACGTAGTCTCTGCAACGCTTTATGACTCTTCACTGAATATACTCTATAATCATGGAGTAGCGGAAAAGCCCGGGAAGATTAAAGGTTTGGACAAACTCCATGTAGATGATATAGCTGTTCATGAAAATACCTTTGACCTTTCTTTCTTGTCTCCAATAACGGTTGAGTCTTCTGTATCAGATGAAGGTATCTATTTTGAATCTAAAGATGCGCGCAAAAAGCATTTGACGATTGGATACTTGAGGATAGTGTTAAGCCGCAATGCAGAGTTCGATGAAATACATTCGGTGCTTGCCGCCAATGCAGCAATTGCGTTCACTCTTTCTCTGCTCGTCTCTGCGGTTATATTCTTTGCCGTACGCAAATCCCTTTCTGCTCTTTCGGACCTTTCGGGGGCCATGACATCACTTGGCAAAGGTGATGAGATAAAAACCGTGCCGGTCCACTCCGGAGATGAGATAGGAAGGATAGCGACAGCGTTCAACAAAATGGTTGGTGACAGGGTCAGGCTTGAAGAACAGTTGATATTGGTCAAAAAGCTCGAAACCGTTGCGGGCTTTGCAAAAGGAATAGCCCATGACTTCAATAATCAGCTAAGCACCATACGCGGGTTTGTATACATCCTTGAACAGTCAGTGCCTCAGGGCAATAAGGCTCACACCTACACCGAATATTTAAAAGATACTCTTACAAAGATGGAGCAGCATGTTCAGTCTCTGCTTGATTTCAGCAAGAATCAGGAGCTGCATATGCAAAAGACGGAACTCGGTGAGTATCTGTCCTACCTTGCCCCTGCTGCCAAACAGGCTGTAGGGGCGCATATTAAGTTCAGATATGAAGCTCCCCGTGAATCTCTGTATGCATCGATAGACAGAGTTCATATGGAAAGGGTGTTGAACAATCTTGTGCTTAACGCCAGGGACGCCATGCCTGACGGCGGTGAGCTTATAATAAAAGCAGATATTTATAATCCGGACCTAAGGCAAAACGGGAACAGTCGGCCGGTACGCATATCGGTATCAGATACCGGAATCGGTATGGACGAAGAAACAAAAGAAAGAATGTTTGAGCCCTTCTTTACCACAAAGGATGAGGGCAAGGGGACGGGCCTTGGTCTGTCAATAGTGTATGGGATAATAGAGCAGCACAAAGGAATCATAGATGTTGATACGTCGCCCGGCAAGGGAACCAGGTTCAACATCTATCTGCCGGCTGCAGGGGAGGACTAAAGGATATGCTAACCGTATTATTGGTTGACGACGAGACGGCACTTCGCAAGATGACCGTTGGCGTACTTGAAACGGATAACATTAATGTTATCGAGGCCGAAAACGGAGAAATTGCAGTTGAGAAATTCAGGTCTCAAAGGCCGGATCTGGTGCTGATGGATATCAGAATGCCCAATATGACGGGCGACAAGGCTCTAATTGAAATGAAAGCTATAGACCCGACAGTGACGGTGCTTATGATGTCAGCATACAGCGATTTGAATGTAGCGGTTGAGTGCATGAAGAACGGGGCTTACGATTTCATCCATAAGCCTATCCAGTATCCTCAGCTCATGGCCGTAATAAAAAGGATCGCTTCCGAAAAAATGCTGATGCGTGAAGCCGAGGAGGCAAAATCATCACTCAAAAATTCCTTGGCGCATCAGTTCGGTTCAAGCGTTCCAATGAAAGAAGTCATAAACATGGTCATTAAGGCCTCCAAAACAAAATATTCAGTCATTATCCAAGGAGAGACCGGAACCGGAAAGTCGCTTGTAGCGAGAACGATACATGATATCGGCATGCGGTCAAACGGCCCGTTCGTGGTTGTGGACATAGGTTCAATCCCAGAGACGCTTGTTGAGAGCGAACTCTTTGGACATGAGAAAGGCTCTTTTACCGGAGCAGACAAAAAGAAGAAAGGCTACTTTGAAGCAGCTGATGGTGGAACGATATTCATAGACGAAATACATAACATACCCCTTCACACGCAGGCCAAGATATTGCGGGTTGTCGAGGAAAAGAAGGTCTGTCCTGTAGGCAGCCATGTTCCTGTGGAAATAGATGTCAGGGTGATTGTAGCCACAAACATAGACCTCAAAAAAGCCGCTAAAGAAAAGAAATTCAGGGAGGATCTTTTCTTCAGACTGAATGAGTTCATGATAAACATCCCGGCTTTGAGGGAAAGGGTTGAGGACATCCCTTTGTTCGTAGATAAGTTCCTTTGTGAGGCAGCAGATGATCAAGACAAAAGATTGCTGAAGGCAGATGAACAGTCGATTGGTATTTTAAAGTCTGGCAAATGGGAAGGCAATATAAGAGAGCTAAGGAATGTCGTAAAGAGATCGGTACTGATGTCAGAAGGCGATACCCTTGACCCAGAACAGGTAAAAAAGTTGATGGGATCGGAAATTATGGATCTTTCCTATGAGGATGATTTGTCTGTCACAATGACATTGAAGGAATTAGAGACCCAGATAATCAGGGATGCGCTGTCTAAGACCAAAGGAAACAAGAGAAAAGCGGCCGAGATTATAGGCATGAACTATCGGACTATGATGAGACGGTCGAAGGAGTTGGGGAAGTAAGCAAATTCAGTTAAAGATGTTCTATCGGGCTAATATGATATTTAGGATATTAGTCGCGTTAATTGAATGACTAACATTACAAAAAGAGTATTAGCGAGAAACTATCTAATAACTGGTTATTTTATTAAATATAGCCCTTAGTGAGGTCCGAATGAGATTGCCATCTTTCCGCGTACAGAACCAAAGAAGCGTTTTCCTAGCTGAATGTCTCGTTGTTCCAAAACTAATGGTGATTGCCGGCCCTAATGGCACAGGAAAATCTACATTGCTAAACGCGCTTCGTACTAGCTCTGGCGATGGTCCGATTCTTTATGTTGGACCTCATCGGAATGCACGACGCCAGGTTGTACAATGGAGACATTTACTCTCTACGCCAATCTCTTTTCAAGAACTTCTGACACGTTCAGATATCCCCGGTTATGAAGGAGTCGCTCTTGTTACAGGGACGCGCGATCCTTGGAGCTTCGATGATTCCGCAAATTACTTAAAACATGGCCTCTGTCAGATTGAAGTTGATAGAAAGGATGCTATTGCCCAGCTATATGATAACCAAAAAGAGATAGGGAAAAACTCACTTCCAGATCCTTGGGCTCCATTAAAAGAGCTAACAAATAATTTACTCCCACACATGTCGTTCGAACGAATTGATTCTACAAATAGAAATCAAGTTAGAGTGTTATGGCGGGTTCACGCTAAAGATACATTGGTAGATTTAGATGATCTTAGCTCAGGCGAAAAGGCAATAATTCAAATATTTTATCCTCTAGTTGAGGCAAGAACCAAAGATATACTTCGTCAGATTCAGCATGCTGATGGTGCACAAGCCCAGCCGGAAGTGTGTGTGTTAATAGACGAACCAGAATTGCATTTACATCCTAATTTGCAAATAAAGGTTTATGATTATTTAAGGTTACTTGCATCAAATGGGAAAACGCAAGTCATAATAGCTACGCATTCACCAACAATTGTAGAGTATGCTAATTTTGAAGAACTTTTTCTACTCCGACCGTCAGAATCTATTACGGCCGGCGAAAATCAATTAGTTCAAGTTGCTACGGATGAAGAAAAACTTGCCTTCTTGCGCGGGGCTTTCGGAACAACCTCAAATCTGACGGCAATGCAATCGGTTGTAGTCGTTGAGGGTATCACACAAAATGATAGTTCAAAGACAGTTTCAGATCGTAAAATTTATCGTGCCTTGCATCCGGGTTTTGATCGTGTCACTCTTGTTTCAGGTGGTGGCAAATCCGAAGCTATTCGGTTAAGGCTACATATTCAAGAAATATTGCGGTCATTTTCATCGAATGTTACAGCGGTTGCTCTTCTTGATCGCGATCTTAGCTCAGATGCACCACCGGAAGGAGTGGTATACCTTCCCGTTTCCATGATCGAAAATTTACTTATTGATCCTGTTCCGATTTGGGAGTCTCTTCAAAGTGTTATTGAGAAAACACCTTTTAAATCACTTGATAACATCAATGCAGCCATAGATGAGATTCTAACCGAATTGACGGACTCCGAAATCCATCGCCGTGTTATAAAGCTTCTTGGTTCGGTCTATTTTAGGCCATCAACGCCACTCTCGGAAATTCCGAAGCAAGCCCAAGATTATATCGACCAGATTCGTGTAAATTATTCTGAAAAAGCCATTGAAACGTATCGTACGAAAGCGGTTGCGGATGTCGATGAGTTAAGAAAGACGACACAAAGGCGTGAATACTTCCATGGCAAAGATGTTATCGCATTATTTTCCCAAAAGTATCTTCATAAATCCGGAATGCCTCTAGGCATATTCAGGTATGAAACTGCACGTCACGCTAAATCAAGAAAAAAAGTAACTAAATTTTTTGATGAATTCTTCTCTACTTATCTCCCTCACGTCCAGGCGCCGATAGTTGCCGAGAATAAAGAGGTTGTAGCTGCCGTGCCTGATAAAAAACAAGGCGGCTAAAAATCAACCAAATAAACAACCAGAGGCTCGACTGCGACGCGACCGAAGGCGGCGCGTCAGCCGCGTGTTATCTTGCTTTCTTCCTGCTATACGTAACAAAGGGTATTTTTGATTCTCCTCTTACGTTCATACAAATCACAAGAGATCAAAACCTAATCGTATATTGTCCGTCAGCTCAAGTCATGGCAACTACATATTATCTGCTGTTTCCCTCAAAACCCTTATCCATTCTTGCCAAAGCAAGGAAGGACTGAGAAAGTGCTCCTATTTCTTTCGCGCTTAATTTGGTGCTTTTTTTATTTTCAACAATGTAATCATAAAGCTGCTCATCTTTAATGCAATGGACATAGCCAGTTGAACCCCATTTTGCTTCGAGATACGCTGATGGAAATACAAAAATGCCCTGAACATAAGTATCCAAAGATGAAAGGATTTTTGCTTTTTCTTTGATGGCCATGATCCTACGAGTAAAATTCTTGATCTCTGGTTTATTTGTAGACTTCCCATTAAGCAAGAGTTCCCCGCTGCCATCTGAGCTTACGATTCCTTTCCAATTTTTTGTGTCTATGACAAATGCTCCGGTAGGTCCTATAACAATATGATCAATATTGCCATAAGGCGTAGATAGGTCATGTATTATCCTGAAATCATCAGGAAATCCATCAAGTAGAAACCCAACTAAGGCCTCTCCAGTTGCTCCTTTACGAAAGGCCAGCCGTTCCTTTTCAATTGATTTAATTTTCTTTGAGAGATATTTCCAAACAAGTATAGCCACAACAATAAAAATTAAAGTCAGATAGTTTTGATTGACTCCAATCACATAGCCGCTAATGAATGCGAGAATAACAGCAAACAAATACAAAAACAGAAATATTCTAAGAAATTTATCTGTAGACTGTTCTGTTACATACCTGCCTGTTTCGCCTAAAACCTTAGCCATGATCTTGTAATTCCTCAGCAGTTATAGAACGCCCGGCGGCAGAGTGATGCGGCCGGAAAATGCACGCTTCAACTCTACCACATATTCGTACCATTGCCGTTCAATCTGGTCGATGTTTCCAACGTAGAATTCAAAAGCTCTGACACCGCAATCGCTTTTGAGCAACGCAATCAAGCCTGGCTTATACTTGCCGTTTTCGTAGTGCATTAGAAAATGTGTCAACGACCACCAGTGGAGATAATACAGGTTGAAATGCTCGTTTATATTCGGTCCTCCTTGACCTGCTATTATTGCACGCAGAGGAATAATACTGGTGTTGACTTTGTCAGTTTCTAAGTCGCCGGATTGGGCAATACTATAAAGCCACCAAATAGGGTATGCGTTAGTGTCTATCTCACCTAAGGCAAGTCTATTTTCGATGATACGACTGCTTCCAAAGTATGTAGCGATACCTTCATCTATCCATTGAGGAAGAACCCACCCCGCTACTTCAGCATTTAACTGGTGTGTTGCTTCGTGCATCATCCAGTGATAAGGATTGACCGTCTCTGCTGAGTAATATTGGTAACAGTAGGGTTTGCGGTAAAACGCCTCCATCCATCCAATATCGCTATTGCATAGGCGAAATTCTTTCCGGTCTTTGAATAACTTGATCTTTAGTTTCTCATGTCTTAGAGGAGCTATCATGAGTTGTTCAAGAAACTTCATATAACCTGCATATTGTATTTCGGCAACGAGGCCTATTTTTTGAGTTTGGTCAGGAGTGGCTGTAGAATAGATTGTGTAATGGTCTGTTTCAATGGTAATCTTTGGCGACCAGATACGACGGGCGCGGTCCCATGCGAAAACTGCGATAAGCACAGCAAAGCATATTAGAAGTATTTTTTCTCTTCGGCTAAGTCTTCTCATTTTTATATCCTACCTGATTTTTATAACCAGCCCTTAAAAGGCTCTCTTACATTAATATCTCTAAAATAATCTCGTTAATAAATTATACACATTCGTATCTCACCGTAGCGTAAGACTTTCTTTTGCATGTTTTATCAGCGGCGAGAGGAAGAACTCTATGATCCTTCGCTTGTTCGTTTTTACCTCTACGCTCACTGTCATGCCCGGCGACAGCATCACATCCCTGCCATCAACATTGATTTTTAGTCTCTCGGGTTCGACCCTCATCTTATAGACGGTCCCCAGCTTTTCATCCTCCACCGCATCGGGACTCAACCACACCACCCTACCGTTTATGGTGCCGTATTTTTGAAACGGAAAGGTGTCGAGTTTTATCTCGGCATCCTGTCCCGGCTTCAGGAACCCGATATCCTGATTCGATACAACAGCCTCTATGACAAGCGGCGTATCAAATGGCACGATGGTTACTGTTGGCTGTGCCGGTGTCACCACTCCGCCTATTGTATAAGAAGCCAGTCCATGGACCGTGCCGTCAACAGGTGAGCAGAGCTTTTCGAGCTCGTATTTCTTTTTGGCCTTCACAGCCTCAGCAGACAACGAGGTTATGTTCTTTTCTCGGTCAACGATATCGCTCAGTATTATCTTCTCCCTCTCCCGCATCAGTGCGTCCAAGCTTTTCTTTGATTCTTCGAGGCTGTCCTTGTACTGTTTCACCGTTTTTTTCTGGGCCTCAAACTCATGCAGAGTCGTATAGTAGTCTCTCTGCTTGTCAAGGTAATCCATCTTTGCGGTAAAACCTTTTTCAAAAAGGCTCTTGTACGCAGTCTCCTGTTCTTTGGATATGGATGTCGTCTTTTCGAGTTTGGCAAGTATGGATTCAGCAGCGTGAAGAGCGTTTTCCTTTTGGGATATCACGAGTCGTAATGCCTCTTCTTTGGCCTTGTATTCAGCTTCTCTGGCGTTTTTAAGCTTCTTTTGAAATTCAAAGATATTACCGCTGTTGCGGTCGGACATGTCCCCTTTATGCAGTTCCGCCACCAGCCTGTCCCTATCGAGTTTATGAATGGACAACGCCTTTTCGGAGCTGTCAGCATCGGCCTGTTTGATAGTCGGATCAAGGTCTATAAGTACTTCTCCTTCCTTCACCCGCTGCCCTTCTTTGACATGTATCGCCCTGATTATACCGGTCTCCATAGGCTGCACTACTTTTACTCTTCCGTCCGGTATTATTTTGCCCCGCGCTACAGCCACCTCATCCACCATTCCGAAATAAGACCATAGAAAGACCGAAAGGGTAATGACAAGTATCAGCCAGATAAGCGCAACCTTGAGCGGCGGGGACGGTGTGCTCTCTATCTCAAGCGCAGGCGGAAGAAATTCGTATTCAAGATCATCGCTTTTGAATATGTCTCTGAGCCGTTTGATCATGCCTGCGCCCCTTTGTACTGCTGGCTGTAGAGATAGTGGTAAAGTCCTTTTTGAAGAAGCAATTCTTCGTGGCTTCCTGATTCAACAAGTTCGCCTTTGTCTATGACCGCTATACGGTCGGCATGCTTTAATGTCGAAAGCCGGTGGGCTATGATTATAACTGTCCTACCGTGGCAGATCTTTTTCAGGTTGTTCTGTATGATGCTTTCGGATTCGTAATCGAGCGCAGAGGTCGCTTCGTCGAATATCAAAAGCCTCGGGTTCATCAACAAAGCGCGCGCTATCGCCACCCGCTGTCTCTGCCCTCCAGACAGGGCCGTGCCTTTTTCCCCGACCATGGTGTCGTATCCTTCCGGAAGTTCCAATATGAAATCATGCGCTCCGGCCAGATGCGCCACCCTGACTATGTCGGTCATTGCGGCAGAGGGATAATGGATGGCTATGTTGTCCTTAACGCTCCCGTTAAACAGAAAGTTCTCCTGAAGTACTACTCCTATCTGCCTTCTCAGCCATGCGGGGTCTGCAAGGGATATGTCCACGCCGTCTATCAGTATCCTGCCCGCTTCTGGAATGTAGAGCCTCTGGACTATCTTTGCAAGCGTACTTTTCCCCGAGCCGCTTCTGCCAACCACTCCCAGAGTTATGCCTGCCGGTATATCAAAGGTGATGTTCCTCAGCGTCTCTGCGCCGTCAACACGGTATCTAAACCTTACACCTTCAAATCTGACATGGCCTTGTATGGCAGGCAGTCGTGCCTTTGCCGGATTCATAGACGGTTCGGGTTTGGTGTTGAATATGTCGCCGAGCCTGCGAATCGAAAGCCCTGTCTGTTGAAAATCCTGCCACATCTGCACAAGCCTCAAAACCGGATCGCTTACTCTTCCAGATAACATCTGAAAAGCTATAAGCTGACCCACGCTTATACTTCCATCCATTACAAGATGCGCTCCCAGCCACAATATCACAAGATAGGACAGACGTTGTATAAGCTGGCCTATCGCCCCGGCGCATCCTGAAAGCTGATATGTCTTAAAGCTTGCCCTGATATATCCAGATAAGAGTCCTTCCCATTTCTTCTGGCTTTCGGGTTCAAGAGAGAACGATTTCAGGGTCTGTATGCCTGTGACCGCCTCCACCAGATACGACTGCGCATCAGCGCCCCGATTGAATCTCTCGTCCAGCCTCTGCCTTAGCAGCGGAGTTACAAATACAGAAAGCGCGGCGAAGAACGGCAGCGCCGCAAGCGCAACAAGGGTCAACTTCACGCTGTAAACAAACATGACAACGATGAACACCGCCATGAACATTACATCGAGCACCGAGGTCAGCGGCGCGCCTGTGAGGAACTGCCTGATGTTCTCAAGTTCTCTGACACGCGCCACAGTGTCTCCAACCCTCCGCGTTTCAAAGTATCTGAGCGGAAGGGCAAGTAGATGTTTGAAAAGCCTTGAACCAAGAACTACGTCTATTTTGCTTGTGGTGTGGGTGAAGACATAGGTTCGCAATACGCCGAGCAAAGACTCAAAGATTGCTATTGCGACAAGCCCAACTGCAAGAACATTCAGTGTGGTTATGCCGCGATGCACCAGCACTTTGTCTATAATCACCTGCGTAAAAATCGGTGTTACGAGTGCAAATATCTGAAGTACAAGCGACGCTATGAGGACGTTTGAGAGGGATTTCCTGTATTTCCATATCACAGGCACGAACCATCTGAGGCCGAATACTTCCTCCGAGCCGAAGAATCCGGCGCCTCTGTATGAAAGCAGAATGACCGTGCCTTTCCAGTCAGACGAGAAGTCCTCTTTGCTCATGACGCGGGGACTGTTCTCCGACGGATGCAGAACGAGGGCCTGCCCGGCATCGGCCTTTGCGAGGATTAGGTAGCCGTTTCCTTCCGTATGCACAATGGATGGCATAGGAAGCTTGAGGAGTTTATCGTATGTTGCGGTAACAGCCTTTGCCTTAAAACCAAGCTCTCTCGCGGCCCTTACTATTTCGGTCCCGTTCATGCCGGATGAGCCAATGGCAAAGGCGTGTTTGATTTGGGCGGCATCAGCCGCCACACCGTTGTACTTGGCTATAAGGACAAGGCAGTGCAGTCCTGTGTCGTAATGTTCAGACTGATCAGCGCTTGCGCCGCCCCCGTTTCCCCCTGTTTCGTTCATCTATCCTACGCCTATGACGCCCAATACTGAGCAAGCACCTGCTGCGTTTCCTGAGGTTTTTGTTGTATCGCATCGCTCCAGCTGCTCAGGTTGTTGCTTGCTGTAAACGTGGCCATCGCCTGTATAAGTTGGCTTACCTGTTTTGCCTCAAGACACATTCCGTTAGCAGCATTGAACTCTTCTATCAGGTACGACCTGTGTTCTTCATCCCTATTACATCCGCTGCCGGTTGTAGAAAACCAGTTCTCTATGGTCATGCGGTCGGATGAGCCGTTTAGCGCTATATCAAGGTCGCTGCCTGCTCTCGAATAGATCAGCTCCAGAGGATTGACCTCAAACGATATCTCGTTTTCATAATCGTCATCATCATCTCTTTTATAGTTAGAGGAAGATTTAATAATGTCATACCCATCGCCTCTGCCGAATACTATCGTGTCTTCACCTTGACCTGTATATACGATGTCATCTCCTGCGCCACCCTGAATTATGTTCTTTCCGCTCTCCCCATAAATGATGTCATTGCCTTTGCCCCCCAAAAGGGTATCGTCACCGTTGCCTCCGAACAAAATATCATTTCCATTTCCTCCGTCCAGTACGTCTCTTCCATTGTCTCCGTAGATTTTGTCGTTACCGACTTCCCCGTATAAAAAATCGTTGCCATTTGATCCATAGATGATATCGTTGCTGAGTCCTGCATAAACTGCGTCATTGCCCTGATAGGCATAAACAGTGTCGTCATGCCTGCCTGTCCTGATAACATCGCTCTTTTTCGTGCCGTAAGTGGTTTTGGATTCAATGACGAGGTCCGACATGTTCATGATGCTCCCATCCGCAAATGCAATTTTCTCGATGGGCTGACTGCCGACAGATGATAGTTGTATGTCTATGCCCTCTGAAGTTTCGTTGCCTTCGGCATCAAGGAGACGTAAATGAGCAATCCCTTGCTGCATGCGAATAACGGTGTGATCAAAATCAATGCCGTTGCCCATCTGAATAGTGTCCACACCAGCGGCATCATTAATAGTGTCGAGACCGTCGCCTATGTTGTAAACATAAGTGTCATTGCCAATCCCTCCGTTAAGGACATCGTTGTTTGCGCCGCCCCGCAATATATCATTGCCTTCTCCTGCATTGATGATATCAGCCCCGGCGCCTGCATCTATGAAATCGTCTCCCGCTCCGGATGAAATCACATCATTACCTTCGAATGTTGTGATACGGTCAACCACATTTGTACCGTTTATTACATCATTGCCTGTAGTGCCTGTAAGGTCGAAACCCTTGGCCAATAATTGATCATATGTAAGTTTCGTTCCGTCGGCAAACTGAAAGGTCTCTATAGTGCGGGTTCCGTAAGCATCGCTTGGATTGAAATTCTCAAGATGAATCTCATCTCCGGCAATACCGGTTTTGATGAGAAGAGAGCCGAGGCTTAAGCTCAAGGAAGCCGGGGTAATACCCGCTCCGAAGACCAATGTATTGCCTTCAGTTAAGGTTGCAATGTCGTTTATACGGTCAATTCCGTCACCGGGGTTGTAGATATATGTGTCATTGCCCGCGCCACCGTTCAGAATATCATTGCCCATACCGCCCTGTAATATATCATTCCCTTCCGAGCCTGCTAATATATTATTTCCGGCATTACCGATGATTATATTGTCGAGGTTGTTGCCTGTTCCCCTAGTAGCAGTATCACCGGTAATCGCAAGGTTTTCCACATTGCTGCCGAGCGTGTAATCAACTACTGCATATACTGTGTCTGTTCCTTCGACAGCATTTTCGATTACCGTGTCTCCGGTGTTGTCTACAATGTATGTGTCGTTGCCTGTGCCACCCATCATTGTATCTGCGCCTGCCGAGCCATCGAGTCTGTTGTTTCCTGTATTGCCGATAATCGTGTTGTTCAGTTCGTTGCCTGTAGCATCGATGTTGTCCACACCAGTAAGAGTCAGGTTTTCAAGATTGGCTCCTAATGTGTAGGCCATGCTTGAATTGACGGTGTCCGTCCCTTCGTCCGCGTTCTCGGCAATCGCATCTCCTGTATTGTCGACGTAGTAGGTGTCATCACCCAAGCCGCCCGACATTGTGTCCGCGCCTGCTCCGCCATTGATAACATCGTTGCCGTCACCGCCGTAAATTGCATCATTCCCATCACCTGCATTAATTGTATCGTTGCCTCCAAATGCTGTGATGCGGTCAACCACATTTGTGCCGTTGATTGTGTCGTCGCCAGTTGTTCCCGTAAGGTCGAATCCCTTGGCCAATAATTGATCGTATGTAAGTTTCATTCCGTCGGCGAACTGAAAAATCTCTATAGTGCGGGTTCCGTAAGCATCGCTTGGATTGAAGTTTTCGAGATGAATCTCATCTCCTGCATTTCCGGTCTTGATGAGCAAAGAGCCGAGGCTTAAGCTTAGAGACTCAGGCGTGATGCCTGCACCGAAGGCCAATGTATTGCCTTCGGTTAAAGTTGCAATATCGTTTATGCGGTCAATTCCGTCTCCGACATTATAAATGTATGTGTCATTGCCTGCGCCGCCGTTAAGTATATCGTTGCCTTTGCCGCCGATTAACGTATCAGCGCCATCTCCACCCGTAATGGTATCATCGCCCGCCGTTCCGTTATTGTTGTCAACCGATTCAAACAGGTTGCCGGTGCGAGCATAAGAAGCCGCGTATTCTCCACCTGCAGCAGAAACCGTACCGGTCAATTCAAAAGCAGAAGTCATATCGCTTGCCAATTGAACAGGAGCATCGGAAGATGAAGACAATATCTCATTTTGTAATGCCTGCACAATGCCGCCAAGATCAAATATGCGGGTCCCGCCTTCACCGATAAACTGAACACGCAGTTGTGCTTGGGGGTACTCCTCAAAATTTCCTGAGTCGCCCATAGCAAGCCATGGGATTGTAATGCTGTCCTGAGTTCCGTTTATAGACAATACCAGATCATACGAATAGCCGGATCCGTTTGCATAGAGTGATATATCATCAGCCGTTATATCATTGCCGAAAGAGATGGTGTGAACGTTATCCGGCGTACTATAGTACCTGTCAACAAAATCATTCCCATCGCCCCTATTAAAGGCATATACGTCGTTGCCGGACATTCCAACAAGATAGTCATCTCCCTTCCCCCCGGCTATAACATCGTCGCCTTCTCCGCCTTCTACATAATCATTCCCTGAACCAGCGCTCAAGGCATCATTGCCGGCTTCGCCGGATAAAAAATCGGCCCTGCCGAGTGCGTCTATCTTGTCGTCACCGCCGCCGCCCAAAATAAAATCCTCCGCAACGCTTCCACGCAATAAATCGGCATCTTCGGTGCCAAACTGGTCGCCTACGATACCGCCATCGGCCTTGCCCAATATTTGGTCAAGCGTCAATTCCTGTCCATCGGCAAAAACAAAGCGCTGCATCGCAAGGTCGGATATAGACATATTTGCACCTTCTCCGCCATCCCCTCTGATAATCGCTCCTTCCTCATTGCCTATTCCGATAGCAACCCTCGGACCGCTCCAGCCGTTAGGATCACTTGTCTGAATGCTCAAATCCTCAGGCGTAATCCCCTCGCCAAACGCAATGGTATTGTATCCGCCACTTGCGCCCATGCCGGTCTGAATAGTGTCGAAACCGCCGCCTCGTTCTACAATGTAAGTGTTTTCCGAATAAGGCCGACTCCAAAAATAATCATCCCCAGCCGTACCCCTCACGATTTTTAAATCGTCCCTGCCGTCTATCTCGGCTGAGGTTAGCACCGTGCCGTCCGCAAACTCAAAGTTCTCTATTTTTGATCCGCTCTGCGTATCAAACCAGTCGCCTATAACAATCTTATCCGCCGAGTCTCCGAGGCTTATCACAAGATTGTAATCCTGCCTGCTGAGAACGAGTTCGTCTTTTGTGATCCCCTCGCCGAATTTGACCTTATCTATATCGGTACCAGTCCAATCTTCTTCACTTATGAAGTCCTCTCCGTCTCCCCTGTTAAAGACATAGATATCGCTGCCTGAGCCGCCGGATGTATAGTCATTACCTGTTCCGCCCTCCAAATAGTCGTCACCCGCATCTCCGTAAAAAACATCATCTCCGTCGCCGCCATCAAGTATGTCGCTGCCTGAGCCGCCGTAAAGACTGTCGGAATCCGCGCCGCCTATAAGAATATCATCGTCCGAACCTCCGGAGAGCGTATCATTTCCAGCTCCCCCATTCATATAATCATTGCCGTTATCTCCTTGATAGCTAATGTCCGAAAGCCAGTCGTCCCCGTCATCTCCATAAAGCCGGTCATCCCCTATGCCGCCATTAAGGGAATCGTTGCCCTCTCCGCCCATAAGAAGATCATTTCCAGCTTCGCCGTAAAGCCCAAAACCGCAACCCGTGTCATCCCCTGCTCCCCCATTTATTGTGTCGTCTCCTTCGCCGCCCATAATTAAATCGGTGCCCGCACCGCCGTTCATTACGTCGTTGCCTGAGTTTCCCGCCATTGTGTCGCTGCCTTCGTGACCCAGCATCTCGTCGTTGAACTTGGAACCGGTCAAGATGTCATTGTCAGCTGTGCCGAATACCTTGTAGCCTCCTGCGTCAATATCCGGAGAACTCAATACTGTTCCATCGGCAAATCTGAACTGTTCTGCCCGATACCATCCGCCGTTAAACCAACTCTGTATCGTCAGGCTGTCGGTCGTGCCTTTGAGGGATATTTTTAAGTCCCAGTCCACTTTGATGAACTCCACATCGTTACGGGTTATGCCCGCTTCAAACTCTATCGCATCTGAGTTCCCATCATAATCCCAGATGACGTCCTGCCCGCTGCCTATGCTGAAGATATATGTGTCGTTGCCGGATTCTCCATAAAGCCAATCATTGCCGCTTCCCCCGCTGATTACATCGTTTCCGGTTCCGCTCCATATTTGGTCACTGCCGGAATCACCGTAGATTGTATTGATTCCGTTGCTTGCCACTATAATGTCATCGCCTGCGCCGCCTTCTACATAGTCGTCACCCGATCCGCCCTGTATCTGGTCGTTGCCATCGTCTCCGTATATAGTGTTAACGCCATCTCCCGCAACTATAACATCGTCGCCTGAGCCTCCCTCTACATAGTCGTCGCCGCTTCCGGTTAAAACTTGGTCGGTTCCGTCATCGGCATATATCGTGTTAGCGCCTTCGCCCGCAGTTATAGTGTCATCACCCGTTCCGCCTTCGATATAATCGTTGCCTGCTTCTCCGTAGATTTTGTCGTTGCCTTCGTCTCCGTACAGATCGTTGTTTCCTGTTCCGCCCCAGATTTGGTCTGATCCGTCGCCGCCATATATCTCGTCATCCCCGTCGTTGCCTGCAAGTTTGTCGTCGCCAAGGCCGCCTTCCATGCTGTCATTGCCTGCGTCGCCCTGTAATCCGTCGTTACCATCGCCACCGTACATTTGATCGCTACCTTCGCCACCGAGCAGTGTGTCTTTGCCTGCTTCTCCGTCCAAGTAATCGTCGCCGCTGTCGCCTTGAAGCCAGTCATCTCCATCCCCGCCAAAGACTTCATCATCACCGGCCTGTGCCAATAAAGTATCGTTGCCAGCCTCGCCATCCAAGTAGTCGTTGCCTGATCCTACTGCTCCGTTGTCTCCCTCTATGTTATCGTTTCCGTCTCCACCGAAAAGCGTATCGTTACCGCCGTATCCGACAAGTCTGTCGTCGCCTGCTTCTCCGTCGAGATAGTCGTTGCCTTGTTCGGCAATTGCAGTATCATTCGAATCACCGTGCAGGTTGTCGTTGCCGTCGCCGCCGAAGATGGAGTCAGACCCGGCAGTTCCTAAGATGGTATCCGTATCCGCTTCTCCATCAAGGTAGTCATCACCGTCATCGCCTTGAAGGTAGTCATTGCCATCACCTCCAAACAGGTCGTCCGATCCGGCATATCCGTAGATGGTGTCGTTTCCTGCTCCACCGTCTATGTAGTCGTCTCCTTGTTCGGCAAGGGTAGTGTCATCGGCATCGCCATACAGTGTGTCATTACCCGCTCCGCCGTCTATGAAATCATTTTTTCCTTCACCGATTACAGTATCATCCCCATCTCCCGCATATACTTCATCGTCGCCGCCTAG
>PEAD01000066.1 GCA_002753335.1 Nitrospirae bacterium MYbin3
AAAGTGGACACCAGTAAAATAAGAGGAGGTGTCAAATGGAAAGGGTTCCTAACGGGAAGTACACGAAGGAGTTGAGCTGTGATGTCAATAGTGGACACCAAATTCTTCATGCCACAGTCCTTTTTTCATAGAGTTGTTTTTCATAAGCGGAAGGGGATAGGTATCCGAGCCGAGCCTGAGTTCTCTGATGGTTATAGAAAACCTCTATATATTCAGTGATGTCATCAATAGCTTCTTGCCTGGTTTTGTAATGGCGATGGTAAACAAGTTCGTTTTTAAGCGTTCCCCAAAAACTCTCCATCGGCGCATTGTCATAGCAATTGCCCTTTCTACTCATTGAAGCCACAATGCCTAACTGAGCAAGCAGCCTTCTGTATTCATGTGCACAGTACTGGCTTCCACGGTCTGAATGATGGATAAGACCCTTGCCAGGTCGTCTGGAGGCCACCGCCTTAAACAACGATCGGCTGACAAGTTCCTTTTTCATGCTGTCGGACATGGCATATCCAACAATCTTGCCGCTGCATATATCCTTATGTGCTGCAAGGTATAACCATCCCTCCTCAGTCGGTATATAGGTGATGTCTGAGACCCATACTTGATTTAGCACAGTTGCCTCAAAACGCTGATTAAGAATATTTTCTGCCACAGGCAGTTTATGCTTGGAATCTGTAGTGGCTTTAAACTTCTTCTTCTGTTTACATCTTATGCCGAGTTTTTTACGAATACGCCTGATTCGGCATATCCCAACCTTAACTCCTTGTCCCGAAAGGTTATCTTTCAGACGCACAGGTCCATATGTCCCCCGTGTCTGCTTGTGCGCCGCCAGTATGTATATCTCCAGTACTGCTTCTTCCTTTGCCCTCACTGAAGGCTCCCTGTTAAGCCATGCATAATATCCGCTGGCAGAGACCTTCAATACTCGCCTAAGAGATGGCACTGGATACCGGAGCCGTAATTTCTCTATCATCGCGCACCTCGCTGCGACTCCTTTGCAAAGTACGCTGCCGCTTTATGTCTCGCTCCATCTTAACCTCAGCAAGTTCACGTTTCAGCCTAGCCAGCTCCACCTCTTCCTCGCTCAGTATCCGATGCTTCTTGCCTACATCTCCGAGCTTCCCGTTTGCCTTTACCCAGTTGCCTATGCTTGATGGTGGCACCGATAACCTCCTGCCAACCTCCGGTATCGATAGTCCACTCTCTTCCACCAAACTTTGCCGCCTCTTCTCTAAACTCCTTCGTGTACTTCCCGTTAGGAACTCTTTCCATTTGACAACTCCTCTTAATTTTACTCTTTTTTGGTGTCCACTTTATTTCAGCTTACCTCAGGCTTATTTTGATGGTGGATTTAGGGCACCACCATATGTTGACATTACCTGCTGATAAATGCTTTGCTATAGTGTATGCCGAGGTATGCTATATAAAATATGCGAGGTAAGTTTATGAACATATCGGGCGGTTTGCCAAAGACTGAAAGGGTGGCTGAAAGGCTGGGAGCAGCACCGCGTAAACCAGACTCAGAAAGGGGGTTTACCCTCATCGAGATACTCATAGTTGTAATGATAATCGGTCTTATTGCTTCTTTAATCGCGCCGAATATTTTAAACCGCTTTGAGAGTTCGAAAGAGCAGCTTACCACCGCCCAGATAGAGCTTCTGTCAACGTCTGTGCAGTCATTTTATCTTGATGTCGGCAGGTGTCCAACTACCCTGAATGAGCTGATTTCCTCTACAGATAAGCACTGGCGCGGCCCATATCTGTCAAAGCAGGTTATCCCCCAGGACCCCTGGCACAGAGACTACCAGTATAAGTGCCCGGGTGAGCATGGCCGTTTTGATATCTTCTCTCTCGGCCCAAACGGCAAGATTGATGACAAGATCATCAAGAACTGGTAGCCCCAACCCAAGCTCCCACCGGGGTGTTATCAAATGCTCATAGGGCAGCTATTATCTGAGCTCTTCGGTATCGGTAGCAGCGAAATAGATAAGGCCATCGAACTCCAAAAAGAAGTTGGCGGCTACATAGGGCAGATACTGATCAGCATGGGGGCGGTTAATGAAATCCAGCTTATGGCTGCCCTGTCTAAGCAACTGGGCATCCCTCTGTTTGATAAAGAATCTCATTCTGAGATAAATACAGATTTTTACGCAAAGATTGCCGGTCTAATAGATACCGAATATCTCTTAAGGCAAAACTACCTGCCCATCGCGGCTGAATTCACCGAAGGACAGGAGGACACACCCATCAGGTGCCGCTCTATTGTCTTTATCACCAATGATCCACTGAAGTCATCAGTCTTAGATTATGCCTCAAAGGTGCTTGGCTGCTACCCTGTCCTTATGCTTGCACCCGGGCAGGTGATAAACGAGCTGGCAAGGCCGCTTCATTCGTTTGACAAAGACCTTGTCTCGCTTACCGTTGACGACAACCCCGAACTGCTCAGGGAAATGGCCTCAGAGGCACCGGTGATTAAGTTTCTGAACAATGTGCTCAGTAATGCCGTAGAGCTTAGGGCGTCGG
>PEAD01000010.1 GCA_002753335.1 Nitrospirae bacterium MYbin3
GGATTAGCCCCTTGAAAATCGGTCTCGTTTGAGTGGGATTGGGTACCTTATAACCGGTACCGGTTAGGTGGGATTTACACCCTTAAAATCGGTATCGCTTTGCTGGGACGTAACAAGAAAGCCTCGCCGGAAGGTTTCGTCTGAACCTTGTACAGCCACTTTGCGGCAATGAGATGAGACAACTGCCCGAATATTCTTTTGATGAGTTTCTGCGTTTCGGTGGTCTGCCGGGGCTGATTCATGAGCAGAGTGCTGGGGACAAAATGAAGCTGCTGAAGAATGTTCTCCAGACATACCTTCTAAAAGACATAAAAGCACTTATAAAAGAGGAGAATATCAGAGCATTCAACAGTCTTCTTTACAGCATCGCCCAGAATCAGGGACAGGTTGTTTCCATTGCCGCACTGGCTCGAGATGTGGGTCTCTCGGAGCCTGCTGTTAAACACCATCTTGAACTTATGGCCGCGACTTATGTCTGTTTTCCGATAGACAGTTACTTCCGCAATCTTGCAAATGAGTTGAAGAAGGTGAAGAAATATTATCTATACGATACAGGCATCAGGAATTGTATTTTGAACGATTATTCTAAACTTTCCGGTCGCCAGGACAAAGGTGCGATCATCGAATCGTTTGTAGCACTCTCTCTAATAAAACAGTTGAAAGTAAATATGGAGGTTAAGTTCTGGCGTACAAGGCAAGGTGACGAGGTAGATTTTATCCTACTCAAAAATAGAATTCCGGTTCCGGTTGAAGTCAAATACCGCCTCTCCGAGCCGGTTGTGCCTGACGGAATAAAGAAGTTTTTGCAGAAATATCATGATGCACCTTTTGCGCTTGTTTTTTCTAATAAAGCGATGGGCGAGATAGAGTGTTTTGAACGGTCGGTGAAATTTTTGCAATGGAACGAAGCAGAGAAGATAGAATATTTGGAAAGCGTGGAATAAGAAAGGCCAGCTCCATTTTTAGGTGTGCTTCATTCCGGCAGAAGCGGATATGCCGCGTGCTGCAGATTAAGCTCCATAGATCAGCTTTTCCGAATTTTACCTACGGCTCAGTTCAATAATGAACTTTACTCCTCCTTCGATATTGACAGCAGATATTTTGCCGCCCATATTTTTTTCTATAATGACTTTTGACATGTAGAGCCCCATGCCTGAACCTTTGTCTTTTTCTTTTGTTGTGAAATGCGGGTCAAATATTTTTGATATATGCTCTTCGGATATGCCGCCGCCGTTGTCAGAAAGCTCGATGACAATCTTTTTGTCGCTGCTGTAAAAATCGATCGTAATCGCCCCCTCCTGAATCAAGTCCTTGCTTCTTCTGTCCAGTATGGCGTCTTTAGAGTTGGTGAGAAGGTTAAGTATCACCTGTTTGAATTCGTTTTGATAGGACATTGTTTCACATTCACCGCATGACACTATCTCGGCAAAATTACGGAACGTTTTTTGATGTGTGTGGCAGGTCAAGGCGTATGAAATAGAAGAGTTCTTCATCTGGACCGATAAAAGTGACAATATTTCTCCGGCAGCCATCTTTAAATCAAAGATCTGTTTTTCTTTCGAGGGATTCATGAAGTTGCGAAAGTCATCTATCGTTTTTGACATGAACCGGATTTGCTTCATTGTTTCATCCACAGTCTTATCAACCAGCTGCTTGTTGAGCTCCCCATGTTCATAGGCATCTTCCATAGACTGAACTATAAGCCCCAGAACATTCAGCGGCTGCCTCCACTGATGGGCTATAGCCCCGATCATCTCGCCCATCGCGGCCATTTTGGACTGCTGCACCAGCAACTCTTCCTTCTCAAGACGATGACTGTATTCTTTTAATGCAGCTTCCTTCAACTCTTTGTTCATTTGTTCAAGCAGTTCATTTTTGCCTTTCAGTTCATCATCCATAAGCTTGCGCTTTGTAATATCCTGCACTGTGCCGATGCCGTATAACGGCTTGCCTTCCTTGTCGCGCTCAATAGTTGCCCGTTCCCTCACCCATATTATCTTTCCAGAAACCAAGGTTCGGTGCTCAATATCATAGGGCGCCCCATTCATTGCAGCATCCCATGCCGCAAGAACCTTCTCGCGGTCATCCGGATGGATAACAGCGACAAAGGTGTTCAAATCTATGGCCTCCTGCTTCGGAATGTCGAACATTCTATATGTCTCATCCGACCATTCGAGCAGATTTTCGGGGATGTTCAGAAACCAGCTTCCAATCTGTGCAACCGCTTGGGCGCGGTTCAAATTTTCCTCACTGCGATGCAGCTTCTCTTCAATCTTTTTGCGGTCTGTTATATCTTTTGCGGAATGAATTGCTCCAGTCAAAGAGCCCAATTCGTCATATATCGGAGATACGGTCATAGCATAGCATCGGCCGTATAAATTCAGTTCTCCTGTTTGGGCCTGTCCGGTTGAAAGCAGTCGGCTATAAAAACAGTATTCAGGCGGTGAATCAGAATCATGAAGCACTTTAAAACAATTTTTGCCTATGGTTTCTGATGACGTTTTGTTCAGCATCTTAAGCATTGTCCTGTTTATCTTGGTTATTTTGTATTCATGATTAACTATCATAAGCAGATCGTCCATTGCGTTAAACGTGAGTTCCCATTTTTCTTTTTCCCTGCGCACCTCTTTTTCGGCGCACTTGCGTCTGACATCAGCTTCATGCCTGTAAAGCGCCACATCTATCGTGCTCCTGAGGCTATCCTGACTGCAAGGTTTCGTAAGAAAACCGAAAGGTTCTGTAGTTTTGGCTTTTGCTATGTTGTTGACATCAACATTGGCCGTTACAAAGACAATCGGAATGTCATGTGACTTCCGTATCTCATACGCAGCTTCCACCCCGGTTATGGGGCCATGAAGCTTAATGTCCATAAGAATCAGGTCGGGCCTCAATTCAGCCGCTTTCGCTATCGCTTCTTCTCCGCTTGCTGCAATCGCCAACACCTCGTATCCAATAGCAAGCAAGGAACTCTTTATGTCCTTTGCAGTTACATACTCATCCTCCACCACCAAAATCCTTTTGGCCTGTATGTTCTCTGATATGGGCGCTTCAGTTGTTTTTGTCATTCCATGTCACTCCGTAATCGGGGGGGGGGAGAAAGTTATGCTGAATTTCGTACCGCCTTCCCGTGAAAGTTCAATTGTTCCATGCAATTGTGCTGTTAAACCATTTACCAGGTCAAGGCCGAGAGTTGCTGTATTGCGGAAGTCAATATCCGCAGGGAATCCTATGCCGTTGTCTTTAACAAACAAGACATATTTTCCTTCGCTGTTAATGTTAATACCGACACTGATTATTCCCTTTCTGCCTTCAGGAAAAGCGTATTTCAGGCTGTTGGAAACGAGTTCATTTGCGATCAGGCCGCAAGGGATGCCTGTATTCACATCAAGGGCAACAGGCTCCATATCCACTGACAGGTAAACTTCATGCCTTTTGTATGTAGATGCGATGCCATCAATCAGGCTCTTCAGATACTCTTTAAAATCAACATGGGCAAGGTCTGCCGCCCCATACAGCTTCTCATGGATCAGCGACATAGAAGCGATCCTATTCCTGCATTCCTCAAACTTGGCCCGTACTTCAGGCTCAGAAACACCCTTTGCCTGAAGATTCAAGAGGCTGTAAATCACCTGCATGTTGTTCTTTACACGGTGGTGAATCTCTCTGAGCAGCGTCTCCTTTTCTTTCAGAGAACGCTCTATCTGTTCTTCGGCCTTTTTCTTGTCGGTAATGTCACGAGCTATTGCGAGCAAACCTATGATATTGTTGTCAGTCGACCGCAATGGAACCTTGATTGTATTGAAAGCGCGGAGTTCGTTGCCGACATTGGCTACCTCATTGATGTTCAAAGTTTCTCCGGAAAGTGTAGCCAGATCATCGTCCTGATAACCGCGTATTCCCTCCTCTGGGCGTCCGAGAACCAGATCGGCACTCCAACCATTCTCTATGTCTGTCTTGCCATATAGATCTTCCGGGGTCTTGCCGAGTGCATTAGCAAATGCTTTGTTGCAAAGGATGGTGCGCAAATCTCTATCTTTTACAAAAATATAGTCGTTGGAAGAATTAATAACATTTTCAAGAAGAGCAGTCTTCTCTCGCAATTCTTGTGTGCGTTCATCAACCCTATGTTCCAATTCTATGTTCAGATCTTTAACTGTATTGAACTGTTTGGTAATCGCGTGGGACATTTTTTTATAGTTCTCAATAAGCGCTTTTGTCTCCTGAATATTGCTTTCCGGCCAAGTAATTACCTCACCGGAATAGATCTTTGTGGGAATGTCTGTGGATATAGCCCTAACATCTTCTAAGGATTTCATGAACCTGCGACTCGTCAGTTCTGCTATCGCTATCGAAATAAGAAATATTGCAAAAATCCATGAAAACCACACAGCATATTGTTCGTATAGCTGCTTTTGAAACGGAGCCATTGGCTGTTCCACTATAAGTGACCATTCAGACATGCTGCCGATACTGCTTTCGGTTATGTAGAAAGCTTTCTTCCAGCGATCTGAAATAGAAACATTCTTCATGTTGTATGGAATCCAACTGAATATGCCATCACCATGGTTGATAGCTTCCCCTTCAGGTTGTTGATAATGCTGCAGTATCTTGAATTCCGGGCAGTTGCTTGCTATAACCCTTCTGTTCTTATCCAGCAGAATGAAATGAATATCAGGCAACGATTCGCTTTTTATATTTAACTCTATCATCGATTGCACACTGTCAAGATTCAGAATGCCGGTTACATACCCAGCATAGTTGCCATTCTTTACCACCGGAGCCAGCGCTGTAACCATGGGCTTAGGGTTACCGATTCTCCCCATCACGACCTCAGACAGCATAGGTTTAAGCTTTTCTTTTAAAATGGGAATAAATGGTCTATCAGCAAAGTTCTTTCCAATATTCGTCTGTCCAAGTTCATCAATAAGAGGGGAGTAGGCTGTTATTGTTGCTGATTTATCCAGCAATCCTATGCGCAAGAAATCGCTATCACTTATCCGCCTTTGATCCAACGCGCTCTGTATCATCGGCAACGACTGTTTTACAGACATCCAAGCCATATGTTCCACAATGTCGAGATGTGATTTAAGCCAGTTTTCGACTGACGGCACAGTCTTCTGCACAGCAAGTTTCAGAGCTTTCCGAACAGATGTATCTGTCCGAGCAAGGTCAGAATGACTCTGGATAGAAAGTATTAACAGCGATGGAACAAGCACAAATAGAGCAAGAAGAGAAAAAATCAATTCGCGGAGAGGAAAAGCTACAGAGTCTTTATTCTTTAAACTAATCATGAAGATTAACCTTGCCAATAGCGCGTTTGAGATGCCATTCAGAGCCTGCTTCATCATCGTCACAGAGGCGGTATAAAATGGCAGATGCATCACACCATAGTAGAAAATGATAACTAGAGGGATACCAATAAAAACCCAGTAAATAGTATCGGCAAGTAAGATACTTATGTTACGCCGTTTTATGAGCATGCCAACAACGGCCACTTCTAACGTCATAATCACGATTGCATAGGGGTGATTCCAGAGCAGATAAGTGCTGCTGCTAATGGCAAGGGCACTTAGCACACCCCATCGGTAACCGAAAAACTGAAGAGCCAATATCGAGAATATGCTGCCGAAAATAAACTGTATATTAAAAATTATCTCAAAGCGAAAATAGTTGCCGGCAAGTCCTGCAACTATAAGTGCAATGAATAATAGTGCTGAGTGTTTTCGAGCAATAAAAGTCTGAGCACCAAAATTTGTCACTAATCCAGAGTCCGGATTAGATGTCTTTTCATAAGGCATTATAACCTCCGTTAAACATAAACCATGAAAGCGCATCCCAATGATTCGATAACATTCGCAGTCATAAAACCAAGGCTAAGAATAAGCGGTCTGCCTGACGCCAGATTAGCTGAATTGCCTGCTATAAAGAGCGCCGCAAGTATCGCTGGCAAAAAAGAACGGCGGGTGAGCAGAAGCTAGGATACCGTCCGTTATTTTTATGTCTCTTATCATTTTATCACAGTCTGATTAGAAGCCATAAAAAGACATTCTAGACGAGGTTAAAACAGCAATGACAGTTGTATCGGTTTGTAGCGTGCAAGGCAGAAAATATGGTAAAGTGAGATAGTCGGGTCGATCCCAGCTTCACTTTATTTTTCAAACCATAAAAGGAGATAAATAAGATTAAAAGCAAAGAATCCGCCATAGCGGCCGCAAAGGCATGCGGCGACAAGAAAGCAAAGGATATAGCCATATTAGAACTTAAAGACCTCACCGTAATAGCCGACTATTTCGTAATCTGTTCAGGTGAAAGCACAACCCAAGTTAAAGCTATAGCGCAGCACATCGAAAGAAAACTCAGAGACGAAGGCACACGTCCTCTGCGTACTGAAGGAGCTCAAAACGCGCTTTGGGTTCTGCTGGATTACGGCGATGTGATGGTGCATGTTTTTGAGGAACAGACACGGGCTTATTACGAACTCGAAAAATTCTGGCTTGATGCTCCAAGGATACAGGTTAATGATAAAGATACGCCTGCTCTGGGTAGGAAAGAATAAGGAGTCCTATCTTAATGATGGGATATCACATTATCTAAAGCTTCTGAAACCTATGGCCCAGTTCTCTATTGTCGAGATAAAAGAAGAAAAGGTCAAAACAGGAGATGCTGCCCTCGCGCTTGAAGCCAAGCGCATCTTTGACAAAACACAATCGTACATACTGCTAGATGAAAAGGGAAAAGAACACACTTCTGTCGGCCTTGCAGAATTTATAAAAGATAAATCAGCCCTGGATTTTGTGATCGGCGGCCCGTTCGGCGTATCGGAAGAGGTGAATGCAAAAGCTTCGCTTGTTCTGGCCCTTTCCCGAATGACGCTCACTCATGAAATGGCCCGGCTTATATTCCTTGAACAGATTTACCGCGCGCTGACGATAACAAAAGGCAGGGGGTATCACCACTAATGGGCAAAATTGCGATACTTGTATTTCTTATCTTCCTCGGCATTCTCGGGTTCTTTGCGGTTGAAAACAAAGATATAGTTACCGTAAAAGTGCCCTTCGGTGATGTTTATGAAATTCCTAAAATAGCGCTGATACTGCTCTCCTCCACCCTTGGGGCCCTTGCAATACTTCTCGTTTTCTTCGTCAGGGACACAAAGCGCGTAATAGACAATATGCAGCAGAGCAAAAGGCAGCGACGCGAAGAGAAGGTCAGGGAATACTACTCAAAAGCGCTGAACGCCATTTTAGGTGATAAAGAGGAAGACGCAATCGAATCGCTGAACGACATTTTGAAAGAGGATCCGGAACACTTGGATGCACTGCTGCGATTAGGTGATATAGCTATGAGCAACGGCGATTTCAGCATGGCTCAGGTGCATTACAAGAAGGCTTATTCGATCAATACGAAAGGGCTGCAGGCATTGCTGTCGCTTGAATCACTGATGGAAAAAATGGACAGGCATGAGGATGCACTGAGATATATCGATGACATACTTGAAATAGATTCCGAAAACCTTACGGCGCTCTATCGCAAGCGCAGACTGCTCGAAAAAAGAGAGAAATGGGATGCGCTGCTTTCGCTGCAAAAATCGATTTTAAAACTTGAACACAACGAAAACGACAAGAACCGCGAGGAGAAGAAGCTGCGCGGATACACCTATGAATACGGCCGTGCAAGCCTCGAAAACGGTGAGATGGAAAAGGCCGAAAAAGCCTTTAGAAGCATCATTAAAATGGATGAGAGCTTTGTGCCTGCCTACTTAGGCATTGCTGAAGTGCTGCACAACAAAGGAGAGACAGAGGATGCCATCAACCTCCTGGAAAAAATATTCGAACAGCTGAATTCTGTGATAATCCTTGCACGCCTTGAGGATATGCTTATCAGCGTTGGCGAACCGGGCCGACTTATCCGTTTTTACAAAAGCGCTATTTCTAAAAAACCGAACGACGCCGGACTGAAATTTCTTTTGGGCAAACTTTTCTTCAGACTCGAGATGGTCGAGGATGCGCTGAATACGCTGAACGAAGTTGATACGAGCCTGCTTTCAACAACCGAATTCTACAATCTGCGCGGAGAGCTTTACCTGAAGAGAAACCAGATTCCGAAAGCGATAGAAGATTTAAGAAAAGCCTGCGAGTTCAAAAAGACTCTTCTCATACCTTACTGCTGCTCAAATTGCGGGTTCCGGTCGATTGACTGGGCGGGCAGATGTCCTAAATGCCTTAACTGGAACACATATAAACTCGATATCTATAGCACCTGCAAGCTCAAATAAAAAATGACCGCAAACCTTTATCAGCTATCCGCCCCTAAAAAGGTGGTGCTCGATACGAGCCTGTTCGTCAATCCCGATGTACGAGAAAATCTCGGGAAAACACCCACCGAAGCGCTCGAGACCTTTCTTGCTCTCGCAGCAAAAATAAAAATACTCGAATTTTATATGCCTCCGTCAATACTTGAAGAACTCTTAAACTTTGTTGATAAAGAAAAGATTACCGGCGAAATGCTATTGATGATCAACCAAAAGCCGCCCAAAAAGCATGAGCTGAAATGTCCCGGAATAGTGCTCTACGAACTGATCGAGGATATGAGAGAAAGGGTAAACAAAGGCTTGCGGGCTGCTGAAAAGGCTGTGCGCAGTGCAGCAGGAAAAGAGCCTGACGAAATAATTCAGGACTTGAGAAAAAAATACAGAGAGGCGCTCCGCGAAGGAATAATAGACAGCAAGGAGGATGTTGACCTGCTCCTTCTCGCACTAGAACTCGATGCAATACTGATCAGCGCGGACCAGGGGCTGATTAAATGGGCAGAAAAAATGGGCATCCAGTGGGTTCTGCCCGAACGCTTCAGGGATTATTTGATGGCTGCTGAAAAAAGCTCTCCTGATAATTAGGGTTCTGATTCGGGGCAGCGCCATATATTTTTTATTGACAAAATATGTAACAAGTGTTACATTTGTATCAGGCATAACACTAAAGATAAAATTATGATAAAACAGATATCAAAGACAACATCTCTAACCCGGCAGGGCTGGCTTTTATTTTTTTACAGCGTTCCGTCCAAGCCGGTCAGCGGCAGGATGAAGATCTGGAGAAAACTGGCCAAGACAGGCACTCTGCAATTCAAGGGAGCAGTTTACATGCTTCCGATGTCTGATGAGCACTACGAGTTTTTTAGCTGGTTAGTTGACGAAGTCGAGGCTATGGGCGGAGAAGCCGCGTTTACAAGGGTTGCGTGCATAGACTCTGTGGATGACCAACAGATAATCGAACTTTTTAGACAAAGAAAAGCTGAAGAATACATTCCTGTCAGCAAAGCAATAGATAATCTTGAAACAAAGCTCAACAGCATAAAAAAAGGCTCTAGTCTGAAAAACCTTTCTCACCTTTCAGGAGAGGCGGCAAAAATATCCAAGGCCTTTGAAGAAGCGATAAAAACAGATTTCTTTTCGTCGACAACCGGAAAAACTTTGCAAAAAAAGCTCGCTGCTTTACTCTCAACGCTTAAAGACTTTTCTGGTGATACGCATAAAGATAGGGTTTCACCTGTTCCTCAAAAAAGTATTTCGGATTATCAGCGCATGGTTTGGGTTACACGCAAAAAACCTTTTGTTGACCGCATGGCTTCTGCATGGCTTATCAAAAGGTTTATAGACAGGCAAGCCTCTTTCCGGTTTGCTGATGAAAAAGAGCTTGCTGCTGTCGGCAAAGGGCAAATAACCTTTGATATGAGCGGAGGAGAATTTACACATGCGGGAGAACTCTGCACCTTTGAGGTTCTTGTCAGAGCCTTCGGCATAAAAGATAAAGCTGTCAGAAAGATTGCAGAGCTGGTCCATGAGCTTGATATTAAAGACGACAAATACAGGAATGCCGAAACAAAGGGGCTGGAAGAGATTTTATCTGGACTCAGAAAGTCGGCAGCTAATGATACTGAATTGCTAGAAAAAGGCATATCGATTTTTGAGATGCTGTACTTATCTAAAACCGCCTAATCGGGAGGAACTATTTTGACAACCAAACCAACATTTCCTGAAGCCTTCCGCTACTGGCTCAAACTGGGATTTATCAGTTTCGGCGGGCCTACGGGCCAGATTGCTATGATGCACAAAGAGGTGGTGGAGAAGAAAAAGTGGATGGATGACGACCATTTTCTCCAAGCCCTAAATTTCTGCATGCTCCTGCCGGGGCCTGAGGCCCAGCAGCTTGCCACCTATATAGGATGGCTCATGCACAAAGCATGGGGAGGCATAGCAGCCGGCGTTCTTTTTATACTCCCATCAGCTTTTATTTTATGGGCGCTTTCGTGGCTATATGCCGCATACGGAAATGTTCCGTCAGTAGCAGCGTTTCTTTACGGCCTCAAGCCTGCTGTTGCAGCAATAGTTGCAGAAGCTGTAATTCGAATAGGAAAGAAGTCGCTTAAAAACAGCGTGCTTATTGCTCTGGCAGCATTGTCCTTTGTCTCGATCTATTTTCTTAAGGCCCAGTTCCCATTAATAGTCCTGTCGGCAGGCTGTATAGGCTACATCGGAGGCATATATGCACCGACTATTTTTTCAGCCGCAAAAAATGCTAAAGGCACGACACCAACTCTCATTTCTAATCTGTCGAGTGATTCTCAGGTTAAGGCCGGATGGACAAGGTCAGTTAAGGTCGTAACGTTATGCTTGTCAATATGGTTTCTGCCTTTGGTGCTGATAGGCTTGTGGCGCGGCTGGGATGACATCTTTATGGATATCGGTGTCTTGTTCAGCAAAGCAGCTCTGGTCACTTTTGGCGGAGCCTATTCGGTTCTTGCATACATAAGCCAGCAAGCGGTGGAACAGTTCGGATGGCTTCAGCCGGAGCAGATGATGGACGGCCTCGGACTTGCCGAAACAACCCCAGGTCCTTTGATAATGGTCAATCAGTTTGTGGGCTATGTTGCAGCCTTTACACATGCAAAGGGGCTTACGCCTGCAGTTGCAGGCGCCATCGGAGGTCTTCTTACAACATGGGTGACCTTTGTGCCGTCATTTCTGATGATATTCTTATGTGCGCCTTATATCGAAAGTCTACGTGGGAATATCAAAATAGGTTCAGCCCTTTCGGCAGTCACCGCGGCGGTGGTCGGTGTCGTCCTGAGTCTCGGGGTGACTTTTACTTATCATACGCTTCTTCCTGAACACGCCGGTTTTGACTGGTTTGCATTACTCGCCATATTAATCACTTTTGCAGGGATGCAGTTTTATAAATGGGGAATGATACCGGTTATTGCTGGGGCAGCCCTTGCCGGTTTTTTGTGGAAAACGATTTTTTAAAAAAAGGAGGAAAACTTATGCCGCCCGTAGCAAAACATTTCAAGACAAGCAGTGAGAGGACAGGTAAAGAGTATCGCGAGGTTCATGAATGGCTCGACAACGACCCTGAGAAAAAGGCCGAACGCCATGACCTGACAAAGATTTATGAGTACGGAAAAATGATTGAGGAAAAGTACGGCGAGGAGGCGCGGAACGAGTATATTCGGCACCTTCATGATGATGTAAAAACCAAATTCGAACACCTTCAGCACGACCTCGAAAAGACAATAGCAGATACTCTCGCTTATTTCGGCGTGAAATAGGAGGCACTATGGGCTACAAAATTCAGGATTCGGATATAGGGATTCTCAGAAGTTCTGGCGTTTCGGAAGAGGACATTGCCCACTGTAAAAAAGTTGCAGAAAAGGCGCTCGAAATTGCCGAACGCACAGGTGCAAATATTGATTTTGAGCTTGTAGGCAGGGGAGCGCTCTTTCATGACCTTGGCAAGTCCAAAACTCACGAAATGGAACACGGCAAGATTGGCGCAGAGCTCGGCAGGCAGATTGGGCTGCCGCAAGCGATTACGGACATAATGGAAAAGCATATCCGTGGCGGACTGACAGAACCTGAGGCTATCGAGCTCGGACTGCCGGTCAAGGACTATACGCTAAAAAGGCTTGAAGAGCGGATTGTGATTTATGCCGACAGGTTAGTTGACATAATAACCGATGGCATCGTAACGATAAACGATGAACTTGAGGCAGAAACCAGGTTTGAAACTATACTTCAAACAATACCAAAGTACGGCAAGAACGAGATAACGCTACAACGCTATCTCGGCTATCACCGCGAGATTCAGGGGCTTATGAACAAATGATTCTAAGCCCATTCAGACTGCTCTGCGCCACCGGGCTTTTTGCTATCTTCAGCTCTACGATATCAAAAAGCCCGGTGCTGCCTTTGTTTGCCTCTCACTTAGGGGCAGGCCCATCTGAGGTTGGATTTGTGGCGGCCATCTCTGCATTTACAGGCGTTGTGTTCAGTTTTCCTGCCGGCATCTTTGCGGACAGGATAGGCAAAAGAAAGATGCTGCTTTTTTCATCAATAATATTTTCGACCGCACCGGTGCTCTATCTTTTTGTTACACAAATATGGCAGTTAGCCTTGGTAAGGTTCTACCACGGCTTTTCGACAGCCATATTCCTTCCTGTTGCGATGGCCTTTGTCTCGGAATTATTCCATAAAGAGAGAGGCGAAAAAATGGGCTGGTTTTCGACCTCAACTCTCATAGGCAGGTTTATGGCACCTCTTGCAGGAGGAACCATTATCGGGGCGATGGCCTTAAATCAGAGTGAAGCCTTTGTTGGCGTATATGTTGTATGCGGCATCGCCGGAGCGGCAACTTTTCTTATTGCCCTGTTCCTTCCTAATTCAGCAGAAGCCCATCCGCAAAAACAGACCTGGACAGAAACACTAAGTGCGTTCAAGCAAGTTGCGGCCGACCGGGCGATAGTCCTTACCTGTGCTGTTGAAGCCGCAATACTCTTTGCATACGGCACCTTTGAAACATTTCTGCCGCTTTATGCTGTGAGCGCAGGCATAAGCCCCTACAAGGTGGGGGTATTTTTATCGGCGCAGGTTATTACGCTTGCGTTGTCAAAGCCGGTTATGGGCAGATTCTCTGACAGGCACGGCAGAAAGCCGCAGATATTTTTCGGCGCCATGGTGGGCGCATTATGCATAGCCTGTTTCTCGTTTTTCAGTTCTTTTATTCCTCTTCTGTTTGTCAGCATCGCTTTCGGCATGAGCCTTTCGATAGTAACCTCGGCCACATCGGCATACATCGCAGACCTGAGCAACAAACAGGCAAGAGGTTCTGCTATGGGACTTCTCGGTTCTATAATGGATATCGGACATACAACAGGGCCCCTTCTTTCCGGGATTATTGCGGCGCATTTCGGGTTTGCACAAGCCTTTATCTGCGCATCTTTTGTGCTTGTTGCGGCAGCGGTTATATTCAGAGCGGCTTTAAAAATTCAGCAGAATTAAAGCAGGACAGGCATTCCGAGCGACTTGATTAAAGATGTTCTGTTTATCATATCCCCTATTAAGACAAGACGTCCGTTAGTACAATTGCCTTCAAACGGAACAGCATCAGTTTTGCCGTATGAAAAATCAAACCTGTATACGCCCCTGTCTGTATGTATCAAAGCCTTTGCCCTCACTATATTGCCGTGTATTCCCTTTGCAATGTCGCCAAATAGATTTTCGATTTCCCCAAAAGATAAGCTATGTTTTAAAGGCAGTGATGCTGTATCAAAATCAAAATGGAATGATGATTCCGGCTTGTAAACACCTTTCGATTTGGCTTCGGGCAAAGAATCGTCTATCATCGCCCTAACCGTTTTATAAACTATCGCAGAGGGATTCATCTTGGCAATAATCTCTGCTGTCCTTGCAATGTCCGCGCTGTTTGAGAAATCGATTTTATTAACAATCAGGATTCCGGAATTTACTATCTGGTCTTCAAAAAAACTGCCGTACATTCCGGATTCGTAAAATTCCAGAAACTCTGAAGCATCGATTATGCCTACTACTGTAATGTTGTCGAACTTCAGAATTTCTAGGGCTTCAAGAATGCCTGATACAGAGGCTACCCCGCTCGGCTCTATAACAAGATGCTCCGGTTTTAATTCTTTAAGGATTTTTTCTATTGTTGTTATAAGGTCAAACTTTAGAGTGCAGCAAACACAGCCGCTCGGCAGTTCTATCGTCTCTATTCCGCCTGTGGAGATAATCTCACCATCTATCCCTGCACTGCCGAAATCATTGACAAGCACAACGGTTTTAAGTTTGTTGTTTTTGAGATAGCCCTGAATAAAAGTGGTTTTGCCCGAACCCAAAAGTCCGCATACAACGGTAATCTTCATTGTTTTATTTTTCAGAAATAGATTGCTTGGACAATATTACGGCGTGGTCGGAGGACGATGGATAACCTTGACAAATACATCCTTAAAGCCGTTAGCCATTCTAAAATTATCTTGGGAGCTTAAGGGCAATGGCACCGCCGTTGTATATGGTTTATTAGCAACTTCTATTTTAGTCCCTTTTTTACCGTTAGCGTTTATTATTACCGGCTCTTTCAGATTTGCTTCAACAATATTTGTATTTTTGTTGAACGAAAGAAATGTGAGCACGCAGATATCCTTGACGTTCTCGATTTTCAAAAGGGCTTCGGCCGCATCCGTAAGCGAAAAAGAATAATCAGGAAAGAAAATAAAGGGATCTGTGGCCATGAATGCCAGGTTAGGATCATCAATGGAATGCAGCCACAGTATCCGGTTCTCAAAACCGATCAGAAAAAACCGCTTAAGAGAACTTAAGCCTTCGATTCCTTTGGGAAAGCTGATTATCCTGTCGTCTTCTATGTTCAGTGTGCCAAATCGTGCAGTATTTACCCTCACTAGCTTCTCCGGTTTATATTATATTTTGGCAGTTTTGCCTACCTGACTGTTATGGACAGTTTTTTCTCTTTGTCTTCGGCCAAACTCCTAAGTATCAGGTATTCGTCCGACGGTATCTGCATAACAACTCTTCCATTGCTGTCCTGAAACTTCAAGACCGCTGTGCCTTCTTTGTAAATTACAGAAACAGCCTCTGACTTACCGACCGAGGCAGCCTCCTGGCTTGCAGTCTTTGCCTGTTCCTGCACTATGCCGGATGTCTGTTTTGCCTGGGCTGCGGCTGTGTCAGCAGCGGCCTGTTGCTGCATAAACGCTGATACGGCACCAGAATTAATGCTTGTGTTAACTGTATAAGCCATTTTTTGTCACCTCCTCATATCAATGCATTTGTAGGTATCTTTTTTATCGGTTATAATGCATAAAACTTTACCGTAAAGATTTTGTTAAGAAGGCCTTCTTTGACGCAAAACCTCATAAAGACAGATTCCGGCAGACATGCTTACATTCAAGCTTTCTGTTTTATCATTCATAGGGATGGTTACAAGAAAATCCGCTTTGTCCTTGAAAGCACTCCCTGCTCCGGACGCTTCCGAGCCTAAGATTAAGGCTACAGGCCCTGTAAAATCTCTTTTATAAACAGCATTATTGCCATGAGCTTCCGCAAGATACAGCGGTATGTTTTTGGATTTCAGGAAATTTATTACATCTGTCGATTGTGCGCATACCACCGGCAGATTAAAGATGCTTCCTGCGGTTGCCCTGATACACTTGGCCGAAACCGGATTGCATGAGCCTTCCACAACAAACACAGCATCCGCTCCGGCAGCATCGCTGACCCTGATTATAGAGCCCATGTTTCCGGGGTCCTGGATTCGGTCACATACGACAACCAGCGGCTTGGACTTGAAATTTATATTTTTGAGCTCAGGTTTTCTGTATTCAACTTCAAGAATTATTCCCTGCGGGGTTTCTGTATCAGAAAGCTTTTTCATAACTGATGGAGAAACCTCTATGCAGGAATTACCAGGATCGGCCAAAAGAGATTTTATTTCTGCCATAAGCCGTCCACCCTCAGCACTTTTAAGCAATGTTTCTGTATAAAAACATTTTAGAAAAGAAACATTTGCAGAAATAGCGCTTTTTATAATACGCAGGCCCTCTATCAGAAGCCGGTCATTTGGTTTGCCCGGCTTCTCTTTAATACGCAGGCAATCATTGATAATCCTGTTATGAACACTCGTTATCTTCATCGGGTCATAGTTTATCAAAACCTTTGTAATTATTGCACAAAATCTTTTATTTCCTTGACACTACAGAGTTAAAACAGAAATAATGACAAATGAGTCAGCAATTCAGAGCTTTCGGTCCGTATCTTAGGGAAAAATTCGGGGCGATTGTCTATAAGGTGAATGTTGATGCTGGTTTTACATGCCCAAACAGAGACGGGACTCTCGGCGTTACAGGCTGCATCTACTGCAACAACGACAGCTTCAGGCCGGCAAAATGCACCCCAGAAACTCCTCTTAATACACAGATACGAAATGGCATCAGCTATTTATCGCTAAGGTATAGGGCTAAAAAATTTCTGGTCTATTTTCAGCCTTTCACCAATACTTATGCATCTGTCGATGAACTAGAAAGGCTTTATCGCGAGGCGCTTTCTGAACCCTCTGTTATAGGGCTTGCGATCGGCACAAGACCTGACTGCGTTGACCAGCAAAAGATTGAACTGCTTGAATCGCTTGCAAAAGAGTATTTTATACTTGTTGAGTATGGAGTGCAGTCGGTTTATGACAAGTCGCTCGAATACATGATGCGCGGACACGACTACAGGGCTTTCACCGATGCGGTTGAAATGACCGCAAACAGAGGCATACATATCGGCGCGCATACGATTGTCGGCTTTCCGACAGAAACGACGGAAGAAATGCTCTCGATGGCCGAAATTATTTCTGATCTTCCTGTGAATTTTTTAAAGATACATCAGTTGCAGGTGATAAAAAATACGGTTATGGCAGAACAGTTTGCACAGGAACCTTTTCACACCTTTGCCTATGATGAGTATCTCGATTTCCTTGTTGATTTTGTAGAACGGCTCTCACCCGACATGATACTACAGAGGCTTTTTGCCACCGCTCCTGACGATATTTTAGTCGCCCCTCTTTGGGGAAAGACAAGGCAGCAGATAATAAAAGATATAGATGAGAGGTTTAAAGCGAGAAATGCTTTCCAAGGCTCTAAGCGCTTATGTGTACGGAATTAACGCGAACCTTGTAGAGGTTGAGGTTGATATCTCATCCAAGGGGCTGCCTCATTTTTCTATGGTGGGACTGCCTGACGCGGCAGTAAAAGAGAGCAGAGACCGCATCAAGGCAGCTCTGAAAAACATAGGCTTTCAGTTTCCGCTCAAACAAATTACCGTAAACCTGGCTCCGGCAGATATGAGAAAAGAGGGGTCTGCTTTTGATCTCCCGATAGCCGTAGGCATTGTGGCGGCAGAAGAAATAATACCCAAACACAACCTTGCGAATTACATGATAGCTGGAGAACTTTCGCTCGACGGCAAAGTTAAGTCTGTACGGGGTGCGCTGTCTATAGCGATAGAGGCTAAAAGGCTAGGGCTTAAAGGTGTAATTTTACCTGCCGAAAACGCTGCTGAAGCTGCGGTTGTGAGCGGCATTGACACATTCGGTGTAGAAAGTCTGCCTGATGTAATAGAGTTCATCGGCGGATTAAAAGAAAAAGCCCCGCATACCGTAGATGTTGGTGTTGCAATGGCGGCAAGCCAGTTTTACGAGGATGATTTTGCTGATGTAAAAGGACAGGAGCATGCAAAGAGAGCGCTTGAAGTGGCTGCCTCTGGAAGCCACAATATTACACTCATAGGCCCCCCGGGTAGCGGCAAAACTATGCTCGCTAAAAGACTACAATCAATCCTGCCCCCTATGACATTTGACGAAGCCCTAGAATCAACTAAAATACACAGCGTCGCAGGTTTGCTGGATGAGGGACAGGCATTGCTTGCCAACAGGCCTTACAGATCGCCCCATCACACCACATCAGATGTAGCGCTTATAGGCGGGGGGCAGTACCCCCGGCCGGGCGAGGTTTCTCTTGCGCACAACGGAATTCTCTTTCTAGATGAACTGCCGGAGTTCAAAAGAAATGTGCTTGAAGTTTTAAGACAGCCGCTCGAAAGCGGAACAGTGACAGTATCCCGCGCTGCTGCTACAGTATCGTATCCGGCGCAGTTTGTCCTCGTTGCTGCGATGAATCCATGCCCCTGCGGCTATAGCGGGGATGCCCGGCACGAATGCTCCTGCACACCTAGAATGATCAGCCGCTACCGGTCAAAAGTTTCGGGGCCGTTAATGGATAGGATAGACATCCACATCGACGTTCCTTCAGTCCCCTATAAAAAGCTTTCTGAAGGCCGCTCAGGCGAAAATTCCGAAAACATAAGGCAGCGTGTCGCAGAGGCACGAGAGCGCCAGCTCAAAAGATTCAAAGGTGATAAAATATTTGCAAACAGCCATATGAAAACTCGCCACATAAAAAAACATTGCGGGCTTGCAAGTGAATCGCAGGCTATAGTTGATGCTGCTATGCAAAAACTCGGATTGAGCGCTAGGGCGTATTCAAGGATTTTGAAAGTATCGAGGACCATCGCCGACCTTGACGGTTCGGACGATATAAAAAGCCACCATGTCTCTGAGGCCATCCAGTACAGGACTCTTGACAGGGCTAATATTTAGGGGGGGGGGACAAAATGCCTGAGATGAGACTTAATACAGTTACACGCGAGTGGGTCGTAATAGAAAAAAATCCGGGGATCGGACCGACCGACTTTGTCGGGATCAAGAAAGATAAAGAGGTTCCTGAAGTCGGCGGCATCTGCCATTTTTGTCCGGGCAACGAATATATGATACCGGAAGAGATCGACCGCATCGACGGCCGCGACGGCTGGAAAATAAGGGTTGTCCAAAATAAATTTTCACGCCTTTCAGAAGCGGGCGACCAGCTGCGATGGGGCAACAAGATTCATAGGGGTATGAATGCTGTAGGCTTCCACGAGCTTATTGTGGAAACACCAGAACATGATTTACAGACCGCAACCATGCCTAACAGCCAGTTAAAAGCACTCATCGAAATGTACAAGTTCAGGTTTATCGAATTCTACAAGGATCCAAGGGTTGAGCATGTTGTTGTCTTTAAAAACAAGGGACTGAATTCCGGCACCACCTGCGACCACGCCCTCTCTCAAATAGTCGGCATCCCTATTGTGCCGCTCGAAATAAGGGACAGGACAGAGTCATACATGCGTTTTTACGACAATACCGGTGAATGTCTGATGTGCAAAATGCTGTATGAAGAGATACAGAGCGGAGAGCGTATAATCTGCAACACCGACCATTTTGTCTCTTTCATTCCATATGCGGCAATGTCGCCATTTCATGTCTGGATATTTCCCAAAAGGCATTCTGGATCCTTTGCAGAAATAACCAACGAGGAGACGATGGACCTTGCGATAAATCTAAAGACCACAATGTATAAAATAGCCGTGGGCCTCGACAATCCTGACTACAACTATGCGATCCGTTCAGGCAAACCCTCAAATGCAGAATCAAAATTTGAGCACTGGTATCTCACAATAGTTCCACGGGTCGGCTACCTTTCAGGATTTGAGATAGCATGCGGCATTCATGTAAATCCTATTCAGCCGGAATTGAGCGCAAAGTTTTTAAGAGAGGTGCCTCTTCCCAACCCTCAAGAGCATAAGGAGTTAGAAACATAGCAGGCAATTCATGGCGCTGAAACAGGTTCTTGAAAAAATAAGGTCAGGGAGCAGGCTTTCAAAAGATGAGGCGCTGAAGCTTTTTAATGACGATGACCTGTTCGGAATTGGACGCCTTGCAGCGGCTGCTTGCAATAATAAGAACGGCAGCAACGCTTATTTCATAAGCAACCGCCACATAAACCCAACTAACATATGCATAAACCGATGCAAATTCTGCGCCTTCAGCCGTTCAAAAGGCGAAGCAGGCGCTTATGAGCTTACAATAGACGAGATTATCTCAAAATTAAAAGCTGGTCAAAGTTTTTCTGAAGTTCATATTGTCGGAGGCCTTCATCCTGATTGGCCTTTTGAGCATTATCTCAATATGCTTGCAGCCATAAAAAAAGAATTTCCTTCTATTGCGATCAAAGCATTCACCGCAGTAGAAATAGATTACATGTCAAAAATCAGTGGAATGAGCGTCGAGAACACCCTCAAATCTTTGAAAGCAAGCGGCCTAGACCTTATGCCGGGCGGCGGCGCAGAAATCTTTGCGGAAGGTGTGCGCACCAAACTCTGCCCTGAAAAGATTAGCGGTGCAGGATGGCTCAAAATTATGGAGTTTGCCCACGGTATTGGGATAAAAACAAACGCCACCATGCTTTACGGACACCTCGAAACCTTCGAAGACAGGGTTGATCATCTCTTGAGCCTTCGTGCTTTGCAGGACAAAACAGGCGGATTTCAAGCCTTCATCCCGCTTGCATACCATCCCAAGAACACCGAAATCGGCGGCTTTTACTCGTCCGGCATTGATGATTTAAAGACCATCGCGATAAGCAGGCTCGTGCTCGACAACTTTGACCATATAAAAGCCTACTGGATAATGCTCGGAGAAAAAGTTTCTCAAATCGCGCTTTTGTTCGGCGCAGACGACCTCGACGGAACCATAATCGAAGAAAAGATAACCCACTCGGCCGGAGCCATGACCGGCGAGGTCATGACAAGAAACGATATGATCCATCTGATAAGCAGAGCGGGGAAAAGACCGGTTGAGAGGGATGCATTTTATAATCCGGTTTTCAATAATACATAACTGTTTGTTGAAATACATATATCCGGCGAGCAAGTATCTATATAGAGGATAAAGAACGTGAAAGAAATCATATCAGATAATCAGTGGAAGGCTTTGTATCAGGCGGCAGCAGAATTCAGGGAGATAGAGCCATGGAAATTCATTACCGAGACGGATGTTTTCGGAGTGAAAAACCCTGATACAGGCGAGCATGGCTATTGCTGCATAATGGGTGAACTGGGAGAAGTCCTTGCCCTTGCCGTATATCTTGGTTCAGATGGATTAAAAGGATACCGGACGATTCTGGAAGGACAGCTATCACCTGAAGACAGCGATATGATGTATGAGCAGAATTGCCTTATGGCATCTTTTGAAAACAAAAGCGATCTTGATAAAAAAGACAAAGACCTCATCAAAAAACTCGGCATTCAGGCTAAGGGCAAAAAAGCATGGCCGATGTTCAGAAGGCATGAGCCAAGTTATTTACCGTCATCTCTGCAAAAAGATGATCTTGTCTTTCTGACTGCCGTGCTTCAACAGGCAAAGCATGTATGCCTTCGCTTCAAAAATGACAAGACATTGCTGTCGCCATCTTCCAAAGACCTCTACTTTTTCAGGTCACACGATAAAGCCAACGAGAGATGGCAGGATGAATGGTTGAAGCCTGAAATCACAGAGTCCAGTCCAGTTGTCCCGGCTGTGATAAACGATATTGTTATTCAACGAATAAAAAGCAAAGCAAAATCTACTCCTGCTGTGTGGGAGATAGACTTTTTCTATGCCCCAACCCCTATAAAGTCAAAAAACAAGCCATTCTTCCCTTATGGAATTATGATAATAGACAGCAAAAGCGGCTTTGTCTATGAGATGTTTCTTTCTGAAAAAAACAAATACCCTTCGCAATTTCCCGAACGCCTGCTTTCATGCCTTGAGCAGAACTCTTTTTTGCCCAAAGAGATTCTGGTAAAGAAAGAAGAAGCTCTGAATCTCCTCCAGCCAATTGCAGATAAACTCGGCATTAAACTTAATAAGGTAGTCGAACTTGCTGCGCTTGAAACTGCAAAGAGGTCTATGGACATTCATTTCATGGGGAAAAAGAATATAGAACCGCTGCAATATGATGACTACTGTGGCGATGAAGTTATGGATGAACAACTCGAAAAGTCCGGTGCGGAGCTCTCTGTCTTCGGTCTTTATGGACTATTTTGCGGTTGCCTTGCTGCTCCTAATCCGGTTATGCCATCGGTGCTGCTGCCGATAATCTTCGGAAAAAAAGGCCCACAGTTTAAGACAAATAAAGAGGCGGAAGAAATAATGTCCAATATAATGTCGCTCTTTAATATGCTTGCAAAGTGGGATTCTGAAGAAGAACTGTTACCGGTTCCTGATTTTGAATATGATGAAAACAAGGATGGAGTTCTAACTCGCATATCCGACGGGCTTGAACTTGCAACCTTATTTTTGCATGGGCTTGAACTTGGAGGTATGGGCCCCGGAAAAATTCCTAAGAAATTGGAGCAATCGGTCGGGGCCATTATAGACGTAATAGACCTGTTGGGTCACCAAATGAAGATATGTATGGAAAAGACAAAGTTCAATAAATCTGAAATGACCGATGCCATGGAGGCTCTTGACGCTGTTGAATTGATTATCGACGACAACATTGAAGAAATTCACATAGGGCTTAAGCATATAAGAATTAAGGCGGCAAAAAACATACAGTCACAGTTTGGCCCCGACTATAGTCAGTCGACAACCTCCTCTTCAAAAATTCAAAGAAACGAGCCCTGCCCTTGCGGAAGCGGAAAGAAATACAAAAAGTGCTGCGGCTTGACGCATTAAAATTAACCAAGAAATGCCCGAATATTTAATAGAACAATTGCCGAAGATTGTTGCGGACTTTGTGCAATGTTACATCAATTGTGATAGAATGTATTCAAAACGACTACAGGAGAATACAAATGAGTGTTTTGACATTAAGGCTGCCCTCTGAAGTTGAGAAAAAGATCAGGATTAAAGCTGATATAGAACACAGGTCGCTTTCTGAGCAGATCAAGAAATATGTTATGGACGGCATGCTTTCCGAGCAGTTTCCGGACTTGCCTCTATCTTTTGTAAAAGAAACCATTCAGGCAAAGAAAGAGATAGAATCAGGGCTGGGAAAGAACTACGAATTCGGAATAATCCGTTGAAAATTATTGCATCAAATCACTTCCTCAAGTTTAAAAAAAAGTCTCCTGCAAGGCTTCAGGTCGAGATTGACAAGAAGGTGAAAGAAATCCTGCAGAATCCTGAAATCGGGGAACTCAAAAGGGGTGACCTCAAGGGAATAAGGGTCTATAAATTTAAGCATGAAACACAATTGTTATTGATGTCTTACGAATACTCCGAAAATGCGCTCTATCTATATACCATAGGAAGTCATGAAAATTTTTATAAAAAGCTGAAGGAATATTTGTAAATTGTCTGCTGTTACAGAGACTTGTTGATTTTAGCGTACTAATTAGTCATACTTTAGTATGACTTTAATCATACCGGAGGCTCTATATGGCACATGCAGTCAAGCTTGCTATAAGTATAAGTGATGAAGATTTCTCAGCGATAGAAGGCATCAGAAAAAAATGGGGGCTTACCCGCAGCGGCGTTGTAACCGAAGCTATTCGTCTTTTGCGCGCAAAAGACGAAAAAGAGCGTCTTGTTCGTATGTACGAAGAAGGATACCGCAAACATCCTGAGAACATCAGCGAAATAAAGGCAAAGGAAAAAGCGGTCCTCGATGTTTTGTCAAAAGAGGACTGGTCATGAAACGCGGAGAGGTCTGGTGGGCAAATCTGCCTGCCCCCATAGGCAAACGTCCGGTGGTGCTGCTTTCGAGGGATGAGGCTTATGCTGTCAGGAACGCCGTAACTGTTGCTGAAGTTACAAAAACTATCAGGGGAATTCCGGTTGAAGTGCCGCTCGGTGTTGAAGATGGTCTTCCCAAAAAATGCGTGGCCAATCTCGACACAATTATGACCATACGCAAAGAGTTGCTGATAGAAAGGATTGCGTTGCTCAAGAGCAAAAAAATAGCGGAGATACAAAAGGCTGTTAAATTCGCATTAGATTTGGAGTAGGTTAAGAAATGCCCGAATCACTGATAGAACAACTCCTGAAGAGACGGGTATAAGGGCGCATCGGTGAAAGATATAAACTCAAAAACACCTTATTTTAATAGCGATGAACAGAATCGAAAAGCATAGAGCCTTAGAACTTCTTAACTCCGCCAATCTCCTCGACCTCGGAGAGCAGGCGGACGCTATCAGGAAAGAACTGCATCCCGAAAATGCGGTGACTTTTATCGTTGACCGCAACATCAACTATACGAATGTCTGCATCAACAAATGCACCTTCTGCGCTTTCTACAGGGAAGAGGACAGCGCTGACGCCTATCTTTTAAGCGATGATGAAATATTCATAAAAATTGATGAAACCGTCGCATTACAAGGCACACAGATACTTTTGCAGGGCGGCATTCATCCGAAACTGGACATAGATTATTACACAACTCTTCTGCGGTCAATCAAGAAAAGATACTCTATAAATGTCCATGGTTTTTCACCACCAGAGATCTGTTATCTTGCGGATAAGCACGGCTTAAGCCTTCACGATACACTACTGACGCTTAAGCAGGCGGGCCTCGATTCGATTCCCGGCGGCGGCGCAGAGATACTATCAGACAGGGTGCGAGAGATACTGAGTCCAAAGAAAATAAAGTCCGGCCAATGGCTGAGAGTTATGGAAGAGGCGCATAACATCGGTATGAGGACAACTGCAACGATGATGTTCGGAAGTGTTGAAGGGCCTAAAGACATAATAGAGCATCTTGAAGCTATAAGGTCTTTGCAAGACAGGACAAGCGGGTTCACCGCCTTCATCCCGTGGTCGTTTCAGCCGGGAAATACTGAGCTCAGCCGGGTAAAAACAGCAACGGCAGCAGATTATCTCACGGTTTTGGCGCTGTCGAGAATTTATCTCGACAACATAAAGAATATTCAGGCATCGTGGGTCACTCAGGGATTGAAGCTGGCACAGGTTGCGCTAAGGTTTGGCGCAAACGATTTTGGTTCGACTATGATAGAAGAAAATGTTGTTAAAGCCGCAGGCGTAAGCTATTGCGTTACCAAAGACGATATAGTCAACGCGATAAAAAGCGCCGGTTTTAGTGCAGCACAAAGAGACACCTACTATAAGATAATAAAAAAGTTCTAGGAGGTTTTATGTCCGATGCAATTTATGATGTTGTAATAATAGGCGGCGGTCCTGCAGGGTTCAGCGCAGCACAGTACACGGCGCGGGCCAAGATGAAGACGGTTGTTATAGATAAGTCGCAAACTGCCGGAGCGCTTGCCTTTGCGAGCCTTATAGAAAACTATCCGGGGCTTGAAAAGCCGGTTTCGGGCAAAGAACTGCTAGACATCTTCCGCAGGCAGGCTATAAGATTCGGCGCCGAAGTTGTCGAGGCTCAGGTGATCGGTGTTTCATTGGATGCAGAAACCAAACAGGTCTTCACTATGGACCAGACCTATCAGGGCAAGTCGGTTATAATCGCGACCGGCTCTATGGGCAGAAAAGCTACGATAAAAGGCGAGGCCGAATTTTTGGGCAGGGGCTTAAGCTACTGCGCTATATGTGACGCAGCATTTTTCAAAGGCAAAACGGTCTGCGTGCTGGGCGATTCTGAAGAGGCGGTAAAAGAAGCGGGCCTGCTCACCCGCTTTGCAGAAACGGTTTATCTCATATCACCGTCGCAGAAACTTAAGGTATCCGATGACCATCCTGCGCTGGCTGCCGCTAATTTGAAGGTTCTTACAGGCCTTATGACAACCGCGGTAGAGGGCGGCGAAACTGTAGAGAAGATTAAACTTAAAGATACGCAAGGCAATGAGAGTGAACTGCAGCTTTCTGGTGTGTTCGTTTATATGCACGGCAGCAAGCCGGTAACCGACTATCTGCAAGGAAGCGTCGAAGTTGCTGAAGAAGAATGTGTTGTTACAAACAAAATGTGCGAAGCTTCTATTGCAGGAGTATTCGCGGCCGGAGACGTGACATGCACCGAAGTGAGACAGGTTGTTGTTGCAGCCTCGCAGGGCTGTCTTGCAGCGCTTTCGGCAGAGAAGTTCGTATTTAACAAGAAAAAAACAAAGCGCGACTGGCATGGATGATGAACTGAGAAAAATGATCTGCGACCACATGGAAAAGGGTTTTCTCGAAAATATCATCGATATGCTTAAGCATGACAAAACCCTCTACCCCGCAATCATCGACATGGTCAAAGACGAAAGGCTGCGCGTCCGCATAGGAGCGACCGCGCTGGTTGAAGAGCTTGTAAAAGAGCGCAGAGACGAACTTGTTGAATTCATCCCCGAAATCTCGAAACTGCTGGAAGACCCTAACCCCACAATAAGAGGGGATGGAGCTAACCTGCTCGCCATCATCAAGCACAACGATGGCCTCTCTTTTCTCAATGCAAAATATGACGACCCTGATGCTGCGGCAAGAACTCTCATCCGTGAAGCTATTGAGGACATACGCCAAAACTAAAGCCTTTCTCTAATGTTAATCAAAACAAATCCTGAAAACATCGAAGAAGCATTGCATACTGCCGTTGAGGTTTTAAATAATGGCGGCATTGTTGCGTTTGCAACAGAAACTTTCTATGGGCTCGGCGCAAAATGCAGCTATGAATCAGCATTAAAGCGGCTTTACGAATTAAAGAAAAGGCCGCATGAAAAAGCGATGCCGTTGATTATAGGCTCTACAGAACAACTTTCGATGCTTTCGCATAAAGTTACCGAAACAGCCAAAAATCTCATAGAAAAATTCTGGCCGGGAGCTCTCACGCTTATTCTGTCCGCAAATGAAGGGCTTTCAGAATACATCGTGGCGGATGGCAAGGTTGCTATAAGGGTCCCGGCTGAATCTTTTGCCCTAAAACTTGCAAGGCTTGCGGGCTTTCCTATAACCGCAACCAGCGCAAATATATCCGGGATGCCTCCTGCCGACAGCGCAGAAATGGTGATAAGTTATTTTGGCGATGCGCTCGATTTGGTGATTGATTCAGGAAGAACAAGGGGCGGCCTGCCTTCGACAATTATAGATGCCTGCGAGAACAAGGTAAAAGTCTTGAGAGCAGGCGCAGTAGAGATCAAGTGCAACCCTATTTCCGGTTAAAACGTTGCATTATTCGTTGTAAATATAGTATTATTTTTACTCTTTAGAATTTAATCAGGAGGTGTTTAGTTGGTAAAGATTAGACTTACAAGGTTGGGCGCACACAAGAAACCCTTTTACAGGATAATAGTGGCTGATTCCCGTGCTAGGCGCGACGGCCCTTTCATAGAAATTGTCGGCACTTATGACCCTAAAAAAGAGCCATCCGAAATCAAAGTTGATTCCGAAAGGGTTAAATATTGGATTTCAAACGGGGCTCAGCCGACCGATAGGGTAAAAAGACTTTTGCAAAAAGCAGCCGCATAACATACCCCGTATCCTGAAGTTCGAAAATCTCATGGAGGTGGAATGATGAAAGCTCTTATCGAATCTATGGCAAAAGCTCTTGTTGACAAGTCTGACGAGGTAAAGGTTACTGAGATTGAAGGGGAAAAAACTACGGTGTTTGAACTTAGGGTTGCGCAAAGCGACCTCGGAAAAGTGATAGGCAAACAGGGCAAAACAGCGCGTGCTATGAGAACTATCTTGGGCGCTACAGGCACAAAGATAGGAAAACGCTGCGTGCTCGAAATACTCGAATAGTTTTAAAAGCAAATCCTGAATAACTGAAAGGGGCGGTTAAACGCCCCTTATTATTGAAATAAACCACAGGAGAGCAGCCCTGTGGTTTTGTGATTTTATTGCGGAGCTTATTCGAATAATGAAAGAGAACGATCTTATTGCGATAGGGAAAATAACCCGCGAGTGGGGAATCAGGGGCGAAGTGCTGATAGCACCGATGACTTCGGATATCGAACGCTTCAAATCTTTAAAAAAAGTTGCTGTAGAGCCATTAGCAGGCGGTTTGCACTGGATGGATATAAAGTCTTTAAAGTCTCATAAGGGCATGCCCCTAGTTGCTTTTAAAAACATAGCCAATCCTGAAGATGCTAAAAAATTAAGAGGCGCGCTTGTGAAAGTCGAACAAAAAGATTCTCCGCCCCTGCCTGATGGATTTTACTACCAGCACCAGATACTAGGCCTTGAAGCTGTTAACCTTTCGGGCGATGTTTTGGGAAGGATAGAATCGATTATTCAGACAGGCAGCAATGATGTATATGTTATCAAGGCCAAAGGCAAAGAGCTTCTTGTTCCCGCGATAAAAGAAGTAGTGAAAAAAATAGACCTTGCTTCAGGAAAAATTATTATAGAGCCCATGGAAGTTATTGAGGAATGACCTGTGTTCGGATTTGACGTAATAACCATATTCCCCGGAATATTAGATGCGTATTTAGGGGAAAGCATAATGAAACGGGCTATAGAGAAAAATCTGATAGATGTAAAAGTTTACAATCTTCGCGACTATACGACCGATAAGCACAAGACTGTTGACGACTATCCATACGGCGGCGGATCAGGTATGGTGATGAAGGTTGAACCTCTTTATAAAGCGGTCACGGCGATAAAATCTGACGGCGTACAAAGGCTGACCGTTATGCTGAGTCCTCAAGGCAGGACCTACAATCAAGGCGTTGCAGAGGAGATGGCAAAGGAAACGCGCCGCATTCTTTTGATATGCGGAAGGTATGAAGGTATTGACGAAAGAACTAGGGAGCTTCTGGTTGACACCGAGATTTCGACAGGTGATTATGTTTTGACTGGAGGAGAACTGCCCGCTTTAGTTATAATAGACTCTATTTCCCGTTTGCTCCCCGGAGTGCTGGGGGATGAGGAGTCTAACAAGGAAGAATCTTTTTCGTGGGGTATGCTCGACTATCCCCATTATACAAGACCTTCGGAGTTCATGGGAAAAAAGGTGCCTGAAGTTCTGCTTTCGGGGAATCACAAATTGATTATGGAGTGGCGAAAGCAGGAAGCGCTTAAAAGAACTCTGGCAAGAAGGCCTGATCTTCTTGAAGGCGTTGAACATAGAAGTAACAGTTGAATATACAAGCGGGCTTTGTCTGCATTTAATTTGGATGTTGTGATTTTCAGGAGGACAAAATGAGTTTGGTAAAGGCTGTTGAAGAAGGCTTCAAAAAAGAGATACCGGCTTTCAATATCGGTGATACCGTAAGGATTCACGTAAAGGTTATTGAAGGCGACAAGGAAAGGCTTCAGCCTTTTGAAGGCACCGTCATAGCGCGGAAGGGCAGCGGTGTGCGCGAGACATTCATGCTCAGAAAAGTATCTTTCGGCGTAGGCGTAGAGAGAATATTCCCTGTTCATTCACCTTCAGTATCAAAAATCGAGGTGATTAAACACGGTGATGTAAGAAGGGCTAAGCTCTATCACCTCCGCAGCAAAAAAGGCAAACACGCAAAGGTAAAGGAAAAATCGAGGGAGGCTGTCAAGGCTGCCGCACAAAAAGCTTCAGCCGAATAACGATCAGTCGGATGCCTCTGTACGAGCATGACGAAGCGTTCAGAAGAGGACTTAAACCCGGCTCTTTAATTGCGGGCATAGACGAGGCAGGCAGAGGGCCTCTGGCCGGACCTGTTGTGGCGGCGGCGGTTATTCTGCCTGAGGGCTTGAGAATTGAGGGTGTTCGCGATTCAAAAAAAGTTCCTAAAGCTGAACGGGAAGCCTTATTTTTAGAAATCAAGGAATCGGCTTCGGCCATCGGCATCGGCATTGTGGATGCCGACGATATAGACAGAATCAATATACTCAACGCCACAAGGCTTGCGATGTGCAAAGCGGTTTCTTCAATGCGATTTAAACCTGACGTCCTTTTAATTGATGCAGTAATACTTCCTGCACTCGATATCAGACAGGTTCCTATCATAAAGGGTGATGCCAAGAGCGCAGCAATAGCAGCAGCTTCGATTATCGCAAAGGTAACACGCGACCAAATGATGTTGGAGTATCATGACAAATATCCCGAATACTTTTTTAACAAGCACAAAGGCTACGGCACCAAGACTCACATAGACATGATTAAACAGCACGGCCCCTGTCCTATCCACAGGAAAAGTTTTCAAAAAGTAATGCCTTTGCCGCTCTTCGCAGGATAGGCTTTACCTGCCCAGAGTTTCGACAACCTTCTTAAAAGATTTCATCTCTTCATAGATAACGCTCAGGATTAAGGCGGTGAGAGGATCTCTATTTCCTTTGTTTGTTTCCTGCAATCCAGTTATATATTCAACCCGCCTTATCGGCGGAATAACCACAGGACAGTAGCCGTTCTTCAGGCTCAAAACAGTTAATAAAAGCCTTCCAATTCTCCCATTGCCGTCTGTAAAAGGATGAATTGACTCAAACTCAGCATGCATATTAATCGCCCATTCAAGAATGTGTTTGCCGCTGACAGGGTTGTTTATGTTCTCAATATGTTTTTTCATAAGTTCTGCAACTTTCTGATAATCCGGGGGCAGGTAATCGGTTCCTGTAATAATCACATTCATTTGTCTGTATCTGCCTGCATTTTCAAAATCAATTTGCTGAAAAAAAAGCTTATGCAGAGATAAAACATTTTCTTCAGCTATAGATTTACCGAATAAAGAATACATGTGATCATAAGCCTTTGCATGTCCCAAGGCTTCATAATGCTCTCTCATAGATTTGCCGCCTATGGTTATACCGTCCTCAATGACCACCTTTGTCTCTGACTCGGTAAGCGTGTTGCCCTCAATAGCATTGGATGCGTAAGTCAAACCGATACGGTAATAATCTTTAAGCTGTTTGACGAGATTCACAGAAAAAGGGCGATAGTGGTCGAGATCGGATTTGAGGGAGTCTATCTTTTCTAGGAGTTTTTTAATCTCGGACGTATTTGATTGCATGTATTTATTATAACTTTGTCAGGCAAATAACTTAAACACAATAGAACCCACTATTTAATTTGCAGTATAATCTCATGTGATTAAATATTGTCCGCAACATAAGAATAATGTGCCGTATTAGCCTGAAAATTTCGGGCACAGTTCAGGGCGTCGGTTTCAGGCCCTTTGTTTACAATCTCGCAAATAAACTTGGCCTCAACGGATATGTAAACAACACCGCTCAAGGCGTTACCATTGAATTAGAAGGAACCGACACCGAAGCCTTTTTAAACACAATCAAAAACGATCCCCCCCCCCTTGCCCGCATTGACTCTGTTGAAGCCACAGAACTTCCGTATCTCGGCTATAAAGATTTCAGAATAATTGAAAGTGTTGACAGCGAAAGCTCTACCCATGTATCCCCTGATGTTTCTGTCTGCGAAGACTGCCTAAATGATATGATGAGCGCTGAAAACAGTCGCTATCTCTATCCATTCATCAACTGCACCAACTGCGGTCCGCGCTACTCGATAACAGAAAAAGTTCCTTACGATAGGCCTAACACAACAATGTCGACATTCAGAATGTGCGCTAAATGCGAAGCAGAATACAACAATCCTACTGACAGAAGATTCCATGCACAACCCAATGCCTGTGCAGCTTGCGGGCCCCGGGTAAGTTTAACCGGCAGCCGGCAGCCAGCAATCGAAAGCAAAGATGCAATAATAGAGGCGATTGCATTGCTGAAAGAGGGGAAAATCCTCGCGATAAAAGGGCTTGGCGGTTTTCATCTTGCCTGTGACGCTTTGAATAAACATGCGGTTCTAAGACTCAGAGAGAAAAAACGTAAGAGCAATAAACCCTTCGCGCTTATGTCCGCAAACGTAGAGACGATAAGGAACTTCTGCATCATCTCAGAGGAAGAGGAGCGTTTGCTTGCTGATAGGCGCAGACCTATCGTGCTATTAAAAAAACTGACGGCAGAAAGAAAACTTTCTGATGAAATTGCGCCGAACAATAAATATATAGGATTTATGCTTCCTTACACGCCGCTGCATTATCTTTTATTTCATTATCCCATTGCTGACTCAAAAGTCATGTCTAATCTTGATGCTCTTGTTATGACAAGCGGCAATTTATCCGAAGAACCGATTGTGGTTGACAACAACGAAGCGCTCGAAAAACTTTCGGATATTGCGGATGCATTCCTGTTGCACAATAGAGATATCTTCATGCGAGTGGATGATTCGGTGCTCAAAATGCAAAATAACAAATCATCTTTTGTCAGGCGTTCGCGCGGCTTTGTGCCGGAACCCATATATTTAGACAACAATGGGCCGGAGGTGCTTGCATGCGGCGCTGACCTGAAAAACACCTTCACGCTGACAAAAAACAATTCCGCAATCGTAAGCCAGCATATTGGTGATATGGAAAATCTCGATACATTAAACTTTTTTGAGGAAAGTCTCAAAAATCTCAACCAGGTTTACCGTGCAAACCCAACAGCCATAGCGCATGACCTGCATCCGAGCTATCTTTCAACAAAATGGGCAATTGACTACGGCCACAAATCACAAATCCCCACCCATGGCATTCAGCATCACTATGCCCATATCGCATCGGTGATGGCCGAACAAGGCATAACCGAAAAAGTGATAGGCGTTGCGCTCGACGGGACAGGATACGGCACAGACGGCAGCCTGTGGGGAGGAGAGTTTCTCATATCTGGGATTGAAAGCTTTGAGAGGTCGGCGCATTTCAAGTATATACCGATTCCCGGAGGCGAAAGCGCTATCAAAGAATGCTGGCGGACAGCAATAAGCTATCTTCAGCATTCATCTCCACACAATGCACGACAAAAGCTTGAAGAGTTAGGCTTTGTCCAAAAATACGGTAAAAATAACATAGATAATATTTTAAAGCTGTCAGCAAATAGACAGTTCTCTCCCCTTTCATCAGGCGCAGGAAGGCTGTTTGACGCTGTTGCAGCGCTTTCGGGTGTATGCGATAAAAATACCTTTGAGGGCGAGGCTGCAATAGCGCTCGAAAATCTTGTCAGCGATACGATCGAAGACTCCTACGATTATGATATAGCTGCCGGAGTTCCTGCTATGGTGGATTTTTCGAAAACCATAATCAGCGTGGTGCGCGATGTTATCAGCAATATACCAAGAGAGGTTATCTCCACAAAATTTCACAATGCAGTTGCAACGGCGGTAAAACAAACTGTAGAGAAAATATCGGCAGAATCAGGAATCAAAGTGGTTGTGCTGAGCGGAGGCGTTTTCCAGAACGAATATCTGCTGAAAAAAATTACGTCGCTTCTGGAAAAATCAGGCTTTGTCATTTACACCAATGAGAAAGTGCCCTGCAACGATGCAGGGATATCGCTCGGACAAGCTTATATTATAAGAGAACGGCTGAAGCGTTAATCGGTATAAAACCGCACCTTGTCTATCCATATTGTCCCCTTGACCGGAGGATTATTTTCAGAATACGCTCCGATACTGAACGCCTCTACTCTGCTCAAGTCAATTATCTGCTTGCCTGCTTTTGCGCCGAATTTTGTTGCGCCGCCCTTTACCCATCCACGGCCTATAAAGATGTCTTCAAACGAAACTCTCACAAGCTTCCAGTCTGTTTCTGTTTCGAATAAAGCCACCCAAGCATCAATAGTATTGGGATCATCCCTATCTGAAATAAGAATTCTTAAATGTCCTATAACCTGAGGCTCTGCCTTAACATAAAACTCTATTCCCGAAAACATCGAGAGGTCACGTTTCTTCATGTTTTCGATGCGGGCAAGCATGTCTTTAGGCGAACCTGTAAAGTCAAAATCCATGCGCATAGATTGCTTTGAATTATCCGCACCCTTGGCCTTATCTGTTTTAATTACAAATACCCCTTTGGCTTTATATCCTATGCTCCAAGCAGGGGTAAGCGTACTCCCCTCAAAATCTTCGTTCAGGCTGGTTGCATCGCGAAGCTCGTTCGGTTTAAACAAAGGGGTCTTCATCGTTACCGCTGCTACAGCCTCGCCTGTTCTCACATTCACAAGCCTCAGGTTAATGTCCCATACTCCGCTGATCTCGGCAAGCGTTCCGGTAAGGATTAGATCGGCCGTTATCAGATTGCCAATAATTTTTTCGGGCGTTTCTTTCGTCAGACCGCTCAGGCTCAGCTGAAGCTCGTTAATCACCGACTTCAGCTTGGACCTTTCCACTATTGTGAACTGGCCCGAATCTATCAGCAAGGAGGTCAAGCCTTCCAGCGTAACCCTGCCTGCCGCTTTTTCGCGTCCCCTTATCACCTCAAAATCAACCACAGCAAGCGTTTTCTTGGGTATCTTCAGTTTGACAGAAGAATTTGCTGCAAACACTGCAGGAGCAGCAAGTGTTATCACGACATTAGAGCCGCGCACCTCTTTGACCGTGCCGGCAATATTATTGACCTCGGTTTTTATGCCTTCGATAAAAACAGATCTATTAACAACCTGCTGCGCCAACTCGCTTACAGGGTTATCTGTGGACTTCTGAATATCCGGCATTTTTATAGAAACAGTCACATCATTTCCGGACACGGTCTGAACAATACCGTCTATGAAAAGAAGCTTTACCGGCTCGGGCGCTCTGTCCGGTTCCTTTGGTGTTATGCAGGAGCACAACAAAAAAGTGATGATTATTGCTGACAAATTTTTCATCTTGCCCCTCTATAATATTATTTCAGCACCGTCAACTATCGGGTTATTATGTTTACGTCTTCCGTCGGAGAAAAATCAAAAACCCGGTCTTTGATGCCGGAGTTAATTGTTACATCGTCAAGCTTTATATCGGTTTTGTTTGAGCGTGTATCGGTGATAACCAACCCTTCTATCGGGAACTCACCATCTCCTGTCAAAAGTTCTATAGACAAAATAGCGCCCATCTGCTTCTTCGGTTTAAGCAGAAACCTGCGCTCTCCTGTTTGAGAAACTTCAAACTCTTTTCTTATATCTCCCAACCCTGCCAATAAAGCTATCGGTGCCTGTCCGTAGGTGGTCTTGTCAAACCTGCCTTTTAAGGCCTGCTTCTCGTTCTTCAGGTAGATGATAATGTCATCGCCGTTTATAAAAACGGTCTGGGGATTCTTGCCCCTGTAATCCCATTTCATCTTTTTAGCCTTCAGATAGAAAAAGCCTTTGTATGAATCGGTCCTCTTAAAATCTTTTATAAAGCTCTTCTGCACAAAGCCGCCTTTGATATCAGCAATTCCCGAATAGGCCTTTTGTATTTTTTCTATGGCATCATCAGTCTCAGCGGCAAAAGAAAAAACTGACATGAAGCAAACGGACAGAAAAGCGCTGAGAAAACATTTTTTCATTACTTATTATACGCTTTTCAATACGTTGCCACCAATAGGTTTTGCAATTTTATCTGAAAGTCTTGTGGCATGAAACACAGGCCGCAAGGAGTTTCTGTGTCAGCGTAGTCATACGTTTTGTGTCGTTTTCTTCGGCAGCATGCGCCAGCAATTCAAGATTATGATGGAACTGTTTGTCCATCTTCACAAACTCCTTTACGCGGTGGGCGTTCTTAGGTATTTTTACTGTGCCATGATGCACTCCCTCATGGGTCTTTTCCATTGTGCCGTGCATAGAGTGAAGCGCCTTGTGCACCCGCTCCCCATTCCCGACAGCAACGGCAGAAACAACCTCCCTGAAAACTCCGTCCAGTATCATCATCTCTTCGATAAGCGGATTCGCCCCTGAAACGATCGACTTATGCGCATGATTCTCAGCAACAGCTATTGCCGCTATCAGCATGATAATAGCCGTAAACATACTTACAACTTTCTTCCTGTCCATAACTCTCCTCCTATTTTTAAATTAAATACAAAATACGCACCATTGAATTCTACCACCATCTCCAAAGAGATATAACAAACACTATAAGGAACACAAAAATCAGGTTCATGTATGCAAAGAAATAAAATAACTTCATCGGCACAGGCCTTTCGCTCTTGTCTGTCTGGAGGAGTTTGCCGATTACAGGCATTTTCAGAACTCTGTCCTCACCATGAGGCGCCTGCTTTAAAATATCTGTGAGGTCATGACCGGCAGCATGCTTTGCCATATGCGAGCCGCTCTTCCAAAGCTTGCTGCCCGCAACATCATAAATAATCCCGTTGTACGCGATATAGGCAGGACGGCCATCCTTGCCGTCGCAATGGGAAAGTTGTTCATGGTTAAGGTCCTGCTTGCAGTTCTTGATATCGCATTGCATTTTTCTTCTAAGCCTGGGGCCTATAACGAAAGTTACGAAGATAGCGGTCGAAACCATTACCATAAAGAGTGCTATCTTTATGGTCAGCAAAATCCCAAATCTTGTGTGAAAAAGCATGTCCCAGCTTGGAACTCTCGCGAGTGATAAAAGTGTTCCGGTTATTGTCATTATAAAAATTGAAAGCCAGCCCAGCATGAGTTCTCCCTTCGGAAGCCCGCCTGCAGCATATGCTGGCTTAAGGAGAATATGAACGTAAAGAATTGTGCCGAACCACATTATCGCGGTTATTGTGTGAATGTAGCCGATGATAAACCTTACTATTTTCTGAGTCTGCGTAAGCGGCCTGAAATGTCCTTTTATGCGTAGATCGTCTCTGAAAGCCTCTCCTGCAGCTGTCAGCTTGCCTCCGCCGACAGCCTCTACATGACATTCGCCGCAGTTCTTTCCGGTCTGCCCCGCATACTCCTGTGTGCAAAAACCTTCGGATAAAAAGACAAGCGGCAGAAAAAAAATGACTATAGCTAAAGCTGTTTTCATAAACCTCCCTGAACACCGTCTATCCATTTTAGTCCCTGCCGTCGCTCTCAAATGATCTGGGATTAAACATCAGTTCTCCCTAATTTCTGGATTTCATTTTTGGCCCTGTTAGCAGCAAAAAAGCTGAAGACCAAAGTCAGAGAGATTTCGAATCCTAATCTTATTTTAGAAGAACCGGGCACTAAACAACATGATAAGAATCATATTACAACTGCAGCATTATCCCAGACGTTTCCTGAACCTCAAAGAGCTGACGGTTATAACCGATAGTCCCAGCGTGGACACCGGCCTCGGTTTCTTTATTGACCCCCATATTTTTTTAGTGGTAATCTAGTCAAATGTTCCTGGCTTCAATAAAAAAAGTGCTTGCTCCAAGTCTGGGACGAATAAAGATAATAGTCGCAGAAACCTTCGGACTTGGTCCCGCAATGGCGCTCAGTGCAATGATTTTCATCTTGCTAGTAGTAATTGGTGCAACTTTCTTGTTTATTTATTCGGCTCCGCCCGATACTATCATAATCACCAGCGGGGACGATGACACCCGCTTTCTTAAAAATGCAGAGAAGTATCAGAAGATACTTGCTCGAAACAAAGTAAAGCTTACAATCCTTAAATCCGAGGGCTCACTGGAAAATCTTAAACGCTTGGCAGATCCTTCATTTCGCGTTGATGTCGGTTTTGTTCAAACAGGAGTGGCAAAAAAACAAAATATTGACAAGCTGCTCTCGCTCGGAAGCATTTCCTATGAACCACTTTACATATTCTATCGAAGCACCAAACCTCTGGAACGGCTTTCCCAATTTAACGGCAAGCGGGTTGCAATTGGCGAAGATGGCACCGGAACACATGTGCTGGCATTGGAACTCCTTGCAAAAAACGGCATCAACCCTGGTGACAAGACCGAACTGCTCGAAATGGATGATGAAGATGCAGAAAAATCACTTCTGGAAGGCAAGATTGACGCCGTATTTATGATGAGCGATTCCGCATCTTCACAGACCATACGAGAGCTGCTGCGCACGCCAGGAATAAGGCTTTTCGATTTCTCCCAAGCTGATGCCTATTCCCGCCGTATCGGCTATTTGAACAAAATAGTGCTTCCGATGGGCTCCATTGATTTCGGTAAAAATATTCCGGAACATGATGTCAACCTGATCAGTCCCACAGTTGAACTGATTGCACGCGCTGACCTCCATCCGGCGCTCTCAGATCTTCTGCTGGAGGCGGCAACCGAAGTACACTCCCGCCAGGGATTAACCCATAAACGCGGTGAGTTTCCGGCAATGCTTGAACATGAATACAGAATCAGCCCCGATGCAGCCCGCTTCTATAAATCGGGCAAAAGTTTTTTATACAAATATCTTCCCTTTTGGATGGCAAGCCTTATAAATCGAATTCTTGTCATATTTGTACCTATGCTTTTGATATTGATTCCTGGACTTAAAAGCATTCCGGTGCTCTACAGATGGAGAATGAGATTGCGTCTGCTCCGCTGGTACCGCGCGCTATTAATCCTCGAAGAAGATTTAGCCGCTCCAGTACCAATTGAGACGCACAATGAATTGCTGGAACGCCTCAACCGCATAGAGGAAACCGTCAACAAATTAAAGGTACCCGCATCGTTTGCTGACCAATTCTTTACACTGCGCAGTTATATGGGCATGGTACGAGAGCGTCTTATGCGCAAGACAGGCCTGCAAAATTAAAATCTTTTATGAAACGACTTGCATATAAGCGATCTAAAAAATCAGGTCTTCCACCTGGTTCAACTGTTCATATAGGCGAGAAAAAATCCGATGTCGTCAAAATTGCGGTGATAGATTATGACGAAAATGGTGTTCAGGAAAAAGCGGTTCAGAGAATCGAAGAATGTTTTGCATTTAGAGATCGACAATCCATCACATGGATCAACATTGAAGGGGTACACGATACCGATATTATTACAAAGCTTGGGGAGTATTACGGTTTTCATCCCCTTATGCTCGAAGACATCGCAAACACTCAGCAGCGGCCTAAGATGGATGATTATGCTGAGTACCTTTATATAGTTTTAAAAATGATATTCAAGAGCAGCTTAAATGATATTGTAAAGACCGAGCAAGTGAGTTTTATTACCGGCTTAAACTTTGTCATCTCTTTTCAAGAAGGGGTTGAGGGCGATGTGTTTGAGCCTCTGAGGGAGGCAATACGTAACAACAAGAACCGTTTTCGAGTGATGGGGGCTGACTATCTTCTTTACTCGCTCATTGATGCAATTGTTGATAGTTATTTCGGAGTTCTCGAAAATATGGGAGAGGAGATAGAAACTGTCGAGGATGTGCTAATTCTGAATCCTGAGTCTCAAACACTGGAGACCATTCACAGACTGAAACGCGAACTGATTACTCTGAGAAAAGCTGTTTGGCCTCTCCGAGAACTGATAAACAAACTACAGAGAAATGAAACGTCCATAATAAAGGATCATACAAAAGTATATCTTCGTGATGTTTATGATCACACCATCCAGATAATCGACACTGTGGAGACCTACCGAGATATGGTGTCGGGAATGATAGATATTTATCTGTCAAGCGCCAGCAATCGTATGAATGCGATAATGAAGGTGCTGAAAATCATAGCGACAATTTTTATGCCGCTGACCTTTCTTGCAGGAGTGTACGGCATGAATTTTAAGCACATGCCGGAATACGAATGGCAATACGGATATCCTCTTTTATGGCTTTTCATGATCGCGATAAGCGGCGCAATGCTGTATTTTTTCAGAAGAAAGAAATGGATTTAAAAAGACAATAATCTTAAACAGCGGGAACAGACGCACCTGAAAAAAGAACAATGGATAAGGGAAACGAGAAAACGAGAATTTTATTTTGACAGAATTTTTACATAGTGGTAGTATTTAGCACCGTATCAGTATTAACAAAAATGGAGGTTATGTTTTATGAAAAATTTGCGCATTATTGTTCCTTGTATTGCTGTGTTACTGTTTGGCTGTTCTACTCCAAATCAAATGAGGGAGAAAACTCCGGATATGGAAGTCACGAGCAGCAAGCCTGCTCAGAAAGTTGCTGCTTGTATTGCTAACCGTTGGGAGAATTTGGGCGTTATGGGGTCCACGATCCCCGTCAATATGAAGCCGACAGAAGATGGTTATTCTGTGTCATGGTATAACACCACTTGGGAAAAAACCAATATTATTGCCGATGTCAAAGAAAACAAAAGCGGATCAGTAACTCGCTTTTATAGGGCCATTAGTATGACTGAGCGTTTCGAGAAGGCAATTAAGGAGTGCCAGTAAATAAAGTACTTTTTAACGTGATCGCGTAAAACGCTCCCCATGAATTCCAGCGTTCGGTAAAACCTAAATATGAAATTGCATGATCTGGGTTTTGAAAAATGGTTTGAAACGCACGCCTCCGAGTTGCGCCGGGAGGTAAGTGATATAGCTCGCGTATCGGCTGTCGATCGTGGCGCATACCTTATAAGAAACGAATCAGGAGAGGTCCCTGCTGAACTAACAGGCAAACTTTCTTACATGATTGAAAGTCCCGTCGACCTGCCGTGTGTCGGAGATTGGGTGGCGATACAATACTACGACAACGCCATGGCAGCTGTCATCCATGGGGTGTTTCCACGAAAGACGTTATTGCGGCGCAAAACCGCAGGTGCAAACGTCGAATTCCAAATGATTGCAGCCAACATTGATGCCGCTTTTATTGTTCAGTCATGCCATTTCGATTTTAACCCCAATCGTCTGGATCGATATTTGGTCATGGCGGCAGGTGGCGGCGTTGAACCGATAGTAATGCTCACGAAGACGGACTTAATCTCCCAAGACGAGCTGCAGCAGAAAATTGCGGTCATCAACTCGGCCCATAAAACCAGAATCCTTACAGTCAGCAACCTTACGGGCAGCGGGCTTGACGAGTTGCAGCAAACACTCTGCCCGGGAAAGACATATTGCCTGCTTGGTTCATCGGGTGTCGGGAAAACAACCATCATCAACCGACTTATTGGTCGGGAAGCATTCGACATAAAGCCGGTCAGCGGTACGGGAGAAGGCACCCACACGACTTCGCGCCGGCAGCTTATCGTTCTCAGCCAAGGGGCTATGCTGATCGATACGCCCGGCATGCGTGAGCTTGCCCTTGTCGGCACTGGCGACGGGCTGAATGCTGGCTTCGAAGATCTTGTCAGGCTATCGGTAAAATGCCGTTATGCTAATTGTAGCCACGAGCACGAGCCAGGCTGTGCTGTCCGAGCTGCAGTGGAAAGTGGTGAATTGAGTAAAGATCGATATTCCAGTTATATGAAGCTCAGGAAAGAGTCGGAGTATTACGAAATGTCATACCTAGACAAACGGAAGAAGGACAAAGCGTTCGGCCGATTCATTAAATCGTACAAAAAGCAAATGAAAGACTGAGATGCAAGTACCGCACGTGCTAATACAGCCGACGGCCGCGTCTGATTAGCACGTTATCTCACTTTCCTGTAGAAGTTATCTTCAACAATAAAAGCCCTCAACTCAAAAACTTTCTTGGTGTGCTTGTCAATATTAAAAAGCGAAAGATATAATAAAAGCCTTTAAATTGTAAGCGGAGGTTTTTTTATGATGACTATCACCGAAAAGATACTTGCAGCCCATGCTGGCAAAGATGAAGTAGTTGCTGGAGAGCTTATAAATGCGAAGGTTGATCTGGTTCTGGCCAATGACATAACCGCCCCGATCTCTATTACTGAATTCGGCAAGTCCGGCGCAGCAAAAGTATTCGACAAGGACCGCATCGCTCTTATTCCTGACCACTTTACACCACAGAAAGATATTAAGGCTGCGGAACAATGCAAAATGCTGAGAGAATTCTCAAAAAAGCACCAACTTAGCCTTTATTTTGAGGTTGGTAGAATGGGCATAGAACATGCGCTTTTACCTGAGCAGGGAATTGTTGTGCCCGGTGACCTTGTGATAGGAGCAGACAGCCATACCTGCACTTACGGTGCACTCGGGGCTTTTGCTACTGGAGTTGGTTCGACAGATGTGGCCGCTGCAATGGCTTCAGGGGAATGCTGGTTCAAAGTGCCTGAGTCGATGAAATTCATTTATTACGGAAAACTGAACAAGTGGGCCAGCGGCAAAGACCTGATACTGCACACAATCGGAGATATAGGTGTTGACGGAGCCCTTTACAGGGCGATGGAGTTTGAGGGCGAGGCCATAAGCGGTCTTCCGATGTACGGCAGGCTGACAATGTGCAATATGGCTATTGAGGCAGGCGGGAAAAACGGACTAATTGTTCCTGATACAATTACCGAAGAATATGTTAAAGGAAGAGCCAAGAGGCCTTATAAATTCTACTACTCAGACCCAAAAGCATCTTACGTAGAGGTCAAAGAATATGACTGTTCAAAAATTCCCCTGACCGTTTCATGCCCCCATCTGCCTTCAAACACAAAACCGGCGCAGGAACTTTCCGGCGTAACAGTGGATCAGGTGGTCGTAGGCTCATGCACCAACGGCAGGCTTGAAGATCTGCGCGAGGCGGCTCAGATACTTAAAGGCAGAAAGGTAAATCCTAACGTGAGGATGATAATATTCCCTGCAACCCAGTTGATTTACAAACAGGCGATGCATGAAGGGTTGATGGACATATTCATTGATGCAGAAGCTGTGGTTTCTACACCAACCTGCGGCCCATGCCTCGGCGGACATATGGGCATACTAGCAAAGGGCGAACGCGCTATAGCAACCACAAACAGAAACTTCGTCGGAAGGATGGGCCATCCCGAAAGCGAGGTATTCCTTTCTAATCCTGCGGTTGCGGCCGCGTCTGCGGTTTTAGGCAGAATAGGCACACCTGAAGAGCTGGGGCTTTAGCATGACTCCCGAACAAAAACTGTTTGATTTAGGCATCACACTTCCGGAGCTGCCGAAACCGCTCGGCGCTTATGTGCCATGTGTGCAGTCAGGAAATCTGCTTTTCATAAGCGGCATGCTTCCATTAAGAGATGGAAAGCTTATGTTTACGGGCAAAGCGGGTGAGGAGGTTTCAGTTGAGGATGCTCAGGCAGGTGCAAAACAGTCCGCCATCAATGCCCTTGCGGTTGTAAAAGCTCACTGTGGCAGCCTCTCAAAAATCAGAAAATGCATTAAGCTTACCGGGTTTATCGCCTCTACAACAGATTTCATTGATCAACCTAAGGTCTTAAACGGTGCATCCGAATTTTTATTTAAGGTTCTGGGAGAAAAAGGGCTTCATGCGCGCGCTGCAATAGGAGCGGCTGTGCTTCCTCTAAACGCAACCGTAGAAATAGATTTTATTTTTGAGATTGAAGATTAAAAAATTGGAAGATAAGCTTTTAGAAAGGGGGCGCCGCAAGCGGCGCCCCCTTTTTGGTTTACGCTTTTTGTACGTTTTCTGCCTTAGGACCTTTGGGGCCGTCAGCTATGTCAAACGTTACTGCCTGACCTTCGCTGAGCGACTTGAATCCGCTGCCCTGAACGGCTGAATAGTGTACGAAGACGTCTCCGCCTTCATCGTTGGTGATGAACCCAAAACCTTTGGACTCATTGAACCACTTCACTTTTCCTTTCGCCATGTTGCTACACCTCCTTACTGTGCTAATGTGCTAAACTGATTTAAAGCTTACGGAGTCATGCCGCAAAAAAAACCGCAAAGTTAATGTCTTTGCGGTCATTTACAACAAAAACATCCGAACTTCATTTGGTAGTATTGCAGATAACTTAAAAAAAATCAAGACCGGAAACACACTTTTTACGCAATAATAACAACCGTTGCCTGCACCCCTCTCCTTAAGTTATTATTAGTCTATGATTAAATGGACCGACGACCTTTTGATAGGAATAGACGCTATAGACGATCAGCACAAAGAGCTCTTCGAAAGGATTGGCCAATTTTACGACTCGATAGACAAGGGATTGACCGCGCCCCAAGTTAACGAGATAATGGACTATCTTGCTGATTACGCCAACACCCATTTCGCAACGGAAGAGGGGTACATGTCGCAATATGATTATCCGGAATACAGACAGCACAAAGAGCTGCACCAAGTGTTTATTTCGGACCTCTATACCATACAAAAAAGACTTAGTCAGGACGGCTTTTCAAGCCTGCTCGGGGCTGAATTAGAAGGCTCACTCTATCATTGGCTTGTTGAACACGTATCACAAGTTGATAAAAAACTCGCCGACTATCTGAAAGACAAAATCAAAAGCTGATTCAGGCAAATAACGCATTCAAAAAAAACAGTGCGCCTTTTTTGTCGAGCGGAGTATTGGCCGAACCGCACTGTGAATCTTGAACGCACGAAGGGCAGCCCTCTTCACAGTCGCAATTATTTGCAATCTCAATTGCAGAATTTATCCAGTCTTCAGGCAGGTCCAAAACTCGCCTTGCCAGTCCTATGCCGCCTTCGCATCCGTCGTAAATAAATATCGCTGGAGTCTTGAATTCAGGATAGAGCGGATAACTCAAGCCTCCGATATCTCCCTTATCGCAAAGAGAGAACAGCGGCAACGCCGAGATGAGCAGATGTTCCGCCGCATGGATTGTGCCCGAAAAATCAAAGCCTTTGTCCCTTAGGCTATTTTCGAGCTTTTTGCTTATTATCATCGCAATACCTTCTGTCTCGAAAATATATTCAGGCATCTCGACGCTATATCTTGAAAGCCTCGAACCATTATACAGGTTCTTCCTGTCATAACCGACAACCCGATAAGTTATCCTCAGCCTGCCATGATAAAGCCCGATGTCGCGGCTGAGCTGCCTTTCAGAAGCTTGCGGCGCACCTATTATCTCTATATGCTCATTTGAAAGCGCCTGTGTGTAATAATCAACATCCACCTCCCTGCAGTAAGCAGTCTTTTCTGCAGGGTTTGAAGCTCGCACTTCATACTGCCTGCCCCTGTGAAGATAAATGGCGCCGGGAAACCCATCCCTGTAGATCCTTTTGCCATCGAGGTCTCCTATGTATTTACCTGCCTCATCCCTTAGTTTCATAGGCCTGCCGATTGACCGGATGCCAACTTCTGAATGATAAAGTCTCTTGGGTGTAAACCAGCTTCTGCCTGCCTTGCCGCGTCGCAGCGCACCTTCCCTTTCAAGTTCCTGCACCGCAAATGAAAAGGCATCAGCATCATATGACTTCTCATCATCCTTTAATCCCAATTCTGCAGCCGCACATATGAGATGTTTTTTCATAATCGCAGTATTTTCGGGATGGCAGATTGCAGCCTCGTGCGGCTTCTCAAAAAATGTCTCTGGATGAGAAACAATATAATGGTCAAGAGCATCCTTCAACGCAAGCATAACTATCAAAGAGTCCTGACCCTCCCTGCCTACCCTTCCGGCCCTCTGCCATGTGCTCGAGACCGAACCCGGATATCCGCAAAGTATGCAGACATCAAGTCCGCCAATATCTACGCCGAGTTCAAGCGCGCTGGTGGAGATGACACCAACAAGCTCGCCGTTGAAAAGCCTCCGCTCGATATCTCTCCGTTCCTGCGGCAAAAAGCCGGCCCTGTAAGGACTTATTTTATCCCTAAGCAGTGGCGCTCGTTCTATGCTCCAGCGATAGATAAGTTCGGTTATCTTTCTTGCCTTTGTGAACAAAATAGTACGCAATCCCGCATTGATGCATTTTACAAAAACCTTTGTAGCCTCAGAATATGTACTGTCTATCGGGCTTATGAATACGAAATTGCGCCCCGACTGGGGAGCTCCTGTATTGTTCACCAATTCAAAATTGTGTCCGGTCAAAGACTCCGAAAGCTCTTTGGGATTGGCTATTGTGGCGGAGCAGGAGATAATCTGAGGATTGCTTCCCCAATGGCTGCATATTCTTTTGAGCCTTCGCAGAACATGGCTGACATGCGAGCCAAACACGCCCCTGTACGCATGGATCTCATCAACCACGATAAATCTTAGGTTCCTGAAAAACACCTCCCATTTTCGGTGAAACTGGTTGAGCGCAAGATGCAGCATGTCAGGATTTGTAAATACAATGTTAGGAGGGTTGTCGCGTATTTTCTTTCTTATGTAAGGTGTGGTGTCTCCGTCATAAACCTCCGCAAAATCTAGGCCGCTTTTATTTTTAATCTGCTGCGGCAAACAGTCGGCAAGCAAATCGTTGATCTTTTTTATCTGATCCTGCTCAAGCCCCTTGAGGGGGAATATATAGAGCGCCTTTGCATCAGAATCATAGAGCATCGATTCTATAACCGGGATATTGTAAATCAAGCTCTTGCCGCTTGCAGTCGGTGTCATGACCACAAGATTATGGCCCTGCCTTATCCTCTCTATGCCTTCGGCCTGATGCGTATAAAACTTTGTGATGCCCCTCTTAGTTAAGGCATCCCTGAGAACAGGCATTATCTGTATGTTGGCAAAAGAAGGCTCTGTGGCAGATACAAAACGATTCTCCGTAACTCCAGGGCCTATCGTCCGATCCGTTTTCAAAAAGTCGATGATGGATGCTATTTTGTCTTCTTGTTCCATTGGAAGGAAAATGTCTGACAAAAACCATAACAGCTTTTAAATGTATAGTCAATAACAAAAATAAAATGTCACAATTTGCCTGTTTGAATACTTCATTAATTTCGATTTTTGTGTTATATTTTGTTGCATATTTTAGTTCTCTTTTCCTTTAAAATTATTGCTAGACAAACCTTATGATTGCAAAAAAGAATAATTTTATACATAAAAAACTAGAAAAAATTTTAGTTGCAACAGCCACATATAACGAGGCTGCAAACATAAAAGAATTTGTCCAGCGTGTCCGCAATGTTTTGGGCAATTCACAAGAGATCCTTGTAGTCGATGACAATTCCACGGATGGAACAGGCAATATTGTCCGCGGCCTTATGGTTTCGGACAAACATCTGCATATAGTTACTCGCCGCTGTAAAATGGGTATCGGATCCGCCCACAAAATGATGATGCTATACGCTATCTCTAACGAATATGACTATTTGGTCACAATGGATGGGGATCTTTCTCACCAACCGGAAGAAATCCCATCATTACTTAAACATGCAGGCAAGAATGTTTTTGTGATCGGTTCGCGCTATATGCCAGGCGGCAACTCAGATTACACCGGCACAAGGATGGCTCTGTCAAGAATTGGAAATTTCATGGCAAGAATTATGCTGGGAATCCCTTTGAGAGAATTTACAACATCCTTCCGGGTATTTGACGTCAATCTATTGAAAAGCACACCTATAGAAGATATAAAAAGCAACGGGTACTCATTCTTTGTAGAAATGGTAAGCCTTATGAAAATGGTCGGCGCCAGACTAATCGAAGCCCCTATCCATTTCAAAGACAGAAAAAATGACGTCTCGAAAATACCGCAATTTCAGGTATTGGCAAGCCTTTATAATCTGATAGTTCTTATGTTTAAGCAGCATTTGATTTTTAGGCCCATTGATTACATCAAATCATACGACAAGAGTTGTCGGTCATGTGGAGAAAAGGCCTTGCTGCCATTGTGGAGAGACAAGCAAAATCGAAAAGCAGAAAAGCTTACACATAAAAACTATAACTGCTCCAGCATACAGACAGAAGCAGCCCCCCCAGTACTGTTCGAGTGCTTCTGCTGCGGGTTAATTCAGATACCCTCATCAAACTGTGGTTCGGTAGACCGCGAAATATATGCCCAAGTCGAAGATGAAACATACTTATCCAACTTTTCTGTTAAGCTTATGACGTTTAGAAACGCTTTTAGAAAAATAGCTGCCTATCTTCCTAAAAAGGAGCTGAATATTCTTGACATCGGATCATATTATGGAGCGTTCCTTGAGGTGGTTAAGGAAGCAGGACATCATGGCTACGGTATTGAACCGTCACACATAGCATCAGCCCACTCTCGAGACATTCTGAAGCACAAGGTGGCAACCGGTTATTTCCCAGGCAAATTACCATTTCAAAATGTCAGCTTTGATCTTATAACCACGTGGGATGTGCTCGAACACGTAGATGAGCCGGATAATTTCATTGCAGCTATCAGTGAATTATTGCCAAATGACGGATTGCTGGCAGTCTCATCGATCATCTCAGATTCCTTTATAGCCAAAATACTGCGAAAACATTGGCATTGGATCCTACCCATGCACCTGACATACTTTAGAAAGCACCAGATATTAGACATGCTTGACCGGCATGGATTCGATGTTCTTGGTTATCTTCATCACACACACTACGCATCGGTATCATATGCCATGCGTGGAGCGTCCAGGAACATGCATCCTTCGGTGCGAATGCTTGTAAAGCATATCTCAAAAGTTATTCCAGCTTCACTTGTTATCCCATTTTCTCTAGGAGATGTCCGCATGTTTATATGCAAAAAAAGACCTGTTTCAGTAGTGACTGATTTATTGCCCGCATGAACATATTACTGATAAACCCTCCAGTTCACCATGAAATTAGAGGCCCGCATCCTTTTAAAGCGAAGGACATGGGCATATTTCCGCATCTGGGTTTGATGTATATAGCCACAGTGCTTAAACAAAACGATGAGTTTCAGGTAAAGCTTGTAGATATGGCTTTGGAGCAGACTGAGTTGCCACAAATTATAGAAACCTTCAAATCTTTCGCACCAAAGGTAGTTGGAATATCATCTTATACAGACTGCCTTTATGATTTGTATGAGCTTGTGAAAATGCTCAGACAAACCTCCAGAGATGTTGTGATTTGTATAGGAGGACCACATGTTGAGGTTTACGCTAATGAAACATTGGAAAGCTTCCCTGTGGATTGCATTATACGCGGCGATGGAGAATATGCCTTTCGGGAACTTTGCCGCCGAGTGCGTGATTCAAAAAGCTGGACTGATGTACTGGGGATTGGATATAGAAAAGATAATATCAATCACCTAAATACCCCGTGGCAGGTGGAGAATCTGGATAATCTCCTGTTTCCCGAAAGGTCAATGTCAACCTTGTCGAGCGTAAAATCTGCAGTGTCAAGGGGGGCTGCAATTACAAGTATTTGTTCCAGCCGCGGATGTCCATATCAGTGCACGTTCTGCAACAGTCCTTACAAAATCCATCGTATGCGTTCTGCACATAATGTTGTTGCAGAAATCGACTACTGTTACCAGACATATGGAATACATGAGTTTTTCTTTTTTGATGACCTCTTTAATTTTAATACAGGCCGCCTTTCAGAAATTTGTGATGCAATAAATAACTTGTCCTATAAAATAACATGGAGCTTCAGGGGCAGGGTCAACCATCTTGATGAAGAGATACTGCTGACATGCAAAAACGCCGGCTGCATAAGAATTCACTTCGGAGTGGAAGCCGGAACTGAACGGATGCTGAAAATTTACAAAAAAAGAATAAATCTGGAAGAAATAAAAAATATCTTCGCTATCTGCCGGAAGATAGGAATAGAGACTGTCGGAAATTTTATTATCGGTGGACCTACGGAAACCAAGCAAGAAATCGAAACAACAATCAAATTCAGTATCGCCCTGAATCCAACCTACGTTGAATACCATGTGCTAGTGCCATATCCTTATACAGAAATTTACAAGGATATGCTGGCAAAAAAATTGTTGCAAAATGACATTTGGAAACAGTATGCACTGCATCCACAACGTAACTTTGATCCTCCTCTTTGTGAGGATACAATGACCAGAGATGAATTATACAAATTGCTGAATACAGCATATAAAAGATTCTATTTCAGAGGAACTTATATACTCAAACAGATGTTGATGCTGTCAAGCCTCAAAGACCTCTTAATTAAAATTAACGGTGCCTTCAAATTAGCATTGATTGTGCTAAAAAAGAGAACATAAAAATGAAAAATCTTCTCAATCTAGCAACTTCATGTCATGCTCAACCATAATTCGGACTATGTCCCGAAACGAAGTGCGAGGACTCCAGCCCAGCTTTTCCCTTGCCTTTGAATAGTCGCCCCTCACAACATCCACCTCGGTAGGCCTGAAGAAATCAGGATTAACCTTAACCACCACCTTTCCGGAAGCCTTGTCAATACCTTTTTCTTGAATGCCTCTCCCCTCCCAGCCAATCTCTATGCCGACAATACTGAATGCTGTTTCCACAAACTCCTTTATGCTATGCGTCTCGCCGGTGGCCACCACATAGTCATCAGGCTCGGACTGCTGCATCATAAGCCACATCGCCTCCGCATATTCAGGGGCGTATCCCCAGTCGCGTCTTGCCTCAAGATTACCGAGGTCGATATGGTCCTGCAATCCATGTTTAATGCGGGCCACCGAATACGTAATCTTTCTCGTCACGAAATCGAGCTCCCTGAGCGGAGATTCATGGTTGAACAGGAGGCCTGAACATATGAACATCTTGTATGCCTCTCTGAAATTTACGGCCATCCAGTAACCGAACAGCTTGGATGCTGCATAGGGACTCCTTGGATAAAACGGTGTCAGCTCTGTCTGCGGAGTTTCCCTTACCTTGCCGAACATTTCGCTCGTAGAGGCCTGATAAAATTTGACCGGCTTATCAAGAACCCTTATAGCTTCAATAACCCGCAAAGAGCCCATGCCGGTAACATCAGCCGTAAATAAAGGCTGCTCAAATGAAAGCGCTACAGAGCTCTGGGCTCCAAGGTTATAGATTTCGTCAGGCATAGATTTTTTTATGACGTAGAGAATATTTGTAAATTCGAGAAGCTCAACAGGCACAAACTTGATACTGTCAGCTATTCCGAGAGTTGCAAGGTTATGAGGGCTGCTGTCTAGCCTCTTTCTCAGAGCTCCGTAAACCTCGTAGCCCTTTTCGAGAAGAAGTCTGCTCAAATAAGCACCGTCCTGTCCGGTTATTCCTATAATAAGAGCCTTTTTTGCCATGATATCCTCCCCATACAATTAGATAACAAGAAATTATAGCTGACAATAATGAAGAAATGAAAAAAATATTTAATGTGATAAAATGATTGGAACCAAAATGAGATTTGAAAAGATAAATTTTATCTGCACCGTATTTCTCAGCGCTTTTTTGCTATTTCAGGTACAGCCTGTTATTGCAAAGGCGATACTACCGCTATTCGGTGGCGCTGCTGCAGTTTGGATCACATGTATGATCTTTTTCCAAACCCTTCTCCTTTTAGGTTATCTATACGCCCACTGGTCGGTCAGCAGGCTTACACCAAAACATCAGGCGATAACGCATTCATCGCTCATAGCTCTGAGCCTTTTATCCCTTCCTCTCAGCACCGGAACTGCCGAAATTTTTCCGATAGCAGAAAGCCCGTTATTACAGATACTATTAATACTTCTTATTTCTGTAGGACTGCCTTATTTTTTGCTTTCATCAACGAGCCCACTCATGCAGGCATGGCATGCGCGCACACATCCCGGAGCAGGAACTTACCGGCTCTTTGCCCTCTCGAACATGGCTTCGCTTTTCGGGCTGCTGGCATATCCTTTTATTATAGAACCCTACTTCTCTCTGAAAAATCAGTTGCTGTGGTGGTCAGCAGCATATATACTGTTTTCTGTTGCATCTGTATTTATTAATTTCGGAGAATTTAGAAGAACCTTACAGAATGCTCCCAACAAAAATATTTTGGAAACAGAAAGAGGAGCAGCCCCTTCGTTCCACAATAAAGCCCTCTGGTTGTTGCTTGCCGGATGCGCGTCTGCCCTGTTTCTTTCGGTTACAAGCTATCTTACCCAAAATGTGGCGCCAGCCCCCTTTCTATGGATACTGCCGCTTTCGATATACCTTTTAAGCTTTGTCCTATGCTTTGACAGAGACGGCTGGTACCGCAGAGGCATTTATGTATGGCTTACAGCCTTTGCTTTAACTGCTATGTCCTACGCCTTGGTGGAATGGGGCCATACAACAGATATAAAGTTTGTAATCTCTTTTTTTTGCTGCGGCCTTTTTATCTGCTGCATGTTTTGTCATGGAGAACTGGCAGCCCGCAGACCTGCTCCAAAATATCTCACAGTTTTTTATCTGATGATTTCGGCAGGCGGCGCTCTCGGCGGAATTTTTGTAGGGCTGCTTGCGCCTAAGCTTTTCTCTTATTACTTCGAGTTCCCCATAATGCTGACCGTATGCGGAGCGCTACTTTTTTCAGTTAATTACCGCAGATGGCGGATTGCGGATATTGTATGTTTTGCGGTAATAATTCGCTTAGTCGCCGCAACAGCCATATACATGTATTCTTATTCTGACAACACAATCCTGATGCTGCGTAATTTTTACGGCACGCACCGAATAACAGAATACAATAAAGGCACAGCCGATGAGTATCGCATCCTGGTGCACGGCGCCATAACTCATGGTGTGCAATTTACGGCGCCGGACAGGCGTAGTGAAAAGAATGGCTATTATGCAGAATCATCAGGCATAGGAACCGTTTTAAGACTCTTGCCTGAAAGCGCAAGACGAATAGGAATTATAGGCCTCGGTTCAGGCATACTCGCTGCCTACGGGCAAAGCGGGGACATTTATCGTTTCTATGAGATTGACAGGCAGGTCATAACCCTTGCCGCCACCGAGTTCAGCTTCCTGTCCGACTCCCATGCACAAATCGATATCATTGAGGGTGACGGACGGCTTTCGCTCAGTCGGGAACCTAAGCAGAAATATGACCTGTTGATTGCTGATGCCTTTTCCGGAGATTCTGTGCCGGTCCATTTGCTTACACTCGATGCTGTAAAGCTTTACTTCAGCCATCTGAAACCAGATGGAATTTTAGCATTACATATAACCAATAGAAATCTCGATTTTTCATTTATGATAGAACGCATAAGCACAGCATTAGGCAAGCATGCCGTTATTGTAAGCAGCGCCGAAGAACCTGACCGTAAAATTTATGAGACTGATTGGGTACTTATGTTTTCAGACAGCAGCATGTTTGAAACTCACGAAATAAAAAGAATCGGCAAAAAAATTACGGCAAAACCGGGAGTACGGCTCTGGACAGACGATTACAGCAGTTTATTTCAGGTATTAAAATAGCTCAATTTACAGAATTCGCTAATTCCGATACAGTTCCCAGAACAAATCAAACCTTGCTAAATCTGGAACTCAAAAAAAACAGTTTATATGCCGGAAGAAGAATGGTTCTTGGGGTTAATAATATGGGCACAATAAAATACCAAAAGAGAGGAAATGTCTTATAGTGACGGTATAAAAGCCTAAAAATCCGGATATAAAACCCAGCGCTAAATTCATGCTTTATTTTGCTTCCAAGCAAAAGCACATAAACGCTTTTCCTAAGCATTACGGCTTTAAAATGGCTGACAATTCCATTCTCTCCAAAAACATCTCTCACCATGCCTGGGAAATACTCGACATCAATGCAAAACCTGTGATACCTGCCATCTTCATCCTGCCACGCAGGAGACGATGCCCCTACCCTTAAGGCGATCAGCTGCACCCCCAAGTAACCTGCTATCTTTGAGCGTTTTAATATCGACAACAGAACCGCAGTATGCATACTCTCGGACTGTTTATACCGTTCAAAAATACTTCCCGAAAAAGAAGCGTTCCATAAGTCTTTTTTGAATACGGCGGTCGCAACATGTGTGAAAAAGGCATTAGGGTGCTGTGCTGATTTAAGATAGTCTTCATAATTATTGTATTTGCCCTTAGGCTCTTTAAGAAGAAAATTCTGGTCTTTCATCATATATTTTGGTGTATCATTTTCGTCTATATAAAAAAAGTGGTTGATTAATGTTATATCGGCATCACTTTCTTTAAGCTGGCGGATCAGTTGAACCAAACTGCCTGTTATGTATTCATCGTCGCCCAACACCCAACAATACCTTCCTTCGGCATACTCCATACATCTTAACAACCCGCGTATGAAACAGATGTTTTCGCTTTCCCTCAATATCCGAAGGGGCAGCCTTTTCTCAAACAGCATTAATTGTTCATATGTGTCGTCTGTGGAGCCGTTATCAAGAACGATGACTTCAACCTTCTCGTCTCCTTTGCAGTCAGTCAAAGCATCTTCGATGCTCTTCAGGCACTGTTTTAAATAAGAGGACCGGTTCCATGTAGTAATACCAATGGACAGAAATATATCACTCATGAGCAGCCCCTCCTGCAACAGCATAAAGAACGGTTTCGCTGACAAAGCTTGTATAGTTCCTCAAATAGAATTTATAGCCAAGCCCAAGATTATGAATATAAAGGGGTATCTCCCAGAGATGATTAGGTGCATGGTAAACGCAAATTGCCAAATCCGGAAGACTTGCCTTGATTGTATTTTCGGCTCCTCTCAGCGCTTCAAGTTCGGCCCCTTCTATGTCCATGCATATAAAAGACGGATCAAACCCGTAAAGGATATTATCTATCGAAACAGCTTGCACCCATGGACCGTCCGATGCAATAATCCTTGAGCCGAAACCAGTATCAGAGCATCTGAAAGCCAGTTTTGCTTCGCGGCTGTAAACAGCGCATGGCAGTACCGTTATGCGCCGGGCTATGCTGTCTTTGTTTGCAGACAGATACTCTGCAGCCTGTTTGAATTGATCAGGATGGGGCTCTATACAAACGAGTTCATCAACCTTCCCGACCCGACCCAGTACACTTCTAAGTTCCCCGACGCTTGTTCCGCAATATATGAAACGTGAATAACCGCGCCCAAACCGGATTCCTTCGGGAGCATACTGTTCATGCCTGTCGCGCATCGGTATCTCAACCGGTTTTCTCTGCATATGAGTCTGCATGCAACGCATATAAACCTCTTTGCTCTCTTCGTCGCACACCAGATCCAGGCCTGCCTCTATCTTATCCCTTTGTGCGGCGTAATAACGGAACCCAGTCTCATAGAGCTCCTCCGGTAAACAAAATGTATTGTGTATTTCATAAATGTCTCTCAGGGAAATAATCCGGCGGAATCCCATCCTGCTGAAAGTCTGAAAAACTTCCTCAAAGATAAACTGTTTGCCAAGGCAAACAACAACAATGCTGTTCTGTTTTTCGTCCTCGGATGGTTTGTACTCTATTGGTGAACAGGCCGGTATTCCCTCGAAAGTATCACCGGCCTTGAACTTTCTGTCCAACACAACAGATGGAATGTATCCGTACTGCCTCATCACAACCTCTTTGAAATAATGAAAGGACTCCCCGGCGCCATATACTATAAGCTTCCGACCCCTGAATTCCCTGTCCATATAAAAGGCGTCTTCAGAAAATGCATCCGGTTCAAATAGCTTAGAAATCATACTCTGATACTTATCCATCAATGCGCCCCTTGTCTCTCGTCAACGGCCGTTCAAAGTATAACAATTTCATTGTTTATGCCCAAGCGGCGAATATTCAGTTCCACCTGCTCCGGACAGGAGGCGTGAAGAACTACTATTTTCCCTCCAAAATCTCCGAACTCCTCCGGAGAATGGATAATCCTTCCACAAAACAGCTGCCCCTTTTTTGAAGGGTCTCCATCTATGATCATCTTTATATTGGCTTTGCCCATGCATGTGCCTGAAAGCAACTGAAGAGCTCTAAGTCCGGCGCACCAAATGACAATCGGATCCTGCGAATCGACCAGCTTTTGAGCCACAGCCTCTTCATCCTCCATCAAAAAGGCCTCTCTCACCATATAATAAGCGCCTTCTCCATCAGGAAGAACCGGTGAAAGATAGCGGACAGTCTTTAATTCATTGGCCGACTGGCCATATGATACTACTTCAAAAAGCATATGATCATATCGCGCACCGCAATTTTCAGCAGCTACGGTGAGTTCGAGAGTTGCCGCCGCTTCTTCGAGCGGACCGAACAAGATGTCCAAATTGCCGTCTCCGCGATCACGGCACCAGACTGCACGATAAACGATTTCCCCTGAAACAAACGGCAGCCTGATTTCGATACCGGTTCCTGCACTGATGAAAATGCCCTTCACTTCTTCGTCAAAGGAAAGCCAGAACTTCCTCAAATAAGCGCTTTTGTCTTTTTGAGAAAGTTTATGGAACAGTTGATAAATCAGTTCATCTGTTTGTGGTACGAATCTATCGTAAGAAATTGCATCCGCTTTTTGCATTATGCTTTTATAAAGAAATTTGTACTCCCATACACCGGAGAGCGGATTCTCTGCCTTCATGCGGCGCGGCAGGTCATAAAATACTTCCCTGACATGAAGGGTCTGTGAAACAGGCATGTCGGATATCTTCTTGACGCAGCCTTTTTTGGAAGAGATTGAGCCGGGCATAACAAAAAGTGCGCTCAAATGAACAAACATATTGTTGGCAGCTGCGAACCTGAACAACCCCTCCAGCTTATCCACAACCATATCGGTCACCGTAACATTAAAGGCAAGTTTAGGATCCTTCCCCGGGTCGCCGGAGAACCTTTCCCTCAACCGACGAATATTGTCGAGCAATATTGGAAGCCTTCCCCCTTTTCGCAGCCACGAATAGGTTTGCTCGTCAAGTGTATCGCAACTTACATGCACCAGATCGAACCGCGACAACATGTCCAGTTCTGAATCTTTGAATTCCCTGCCAAAGTTTGAGATGAGCCTGAGCCTCAATTGCGGGTGCCTCTGCATAATAATGCCGCACACCCTCTGCCACTCCGGATAAGCGGTCAATTCTCCAATGCCGCAAAAATTAAATATCTTAAGCCCCCGGCTGCAAAGAAAATCTATAAACTCTAAGAAATGGTCACGATCCATTTCGGCTCGATAATAACCTGCATGTCCACCTTCTCCTGAATGTGCGCAATAAACACATGAGAAGTTGCATCTGTTTGTGATATTCCCACCGCCTTCACTAAATGCATACACTGTTGCAAGCTCGGCTCCCACAGCATTAATGCCTTGGCTTTCGAGATGATCGATAACCTTCTTCTGTAGCTCTTCAGTAGTTATGTCCTCTTCATAGACAGATCGGCAGGATATGCAGGGGGCCGGCAATTCTCCGGTCAACAAGCCGTTGCGCAGCCTCCGGTAGTCTTCATTCAGGAAAAGTCCTATGAAGCCCCCCTTCTGCACAGCATCAAAGTAATCGGTATTAATATTTCCGAAATTGCCTTTCATCGTCCCGCTGCAGCAAGGAGAGATATTTCCTGTAGCATCGAACTGAACAGTCCTCCATGGTTCGATGCAGTTTCTTGTTTTCTTTAGATGTCCGTTCATTCCGTCCATATTTCCTGACAAACTCACCTTGGCAGCTGTATAGCCGGAGGCACCAATGTGCCGCCCTCGGGATCGCAATAATCGCATGCGCTTATCGCTTGCTCCCTTGTCAGAAAGGCACGGATGTCAGATGTGAGGCCGCTTTCGGACCTGCCAGATCCATGCAGCCGAACAAAATCGGCCGTGTTTAGGGGCACCAATCCCTGACGGCCGCCGTGCGCCGATAATGGACATCTATGCAGTTCGCCATCCATTATCTGACAACATATCTTGCCCGATACGCACTTTTTGTAAAGTTCTTTATTGATTGCCGCAGGACGGGCATGCTTATTATATGGCGATGATTGAATCCACATTTCGGTCGGCAGGCAGAACATAACGTCGGAATAGATATTGTGCCTGCCAAAAGCCTCAAACAGTGCGTCCTGCTTTCGTGAAAGGGGCCCGTAACCACCGCTTTGGTGTACATCCGCACCGCATGAGGATAACACACGCAATGTATCTTCAGAGGGCATAATCGTACCGTTCGTAACAAAACTGATAAAAATAATGTTAGGGATCGCTGCAGCCTGTAAGCAGATATCCTTGAGGTAAGGATGAAGAAACGGCTCTCCGCCGTGAAAACTTATTTCCGGAACAACATCAAACGCCTCGGCATATCGGGTGAGATCATCGATAACGGACTCCGCCGAAAAATGAACTGGATTCTCATAATACGGTATCAATTGGGCGCAATCACGGCATCGCAATGAGCATTTTTGTGTAATAACGCTTGTTACGAAAGGGGAGACAAAATAGTTTTTCTTTGTATAGCCATAGTGTGTCGCACCTTCTTCGTAATTTTCGAAAAGGATCTGAATGCTCCGCGCCAGTTTCTCTTCGTCGCATATCCGGCCCGCGACCTCAACTAAAAATACGAAAAAAAAGGCGGCAGTGTCATAATGTATTTTCCTGAAGTTAAGCAGTTGAAAATGTTTTTTAATCGAACGGGCGGTATCAGGCACAAATAGACCAAGGAATACCCTGCCCCCTGGGAATCTCCGGGCAATCTCCTCTGGTGACAATACCTGGCAATTATAATATGTTTTCTGTTTAGCCGGATCGTTATCTGAAAATGCTGTGACAGACACTTTGTGATATTCCAACACCTTCATGATGTGCCATCCCGCACGCCCGGCACCGAATATAACGACCGGCTCGCCGGAAACCTTAATCTCCTCGATATATGAAGATACCCTTTGCTTATATTGTTCCGCTATATCAGGCATTAGGTTCAGTCAACCATCTCCGCTATCTGGACACTATCCGGAGAATTTTTATAAACAACGTCCAGAATATCCCGCCTGTGTTTTTCTGGCGAGGCTACAAGAATAGCATCTATATCCAACGATCCAATCGTTTCGTAACCATAAATAGTCCTGCCCTCGATAGTTTTTCCGTGCTGAATCGGGTTGCGATCTACAAACCCTATCCATGCGGCATTCTGAATCTCAGGGTCGGACAAGAGGTTTTGCGTGAGCGCGCAAGCCGGAGCCAACAGGATGCGCTTTCCGGCAAGCGACCACCTTTCTGATTGTCCGCCTTTGTGGGTTATTTTGAAAGGGCGAACAGAAAATTTGTCCGTATCAAACCCTGCCGAAATATTATTATTTCTAAAATCCACGAAAAACAGATCCGGAATATCAAGCGGGATATCACAGCCAAGCCGTTCAATGGCCTTCATGATTTGGTCCATAATGTCCTTGCCCTCTTTGCTTACAGAGGCTATGGCCTCCTTGTAGTAGTGAAAGGCCTCGATACCATGTTTTTTCAGAAGCAGATACAGTTTTGCATAAGCTTCGATTTGGCCCGAATAGTCATGCCCTGAACGACCCGAAGAGAGCGGCGTGAAATCAAAAGTCAACCACACCTGCTGGGGTCGAAGCGCCAGCATGGCATAAGCGAAGCCCGTAATATCATCATCACCGCAATTAGAGTCACAGAAAATATACTTTACCGCAAGCATGCCTTTGCCTTTGCTTCCGGCAGCAGCATATCGGCTCAGATTCTCGATTACCCTGAGATATTTGTCCTGTCCTCTTAAGGCTTTAAATGTGGATGGAGTGCCGGCATCCACAGAGGTGATAACCCAGTAAATAGAACCGTCTGAAATCCCGTCATAAATCGCCTGATGGAATTTGACCGCATTGGTATGCATAAGCACCCGTATTCTACGTGTGCGAAAAAAATCCAAATAGGCCTCAAGGTTTTCCAAAAGTGTAGGTTCGCCACCCGCAAAATCCACATGAGAGTTCCATTGCACATCATCTTGAGAAAACTGTTTCAGAACCGACAGGGCGTCATACTGCTCAGAAAGGTGTAAATCCTCACGCGTGTATGTGCAATAGGTGCAGCGCAGATTGCAGATGCTGTAATGCTGCAGATCTATATGTCCTAACCCCGAGAATAAGATATCGCCATAGCGTTTCTGCTCAACCATGAGACAGCGTTTGCAATCCATATCGCTGGCGTCATCGTTAAGCATCCGTATGTATTCTTTCCTCTTACCGACAATAAAGTCCCTGGTTATCATGCCCCGGGAGAGTTCTTCGACATTGCAGAACAGTGGCGGCATCAAAGCGCCCCTCGTGCAAGCTCGCAGGCCGTCTACAGCCAAATTCAATCCGCTCTCCAGTTTACAGCAGGTCTTTACGGTATCATCAGGTAGAAATTCTTTAAGGGGCATGCTTGATCTTATCCCTGACTATAATAAATTTTTGCTTTCAGCACGGCATCCTCGATGCTCAAGCCGGCATAATCCTGCACACTGAACCAACGGCCGTTTATATCTCCGTCAAGAAGCGCCCCCAACAAAACACCCGGAATAACGCTTTCCACCGGATGCGCCGCGATATCACCGCCCATATCGGTTCTTAACCAACCCGGATCGGCCAGGGTAATCATAACTCCGGTGCCCTCAAGGGATGGGGCAAGGTCGAAAACGAATTTATCCAGAGCAGCCTTGCTGCAGGCGTAAGCCATTTCCCCCGGTCTTTTTTGAATACTGCTGGTGATGTTGATCACGCGGCCGAATCCGCGTTGTATCATCTGCGGAATAATTTCACGGCAGATAAGGACAGGGGCGATCGTATTGACGGCGTAACTCGTAACGAAATCCCCAGAAGGCATAGACCAAAAGCCCGAAGGACAGGGTGGTGAAACAGCAGCATTGTTAAACACTATATCTATCTGTGGCGCTAAACACGACAGCTCCGAAAGCATCGCCTCCACTTCAGAAGGATTACCGAGTTCGGCAGCAACAGGCACAACCTTAACGCCAAAGTCGGAGCAAACGTCCACAAGTCCGGCAACATGAGAGGCAGAGCGGCTGTGCGCGATTATGTTTGATCCAAGTTTCGCCATTTCTACAGCAATCTGCCTGCCCACTCCACGCGCTGCCCCGGTAATAAGCGTCCATTTGCCTTTTACCGTATTATTAAAAATCGACGCCCCTAACCCTAGGCTATTATCTTGTATCCTTTTGAACGCGCTGAGACTGTTGTATCGTCTGTCATAACAGGAAACAAATACATCTTTAAGCCCCATGTCCCGGAGTTGCTTATGAATATCTTCATATTTTCTGGCTGTGATTATTACCGTAACTTCCTCGCGCATTTTTCGCAGTTCTTCAGGAGAAACGCACTTTATTCCATGAAACACCTTTCCCCACTTCTTTTGCGCATTATCGCATAAAAAATCGGGCTCCCTGCCTAAAAACAGCACAAACTGGCCGAAACAGTCGTCAAAAAGCGCGCCTGTTCCGAACAGGCATACCTTCTTTGTGCCTATATCATCCTTTAACCGGGACAACATTGATGCATGCTCCTTTCGGCAAGGTCTTTCCAGGAAATTACAGGCAAATCCTGGTTTTGTTTAAGATGCTTTTTCAGTATCATCTTTAATGCATCTTCCTGATCATGTTCGCTGCTCAGTATAATTGCATCAAGGTTCTTTGATCTTTCAAACAAATCTTCAATTGGATAAACCGGAATATCCAATACCTGCTTGCCAATTCTTGCCGGACTTGAATCAAAACATCCTAGCACATCTATTCCTGACTGCTGTGCACTCTCTATAATGAGATAAGCATTCAGCATACTGCCCAAGACTGCTATTTTCTTCAAACTATTCTGGGAGTCAAATAAATTCCGTCCGTTTTGTAGTGCAGACAACCAGTTTCTAAACCCACGCCTGCCACCACCTTTTGCTGACGTCAATTTTAATTGAGAAAAGGCACCAACAGGCACCGAAGGCTTAAGCCCAAATAGATATAGACATATTTCGAATGGCAATATTGTATCTAATGCCCTATTCTCCGGCATAACATTCTTTTCCCAATTTTTTTTCAGGCTTGACAGTTTGCTTAATATTTGATTTTTTGTATTGGTTTTAAAAAAAGAATCCTGAGTTCTGAAACGCGTCAGAAAAGCATGAATAGCAGCCAAATGTGGTTGTAACCTCTTCTTTCGGTAATTATTTTTTAAAAATAATTGAATGGCCTCAATCATCGGATAGCCCTGATCAACATTTCTGGATTCCTGTCCTTTATGTTGACGATACCGCAGCAGAGGATCGGCAAGCAATCCGATAGATCCCTGAAGATTCAGTGTAAACAGTATCCAGATATCACCACTTGCAAGATAAGCTGTATCCTTTGTGCCGAGCCATCTTGAAACAGCTTTAACATAGTCTTGCCGTTTAAAAAGCAGTGTCGGAGCAGGAAGCCAGAACTTTTCATCAAAATATTTCTTTATGTACTCGGATGTTCTAAAAACTATATCACCATCGAGTTCATACAAACTGGGCTGAATCAAAACACCGGAATCATCAATGAGTGAAACATTGTTGGATACAACCAGAAGCTCAGGATTATTTTCGATGAAGGCAATCTGCCGTTCAATCATAGTCGGCTCCATTATATCATCGTCATGGGCCATGATAATATATTCACCACGACCCATGATTGACGAACGTATGTAACTAGTACTCGCATTACCTCCGGAAGGCTGACGAATATATGTCAAACGTGGGTCTTCATAACCCATCACAAATTCCGCTGTATTATCTGTACTATGATTATCAACAACCAACAGTTCAAAATCGGTATAAGTCTGCGCCAGAATAGCCTCAAGAGACTCTTTAAGAAAGCCACTTTCGCATCGGTTATGGGTAAGAAGCGCAATCGTAATTTTATAACTGTGATTCATCCTGTCTTTCTGTTAATTTTTTATGGCAAATTATTCATACGTTCTTGGATTTTAAAATACAATTTGATTCCTGTATTATTGTATCCTTAGAGCTGAATTTAGGCGAATAACCAATTTTCTCAGCAGACCTGTAATTTGAATAGTAAACGCTTTTAAATCCGGTTGCACTATCTTCTCCCAAAGCCTGTTCAATCTTGTATCTCAAGCCGTATTGCGAAAAAAAATATTCGATAATCTCTTTTTTCTTAACAGGCCTGGCGCTTACGACATCAAAGGCTGCATTAATGCCCCCTGCATTAATGCATTTTACTATCATAGAGAAAAGGTCATCCGGGTGAAGATAATCCCGAACCATATCAGCCCCGTCGGTAATTAGAATTTTATTATTCATGATACAGTCAATAATGTCCGTGATGAAATAGCCGTCAGCCAGATCCGCAAACCTGCTGAAATACGAAAATATCCTGAGATCAACTATCTTCAGCCCTTTGAACGCCCTGTGCTTTGCTTCCGCATTAAGCCTGACAACAGCATAATAATCTTCCGGAGCGATATTATTAACCCTGATACAATTCAGAGAATCTTCTTCTGCAGGAACAGAACATTCCCTGCCGTAAACCGCGCCGCTGCTCAAGCTGATATAAAGGGCTCCAGGGCAATTATTATTCAGATACCTTAGAACCATATTGTCATACTCTTCGGTAACCGTAAAATATTTCGTATAATCACCCTGCAGCTTCCTTGCGGTTCCAACCCCAACGCAGTTGATTACCGCATCGTAAGAAGAATCGGCAAAATTATCGTAGCCTTCGTGAATCTCGCAACCGGTTTCGGATATGCCTATAGAGCGAAGAAAATCACAAACATTACGCTGTGTCCTTGAAAATAAATACAATTTAAAATCTTTGCTGCTGAGGAAATTATTTATCAGTCCTTTTGCTATATGTGAGGAAGCCCCCAATATTGCTATTTTTATTTTTCCTATCATCAATATTTAAGCCAATCCCATATAAATGGTTAGCACACTAACGTATTGACATAGTCCGAATAATACATAGGATTAAAATATCTATGCAGTGAATATTTCTGACATTTTACACATAAAGAATGTGTGTGTCGCAAATTAATAATATCGTCAAGCGAAATTTCTAAATAATTATCAGCCAATTTATGATAGGAATAATTGCAACATGGCATAACAGACATATCCCAGTTGATAACCGGAAGCACACGATTTAGCAAACACTGCTTATGACGCTCCTTTATTCCATTTTGAATCAACTTCTCTAAGCCTATTAACATTAAATCTCCAGCCTTTTTTGCTTCATCGCTTAACCCCTTGCCTTCACAATAATCAAAGGCATGATCAGCTAATAACATCGCTAAGACAGGATGAAAACGAAATCCATTTTCTTCACATAATTCTCGCATTTGCTTAGATTCATTTAGGTTATTCTTATAAACATGATAATAAACTTCCACTATTGTATTCGTCTGATACTTATTTATATATTCGGCTAACAATAAAAGATTCTGGTAGAAAATCTCCCAACGTCCTCCCTTGTGTGTAATTTCATAATTTTTCTCACCATAACCTGAAACAGAAACCCTGATTTGAGCAGGTGAGGCCTTAATGACATCCTCAAGATATTTACCGGCATTTAAATTTGATGAAATACCACTTGCTATCCCCAGATTAGTGTTGATCTTTATTATTTCTGACAATTCAGGATTAAGTAATGGCTCCCCCCAAATATATAAATCAACTAAATATAAAAAGGGAATTTCCTTTATAAGCTTATCTATAACTCTGGAATAATAATCAGCGGTCATGAAACCACCTTTTTGTGGTAGGTGTGCAGAATCACCTCTGGGACAACTTAAACATCTCAAATTACATACCCCGGAAATTTCTACGGTAGGATAAAAAGGGGATAATTCCTGAATATTTATAAAATCCTTGTTTTTTGTTAATCCGGCACTTTCGCATAATGCAAACATTTCTTTATTTTTCTTGTCTACACTTGCAACAAGGATAAAAGAAGATTTGCAGGTTTTGGGATTATTTAAAACAATCTTCGGATCAAGAATTGGAACTCCTCCATACTCCGTCCCAATAAGCAAAGGAGAACTATCTAGAAATGCTTTTACCGGAAACCCATTCCGATTTAAAGCAAGCTTAAAGCCCCTACCCTTTTGTCCTGCACCCCATATATATAAATCGCGTCCCTTAAATAAATCAGATGCATCTTTTGCGGTATAGACACGATAGTTACCCCGACAAAATGTATTATTGTTTTTCATAGCAATAATTTCCCCCTTGAAATAGAAATTATTAAAAGCATGAATTTAAAATCAACTCAATGTCCTGCGTTGACAATCTAACGAAATTGCCTATAGTACCGCTAGGCATAACAGAAACACAATTATTAGCTATATCAGCAAATTCTGTTTTATTGATAAGACCTATCTCCTGAAGTGTTGAAGGCATCCCTATAGCTTTCAAAAAAAGCTGGAATTTATCTATAGCCACCAATATTGCCTGACTGTTTTCCAGCGCACCTTTTTCTATGTCAAAGACTCTATTGGCAAACTGTAAAAATATTTGTTCATTTGTTTTATACACATATTTCATCCAAGCAGGAAAAATAACAGCCAAAATAGCACCATGAGCCACGGCATACCGTGAGCCAATTTCATGACTAATCTTGTGACTAGCCCAGTCCTGTTTCCTGCCAAAACCTGCAGTATTATCATGAGCAAGTTTACAGCCCCACATTATTTCCGCGCGTACCTCATAATTATCAGGCTCTTTATCGACAAGAAGAGCGTATTTCATTAAGGTTTTAACAAGCCCTTCGCAAATTCTGTCGGAGCAATCTACATATGCAGTATTGGAAAAATATCTTTCCAATACATGTGTTATAGCATCAACAATCCCACAAAATGTGTGCTGCCGAGGAACCGTAAAAGTAATTTCCGGATTTAACATCGAAAATACAGGGTACATAACAGGGCTACCGCAATCATATTTCACCTTAACCCTTTCATTTGTAATAACAGCACCATCGCTAGATTCACTGCCAGATCCTGGAACTGTAAGAATAGTTCCAATTTTAAGACTCTTTTGTGGGATTTGTTTTTTATTGAAAAAATCAATAAAATCGCCTTCATACGGAACCCCTATTCCAACAGTCTTAGCAGAATCGATAACACTTCCACCTCCAACAGCCAATATAAAATCAATCTTTTCTTTCCTACAGATATTTATACCTTCATATATCAACCCTGCCTCTGGATTAGATTTCACCCCGCCAAGTTCAATAAACTCGATTCCTGAAGATTTTAATGAATTTGCAACTTTTTCATACAAACCATATTTTTTAAAACTCTCACCACCATAGTGTAGTAATATTTTTTTTGAGTATTTTTTTACTTCTTCGCCAACAGTTAATTCAACACCCCTTCCAAAAAATATAGTAGTAGGATTACGATAAACTCCACTTAACATCTGATTGTCCTTTTCCTAACTATTTATTAACATATTGAATGTATGGTATTTTTTTAGCAGCACTTCGATGTCAAGTCGATGGAGCCCGTGCTTCTGGCATATTTCACATTGTGCTTGATGATGTCGCAAATTTACCAACTCATTCAGAGAAATATCCAGAAAATTATTCGCAATTACCGGACCATAATATGTATGACAAAGCGATACTGAAAGGTCCCAGTTAATTATTGGAAAAATCCTCTGACACAAGCATGGCTTTTGCGCATCTGCTTTTGCAAACTCCAAGGCATGGTTTAAGTCACACGGTAAGATATCCATTATACTCTTAGCTTGTAAGCCTATATCTCGGCCCTCACAATAATCAAGGATTTTATCGTAAGGATTTAAATACGCCCATGTAGTGTAAAGTCTTAACCCTAGCCCCAAACAAAGATTACGCATATCATCTAAATCCTGCTTTTGATTATTCCGGTAAAGGTGATACAAAACAGCAACTTGGGTTTTGGGATTATATTTGTCGATAAGTTCTTTTAATAAATGGAGGTTGTCAAAAAATAACTTCCATGAAGCGCCAATACGACCAGTTTCGTATGATTCCTTATATCCGTTTGTAGAAATAATCAGTTGACTGGGTTCTGCCTTAATTACATCTTCTAATATGTCTGCCGTTTGTAAATTCGTGGCTACAGTACAAGGAACCAATTTTTCGGTCATTTGAATTATCTCTGGAAGGTCGGGATTCAAAAAAGGCTCCCCCCAGGTAAAAAGTTCTATATTCATTAAGGATGGCCTTTCGGTAAGCAATTTATTTAATACTCGCTTATAGACCGCTGCAGTCATATATCCTTCCGGTCGCAAATTCTCCATATTGCCATGGGGGCAACTTGAACATCTTACATTACATTTACCTGCAACATCTATTGCCACTTCAGGGCGAGATATCCGAACATAACTTAAATAATCATTATTTTTTAACAATCCGGCGTCAAGGCAATCCTTTTCCATCGCATCCTTATGCTGTACAGATGCTATCATTATAAAAGCTTTTTTGAATCTGACAGAATTAAAAATCTCCTTTGGATTAATGACCTTTAGATTGTCCGTTATTTTCAATTTAGGATTAATGTCGCAGAATGCTTTAACCGTTAATCCGTTTTTATCAAAATATCTTTTTATGATTCGGCCTAAATGTCCGCAACCCCATATATAAATATCACGACCATTAATCAATGTCTTAAGTTCATCTATTGACAATCCTTGATATGTTTTTAAAGGTATATAAGACATTTATTCCTTTGGAACAGTAGCGTAAAGCACTGTTTCCGCTACAAATGAAGTATAATTTCTCAAATAAAAAACATATCCCAGACATAAGCTCTCAAGGTAAAGCGGTATATCCCATATGTGGTTTGGTGCATGATATACACAAATAGCAAGGTCTGGCTTATTTTCTTTTAAGAGAGCTTCTGCACCTTTTAGCGCCTCTAACTCGGCCCCTTCCACATCCATTTGAATAAAAGTTGGTTTGCAACCAGGTATTACATGATCCAGAGAAACACACTGAACAACTGAATCGCCTTCATCCGAAATTGCACTGTTAACTTTATCACCACATGAAAAACGAAGTTGTGTTTCATGGCTAAAAACTCCACATGGAAATGCCATCACACTTTGTGCTATTTCGCTATGTTTTGCTGATAGATATTTTGATAACGATCCGAAATTCTCAGAATCAGGTTCGAAACATACTATCAAATCAATCTTGCCATACAAGGCATTTAGCTTTAGCACTGTGTCGCCGTTGTAAGCACCACAATTTATAAAACGTGAATATCCTTTGCTTAAATTTATATCTCTCGGGAAATACTGCTCTTCCATTGGACTGATAGATATAGCAGTCGGGCTTTTCTTTATATGAGTTTCAACAACGCTAACAAATACGTTAGAACTCAAATTGTCAGAAAAAATGTCTAAGCAAGACAAAATTTTTTCTTTGTTATCTAAATAGTAATCAAATCCTCTTTCTATAAGCTCGGTTGGCGGATGCAAAAGATGATATTCGTATATATCGCTTGACAATATTATATTTCTAAACCCCATACTTTTCAGGCATTTGAAAATTTCCTCTTGATATTGTTTTGTTATAACAGTAACAACTACAATGGCATCTATTTTTTCATCTTCTGTCGGTTGATATTCAAAAGGAGCGCAGCTCGGAACATCCAAATAAAAATCTCCAGATTGGAATTTGCGATCAAGCACTATTTGAGCCTTTAATCCATATCGTCTCAAAACAAAAGTAAAAAAGCTAACCGCCCCCCCTCCAGCACCATAAACAATTATCTTTTTATCTCTCAGCAAATCTATATAGCTGAAAGAATTATTATGCACAGATGGCTGCTTAAACAATTCTATAAGGGCTTCTTTATAGTTAGACATTTTTTGAATTCCATTTAGTTATTAAAAATTAATTCTCAATATGTATAAAACTTTTTAAGCCGCTCAGCGTCATTGTTCAGTACGTCCTCAGGAAACAGCCTGTATTTGATGATATTGCAGTTTTCACATGTCCCGCCCACATTTTTTGCGCCATCAAGCATAGTACGCCTGAACTCCTGGAACTTCGGACCGATCCATATTTTATGCACAGGCTCTTCATTGCAGTCCCCCATAATTTCAGGGTATTCGAAAGAATAGCACGGAACAACTTTGCCATCCGGATTTATCTGCATCGTAAAGAAGGGCTGCGGACAGATATGGACTTCCGACACCGGCAGACCGAACTGGGTAACCTCTTGATCCCGATTCACTGACAGCCGTTCATAATCTACGCCTGCATGAATGGGAACAGCATGTTCGATAGCTATCGTGTCACAAATGTCGCCAAAAATATCAAAAAATTTCTGCTCATCAGCATTGCCCTCCAGCGCGCAATCAACAATTTTAATATAAACCTGAGCGCTGCCCTTGTTGTCATAAAAATACCGCAGATTCTCGACAAGCATCTCGAACTCCACCTTAGAGGAGCAGATTTCGAGATATTTCTCCGCTGATGTGCCCTGCAGCGATACAACCAGCCTGGAGAGTCCTGCCGCAATAAGGTCCTTAGACAACTGCGGAGTCAAAAGCGAAGCATTAGTTAAAATCTCGACTGTTTTCGCCGTATCTTTTGAAACAGCATATTCGATCATGGCCGCTATGTCTTTGTGGAGCAGCGGCTCGCCTATGCCGACAAAGCGCAGCACTTTCAATTTTTCGGAAAACATCGCAATTTCGTCCATACACTTTTTATAAAGGCCGAAATCCATATTTACCCTGTCTGAAATAAAATGCCTCTTTGCCTTATCGACCGAGAAAATACAATAGCTGCATTTAAAATTGCAGGCATATACAGGGAATATCTGCAGAACAAATGGTGCTGCCAGGGGTAGAACCTCGGCAAGCCTTGTTCTATTGCCGCCCGGCGCCTGTCCGCTGATGACTCTTGCTTTCATATTAAAACTCTTTGACCGTCCGTTCGATTCGGGCTTATATAAACGCCCTGTATATTTCGTGATATTTAATCAGATTTGAGGGACAATGATCATGCCACCTAAGATATCCCGCATCTTCGGGAGAAAGCCCTTTATTTTCGGGAACAAATCGGGATGGAACAAAGCACTTATACAAAACAGATATGAAATGCCCCCTCAGATCACGGTCTTTATTTATGAGCTGGTTCAGGGCTATTGGAGCGGGATCAAATTCAAAAGAAATATCGCTTCCTATTTCGGTCTCTGCCACTTTTCTTATCCGCTCCTCAAACGTCTCCTTAAACCTGACTATTCCTCCCGGCACATGCCATCCGGTGCCGGAATACCGGTCATCCCGCCAAGCCAGAAGCGTCCGTCCATTTTCATCTTTTATTAAAAGATCGACATTCACAAGAGGTGTTGTCCGGCTGATGTAATAAAACAGATCGTCAGGCAATCCCACGGCGGGATTAGGTACAAGTTTGTCTAAGGCAGCTATAGCATTGGAGATTTCCATGGTTCTCCCGGTTTATTTCTTAAACAGCCTGGCGTCTTCATTAAAAGGCCTCCGCGTTCTATCCTCGTCCGCAAAAACCTCGGAACACGACACAGGAAGAGGCTTGCCATAAATCTTTTTAGCCACATAATTATTTATAAAATCCCTGTCCTCCGCAATAATGCAGGTATCTACATATTCCCCGAAATGCTTAATGCCAAGCCCTCTATCAACAATGTCTTTCAAAGGCTCCTCAAAAACATTTCCGATAGAAGTATGAATATAGGGACAGGGCAGAACATCTCCGTACTGCGTTACCGAAAACATCCCCTTGACAGATATGCAGCCCATATTGAGGCCATAGGCCGAAGTTAAGTGGGTAAATACTTTATATTTTTTTTCGAGTTCCTCCATATACCTCATATCTCCCTTATCCACCAAAACATCGAAATTCCCCTCCCATGCGCCGACAGGCTTTGCGTATGTTACAAATACCCCTATGCCCATATTATTAAAATGTTCGATAAACTTGATAAATTCATCCGTATAAAGCCGCTGTTTAGTAACAACAGTTTGCATAAAAATACCTAAGCCTGCTTTTAAGGCTATATCGACCGATTTCATGGCCCTCTCGTAAGCGCCCTTTACGCCCCTGAACCGGTCATGTTCTTCGGGATTAAAACTATCTAAGCTCAATTGAACTCTGTCAACGCCTATGCCCTTTATATGAACAGCCTTCTTCTCATCCAAAAGCCAGCCGTTGGTATCGCAGTTAATATAAAACTTCTGAGGATCGATAGCTGCCACCAAATCATCGAAATCTTTGAAGGTTAACGGCTCCCCGCCGGTAATAGTCACGCGCGCAAGCCCCATTTCGTCAGCCTGCCTGAAAAGCTCTCTGACATCCGCTATGGCAAATGACCGTTTGTTAGTCTTGCCCTGAAATCTTTTGACCGAGCAATGTTCACATGTAAAATTGCATGAGTAATTATACTGAAACTGAATAATAGCGATGCTTTCGCCGCGCCTAAGCTTTTCGTCGAATTTCATAACCTTTTCGTAAACGTAAGGCTTCTCCCGCATAAGAATGCTTCTTCTATCGGTCTCTTCCTTTGACCTAGGGCTTTGAAATGGCATGTTAGTATTCTCCTTCATTAATATTCTACGCTACGCAACCACATACCTGGGATAAGCTAAAGGCCTGTCCACCTGCACTGCAGGAGTTACCTCTTTACCCGACAACGGCCTACCATTGCAATAATCGCATACCTCCAGATATTCCTTATTCAAAAGATAATTTTTTACAGCATCTTTTATAGTTCCTACATTTACCCCGTCGAGAACCCTGCTATAAATATCAACGTAATCAATCTTGCAGTCGGGGACCGCGAACAACCTGTTAGCGTTGGCCCCATACGGGCATCTGAAAAGCTTTCCGTCAGACAGAGTAGCCATATTCTTGGCGCAACAGTTCCTGAATATTTCCCTATTCCCCTCTGCACCGCGTTTATGGGGTGCTATTTGAGCGCAATCAAGCCATTCAGCCGGTTTCAATATATGATAAGCAATTTTATGTTCTTCAAGTATATCTCTTAATTCATGCAGTTTTCTGGATAAAACACCGTAGTCCGTTATAATAACCGCCACCTTGGTATTTTTAAAATGAGCAATATCCGCAAGCTTCGGCACAATAGTGCCGTTTGTATATAAAAGAACCCGTTTTGCCTTTGGCTCCGTGGTAAGTCTTTCTACAATTACAGGCCACTCTTTATTCATAAAAGCGTCACCGCCGATAATACGGAAATCCATCACCTCATCGACCACCAAACAAAACGCATCTATAGACTTCAACAACATATCCAAATCGGAGTCCCTCGGCTTCTCGTAATACTGCATAAGGTTGGAGCAATCCTTGCATCTTAAAGAGCAGCGTTCGGTAATAATAATATCTATGCTCCTTAAAAAAAGTTTTTCAGGATGCAGATAGCCGTCATGACACAATATGCAGTTCTCTATCGCAAACTTCGTGTAATCTATGGCTGAGCCCGGATTGGCGCAAGAAAAATCAATGTCCCTTAATAACAAACCTCCAGCATGCCAGTGGTAAAAACCGATGCCCTCGAGGAGATCAACAACATCCTTTATGGCGGCGACGGATATTAAAATAACCGCATCTTTATGTCTTTCCCTCAATCCCGGAGTAGGGATTACCTCCTTCCCGCAAAATTCAGAACCTGCAATCTTCATGCTGCTGTCGCAAAAACAATCGACTTCTATGCCTGCATCTTTACAGACAGACAACAAAACCCCGCCCACAATGCCTGCCCCGGCTATCACCACAGGCAGATCCCCGGCTTTGATTTCTTTTATGACATTTTCTTTTAACATCTATTCGCCTTTACTCCCGCCGTATCTTTTATATGCCTTGAGTCTGCAGACCAGTATTATTAAAGCTGTTAATTTCAGTCTTATCAAAAGGGGCAGCACTATGCTGTTGCCTTTAGATGGGGAATAATGACTCAGGCAATCCCTCAAAAGAGCGGAATTTACTAGTTTGTCTATCTCTTCATAAATTCTTCTCCTGTTCTGTTTTGCAAGACTCCTGCAGGAGCGGACCATAAAAATAATCACGTAATGTACAAGTGCATGACCTATCTCTTTTTCGGCAGATATGCAGGACAAACCCGCATGTTGACCAAAAAACTCAGCCGTATTCATTCTGAATACATTCATGTCATGCAATAGACTTTCACTGTTAACTATAGCCATGCTCGCAGACAAATGGCTGTTGTGCATAGCATAAACATACAGCGCCTTGTTAACAAAAATTATTTTATCCGTATGCTTTAAATATTCGAGATTAAAAACAAAATCCTCAAACAGGCGCATTGATTCGTCAGCAACGAGGCCTTTGTCCTTAATAACCGACGCCTTGTATAACCTTCCCCAGCAGTAGCTAATCAGATGGTTGCTGGGATGTTTCAGAAAGTGGCTCACGTACGACATTATATCTGTTTTGTATAACACTTTTTTTTCATCTTCAAACGGTCCGGCCTCGGGATGAAAGGCAACGCTTTGTTTTATTACCGCTCCGTTGTTTTCGATCTTCCTGAAATTAGCCATGACCATGTCAGGCTGGTGTTCGTAATAATTCGCAATCAATATCTCTATGGCTTCATCATCAATAAAATCATCCGCATCCAAAAAAAATATGAAGTCTCCCGACGCACAGCGCACTCCTGTATTCCTTGCAGCAGCAGGCCCGCGGTTGTCTTGTGCTATTACATAAACCCTTTTATCAGAAAGAGCATATTTATTGCACAGCGTTTCGCTGCGGTCAGTTGACCCGTCATTAACGAGTATAAGCTGTATATTGGTATAACTCTGCCTTAGGACACTTCCGATAGACCTGTCCAAAAAGTCCTCTGCATTATATACGGGCATAACGATACTTACTAAAACCTGCGGCATCATCTCGGAGCGTTCCAATTTGTCACCCGAGGCCTGCAAGTTTATTTAAGATTCCGTCGCATATCTCCGACGGGGGAGCATCTATCTTCATCGTAATTGCATTAACAGGAGGCTCTAACGCCTCAAACTGACTCTCCAACAAAGGTTCCTGAAAAAAATGTTCCCTTCTCGCTTTCATTCTCGCCGAAATAAAACTTTTATCGCCTTCAAGGTATATAAAAACTACTTTTGCATTCCCGTCGCCCGATAGCATCCGGCGGTATTCCTCTTTCAATGCAGAACAGGCAATAACAGCACCGCGACCTTTATTCCAGTCCCTTATATTTCGGGCTAAATTCAAAAGCCAAGGCATTCTGTCTTCATCCTTAAGCGGTATGGAATTTTTCATTTTATCGAGACTGCTTAGTGAATGAAAATCATCGGCATCATAAAAATCAATATCAAGTCTGTCAGATAGCATCTTTCCTACAGTAGTCTTGCCCGAACCCGAAACCCCCATAACTACATATACCATATCCGTACCGGTTCTGCAGAAAGCCTACGCCATATTTTTCTTAAACTCTTCCCTGTCGAGAAAAGGCCACAGGTCTTCCATAGGCATCGACTCCATAGAGCCGTCTTCCCTCTGCCTCGATGAAACCCGCGGAGCAGTACCCTGCTCCGGAGACACCATAACCTCGCAGATAACCGGTCCATCAATTTCGAGTATGTCACGAACCTTCTCTCTGATTCCGGAGTTGTTTTCGAGCCTAACCGGGGTTATGCCAAAGGCCTTTGCCACTGCGATTATATCGGGGAGTGTGAGACCGCTCGACCTTGTACTGGCAACATAATTTCCGCCGAAATAGTTGCGCTGGGTGGTCTGGATCGAAACATACCCACCGTTGTTCAGGATAAAGAATTTAATCGGCAGCCCCAGTCTTTTAACAGTCTCCAGATCCTGTATATTCATGGCAAAGCCGCCGTCACCCTCTATGCAGACAGTCCGCTTCATTCCGGCTGCGACACATCCGCCTATAGCGGCAGGAACGCCGAACCCCATAGAACCGAGCCCCTGACTGTTTAAAATCCTCATCCCTGACTTGACCCTTATCGCCTGCATAGTGCGTTCACTGCAGGCACCTGAACTGCCGGGTATCACCAAGTCATCGCCGGATAATTCATCCGAAAGAGCATCTATAAGCAGATAATCGTTAACAAAGCCTCTGTCCTCAAAGTATTCCGGCAGTACAACCGGATACCTCTCCTGCCATTCCTTGCATCTATTAAGCCATGCCAGCCTGTCTTTATTCTCTATAATCGAAAAATGCTTGATAATCTCTCGTAGAAAGTCTCCGGCATCAGCTTTTACAGGAATATCTATCTTCATCTGCAGTTTATTTATCTCGGCAGCATCTATGTCCACAATAATCTTAAAAGCGTTTTTGGCGAAATGTCCATGACTGTATGCTGTCTGGCCAAAATCCAGACGCGCCCCGACAACCAGCAGCCAGTCCGCATTCTGCTGCGTGAAGTTGGCGCCGCGTTGTCCTATGGCCCCGGGCCTGCCTGCATACAGAGGATGGTCGTCCGTAATAATATCTGCAGCCTTCCATGTGGTCAACAAAGGAACCCCGAGCCGTTCAACAACACGATAAAAGTCAGCCGTCGCTTTCGACAGCCTTATACCGTTGCCGGCAAGGATCACAGGACGCTCAGCTTTGTTCAACGCTTCAAGTGCGTGAACAACATCTCTCGCAAGGTTTTCGATGCCTGATGAACGCTGTTCTTCAGCAATTTCGAATCCTTCAAGGTTGTCCTCATCTACCATCGCTGCCTGAACATCAAGAGGTATATCTATCCAGACCGGACCGGGCCGGCCATGTCTGGCCAGATATACTGCTTTTTCGAGATGGTAGCGTATCGCTGCCGGCTCCAACACTGTTGCCGCATATTTAGTGATCGAACAGACAAGACCTACTATATCTATCTCCTGAAACCCCATCTGCCGTACACCGCGGTCTCCAGAGAGGTCCTGCCGCTTTACCTGCCCCGAAATTATAATAACCGGAATAGAGTCGAGCCATGATGCGGCAACCCCTGTAATGGTGTTTGTTCCGCCGGGCCCTGTTGTCACAAGGGCCGCTCCGATATTATTAGTATATTGGCTGTATGCATCTGCAGCGATAGCTGCGGCCTGTTCGTGCAGCATGCAGATGTATGATAGCTTTGCATTCCTACCTGCAGAATCGACGAGATGCATGGCCCCGCCGCCCGGAAGCATGAAAATATGTTTTACGCCAAGGTTTGCGATGTAATCAACCACATAATCCGAAAGCTTAATCACTCTTTGCTCCTTCCATCCAAAAGCAATGTTAAAGCCTCGGCAGTTTTCAGACTCGAACTATTCCAGGGTCTCGGCCAAAGAATGTTTCTTATGCCCAAGCCTTCAGTAGCATTAATATTTACCGGACTGTCATCGACAAAAATATCAACCTTAGAAATCCATTTCAAAAAAGCGGATTTATCGCTGTCATAGTCCGGGATAGACTGCCCCTCTCTTTTAGAGGGAACAAAATGAAAAGTCCTTATCCATCTGCCGAAATTCTTCAAAACCCATTGAGCTGAAGCTGAAGCCGCAAGCAGCGGGACCGCCGTAAGCGCGATGTGCCGAAAATTATTGCCGTATTTCAAAAACCATTCCATAACTTCATCCGTCGGCTTCATTCGCTGATACATGGAAGAAAGACGATACTCGTCCAGAGAGTTCAAATAGTCGCCAAGCTGAACACCCAACAGCATATGAGGCGGGTTCTCATTAATCTGCCCGTATCTTAATTTGCATCCGTTATGCTCCCTTGTCCATTTCTGCTCAAACCAGTCATGCATCAAGTTGTTGAGCACATCGTCAACGTCCCATGCTATCGTCTTCATCCTGTTTTACGAAACCGGCTTAAGCAGCCAGTCCGACCAAAAGGTAAGGGCGGTTTTCCTGTTTTTATTGTTTATCACATCGAGGTCATCATAAAAAGAGTCGTCATTATAGTGGGTGGTGGATATCTCCTCGAATATCGTTCCCCCGGCAGAACTGAAGCTATGCTTTTTATCTCTTTCAACTATCACCATCTCGCCCGCCTTGCAGCGCCTCTCTTCTCCATCGAGGCTAACCGCCATATCGCCGTACAGCACATGAAAGGTTTCTTCCTTCTTCTTGTGGCGGTGCACAGGATGCTTCTGTCCGGGCAACAATATTATCAGCTTCTTGCAGTATTCCCGGTTGATGCAGTTAATAATCGTCGCCCCCCACTCTTCGAACCTGTCCAGCCCATAATGATGAGATATTTCCATCTCGAGTTTGTCGGGCAGCACAACTCTGCTCTCGATAAGCAAGCAACTTATTTTTTTAACAATTACCAGGACCTTATCTCTTAAATTTGTAATATTTATATCGGCAATAAATACAGGCTGATCAGCATTTATGTCCTTATCCGCAACAAACTCAGAATATTTCGACATCTGGTTTGAAACCATCTGTCCCTCAAGATTAGGGATGGCAAAAAAGGTATTAAAGGCGTCAACTCTTTCTCCCTTTTTAATATTCATCTTTGAAAAAACGCCCCTCTGCAACCCTCTTAAATCACTCATCTCTTTTTCTGTCCCCTCAAATCTTGTTTCAGAAATGCCGCACATGGCTAATGCTTCTTGTGCCGACTTAAGCCATGCGTCAATATTCTCCGGAGTTGAAGAATAGGCATTGATCGCATATTTATCAGTTTTTACCGCCACATGCCGCTCAAAAACCGATGCGCCTTTGCCTATAGCGATTTTTACCGCTTCGTAATTATCTGGAGACTCGTGGGTCGAATAGCCTACAGACACCTCCGGATATCTCTTTCTTAACAGGTCTATCTGGTTTAGCTGCATATTTTTTTTATCCGTCGGATATTCGCCTACACAATGCATCAGGCAAAAATCTTTATCCCTATGTTCAAAAAATGATACGACCTTATCTATGTCTTCCAATTCAGCTCCCGCTGTGGAGGCAATCAAAGGTTTCGAGGTTTTCACGATCCTCTCGAGCAGCGGCCAGTCTGTAAATGAACAGCTCGCTATCTTGATAATGTCATAGCCGTGCTTTTCTATAAGATCTACAGACCTCTCGTCAAATGGCGTACACATAGTTATAAATCCAAGCCTTTCAGCTTCATTCTTTAATTCAATAAACTGCTCTGCAGACAACTTCGTCTCGATAAAACGCTTCACATATTTAAAGTCTGTACTGTTCTTGAAATCCGGGTGAATGAAGGTATCTATATCCCTGTACTGAAATTTAAATGCAAACTTAAACGGGAACCTCTTGCAAACATTATGCATCTCTCTGATGATATTAAGGCCATGCACGACATCTCCCATATGATTATTAGCCATCTCAAAGATAAAAAGCCCGTTAAAATGTTCGCTGTTTTTCATTATCCTTTCCTGTTGCCGCAAAATGCCCTTATTTCTTCCGCCATAAAATCAATCATTGCATCACCGATTCCCGGATAGACGCCGATCCAGAAGGCATTTTCTGTGACACTATCGGTATTCCTGAGGTCTCCCACAATCCTGTAGCCTTTGCCTGTTCTCCTCATTTCATCAAAGCAGGGATGTCTTACGATATTTCCTGCAAAGAGCATCCTTGTCTGTATTCCTCTATCTTCAAGGTGATTTACAATCTCATCCCTTGTAAATCCGGCGTCTTCTCTCAGCGTAAGCATAAAACCGAACCAACTGGGGTCGGTACCTGCAGTCGCCTCGGGCAAAATGAACCTGTCCGACAGACCCGCCAAACCATCCCTTAAGAGCTTCCAGTTCTTTTTCCTTGCCTTTATAAAATCAGGCAGCTTCTCGAGTTGAGCGCATCCTATTGCGGCCTGCATTTCTGTGGCTTTTAGATTATAGCCAAAATGGGAGTAAACATATTTATGGTCATACCCAAAAGGCAGTTCTCCAAGCTGTTGTTTAAAGCGTTTTTTACATGTATTATCATGACCGGAACTACACCGGCAGTCTCTTCCCCAATCCCTCAATGATTGGATTATTATCCCAAGATCCACGCTATCTGTATATACCGCCCCACCTTCGCCCATAGTTATATGATGCGGGGGATAAAAACTTGAGGTGCCCAAATGGCCGGCAGTGCCCGTAAACCTCCATTCACCGTTGTCCAAGTACCTTGAACCGAGGGCATCGCAGTTGTCCTCTATCAGCCATAGATTATACTTATCGCAAAAGTTTTTTACCGTCTTTATATCGAAAGGATTGCCGAGTGTATGGGCAACCATAAGCGCCCTTGTTTTATCCGACAAGGCTGATTCCAATTGATCACAATCTATGTTATACGCCGGCAATGTTATATCCACAAAGACAGGCTCAGCACCGTATTGAATGATAGGCGCAATAGTTGTTGGAAAACCGGCAGCAACGGTTATAATTTCATCACCTTTATTGATCCTTTTCTCTCCAAGCTTATACGAAGTAAGCGCCGCAAATGCAAGGAAATTGGCCGACGAACCAGAATTTACCAGCAAACTGTATTTGACCCCCAGAAACTCTGCAAATGTCTTTTCGAATTGCTCTGCATAATCCCCTGATGTGAGCCAGAAAGCGAGCGATGCATCTATAAGGTTAAGTATCTCTTTTTCATCAAAAACCCGGCCTGCATACTTAATCCTCGACTTGCCGGGAATAAAAGGGGCATTTAGGGCAGTTTTGTGCACTTCTTCATAATATGTCTTTGCATTCAAAACAATTTCTTCTTTGAGTTTATCGGCAATCATATATAGGTTCCATATCCCGCATATAGGATTTTATGTTGTCTTTGCTTGACACTGATTTGTGCTCATAAAATTCCTTATACCATCCAACCGTCATTGATATCGCTTTTTTTATCCCCCAAACCGGCTTCCAGCCAAGCCTTGTGTATGCCTTGGAGCAATCCAGTTTTAGCAAACTTGTTTCATGAAACTCGGCAGCATTTTTTGAAGCTTCGTATTTCACCTTATTCCATTCCAAAGCAACCTTTTCTACAACACTTTCTACATCTATACTCCCTTCATCATAGGGGCCAAAATTCCATGCCCCGGCAAATTCTTTTTTCCCTTCAAACAGTCTTTGCGCCAGCATCATATACCCTGAAAGAGGTTCAAGGACATGCTGCCACGGCCTCGTTGACCTTGGACTCCTGATGATTACAGTTTCATTTTTATTGGCCGATTTCATAATGTCTGGTATCAGTCTGTCAACAGCCCAGTCGCCCCCGCCAATTACGTTTCCTGCCCGAGTGCTCGCTAAAAGAACTTTATGGGACTTGCCGTATTCATCCAAATTAAAATAAGAAACCCTGTATGAATTTGTTATAAGTTCTGCGCAGGCCTTAGATACGCTGTAGGGATCATGTCCACCAAGCTCGTCAGTCTCTCTGTATCCGCAGACCCATCCTTTATTCTCATAGCATTTATCGCTCGTTATATTTACTATTGCTCTAACATCTCCGGTAAAGCGACATGCCTCGAAAATATTTATTGTGCCCATAATGTTGGTCTCAAGGGTTTCTACCGGATTATTGTAGGAATACCTCACTATAGGCTGTGCTGCCAGATGAAAAATTATTTCGGGCTTATGTTCCTTGAAAACAGAAATCAGCTTATCCTTGTCTCTGGTATCGCCGACAATTGATGTAATATCCATTTGCAGCAATGCATAATGGTTGGGGATTGTCGGAGGCTCTTTGGAATAGCCTACAACATTCGCTCCAAGCTCTTTAAGCCATAAACAAAGCCATGAGCCCTTAAAGCCGGTGTGGCCGGTAACTATGACATTTTTGTCTTTCCAAAAGTTTTTATCGATCATGCATGCAATCTCCAAACTGCGCTATCTTAACATTAACTTAAGTTCTCACAGAATTGTATACGACTCTTCTTAATGTCTTCAACTCCAGACCTGTCTTCTTTAAAACCGCATCGAATATTTCGATATCGTCGCGCTCAAAGCTTCCGGTATAAAGAAGCGCGGCAAAATATCCGCTGATGTATGCCGTTAAATAAAATGGCATCATCCAGAAATAAAGAGGCAGGCTCTTTGCAACCAAATAAACGACCACCCCGACCAATACGGCCGCTATAATAGGCTTTATGTACTGGATCGTAAACGGATGTGTCCGGCTGGTCCTATACAGCAGCAGCAAAACAACAAGGTTTGACGCAATATATGAAATTATCGTTGCAACAGCGGCTCCTGCGCTGCCCATGCCGAAATGCTTTATTAGTATATAGTTGAGGATTATATTTAACGCCGCAGCTGCCGCAGAAACCTTCATCAGCATGCCAGGCTTTCCGATCACCAGCATAAGCACCCCGGTAGTTCCCATCATAGCGCTGAACAAAAACCCGGCAGATAAAATTCGCAGCGACAAGGCAGAATCCGCATAATTCGTACCGAACAAAAAAGATACCGTCATCTCGGGGAAAAAGAACAATACAAAAAATATCGGGAAGGTGGCCGAAAATAGCCATTTGGTCAAAACCTGATATGTCCTATTTAAATCCTTATGCTCATTCCTCGAATAAAGCTCTCCTGCAATCGGCAAAAAGGCAAATTCCATCGCATTTATAGGGAAAAGCAATAATTTTGCAAGAGACATGCTTACGTTATAAATGCCCACCTCCTCGGCAGGTTCATATCTTCCGAGTATCAAGGTATCGCCCCATAACATAATGATTCCGAGCATATTAAGTATAAGCAGATTAACGGCAAATTTTATAAAATCCCTTCCGGTTTCTGTATTAATATCAGCATCGACAACAGTCTGATGGACTCTTCTGAAATAATAAATCCCGATTAAGAGCGCAGCCAGGATCATTGCTCCGGTAAAAGCCCAGACAATGTTCAGAAGGGAGAATTTTAGAAAAACAAATGACAACAAAAAAACAAGAAATACAAGCGGTTGGCCTATATCGAGAAGCAGCACTTTAGGATAAATAATATTATAGCCCCTTAAGATACCGATGAAGATATTAGCCATGACAGATGAAAAAACAAACAAGGATATTATTACCAAAAACGAAGCTATATCGGGTTTGTAAAATATGTGTTTTGATATGAGATCCGAAAAAATTATCAAACCAAAAGCCGCAATTATGCCGGACAGCAACCCTGACTTCAGGGCAAACCCCGATATGAACGCAGCTCTTTTTTTATCATCTTTGCCGAAGCATATGGATATATATCTTGGAACTGCTTCATGTATGCCGAGCAATGCAACGGCAGAAACAAGGCCACCTATCGCTATCAAAATAGAATAAACACCGAACTCCTCTTTTGTAAGGTTCCTTACAATAATAAGACGGGTAACAAACCATATCAGAATACTTAAGATTGAACCTATAAAGACGAGCGTAGAGCCTTTGATAGCCCTTCTTAATGAAGATTTAACCGTATCGGACATATTTATAATCCGGTTTTATTTACCAAAGATCAGCTTGAACGGCAATAATACAGCCTCTCTCACTATCTTCCTGCTCATCTTTGAGCTGCCTTCGCCACGTTCGTAGAATATTATCGGTATCTCGGCAATATTAGTTCCTGACTTATGTATCCTATAGACCATCTCTATCTGAAAGGCATAGCCGTTGGACTTCACCAAATCGAGATTCAGCTCTTTAAGAGCTTTCCTTGTATAGCAACGGTAGCCGCTCGTCAGGTCGGTAAACTGTGTCAGCCCGAGAAGCGCCGACGCATAAGCATTGCCGAACTTTGAAAGCAGGAGCCGCTTGAAATCCCAGCCTACAACGCTTATCGTATTCTGCATATAGCGCGAACCAACAACAAGGTCATAGCCTTCTTTGCACTTATCTATAAAATTAGGAATCTCTGAAGGGTCATGAGAAAGATCGGCATCTATCTCGAAAAAAAGCCCGTACCCCCTGTCCAGCCCCCATTTGAAACCATTGACATACGCTGTTCCAAGCCCCATTTTACTGTCGCGCCTGATAAAGAAAACCCTTCCGCTTTTAACAATCCATGACTCGACCTTCTCGAAAGTCCCATCTGTAGAGTTGTCATCCACAACAAGAATATCAAGATAATCATATGCCAGCAGCCTCTCTATGATTCTGTCAACATTTTCGGCCTCATTATAGGTCGGCAAAATAACAAGAACTCTCATTTAAACTCCACCCGGTTTTTATCGATCTGATTCACAAGCAAACCCTCCATAGCTTTAGCGCTTTCGGCCCATGAGAATTTTTTTGCATGATTTATCGCATTAATAGAAACCCTGCACAGCAATTTTTTATCAGTCAACAATGCAGAAATCTTTTCCGCAAGCGCCGCAATATCTCCGCGAGAAACAAGAAATCCGGTCTCTCCGTCTATAACAGAATCTCTTAGGCCTTCGACATTATAGCCTACAACGGGGGTTCCGGCCATATTAGCCTCTATCACCACCTGCCCCCATCCCTCACGAATGCTTGGAACTATAAGCAACGATGCCTTTCTCAGCAACTCGTATTTGAGCTCTCCGGTCACATAGCCTAAAAATTGCAGATCTTTTACATCTTTGTATTTAGATTCAAGCCTCTGCCTTTCCTCTCCGTTCCCGGCCACATACATTGCAAGCTCAGGCTTTTTCTGTTTAGCCAGAAGAAACGCCTTTATCGCCTGCTCCGGATTTTTAGTCTTAGTCAGTCTTCCCAGATACATGACAACAGGCTCAAAAATTTCTTTAGGGGAGAAATCTATCTGCGCTGCCCCGTTCGGAACTATCGCTATTTCCTTGCCCTCAAAACCATTAGCAATGAGATCTGCCTTAGTTGATTCCGAGACCGCAACCACAAGCTTTGCCTTGTAAAGCCTCAGCATGAAAAGCTCTACCGCCTTGAAAATATGCCCCACAGCTCCCATCTGGGCGCACCAAAAATCCCGGTACAGCTGGTGTATAAGCATTATGGAATTCTTAAATCCAACAGTCATAAAACCGATGCCGTTGAACTGGTCTATAATCAGGTCATATTTTCCCCTCTCCCGCAGTGCAAAAAGAAAACCGCTGACATGCGTAGTCAGTTCAGAGCCTCCTCTTATGTAACAAATGCGGTCAATAGTTTCTTTACGCTCTGAGCCTTTGAAATATGCCGAAAAGTGCGTTATTTGATATTTATCCGCAAGCCGTTTAAATATCTCGTGCGTATAAATCTCGGCTCCGCCAGAATCAGGGTTTCTGATATCACGCCTGTTGAGGATAAGTATTTCCTTCAATTTATAATCCCTTTAAACTGTCTTTTACCGCCAAAACCTCGATCGTACCGCCCCGCTTAAAAAAATAGGCTTCAATTAGAGATAATGCAAAAGATAGAGGGATGTAAACGGGCAACAAGAGCAGTGTAAAAAATACCTCAAAAAGCGAGGCCTTGCTGCAATCATTCGCATATGAGGAGGAACTCTTAAGAAATAAATAAACTGCATTAACACTCCTGAAAGACCTATTTAACAGTGTTTGCAGCCAGCCGTATGGGTTATATTCCATATTGAAATGATTAACACTAATTATTCTGAAAGAATTGTCTGTGAGCAATTTGCAGAGCCCTTTAGGGGTAAAATGATTGAGGTGGTACGGCGGATCCAGATGAAACCACCAGCGCTTGCCAAAAACAGCCTGCAGACTCAAAATATTCGGCACAGCCATATAAATATAGCCGTCCTCACGAAGCAAATTTAGGCATCTTCTAATAATGGCTAACGGATCGTGCATATGCTCCAAAACATGGTTTACTGTTATAACATCAAAGCTATTTGCAGGAAAATCTAACCTGCCGGTCTTATCACTCACAACCTTAATGTTATAAATGCTTGATACGCATTTAGCAGTGACATTATCAAATTCTGTTCCTACAACATCCCATCCGTCTTGCGCCATGATATGAAGAAAAAGCCCTCTGCCGCATCCAATATCAAGTATTCTGCCTTTTTTTATGAACCGCTCTATAACATTTTTCCTGCGAATTCTGAATAAACGGATAATATATTCGACCAGAGGATTAAAGCGTTTTCCTACGTCAGACCTATATTCTGCATATAGCACTGACAACTCCTCCTGACCAAGTGTAGGAACCGTAATGCCCATCTTGCAAAGATCGCAAAAATACACTTCAAATATCTTTCCGAGCCTATGTATATCTCCAAAAAGTTTTGCAGTTAAAGGTTTTTGGCAGATGCTGCAAACAACTGTATCGGTCATATAGCTCGGGAAGTTAAAAAACGCATGGATTACTTTGGGCTCTTGCCAACAAGAATATTATCTAACGCTTCGAGGTGCTTTTTAACCTCATATTCCGACAGTTTCTTGTTATTGGGATCTGCAGCCATTGCATCATTAAAGGCCTTTTTAGCATTGTCAAACTGTTTATCGCTTTCATAAGACAAGCCACGCTTTATCAGAGCCTCAACAAAATTATCGAGGGCCGGAGCATACTCTGGTTTCAATTTCAATGTGATCCAAAATTTTTCTACCGCCTCTGAAATCCTTCCCTGTGCCATATAGGCAAGACCAAGACTATGGTGAGTCAAATAAAATACTGGGTTAATCTTTAATGAATTGTTAAGCTCAATAATCGCTTTCTCAGGTTGTTTGTCATTTATATATGCAATACTCAAGTTGTTAATTATTGTATTATTAAAAGGATAAATCTTAAGAGCGGCTTTAAATGACTCTATTGCTTCGCCGTATCTCCCTGTCTTTTGATATATTATTCCAAGTGAATTATAAAGGTGTATGGAATCAGGACTTGTCCTATATGCATTTATTTTCAGTTCGTTTATAGCGTCCTCACTCCTGCCGGTATCCGCATAGGCCATCGCAAGCCCATTATAAGCATCAAATGATTTTTTATAATATTGCTCCCCCCTCTCCCTAAGCATTTTTGTCGTATATTCCCACAATACAACCGAGTCTTTCCAAACCGCAACCTGTTTTATCGTCAAAAAAGAGAACAACACAAAGACAAAAATGACACAAACAAATAAGCCAGCAATAATCAGTGTCTTTTTAGCGGGATACTTAAAGCAAATTTTATCTATACCTACAGCCAACAACAGTCCGGCTGCGAAAAAAAAACTAAGACTCGGCAGATACATATATCTGTCGGCCATTGCAGAGATGCCCACCTTGACAAAGCCTAGGACCGGTAAAAGTGTTAAGAAATAATAAAACCATACAGAAAGCCACAACTTATTCTTTTTCAAAAGAAGAACCGTAGTGAAAAAGATTACAGCAATAAATCCTGCCGTATATTGAACCGAAATAAAAGATACATTGTCAGGAAAAGGATAGAGGGGACTTAATGAGAACGGCCATAAAACATTTAGGATATAATCGATTAAAGACTTAAAACCTACAAGAACCCTTGCTTCCAAGGGAAAATCTGCAGTAGATTTCATCGCAAAGTTATAGCTCTGCGCCAAAATTGTAGTTATCGAAAGGTCAAAAGCAATAAGAAAAAAAGGCGCTTTCTCAAGCAAAACTCTTTTTATTGAGCCTTTATTAAATCTCTCAAATGGATACCAGTCCAGTATACAAAGAACTACAGGAAGGGTTATGGCCATCGGCTTGCTTAAAATAGACAGAAAAAAAAGACCGATAGTCCAAAGATAATGTCTGTCTGTAAGCCATATCTTATTTTGCATGCCTGTTTCCTGCCTAGCATTGTAGGCATAACGCATATAGGACATTAGGCTAAGCAAGAAAAAAAACGAGTACAAAACATCCTTACGCTCCGACACCCATGCCACAGATTCAACATGAATGGGATGAAGGCCAAAAAGCAGACCGGAAACAAGTCCTGCAATAAAAATGCCCTCATCAGATAACACAGGAAAACCGGGTGCAGATATCAGTTTCATGCGTCTATAATATTCGAGCAGTTGAAAACTCAATAGCGTGACAAGCAGACTATTTATACTATGCAAAATAATATTTACAAGATGGTACCCCATCGGGTTCAAGCCCCATAAGGCATAGTCAACAGCATAAGATATCCATATAAGAGGATGCCAGTTAGACATATGAAAATTAAAGAAAGCCCATTGAAAGAAATCGATCCCCATTGAAGTTATTTTCCGGTTCTGTACAATATAAGAGTAGTCATCCCAGTTAACAAACCCATTTTTTAAAGCAGGCAAATATACTATGAAAGTTGTGACAGAAACAAAAAATAATGCAGCCAGTTTATTCTTCTTACTTAGAATACTATTCATATTTTTTTATTAACTCCTCGGATTTCCGCAATGCGTCCCTGGCCTCAGTTGTTCTGCCGGAACGCTGTAAGGCCAAACCTAACTTGACATATGTTAATGGCAGACCTGGATTCTCAGGACCATCAGTTATTGCGGTTTTAAACTGGATAATAGCCTCGTCCAATCTTTTCGCGGCAGCATAGAGATCCCCCAACATAATACGAGCATCAGTGTTCCGAGGTTCTATGGCCAGCGCCGTCTTAATTTCGATCATATATTTATCCTGCATACCCTTTTGGAAATATGCCATGGCCAGGCCTATATGCATCACCCCCGATCTTTTATAATAGTCGTTTCTCTCGGGAGAACTATTTTTGATAGCATTAGCCCATAAAGTTGTCGAGTCATGCCACACGCCAATCTGTTTTACGGTCAAAAAAACTAATACAAGATTAACAGCAACAACAAAAACAATAAAACTTGCTTTAAATATTAACACTTCCTTTCCTGTTTTTATAACTCTTTCATATATCAATGCAATACCGACACCGATTAATAAAAAAAAACTAACGCTTGGCAAATACGTATATCTGTCTGCTATTGCCTGATTGCCTACTTTTAGAAATCCAAGAACCGGAAAGAGCATTGCTAAATAATAAGTCCATGCAGCCAGTAAACCCTTATATCTTTTGGCAACCAACAAAAACACCACTGTTATCAGAACAATAAAGATAAACGATATCAAATACGGTAAAGATGAAAACGATACATTTTCGGGGAAAGAATACAAATTTATCAGATTGACAGGTAAAATCATCATTTTCATATAAGTTATAACAGCGTCAAACCCTACCATTATTCTAGGTGCAATAGGGAATGATTCTATAGACTTAATCGCATTACCTGACATTTGTGCTAACACAGTAGTAAAGGCCATATTCAGAGAAATAAACACAAATGGTATTTTCTCATATACTAAAGCCTTTATCCCCGAAAAACTGTACCGCTCAAAAGGATACCAATCAAGCAATAAAAGTATCACAGGCAATGTCACTGCCATTGGCTTGCTGAACAGGGCACAGACAAAAAATAACAAACTCAACAGGTA
>PEAD01000011.1 GCA_002753335.1 Nitrospirae bacterium MYbin3
AAAATCGAGGTGAAAAATGTTGACTTAAAAATGCGGAAGAAATAAGATAAATAAAATGGTGGTCTCGATTATCTGGGATTGAATTGGTCTCGGTTACTTGGGACGTGACAAATACATATGTAATGAAAAAGAACGACCAAAAGCAAAGAAACTTTTCTGCATAAATTTCTTATAAATAGTCATACTATTCGATCTCAGCAAATCACAAGAAAAATATGACACTCTCTGGCTGAAGGCAGGAGTTATCTGAAAAACTGGCCGACTCCAGGAATACCGCTCTTCGCTCTGCGACATTCATCCCCATTCTTAAAAGACTTGGAATTTTCTGACGCTCTTGATAAATTAAAATGAGGATAACTGTAGAGTAGAGGGCTGGCGCGGTAGTATAGCACCCCGTTTCCAGTCCCCCCTCATCAATTCCGTACGTTCGGTTTTCCCGAATACGGCTTTCCGATTATCTTCTTCCAGAAGTCTTCGCAGACTGAATCCATGGAGGTGTCGTCGGTACTTCATAGACGCCTAAAGTTTCGAAGTAATACTTGTTCGGATAAGCCGAATATCCAAAACTTCGATAGTGGTGTTTCCGACGCAAGTATACCCGAATCCTATAGACCAGATAGCTTCTCAAAGATGACAAGGCTTTTGTACAGTTTCCATATCGAAAGTAACATACCCATCCCCTGGCGACTTCATTGGCTCTCCGGATTACCTCTTCGGTCGGCACTGTACTGTATCGCTCAGATGTCAGTTGTTTGATTTTTGAGCGTACATTCTTCAGTGCCTTTTTCGATGGCTCGGTGAGAGGAAATGGACGTCCGCTATTCATTCCCCTGCGCATTTTTATGCTGAACCCCAAAAAGGCAAAGCTCTCTTGCCATGCATCCACGACTCGAGTCTTCTCCTCATTCAGGGATAGCCCAAGCTCATTGAGAACCGTAGTCATCCCTTTCAGTATCCTCTCGGCATTGCCTTTGCACAGTACTACAGCATCATCGGCATAGCGCACGAGTCTCGCCCCCAGTCTTTCCTGTACTTTTTTGACCGCCCACAGCGTATCAAGTACGTTCAGATATATGTTGGCAAGCAACGGAGATATTACCCCGCCCTGCGGTGTTCCCTTGTCGTTCCCCTTGTATTCCGTCTTCCCATCCTCACGCTCTTCAACAATCGGAGCTCTCAGCCACATTTTGATAAGATTCAATATCTGCTTATCCACAATGCGTTTGGCTACCAGTTGCATCAGCTTGTCATGAGGTATTGTGTCGAAGTACTTTGAGATGTCGGCATCAATTACATCTGTTTTGCCTTTATTAAGGTGCTTTGTTACATCGGCCACCGCCTGATGGGCGCTCCGCTTCGGTCTGAATCCGTAAGAGTTGTCCTGAAAGTCAGCTTCAAATATAGGTTCGATTACAATCTTTACGGCCATCTGTACTACCCTGTCCTTGATTACCGGAATCCCCAGCGGCCTTTTACCTCCGTTTGCCTTCGGGATATATACCCTTCGGACTGCTTGAGGCTTGTAGCATTTTCGCTTCAGTTCTTCCGCAATCTCTTGAAGATACTTCTGGACTCCTCCGTCTCGTTCCTCTATGCTCTCAAAGGTCTCTCCGTCTATTCCCGGCGCCCCTTTGTTCGCTTTGACAAGTCCATAGGCATGGCTCAGGATGTCCTGCCTGTATACCTTGTCATACAGAAGATAGAAACGATACTCTTTTTCCTGCTTGGCTTTCCGGTATAGTTTCCTCTGAAGTTCCCGAATCTTTTCTGGAGTTTTCAGCACTATGTGCAATCCCCTTTCCTTTGCTTCTTCGAAAACATGATAAAAGTATTGCCCCTTCCCTCTCCCGAGGTTATGTTGTCCTTTGGGGATTATATCGGTACTATGGGCAAATCCGACTCCCTTTCCGACCCCGTGGACTTTCGTTTCCTTATATCCACCGGTTTGTCTTTCCTGTAAGACATCGGCAAGGGTCTCCCGTGCTCATCGTCGTATGGCTGCCCCTGCGTGTCACCCCTGATACCCCGGAAGTTCATCTATCGGTTACGGTAGTTATGGTCAGGATAGATGCGGCGGTCTTCCCCTTTGTAGAACAGGGTCGACAACTCCATTTTATGTTTCGAGGCTACATCTGGGTTCGCGCTCGCTGCGACCCGCAGGCTTGCTCAGCTCCCTATAGAAGCCTTTGTCAGAAAACTTAGCGCTTCAGGTTGCCCCTTGCACCTTCCTCAAGCTACGTGGGTGAGCTACCGAACTCCCACGGTCGGACTTCAACCGACTAGTCATACGTTTTGCACGGCATACTCTACAAATTCGCACTATTAGCCCATATTCAATTATTAGAATTACCGAAGGAAAGTGAGATAACGAAGACGGGCAACCTGCCGCCGCCACTGAACTATGATCGAAGAACGCAGCTCCCGGCGATCATGTTGACCCGTTTTTTTGTGTATTATTTCTTTATGCTTGCTTGAACAAAAGATTTTATTATTGGATGTGGCAAATCAGGTGTTGAATTTACCTGCGGAACAAATAGGGTCGCCAGAAAAAATTTATTCTTTGAAATTTCAATAATTCTTATTTCTCCATCAGAATCAACCCCTGAAACAAGTAGATCAGGGTGCATTATATTTCCTTTGAATTCTGGATTTATCCCAAAATTACAGTAATAATTTTCTTCAGTCTCGTTTGCTCCGTAACAGCGTGCAGCTAATGAACCAGATTGCAAACGAACTTTCATTCGTAAGCCAGCAAGGGAACATGCAAGCCGATTAATGAAAAGCTGTGAAGACGTTGGCCCGTATTCTTCATGTTGTGCATTGGTAAATCCAAGGACATTGCGTGCAAATTCCACCACAGTATGCTGAAATCCAGCACACGTGCCAAGATGTGGAATATTGTTTACGCGGGCAAATTTAATTGCCTTTATCGCTCCGTCCAAGCTTTTAAAAGGACTTCCGGGAGCAGACCAAATTCCCGCAAATTTTTTCAATAATTCTTCACTTTCCTTTTTGATTCTCTCCGTTTCAATCCATTCATAATCGAAGTCGAGTCCAGCCCTATCCCGAACATGCTCAAGAGCCTCATTAAGAGCTATATGCGGCTTGAAATCGGGATAATATTCTCCAATTATTCCTAAATGTTTCATCATGTCTTCCGGTTATTGAAGCACAACGCTTGAGGTCATGGGGATGTGGCACAGTTTGCCACCGATCCCGTGGAGCGAATTGTTATAAACCTTTTTTTGTAAGTTTGTTTCTCATTTTTGAATCAAATTTCTCTTTATTTATCACAAATCGCTCATGTCTTCCACTTGTGATCAAATCCAAACCGTCATGAGCTTCCACCTCAAATAGTAGACGCCGTCCGTCAACCTCGATCAGTCGTACTTTTGCGGTTACTTCAAAACCTGGTGGAGTCGCAGCTATATGACTCACATCAATATGTGTGCCGACAGTCTGTTCATGCGGCCAATCAAGATGGGGATTTATTGACTTTATGCATGCCCACTCAAGAAGGCCTACCAGGTATCCGGTAGCAAACACTTCTGGCATTTCCTGAAATTCTTCTGATTCAGGATAGAGAGCAGGAACAATTTTGGATTCAGGAATATGAAAGGTAAATTCTGATTCGATGCCAGGCTTTATTGTAGCTTTCATCAATATGTCCTTTTACTCATAATAGGTATTTTAATATTTCTTCTACATTTGCATTTTGCATAATTCTATCCAGACTTACAAGAATTATCAATACCGTTTACACACAAAAAATAGATACAACTAAACTATCAAGCAACTTTTTGTTTGACCTTTACTCTTCGGTATAATTTAGAGCATAGTTTATTACCGCTCGAAACTCTCAGCGTATTGTGTTACTGAGTCGGTAGGAGGAAGACATCGATTTGTCGCTAACCTTAACTCTGTAACAGTTTTATACGCACTATCACCTCTCAGCAAATATTTCACGCTGAAAAAGCTTTCTTAGAGTTAGGCTTTTCGCCAGAAGACAGCGCATTCAGTCGCTCAATAGTGTCCGGATATTTTCTAACTAGCAGAATTAATGCCGCTGCCTGCATATTGGGTCTTGAAATGCCCTGTTCCCATTTTTCCAGCGTGCGTGGAGATACGCAGAGTTGATGAGCAAAAACTGTACGCGAGAGATTCAACCTATCACGTACTGCCCGTATAATTTTAGGTGTCACGGACGGGGTGAATTGCCCTTCAATCTTGTATGTGCGTAGAGTGACCTTTCCCTTGCCGTGCTGCTTAATCTCTTCTATACCCTGCTTCAGTTCCATAAATAAATTTCTCTTGTTCATATGTTCCACTCCTCCACTAATTTCCTAAGGGCCTTGCATTCTTCAGGCCCCAAACTTGTGACTTCATTCTTAGCGTAAAGGGTAAGCAGGTAAATCCGGTCAACTGCAGAGTGAAAATAATAGATGATTCTCACTCCTGACCGCTTGCCCTTGCCTTTGGACTTCCATCGCGCTTTTCTTAATCCGCCTGTCCCCTGCATAATATTTCCATCGACTGGGTTAGCAGCAAGATACGTTTGAAAATCCTTGTACTCCTCGTCCGACAAGTAATCAGGAAGTAGGCGAGTGAATATTTTTGTTTCGACGAAGAGCATACACTAGTATACCCAAATAGCGTATAGTTTGCAAGTCGCTATCAATATCGAGGTGGCGACGAAACGCTTGCAGGTCATTTATTCCGAGTATAAACCTTGATAACTGGTGATCGTTATGCCGATGAAAATTGCAGGAAGAAATTTTTAGCAAAAAAATGGGCCGGGTCTATTTTATTGTTTAGGCCATTTTGTGTCATTCAGAGTGAAGAGAAAAATCTCATCTTAAGGATATACTGGCGACACAATTCAGCGCGATGGGGATAAGTTCCTGTAGTGAATGCGGAGTTTGAGTAAAAGTTCTTTGCGAAGAGACGCGTAAAACAGCCGTGAGTGTTTGAGGCTGCAGGCCGAGTTTCACGGCTGTAGCGGAGCGAGCATTTAGAACTTTCCAAACGCAGCGTGAATAATGAAGGGCGGTTGGCTCACGCAGTATCACATCGTTCTTGTACAACTTCTTTATTTTTTTGTATCTTTAAACCTATGCGTATTCCTGAATGGATTAAAACCGATTATAGCGGACAGCATTCCATAAAAAACTTTATGCGCGGCAAGCGCCTTACGACAGTATGCGAAGAGGCGCGCTGTCCCAACCGGGGCTACTGCTTTTCTAAACCGACAGCTACCTTTATGATACTCGGCGATGTCTGCACGCGGAACTGCGGCTTTTGCGCTGTTGCTCATGGGACACCGAACACTCCGGACAAAGAAGAGCCGCAGAGGGTTGCCGAGGCTGTTTCTGAAATGGGACTGAAGTTTGTCGTAATCACTTCAGTAACAAGGGATGACCTGCAGGATGGTGGTGCAAGCCACTTTGCAGAGACGATAAAGACAGTGAGAAAGCAGTGTCCTGATGTTAAAATCGAGGTGCTGACCCCTGACTTCAACGGCAGCGAAGCAGCGCTCCAAACAGTTCTTAATGCAAGGCCGGATGTTTTTAATCACAATATAGAAACCGTAAAAAGGCTTTATTTCAAGGTTCGGCCGCAGGCCTATTATGAGCGTTCGCTTAAGTTTCTGAAAACAGTAAAACAGCTTGCGCTGCAGACTAAGACCAAATCAGGCTTTATGGTTGGGCTGGGTGAAACGCGCGATGAAATATCCGGACTTCTGCGGGATTTAAGAGCGGCGCAATGTGATTTTCTGACAGTCGGACAGTATCTAAGGCCTGCAAAAAAAAATCTGGCTGTTGTAGAATACTTAAAACCGGGGGTCTTCGAAAGCATAAAAGAAGAGGCCCTTTTGCTCGGTTTTGAGTTTGCGGCTTCAGGCCCGCTGGTCAGAAGTTCTATGAACGCCGAAGAAATGTATGAAGGAGGATTCAAAAATGTTTGAATTTAACAGAATAAAAAGGCTGCCTCCCTATGTGTTTGCGATAGTGAACACCTTAAAGATGGAATATCGCAGAAAGGGTGAAGACATCATAGACCTCGGCATGGGCAATCCTGACATGCCTACACCCAAGCATATCGTTGACAAGCTGACAGAGGCGGCGAACAATCCCAAAAACCACCGCTACTCAGCATCTAAAGGTATTACCCAGCTTCGCGTTGCGATAACCGAATGGTACAAACGCCGCTATGACGTTGACCTTGACCCTGAAACAGAGGCGGTTGTCACTATCGGTTCAAAGGAAGGCTTGTCGCACCTTGCTCTGGCGACCATACAGCCCGGAGATGTAGTAATTACGCCTACTCCGGCATATCCTATACATCCCTACAGCGTTATAATCGCGGGCGGCGAAGTAACGAGCGTGCCGATAGGACCCGGAATAGATTTTTTCAGCGAGCTTGACAGGGCGCTTAAAAAGACATGGCCTAGACCCAAGATGCTGATACTCAACTTCCCGCACAACCCAACTACGACTGTGGTCCACGGCCTCGATTTTTTTACAAAGATTGTTGACTTTGCGAGAGAAAACAACATTATCGTACTTCAAGATTTTGCTTACGCTGACCTGACCTTTGACGAATACAAGGCGCCAAGCATACTTCAGGTGCCGGGCGCAAAGGATGTGGCTGTAGAGTTTTTTTCGCTCACAAAAAGCTATTCGATGGCTGGATGGCGCGTAGGCTTCTGCTGCGGCAACAAAGAGGTGGTGGGCGCGCTTATAAAAATTAAAAGTTATCTGGACTATGGGATGTTCCAGCCTATACAGATAGCGAGCATCGTGGCTCTGCGCGGCCCGCAGGACTGCGTTCAGGATATACGAAAAACATACGAATCGCGCAGGAATGTCCTCATAAAAGGTTTGAACCAGGCTGGATGGAATGTTCCGCCTCCGCAGGCAACCATGTTCGTCTGGGCCGAGATACCGGAGCAGTTCAAAAAAATGGGTTCGCTTGAATTCGCCAAATTCCTTATCGCAGAGGCTGGCGTGGCGGTTGCGCCCGGCATAGGCTTTGGTGAGGACGGCGACAGCTTTGTAAGGTTCGCGCTGGTCGAAAACGAACACAGGATAAAGCAGGCGGCAAAGGGAATTAAAAAAGCACTGAACAAAGGAGCTTAGAGTAATGGCTAAAAACAAAATTAATGTTGGCATAATCGGTTTCGGCACGGTAGGCACCGGCACCGCAAAAATTCTGCTCGAAAACGCATCGATAATAAAAATGCGGACAGGCTTTGACATAGTCCTGAAAAAGATTGCTGATCTCGATATTACAAGGGACAGGGGAATAAAGGTGCCAGAAGGTGTATTGACAACCGATGCAAAAGCCCTGTTAAACGACCCTGAAATTGACATAGTGGTCGAGTTGATGGGCGGCATAAGGCCGGCAAAAGATTTTATGCTTCAGGCGATAAAAAACAAAAAGCATGTGGTGACCGCAAACAAAGCTTTGCTTGCAACCGAAGGCAGAGATATTTTTGCTGAAGCGGCCAATAATGGCGTAGAGATAGGGTTTGAGGCCTCTGTGGCCGGAGGAATCCCTATTATCAAGGTTGTGCGTGAAGGGCTGACCGCGAATAATATAACCGCGGTTTACGGCATCATAAACGGAACCTGCAACTATATCCTGACCAAGATGACGAACGAAAAGGCCGAATTTTCGGACACGCTTAAAGAAGCTCAGAAACTAGGATACGCCGAGGCTGACCCAACTTTTGACATAGAAGGAATAGACACGGCGCACAAACTCACAATTTTGGCGTCTCTCGCATACGGAATCCCGCTTTCCTTCGCCAAGGTTTATACCGAAGGCATAACAAAGATAACCGCTCAGGACATCGAATTCGCATCCGAACTCGGATACAAAATAAAACTGCTCGCTATCGCAAAAATATCGGACGGAGGCATAGAACTGCGCGTACACCCTACGATGCTTCCGGAAGACTACATGATAGCGAAAGTTGAAGGAGTATTCAATGCGGTATTCGTAGAAGGCGACGCCGTGGGTTCAACACTGTACTACGGCCGGGGGGCTGGAGACCTGCCCACAGGAAGCGCGGTTGTTGCCGACATTATCGACATAGCCCGCAACATCGTAAATGGAGGAGTCTTGAGGGTGCGCGGCATCTCTCCTGACTCAAAAGATGCGGGAGTAATAAAAAAGATTGAAGATATCGAAAGCTCTTACTACTTCAGGTTCTCGGCTTTTGACCAGCCGGGCGTTCTTTCAAAAATAGCCGGAGTTTTCGGAGGCTACAACATCAGTATAAAATCGGTAATACAAAAAGGCCGGAGAATCGGCGGTTCGGTGCCGCTTGTGGTGCTTACCCACACCGCAAAGGAAAAGGATGTTTTAAGCGCTTTAAAAGAGATTGAGTCTCTTAATGCTGTTTCTGATAAAACAATTGTTATAAGAGTTGAAGGCAAAGAGGGATGAACAGCTTCACCGAGGAACAGCTCCACCGCTACAACCGGCATATAATACTGCCTGAGGTCGGAGCAAAGGGGCAGCTTAAACTTCTTAACACCAAAGTGTTCATTGTAGGAGCGGGAGGGCTTGGATGTCCTGTAGGATATTACCTTGCTGCAGCCGGAGTTGGAACAATCGCTCTTATGGACAACGACACCGTAGAGATAAGCAACCTTCAAAGACAGATAGCTCACAGTACCAAGACTATAGGCATGCATAAAGTGGATTCTGCCAAAGCAACTTTTGAGTCCCTCAATCCGGATGTAAAAATCATCGGCATAAAAGAGAGAATCAACAAAGATAATATTTTAGACCTCTTCCGCGATTATGATATCGTTGTTGACGGAAGCGATAATTTTCCAACCCGATACTTAATCAATGACGCCTGCGTTATGCTGAAAAAAACTCTTGTAAGCGGCGCCATACTTAGGTTTGAAGGACAGGTCACAACGATTGTTCCGGGCGAAGGGCATTGCTACCGCTGTTTGTTTGAGGAGATGCCGCCTGCCGGATTGGTGCCTACTTGCCAAGAAGCAGGTGTCATAGGAGCGATTCCGGGAGTTGTAGGAGCGCTTCAGGCGATGGAAGTAACAAAAGCTATTCTTGGAAAAGGCGATTTACTGAAAAACGAACTCCTGATTTATGATGCTCTTAAGGCCAGTTTTAGGAAGGTCAAAATCCCTAAAAATCCTGACTGCCCTGTTTGCGGTCATAATCCGACAATAACCAAGTTAACCGACGGGCCTGCCGAAGTCTGTAGAATCTGAACTCGTCGGCTCGATGCCTGTTTCTGTATCTTATCAATGAACCCCGTTGCGGTTGAGAAACGGGGCGTACTTTTTATCCTCACGCAGGATATGATTTATAAGCCAGTCCTTTAGAAAACTCATGACATCATTTGTTATAGCAGCCTCTCCGCTGTCAAACTTTTGTTTTAGCGCCACAACCTTAGAAACAAGGTCGTCATGAATCTTTTTATGCGCACCCTTAGCCGGATAATCGTATTTCTGGAAAAAATCTTCTTCATGTTTAAAATGCATTGCTGCATATCCAGCAAGTCTGTTAAGAATGTCACCTAAAATATCCCTTGATTTTCCTGTCTTTAGGGCTTCGTGCATTTCGTTTATCATTATGACAAGCTGTTTATGGTGCTCGTCTATCGAACCTATATTCATGGAGAAGTTGTTGCTCCATTGTATAAACTCTTTTTTGCCTTGCCTGCCTGCCTGATCCGCATCAATCGTGAATCCGGCGGTTGATACACGCAGCGATTCGCCGACGCTAGAAAGCAAATTGACCGCATCTATGACCTCTTCTGACATCTTTTCCATATCGCGGGCAATCGCCGATGTTTTATCTATAGTCTTGGTCACCTCTTCAGAAGCTATTGCCTGTTGATCAACAGCCCTCGCTATATAAACTATCTGGTCTTTTGCCTTTTGCACCGAATCGACGATCTGCTTTAAGGAATCGCCCACTCCATGAATATATTGTGTTGCCGACTCAACTTTTTGCGAGGCGTCATTCATCGATTTTGAAGTGTATTCTGTTTCTTCCTGAACAGAATGGATTTTTGCCGTAATTTCTGTCGTTGCCTTTATGGTCCTTTCTGCCAGCTTTCTGACCTCATCCGCAACAACCGCAAAGCCTCTGCCTTGCTCTCCTGCGCGGGCAGCCTCAATAGCAGCATTCAAAGCAAGCAGATTTGTCTGATCTGCAATATCTTTTATTACCGTTACTATTTCACCTATCTCTGATGCACTGCTGCTAAGTTTGTTGACCATGCCCGAAAGCTCCACAGTTGCGGTGCGAACCTCGTTCACCGTAGTAACAGCATTCATCGCAACCTGATTGCCGCCTTCGGCTGTGGACATAGCCTCAACCGATGTGTCCGAGGCAGCAGAAGCATTTCGTGCTATATCAGCTATGGTTTGCGTCATTTCTTCCGCTGCCGCCGCAATCTGCGAGGCCTGCGACGACTGACTTCTGGCGCCCTCGGATGCCTTGATAGAGCTTGCATTCAAGGTTTGAATTGATGAGAGCACATCTGAGGAAGAAGATAGTATGCTTTTAAGCGCATGCCTGAATGATGCAACCATTCTGTTCATGTTTTCGGACAAAACTCCTATTTCATCTCTGCTTACATAATTCATCTTTACGGTCAGATCGCCGTCAGACATTTTTATGACATCTCGTGTCAGCTCTTTTAAAGGCTTTATAATCATGTTGGCAACCAGCCAGCCGAGAAATGCGATAAAAGAAATAATGACAGCAACGCCAAGCCCGACCAACTGCGCCCTCTGCCAAACAATAGCATCTATGTCATCAATATAAACACCGCTACCCACAATCCAGCCCCAAGAAGCGAATTTTTTTACAAAAGAAAGTTTAGGGTAAAGCTCTGTGGAGGTTCCGCCACCGGATAGGGGCTTGGGCCAGTTGTATGTAACATAGCCTTCATTGGCAGTATCTGTTACCTCAACAAAGGATTGGAAAAGATTTTTCTTGCCGTCTGTTTTTACAACGTTTCCATCTCGGCCTGCCTGCAGGCTTGTCGAGCAATTAAACTTGGTATCATCCAAAACTTTGCCATCCAAAGCCGGTACAGTCGGATGCATTATCATCTTTGGAAACGGTTTGTCGGTGTTGTTTATCCAGAAATATTCCTTGCTGTCATACCTTAATGCTTTAATTGCGGCCAAGGATGCTGCTTTGGCTTCATCTTCGGGCATAGTGCCTTTTTGGGCAAGCTCACTATAATGAGCAATTATTCCATACGCGGTGTCAACCACAACCCTTATAGCATTTCTTTTCTCTTCATAAAGCGCATTCTTTAATGACATCAAAAAGCCTATAGACATAACAGTGACCGAAAAAATAGTTATTGCGGTTATCAGCGCAAGTTTGGCCTTTGTGTTCAGATTAATCAGAATTTGCATTTAAGGTCTCCTTGAAGTTCGCATTTAGCTGCGTTATACAGTTTATAGTGTACTTAGTTTATCCCGTTTTGGGGGCAGGTGTCAAGCTGTAATTATCCGTTTTTTATATAATTATTGCTTCAAAAATGTAGTTTCCCGGCCGCTTTTGCTGTTTGACTAAAACCGAACCTTAAGGGTAAAATTTTCAAATGCAGTACGCCGATTTTGTCCCCCTCCATCTGCATTCTGAGTACAGCCTGCTTGATGGCGCTATAAAGATTAATGAGCTTGTGGATATGGCGGTTCAGTACAATATGCCGGCCGTAGCTGTCACAGACCACGGTAATATATTCGGCGCTGTCGAGTTTTATAAAAAGGCGGTAAAGGCTGGCATCAAGCCTATTATAGGATGCGAAGTTTATGTTGCACCCAAAAGCCGCTTCGACAAGTCAAAAGAAAGCCTAGAGGCAGGTCTTTCGGAAGAGGCTGCTTTTCATCTTGTGCTGCTTGCACGCAACCATCAGGGATATAAAAACCTTACAACCCTCGCATCAAAGGCTTATATCGACGGATTTTATTATAAACCGAGAATAGACAAAGAGCTTCTCGAGCAGTACAGCGGGGGATTGATCGGTCTCTCGGCCTGCCTGAAAGGAGAGGTGCCCTATCTTCTGCAGTGCGGCATGTACGATAAAGCAAGAGAGACCGCGTTGAAATACAAGCATATCTTGGGCCCCGAAAATTTTTACCTCGAAGTGCAACACAATGGCCTGCCTGAACAGGAAGAGGCGAATAAAAAACTGGTCGAACTTTCGGAGGACCTCCATATCCCGCTTGTTGCAACAAATGACTGCCACTATTTAAGAAAAGAGGACGCTAAAGCCCATAATATCCTGCTGTGCATCCAAACCGGTAAAACGGTAAAGGATGAAAAAAGGATGAAGTTTACAACCGAAGAGTTTTATTTCAAATCTCCGGATGAGATGAAGGCGGCGTTCCAAGATCTTCCGGAGGCGATTAAAAACACTCGCGTTATTGCAGAACGCTGCAACGTGGATTTTAAACTCGGCCAATCCCTTCTGCCTAAATATACGCCTGAGGATGAAAGCAGGCCCGAAGATTTTCTCGAAAAACTTGCGAAGCAGGGGCTTAAAGATATGTTCGGCCAAAATCCTCCTGAGACTTACAAAAAAAGGCTTATGCACGAGCTGCATGTGATAAAGGCGATGGGGTTTGCGTCTTACTTCCTTATTGTGTGGGACTTTATAGACCATGCAAAAAAACTCGGCATACCGGTCGGCCCCGGAAGGGGTTCTGCCGCAGGAAGCTTGGTGGCGTACTGTTTAGGAATCACAGAGATAGACCCTCTAAAGTATGGCCTGTTGTTTGAGCGATTCCTGAATCCTGAAAGAATAAGCATGCCTGACATAGATGTTGATTTTTGTCAGGACAGGCGGACCGAAGTCATAGCGTATGTCGCAGAGAAGTACGGCAAAGATAAAGTATCACAGATAATAACCTTCGGCACGATGAAGGCCAAGGCAGCAATCCGCGATGTTGGAAGGGCTCTGGCCATACCATATTCTGAGGTGGATAAAATAGCCAAGCTAGTTCCGGATGAACTGAAAATCACGATTAAAGATGCGCTGGAGAAAGAACCCCAGCTTAAAGAAATTTATGAGACCAATCCGGATATCAAAGAGCTGATAGATATTGCACAGAGGCTTGAAGGCCTTTCACGCCATGCATCAACACACGCTGCAGGGGTTGTAATCGCGCCGGAGCTTCTAACAGAATACACCGCTCTCTACAAGCAGCAGGGTGAAGATATTCCTGCCACACAGTTTGACATGGGTTCGATAGAAAGCATAGGTCTTTTAAAATTTGACTTCCTCGGCCTTAAAACCCTGACCATAATACATAAGACTGTCGAGTTCCTTTTGAAAAAAGAGAGCGGCTTTAGTCTTGCGCATATTCCCCTCGATGATAAAGACACATACAACTTGCTGAGCTCAGGTGAGACCACCGGCATATTTCAGCTCGAAAGCAGCGGCATGAGAGACATTCTCGTGAGGCTGCAGCCCGACCGCTTTGAAGACATTATTGCTCTCGTTGCACTCTACAGGCCCGGCCCGATGGCAAATATCGATGACTTCATCAAGAGAAAAAAAGGAAACATCGCGGTCGAATATTCGATTCCGGAGCTGAAAGAAATACTGGACGAAACTTACGGCATCATCCTGTATCAAGAACAGGTTATGCTGATCGCAAACAGAATCGCAAACTTCACCCTCGGACAGGCTGACCTGCTGCGAAGGGCTATGGGCAAAAAGAAAAAGGAAGAGATGGACCAGCAGAAAGAGATATTCGTAAAAGGAGCTGTCGAAAACAACCTAGCTGAAGGAAAGGCGATAAGGCTATTTGAAGATGTTGAACCTTTTGCAGGATATGGTTTTAACAAATCCCATGCAGCCGCTTATGCTCTGCTAGCGTATCAGACCGCATATCTCAAGGCGCATTACCCGGTTGAGTTCATGACCGCATATCTGACAGCCGACATGGGCGATACTGACAAGCTCGTAAAGCTGATCAACGAATGCAGAAATATGACGATAGATATTCTGCCGCCCGATATAAATCTAAGCGGAAGAATTTTCACTATTGTTGGCAGTTCTATACGCTTCGGGCTTGAAGCTGTAAAGGGCGTGGGCGGTGCTGCCATCGAGGTTGTTATGCAGGAGCGAGCAGCCAATCCGTTTAAAAGTTTTGAAGATTTTGCCGAACGAGTTGAGAACAAAAAGGTTAATAAAAAAGTGATCGAAAGCCTTATTAAAGCAGGCGCGTTCGATTCGCTGTTTCAAGACCCTCCCCTCTTTGCGAGGCCAAAGGCTTTTGCCTTGTTCTCATCCGCAGGAAAAGGCCGCTCTCTGGGTCCCGGACTTTTCGGTGACAGCCAAGAAGATGACCAAACAAAGCCCTGGGATGATGCGGAGCTTTTAAAGTTCGAAAAAGAAGCACTCGGGTTTTATATATCCGGACATCCTCTTTCACGCTATCGCCGCACACTTTCATCTATGGGGATTGTTCAGATAGAGCAGATAGAAGATCTTGCGGAAGGCATAGAAATTTCTGCAGCAGGAATTGTAGCAGCAATCAAAACGATAATAAAGGAGCGCGGAACCACCGTCATAGTAACCTTGGAGGACGAGACCGGCACGATTGATGTGCTCTCTTTCTCTAAGAACGGCAAAAAAGCTGATGCTTTTTTAAAAAAAGGCGCGTTAGTTATGACAAGGGCTACGGTTTTAAAAGAAGAAAAGGGTGCCAAGCTGAAATCATGGGAATTTACAGACATATCAGGCATGCAGATAACCATAAAATATGAGATAAGCCTTGATTGCAGCGATGAGGAGCAGGCGCTCTCTAACATCAAAAAAATAAGAGGGCTTCTGTCCGAATCTTCAACAGGCAATGATAATACGATGCTGTCGTTCAGGTTTAATATCCCCGACTATTGTGTTATCATAGCAACTCAGCTCAAGCCCGGCAACAACTTTATGGCCGGAATGAAAAATATAATCGGAGGCTCTGTAAAACTTATATGAGCATATATCTTGATTTTGAAAAGCCGCTCGAAGAGCTCGAGGGAAATATCGAAGAGCTTAAAAAGCTCTCGGACGGCAAAGAGTTGGATATAGCCGGAGATTAAAAAACTAGAAAAAAAGGCGCGCGACCTGCGGCAGGATATTTTTTCGAACATAACACCATGGCAGAAGACCCTTATAGCCCGGCACCCTGACAGACCATATACCCTAGATCTGGTGAATATTATCGCAAAAGATTTCATCGAACTTCACGGCGACCGCAGGTTTGCGGACGATCCTGCAATAGTGGGTGGAGTCGGCAACATAGACGGGCAGCCGATGATGATAATAGGCCACCAAAAAGGCAGGGGCACCAAAGAGAGGATTGTCAGAAACTTCGGCCAGCCCAACCCTGACGGATACAGAAAGGCCCTAAGACTTATGAAACTTGCAGAGAGGTTTAAAATACCTATAGTAACCTTCATAGATACCCCAGGAGCATATCCCGGCATAGGCGCGGAGGAAAGAGGACAGGGAGAGGCCATAGCCACGAATCTGATGGAGATGTCTAAAATCAGGACACCGATAGTTTCGATAGTGATAGGCGAAGGCGGGAGCGGCGGAGCTCTTGCACTGAGCGTTGCTGACAAACTTTACATGCTTGAGCATTCTGTTTATTCGGTCATATCTCCGGAAGGGTGTGCCGCGATTTTATGGCGTAAAAATGGAACAGACCTCAATGCGGAAGATTTCTCAAGAGCTGCCGAGGCGCTCAAGCTTACTGCGCAGGACTTGAAAGAATTCAAGATCATCGACGATATTATTCTAGAGCCTCTCGGAGGAGCCCACAGAGACCCTGAGGCAGTTGCCGCCAGTATTGCGGCCCAAATAATTAAAGCTCTGGAACCGCTAAAAACCAAGAATCATGCGAAGCTAATAGATGAAAGATACAAAAAAATACGGCGTATAGGAAACCTTACCCAAGCAGCTTAAAAATCAGGCTCCTGCTACATTGACAGACTCTACTTAGCCTTTGTAAGTATTTTTATAAACAGAGTCAGAATATCTGGGTCATAATAGGCTGAATCTTTCTTTATCACCGATAATGCCTCAAAAGGTGTGTGACGCTCTTTGTATGGGCGGTTGGGAGCCAGCAGGTCATATGCATCCGCAATTGCAATAATCCTTGCGAATAGAGATATGGCGCTCCCTGACAGTCCAGCGGGGTAGCCTGTGCCATCAATATTTTCATGATGGTGAAGAACTGCTGACTGTGATTCCGGAGAAATGCCATGATGACCTCGAATTATTTTTACGCCTTCTGCAACATGGGTCTTGAAAACCTCATATTCAAGCTTGTTCAGTTTGCCCTGTTTGTTTACTATCTCGTCGTTTATAACGCTAAGACCTATGTCATGCAGAAGCGCCCCTACACAAAGCCTGACCACAACCTCGTACGGTAAATTCATGGCAAAACCCACTGCCGCAGACATTACCGCGACATTGAGGGAATGCACGTAAAGATAGAAATCATTACAGTTTAGTGAAACCAGTATATAGACAGAACTCGGATTTCTGAGAATGCATTCTACGATTCTTTCGGCAATACCGACAGCCTCTGCCATGTTGTCTCTGCTTGACGGATCAGCAAAAAGCTCACGCATAATAATTTTTGTATGTTCCTTTAGGATAATAATTTTCAGATAATCCGCTTCCGCCTTTACGTCAGGCATGTCAAGAGAATTCAGGTAAGTGCGGTAAAGCTGCAAATCAAATTTTTTGATAAATACGCCCCCTTCAAGCTTGCGAATGGTTTCGTCAAGTGTTACAGGCTCTTCATAAGATGCATTTACAACCGCTTTAAACACGTAATCGTTTTCTACAAAAAGGCTGAAATTTATTTCTGTATAAGGAATAAGTACACCTTGGTTTATATAATGGTAATACCCCTTATTAAACGAATAATCCTTAAAAGAGACCAAGCTCTCGCGGTCGAACAACTTAGGTTTAGGCTTGAATCGTGAGAGATAATTATCAAATAAGGGCTTGTCCTCGTATCGTATAAGAAGAGAGCTTATCTGCCTTTCCTCAAAAAACTCCTGGGTTGCACTGTTAAAAGGCAGCCCCTCTCTAAATAAATATTTTATTTCGCCTCTGTCCTTTATGTATATTTCAAAAGGCAGCACAGTGTCCAAAATTAGCCTGCTGATCGGAACCTCGCTTAGGTTTACCTTCTGTATTTTTTCGGTGTTTATCAGCATTTTCCTTTGCCACTGAAAAATATAGGTCTCGATGGTTTCACTTATTTTATCGGTCATGTTTATAAATTCTGCAAGAATATGATAATGATCTCCTTTGGTTTTGACGATCTTCAGAATTTCTCCATAAACACAAATGGTGGCCTCAGTAGGTATAGGTATCTTAAGTATGATTTCAAGCACATCGCCCTGAGCATATTTTTTATGTGATCTGAAGCTGATATCTGCAGCGCTGATATTTACGATCTTAGGCTTGAGTCCTGATTCTTTGATCAGGTGTGATTTGAGTCCCTTGCGCATTAAGGCAGATACAACATTTATCTTGATCGGTAAAAATGTATCCAGTCTGAAAAATTTCATTGCTGTAGCCTCTCCCCACACTTTATGCACATCAATCCGAGCATTTGCAGCTATTGCCCAAACAATGCGGCAGAGAACTCCCGTGGGTCAAAATCTTTTAAATCCTCCACACCCTCGCCGATTCCGATAAGCCTGACAGGAATCCCCAACTCTTTTGCGATAGCAAAAACAATGCCGCCTTTAGCTGTTCCGTCCAATTTTGTGAGAGCGATGCCGGTAACACCTATAGCCTCTTTGAATATTTCTGCCTGCCTCAAAGCGTTCTGTCCTGTAGTTGCATCAACAACCAGAAGAATCTCCTGCGGTGCATCAGGCATAGATTTCTTTATAACGCGGCTGACCTTCTTAAGCTCTTCCATAAGTTGAGCTTTGTTGTGCAGACGTCCGGCAGTGTCTATTATAACCAGGTCCGCTCCTCTGTGCTTTGCAGCCTCAACAGCGTCAAAAGCCACTGCGGCAGGGTCAGAGCCGCTCTGGTGCTTTATTATATCTGCTCCGGCGCGGTCGGCCCATATATCAAGCTGCTCAATAGCCGCAGCCCTGAAAGTGTCTCCGGCAGCGATAATCACCGAGTTCCCCTCAGAAACAAAGCGGGATGCCAATTTGCCGATAGTGGTTGTTTTTCCAACACCGTTTACGCCCACGGTTAAAATAACAAATGGTTTTTCGCCGAAAAGCACGATGGGATGAGGATTTCCGAGCATCAAAGACATCTCTGTTTTGATGCATTCTTTAACATCCTCAGATGTCTTAACCTCTCCGCTTTTTACTTTTTCCCGGAGCAGGCTGATTATTTCGTCTGTTGCTGCAGCGCCGACATCAGAAGTTATAAGAACCTCTTCTATATCATCAATGACCGAGTCGTCAACTTTTCTCTGTAAAAGAACAGCCTCGACTCTTTCGACAATAGAGTTGCGGGTCTTAGAAAGACCTGTTTTGAGCCTGTCGAAAAAGCCCACTTATATCAGCGATTGAGCGTGACGTTAAGCGCGTTTTTTTCCTTTGTCACGTGAAAGCGGGATGGTTTGAGCATTTCTATCTTGATGGACAGCGCATGTTTTTCTTTTTTGTCTTCTTCTATCTTAATGTCGCCAACATACGCTGACTCGAACTTCACAGGCTTTTCGAGCTTGTTTACGGCAGGTTTAATTTTGAGAATTATGTAGTTCTTCTCTCCGGCAGATTCTTTGACCGCACTGTATTTAACAGTTCCGTCCAAATTCGGCATATGAATCGAAAGCGTGGATTTTTTCTTGGGTTCTACGAGCGATATGCTCGTAACTTCAAGAGGATTTTTTAGGGGCTTTGCCTCTGCTTTTTTTTTACCCGAATCTTTTTCCTTATCTTTATCTTTTTCTTTTGCCTTGCCTTTCTTTTCTTTCTTTGAAGACGCCTTCACTGCAACAGGCGCATCAGGAGACGGTTTGTAGCTGGTCATAACCTTTCTTGCAGCCTCAGCCTTGTACGCTCCAGAATCTATTGTGGTGGCGATTATAGAAAAAGCCTCGGACTTGTTGTACTGCACCTCGACTATTGCGGTGCCATTAACGAACTCCGATGCAGGTATTATCTTTGGAATGAGGGTTCCAGAACCTGTTGAGTTCAGCTCAACATCAGGCCCAACCTGATTATAGTTCCTGATAACATGCCCCAGCTGATTATAAACCGTGATCTTTATCTTGAACTTCTGTCCTGCCACTTCAGAATCAGGTGTGGTTATCTCGAAACGCTCAAAAACAGGAGCGGTAAATTTTATAACCTCACTGACGCTTTTAAACCTGCCGTTTGTGTCCTGAATGTTCAGAGTAATGTTTTCGGCAAGATCGTACCGCAGGCTGACCTTCGCCTGACCGTTCACAAAGTCGTAGGCCGGCAGCGCAGATGGGAACGGCTTAATTTTACCCGAAGAAGATATTTCAACACCGTACCCTGTAAGCGGATAGTTTGTAACAACATTGCCGAAACGGTCCAACGCAACCATCGTAAAATCAAACGGCTCGCCAGAAATCACTTCTTTGGGGGTGAAAAGCTTAAAAGAGTTTACCGGACCGTTCACGATCTCGATTTTTTCGCTTACTCCCGAACTGCCCGAAATAAGGTCTTTAACTTCCATTTCGAATATGCCCGCTTTTTCTGACATCAGGGATACTGAACCTACGCCATCTTTCAAATCAGGTATCGAAGCAGAAACCGCCTTGGGTTCGGCCTCGCCTTTAAAAATCAGGTTCAGGTTTTTGCCCGGTATTAAATCGGCCAGCTTGTTTCCGAAGGCATCCTTCGCCATTATCTTTACGTTGAAAATTTCTCCTGCGAGAGCTATCGGCCTTTCTACAGAAACCGCGAATGAAGCAAGTTTATTAGGAACAACCGACAGGTCTTTCGTTAGTACAGGAATAGGCTTGTATATCTCTCGGATTGATATGGTGACGGTTTCGACCGTCTTGTCAGAAAAGGCAAAAGAGAAGGCTCCGTTGACAAAAGAGGTGCTTTTAAAGCTCCCGGGCGCTACCACGGCCGAACCGCTTACGCTTATCTGGAACTCCTTGCCGCTTTCGTTGAAGTTTGCGATCAGGTTGTTGAGGGAGTCCACAGCCTGAATGCTTATCTGAACACTTTCTCCGGTTGTGATTTTCTCCGGAACCGTGATATTGAAGTGGCTGAACTTGCCGGGCTTAATTTTTATCTCGCCTGCGGCCGCATTAAACGGGATAGTCCCCGCGAGAACAAGAAGCGTAAGCAACGCAAGTAAAAATACTCCTCTCCTCGACTGTATCATATTAAAACCCCCTCCTGATTTTTGGTTGATTTTTTAAAGAAGTATATCATAAAGCAACTTAATTTGTGCATTATCATAACACGCAGTATAGTAGCACATCGACCCGAAAAAAACTACATTAGCTTTGCCTTTGCGCCTTGTTTCTGTTAAACTCATAACTTGATTTCTGGCGCAATCCGGAGGGATACAAATGTCCACAAAACAGGTTTTCGTATGCGTAAAAAAAGACATTCAGCACCCAATAGGCTGGGCGCTAAAAGAGCTTGACAAACTTTTAGCCGTAAAATACTTTGATACCACAAAGCTTCTCGGCACCGCTTTAGCAAACAAACAGGACTGTGATGTTGTGATCCTCGATTCTATAATGGGGGATGAATCTACGCTTGGTTTTGCCAAAGAACTCAAAACTGGTATGCCCTCGCTTAAAATCCTGCTGATAGCTTCCTCCGGCACAACCAAGCAGGAGTTGGTAAGCATAATTCAGGAGAAGACCGCAAACGGCGTTCTTATGCGGCCTTTCACTACGGAGCAGGTGAGCGATTATATGTACAAACTCTGCGGGCTTCAGAAACCTTCAGAGACGCCTTGGTACATGCAGACCGGACTAAAATAAGCATTTGCGATAAGGCTGATGAAAGTCGTCACCTCCAGCGAAATAGCCGAAATAGACAGGCTCACAATCCAAAAGCTCGGAGTTTCTCAGCAGGTTCTTATGGAGCGGGCCGGATTAGCCATAGCAAATAAGGTCAAAGAAATTGCGCCTTCCAAAAAAATCGTTGTCTTGTGCGGAAGCGGCAACAACGGCGGTGATGGACTGGTCGCTGCAAGAGAGCTTAACAGCCTAGGGTTCAAAATCAGTGCACTTGTATTCGCAGGCAAAACAAAGCTGGGCCAGGCCTGTAAACTACAAATTAAAATAGCAGAAAGTTTCGGCGTGGCTGTTGAATTCAGAACAAAACTGCAAAACAGCGACCTTCACGGAGCATTTGTAATTGATGCACTTTTCGGAACCGGACTAAGCAGACCGATTGCGGGTGGTTTTGCTGATGTTATTTCGCTGATAAATAAATCTTCGGCTCCGGTTTTGTCGGTTGATATACCTTCAGGCATTTCGGCCGATACAGGACAGATTTTAGGCAGCGCGATTGCTGCCGATTATACTGTAACTTTCGGGCTTCCTAAACGGGGGCACCTGCTTTACCCGGGTGCAGAATATACAGGAAAGCTTTTTGTCGAAAATATCGGATTCCCTTCGAAACTGCTTATGTCACGTAGTCTTTTTGTTGAAACTGTTGAAGCCTGTTCAGTTAAAGATTTGCTGCCCGAAAGACCGCGCTGTTCTTATAAAAGCGATTACGGCAATATTTTAGTGGTTGCAGGATCAAAAGGCAAAACAGGCGCCGCATTACTCACTTCAGATGCCTGCCTCAGATCCGGTGCTGGACTGGTTACGCTTGGAGTACCCGAATCACTCATGCAGGTTTTTCAGCCTTCCGTAAAAGAGGCTATGACCTTAAGCCTTTCTGATAACGGGCAGGGAATGCTTTCATCGAAAACGCTGGACTCTATTCTTAATTTTGCTGCACACAAAGCTGATGTTCTGGCTATAGGCCCGGGAATCGGAATTTCGAAAAACACTAACAATATCCTGTCTGAACTGATAAAACGCTCTCCTGTTCCGATGGTTATAGACGCTGACGGACTTAACTCGATTATCTCTGCCGAAAGAGTTTTGAATAAAGCAAAATCCCCGATAATCCTGACACCGCATCCGGGTGAGATGGCAAGGCTTACAGAATCAAGCGTGGCGGCTATCGAAAAAAACAGGATAGATGTCGCTGTTTCATTTTCAAAAAAGACCGGCTCATACATTGTGCTTAAAGGTGTGCCTACGGTAGTTGCAACACCAGAAGGCAGGGCATACATAAACACAACCGGGAATGCAGGAATGGCAACTGCAGGCTCAGGTGATGTGCTCACAGGAATAATAGCTGCACTGCTTGGACAGACGATGAACCCTGAAGATGCTTCTGTTCTTGGAGTGTTCCTGCATGGGCTCGCAGGCGATCTTGCAGCAGACAAACTAGGCGAGCATTCGCTCATAGCCTCCGACATAATTTCTTTTATTCCAGATGCGTTTATTTCACTGAGCAAGCAATGAGCCTTGAAGAACCTGTTATTCCGCCAAACTTCGGCGGACAAAATGTCTCGGCCTTTTTTACGACTAAATCATGCTCTAGCGATCTAAACATTTTTTTGAAAATAGCAGGAGCCGAGCAGTCCTATATACCGATACAAAAACACTCAGACAAAGTTGTTGTGCTTGACCATAATCTGGAGCCAAAAATAGCGGATGCCGTTATAACCAACAGGCAAAAATTGCTCATCGGCATTCAGGTTGCGGACTGTGTGCCGATCCTCCTGTACGACAATAAAAAGAAGGTCGCAGCCGCAGTCCATGCCGGATGGCGCGGCACAGTAGCAGCCATACTCAAAAACACAGTAACAGCTATGACCGGCAGGTTTTATTCATCACCCGAAAATATTTTTATAGCCATCGGGCCGAGCATTAAGGGCTGCTGCTATCAGGTCGGGCCTGAAGTTGTTGAGGGTGTCAAAAGAGCATCCGGTGATGGTTCCTATATAATCGAAAAAAGCAGCAAACATTGCGTTGATCTGCCTGCCGCAAACAAACAGCAGGCGTTGTCATTAAACATCCCCGAGCAAAACATATGGATTTCGTCAGAATGCACCTTCTGCATGCCCGAAAAATATTATTCATACCGCTTCGCAAAAAGCACCACAGGAAGACAGTACGGGCTTATAGGGATTTTGTAATATGGAAACAAACCTCAAAACGCTTTCGGCAGATGAGTTTGCTTTATACATAGTTGATGCAGGACTCCCAAAATACCGAGCAAAGCAGCTCCTGCACTGGATTTACGAAAAACATGCCGCATCTATTCAGGACATTACCGAGCTTTCAAAAGATCTGAGAAAAAAACTTTCAGAAAACGCATACATCGGCAGCCTGTCTCCCATCGAAAGACTAAAATCAAAGGACGGCACCGAAAAGTTCCTGTTTGGGCTTGAGGACAATCAAACCATAGAGAGCGTTTTGATACCTGACGAAGATAGGCTAACGCTTTGCATTTCTTCGCAGGTGGGTTGTGCTATGGGATGCAGGTTTTGTCTTACAGGAAAACTCGGTTTAAAAAGAAACCTATTACCTCATGAAATATTCGATCAGATTATAAGTGTCAGCAGAAGCATAAAACCTAAGGTGATAACAAACATTGTTCTTATGGGCATGGGCGAGCCTCTTGCCAACTTCGAGAATGTGTGCGTTGCACTGCGGCGCATAGTTGACCTGATGAAAATTTCACCGAGAAAAATTACGCTTTCAACCTCAGGCATTGCGCCCAAAATCCTTGAACTGCCGAAAAATGCACCTATGGTCAATCTTGCAATATCTCTTAACGCCACAACCGATGCGGTGCGGGACTATATAATGCCGGTGAACAAAACCTATCCCCTGAGAAATCTGCTCGATGCATGCCGCAGATTTCCGCTTCCTTCAAGAAGACGCATCTTTTTCGAATATGTGCTGCTGAAAGGCGTCAACGACTCGGAAGAAGACGCAAAGAGACTGGTAAAGCTGCTGAAGGGAATACCGTTGAAGCTCAACTTAATCCCCTTGAACCCTTTTGAGGGCTGCGCTTTCGAAAAACCGGCAGATGCAGATGTGCTGCGCTTTCAGGAAATTCTTACAGCAGCAAAATTTACCACACTGATACGAAAGAGCAAAGGACAGGATATATTAGCCGCCTGCGGCCAGTTAAAGGCAAAATACAAATAGGGTCTTCAGGTTTATTGGTACAGATTATTCTGCTTTATATATGCCGCAATTTTCAGGGGAACAAAATCTCTGATAGCTTTATTTTCTTTGATTCGTTTTCTTATTAGAGTAGAGGATATGGCATATGGCGTAACGCTGATTAGTTCAGCTGCCCCGCCATTTTTTAGTTTCAACTCAAAATGCTCCTGTCTTTTTACTCTATGCGCCATTGCTTCTAGCAGATATGGCGACTTGTTAATATCCGAAATATCCAAGCCGGGCCTTGTGATGACAATAATATTTATCGATGACAGGATTTTATCCGGATGCCGCCAAAGAGGCAGGTCTAAAAACGCATCTATTCCGAGTATTAAAAAAAGTTCGTCCTTCGGATAAAGCCGCATTAGTCGGCTGACAGTATCAACGGTGTATGATTTGCCGCTTCTCGCAGTCTCTATGTCCGATACTTCAAAATGGCTGTTTGATGAAACAGCTATGGCGGTCATCTCATAACGGAGTTTTGCTTCAACAAGATTCTGCGATTTTAAAGGAGGATTACCGGAAGGTACGAATAAGATTTTTTCGAGACCGCATTTTTTTCTGACCTCTTCGGCGGCCTTCAGATGCCCGTAATGAATGGGGTTGAAGGTTCCGCCGAAAATGCCCAACCGCAAAAAAATATCCTTTAAGACTTTATGCCCATTTGCTGAAGCGCGTCATCGCCTCTCGATGTAAGTTTAGGCGCTTCTTCTGGAAGATACAGCATAACCCCGCCTTTGACCGGCCTGATAACAATCTTTTTTTCGCTTTCAAGCGCGGTGGTAACCTTAATCGGGTCTTGGCCTTCAAAGCGTTTTTTGAAAGCTTCGTTGAAGCCGGAATAAACGGTGTGGATGCCTTTGTAGTTGCCTTTTCTGAGTGTAACTATCGCTTTTTTTATGAACTCTTCCGGTGTGATACTTACAGAAGGGTCCAGCTTCATCTGTTCGAGTGCATCATCGCCCCTTGATGTAAACGTGGGGGCTTCTTCAGGCAGATACAGCATTACGCCACCACGCACCGGCCTGATAACAACCTTGCCCTCGCTTGCAAGCTGCGTGGTTACTTTGATGGGGTCTTCGTTGGCAAAATGTTTTTTAAAAGCCTCGTTGAAGCCGGAATAAACGGTGTGGATGCCTTTGTAGCTGCCTTTTCTGAGCGTAACTATCGCCTTTCTGATAAACTCTTCCTTGGTAAGATTTTCTGCCATAACTCCCCCTTTAAGTTGGTCTGATTTATTCTCTAAGCTGGCCGCTTCCGAACACAATAAACTTGGTGCAGGTCAGTTCTTCAAGTCCCATAGGTCCACGCGCATGAATCTTGTCTGTGGATATTCCGATTTCGGCGCCGAGTCCGAACTGAAAACCGTCATTTAGCCTTGTGGATGCATTCACAAGAACTGCCGAAGAATCCACCTCTTTTAAAAAACGCATAGCTTTTTCGTAATTTGCAGTGACTATAGAATCGGAATGAGCAGAGCTGTAGGTCGAGATATGCTCTATCGCCTCGTCTATATCAGCCACAATTTTCAGATTCATAACAAGCGTCAAATATTCGTTGTGGAAATCTTCTTCAGAGGCTTTCTTCAGGTCAGGATATTTTGCGGTGGTTTTTGCACAGCCCCTAAGCTCAACCCCTGCATCCTTAAACCGTTTGATAGCAGCAGGCAGAAATTTATCAGCAATCGCCTCGTCAACAAGCATAGTTTCCATGGCATTGCAGGTGCCGGGCCGCTGCACCTTTGAGTTAAAGCAGATATCTTCTGCCATCTTCATATCAGCATCTCTGTCAACAAACACATGACAAACACCCTTGTAATGTTTAAGCACAGGAATCCGCGAGTTTTCTGTGACTGTCCTTATCAGTCCTTCCCCGCCGCGCGGAATTATCAGGTCTATGATGCCTTCAAGTTTTAGCATCTCGTTGACAGCTTCCCTGTCCGGAATGTCGATAAAAGTTATAGCACCTTCATGGATTCCGTGGGCTTTTGAAACTTCCCGAAGTATGGCAACTATAGCTTTATTCGAATTTATGGCTTCTGAGCCGCCGCGCAGTATCACAGAATTGCCCGCTTTCAGGCAAAGGCTTGTAGCATCAGCTGTCACATTAGGACGAGCTTCGTATATTATGCCTATTGTTCCAATCGGCACACGCATTTTGCCTACGGTCATGCCGTTAGGACGCTGCCACATCTTAAGCACTTCGCCCACCGGGTCAGGAAGCTGCGCAACTTCCAAAAGCCCTTGTGACATCTCTGCCACACGCTTATCATTCAGCGTAAGCCTGTCTATCATTGCTGCTGATAGACCTTTAGCCTTGGCGTATTCTATATCTTTTTGGTTTGCAGCTATAAGCTCTGCCGATTTATCTCTAAGCGCTTCGGCCATTTTTGCAAGAACAAGATTTTTTTGTGCGGACGATGCTTTGGCAAGGCTTTTTGCTCCAAGCTTAGCTTCCTTAGCTTTATTAAGTATTAACTGCTTTATCTCCACTACTCCTCCATATCTTTATCATATAAATTATCCTTAAAATGCACTTGAAAAGCAACACTTTTTTTATTCGTGATGTTTTTGGGCCCCGAACCCTGTGTTATAATTACTGCCATGGCTATCCTCGAAATCAGAAAATATCCTGACGAAGTGCTTAAGAAAAAGGCTCTGCCTGTCGAAAAAGTGACCGACAAAATACGCACGCTTATCGATGACATGATAGAGACGATGCATGCAGCGCCGGGTGTGGGGCTTGCTGCACCGCAAGTTGGGGTTTCGAAAAAAATTATCGTTATCGATATCAGCTCAAAGGAAGAGCAGTACCCTCTTATTGCCCTTATCAACCCCGAGATCATAGATACTGATGGACTGGTAAGCTCTGATGAAGGATGCCTTAGCCTGCCCAAATACACCACGGTAGTAAAAAGGGCTGAGCGGGTTGTGGTTAAAGGCATTGACAGAGAAGGCCGGGAAGTTGTTATAGAGGCTGACGGGCTCTTAGCAAGGGCGCTGCAGCACGAAATGGACCACCTTGACGGGCTGCTGCTTATAGACAGAATAAGCTCCATCAAAAGAGAATTTTTCAAGAAACGCTATCAGAAAGCTTTGGCTAACGCAGCCAAAGAATAGGCTGTTCAGATGTCCATAATTTTCTTTGGCACTCCTGATTTTGCGGTTCCTTCTTTTCAGGCTCTTCTCGATGCAGGTGAAGACGTAAGGCTTGTCATAACTCAGCCGAATAAGCTGAAAGGCAGGGGCCATAAACTTTCGATTCCACCTGTCAAACAGGCTGCGCTTGCAAACAGCATCGAAGTTGAGCAGCCCACAAACATTAGGACCGATGAGTTCGCCGAAAAGATTTCTTTGCTCGAGCCTGAGTTCATCATTGTTGTTGCTTATGGAAAAATTCTGCCGCGCAGAATACTTGATATTCCACAGAGGGGCTGCGTTAATGTGCATGCCTCGCTTTTGCCCCAATATCGTGGCGCAGCACCTATACAATGGGCGCTGATAAACGGTGAGAGTTTTACAGGCGTAACTACTATGCTTATGAACGAAGGCCTCGACAGCGGAGATATTCTTTTGCAGAGAGAAGAAAAGATATTGGATGACGACAATGCCATGACTCTTTTTGAAAGACTGTCGCACCTAGGAGGACAGCTTATAATTGAAACCGTTAACGGGATGCGAAAGGGAATAGTGAAGCCTGTCCCACAAACCGGAGAGCCTACCTATGCGCCTCCGCTAAAAAAAGAAAACGGCAGGATTAACTGGAACATGCCTGCTAAAAAAATTGAAGCGTTCATCAGGGGTGTGACTCCTTGGCCTTCAGCCTTCTGTTTTTTTTATCAGGAGAGGATAAAGATTCTAAAAGCAAGTCAGCAGTCAGCAGTCGGCAGTCGGCAGTCGGCAGTCCTAGGCAGAATTCAGCAAACGCCTTCCGGAGAATTAGTTGTTGAAACAGGAGAAGGCATGCTTCTTATCGAAGAGCTTCAGCCCGAAGGCAAAAAGACTATGTCAGGAAAAGCTTTTGCGGCCGGCCGAAGAATAACCGAAGAAAGCTTTCTCTCATAGCCGTCCCTGCACTTTTTCGTTCAAAAAAGATGATTATGTTAACGATGATAAATTATAATACTGAAATTCATTTTAGGAGAAAACGTGATGGATAAGATATTAAAAAAAGTTGAAGATCTGGCTTTGCTGCATGACAAGATAAGTCCGAAAACCATCAAAGAAAAAAATATAAAGCTGGGGCTCAGAAATGAAGATGGCACAGGCGTATTCGTGGGCATCACCAGCAAAGGTCAGGTGATCGGTTACGAGAAAATAATAAGCGGCGACGGCTCAGAAAAGGTGCAGCCGATACATGGCAAGCTCTACTACTGCGGATATGATGTTGCAGACCTTGTAGAAGGAAAACATGGACAGAACCGATTTGGCTTTGAAGAGACCATCTACCTTCTTTTGACAGGAGAGCTTCCGTCGCAGGAAGATCTGTACGGTTTTTCGAAAGCGCTGGGCAAAAGACGTGGTCTTCCAAAAGAAGCAAAGGAAATGATCCTGAACAGGCCTATGCATGACGACCAGATGGGCTCGTTGCATACAATAGTTTCTGCTATGCATCTTTTCGACACGAATCCGAACTCCACAGATATAAAAGATGTTACAAGACAATGCATAGATTTGATAGCAAAATTTCCGACAATCATAGCCTACAACTATCTGACTTCGGTTATGCAAAAAAAGGATCTGAAAAAATTCAAGGATCCTGACCCAGCTCTTAGCATCGCAGAAAATTTTCTGTATATGCTCTCAGGCAAGAAGCCCGAAAAATTTGTGGCTGATTTATTTGACACAATGCTTATATTCCATGCCGAACACGGCGGCGGCAACAACTCCACTTTCTCAACAAGATGTGTTTCTTCTTCCGGCGCCAACACTTACATGGCGATATGCGCCGGGATCGGTTCTCTTTCGGGCCATCTGCACGGGGGGGCAAACGAAGCCGTTGTAAGGATGATTACCGATGTGAAAAACAAGGTCAGAGATTGGACAAATGACGATGAGATCGCCTCTTATCTGAAGCTGATGCTTGATAAGAAAGCAGGGGACAAAACAGGAAAAATTTACGGCTTGGGGCATGCTGTTTATACAATGTCTGACCCGCGGGCGGTTTTCCTTGAAGAAAAAGCTGCAGAGCTTGCAAAAACAGCCGGAAAAGAAAAAGAGTTCTTGCTTTATAAGAAAATTGCCGCTATAGCGCCTCAGCTTGTCAAAGACAAAAAAGGCAAAGTGGTCTGCACAAACGTTGATTTTTATTCCGGCTTTGTTTATCAATGCATGGGAATACCGCAGGAGCTCTTCACACCAATATTTGCGATGGCAAGAGTGTCAGGCTGGTCGGCCCACAGAATTGAAGAAATAGTGCAGGGAAGAATTATAAGGCCTTCATTCATCTCTTCATTAAAAGGGAAAAAGAATTATATTGCGCTGTCCGATAGGTAAACGGTTAACGTATATCAAGCTCTATTTCTTTAACCTTGCCATCTTTGATAGAAAACGCTTTAACTGCAGGCGCTTCTCGCAGAAGACTGACTATCACATAAACAGCGTCGTCATAAAACGCAAGGCTAACATCTTTTGCTGAGGGAAAGGCCTCCGATGCAGGATGAGAATGGAATATAGCAAGCATCGAAAGGCCGTTGTTTCGGATATCCTTTATCGCTTTAAACTGCTCTGAAGGTTCCATAAAATAGCTCACAGGCGAAGGCTCTGTATTAGTCATCGTATATAGTTTCGATACATTCGAGTCGCTTCCGGCCAGCATCCCGCAAACCTCATTAGGCAGTCCTGCCCTACAGTAGCCTACCATTTGGTCAAAGATTGAAGAGGATATCGTCAGCATTGCTCAGAGACCTTGAAAAGCGGTCATACTTCCTGTTAGTATATTCATCTTAAGCCGAAGTGGTGGAACTGGCAGACACGCACGTTTGAGGGGCGTGTGGGGAAACCCATGCGGGTTCGAGTCCCGCCTTCGGCACCATTATTTAAGATTTTCTTGTTTTTCATTAAACACCTGAAAGTTTACCGCATTGAAAAACTTGTCTATTGTAAAAACCATTGGATTTGGATATAGATTCTGCATTTTTCATGAAAAAACCACAGCAACATTTATATAATCAATCACTCCGCGTGTGCGGAAATGTATCTTGTAATCTTTACGCTGCTGTCTTCTTTTTCTTTTCTGCTGCGAGTCTGTGAACTTCGACCACGTTGAAGGTGCCATCAATCGCCTGAACAGGGCACTTGGCGGTGCAGATGCCGCAGCCGATACACTTAGACTGATTGACTTCGTGCTTCTTTTTCGGCTCCCCGCTGATGGCATCCATCGGACAGACTTTTTTGCAGGACTGGCAGCCGATGCATTTGTCTGTGATAACAGCCTTCGGCCTTGCAGGGATTAGATCAACTATCGCTTTTGTGGGGCATTTGGATACGCAGAGTCCGCAAACCCTGCATTTATCAAGGTCTATGCGCGAAAGATTTTTATCGACTTTAGGTGCGTCGAACGGGCATACCTTTACACAGATGCCGCAGGCAATACAGCCTATCTGGCAGTTCTTCTTTGTATCAACACCTTTGTCTTTTGAATGGCACGACACAAGCACCGCCTTGGATCCCGGAAGCACCTCAATAACTTTTTTCGGACAGGCTGCCTCGCACTTGCGGCAGCCTGTGCATTTAGTGATATCAACAACAGGAAGCTTATTCGCATTCATCGCTATAGCGCCGAAAGGACATACTTTTTCGCAGGTGCCATATCCCAAGCATCCATAAATGCAGGACTTGTCGCCGCCTCCGGCAAGCACCGCTGCACGGCAATCCTGCACGCCTTCATAGTTAAACCTTCTTTGCGAAAGATTATGGCCGCCCTGACACATTATTCGTGCAAACTGTGGTTCTCTTATTTCCGCTTTTTTGCCGGTTATCAACGCAACCGCTTCGGCACCTTTCGCGCCGGCAGGAGTGCAAAGATTTGGCGCCACATCCGGATTATTCACAACAGCCTCAGCGTACTGCTCGCAGCCGGCGTATCCACAGGCTCCGCAGTGAGCGTGGGCAAGCACATCCTTCACCTGCTCGACCCTCGGGTCTATTTGAACAGAGAACCTCTTTGCCGCAAACGCAAGCCCTATCCCGAATACCGCGCCTACTCCGGCAAGAAATACGAGAGTCCATTTTACGAGAGGAACAATATCGATAGTCTCGCGCGCCTCAACACCGCCGCCAACGCCGCCAAGAGGAATCAAGAACTGGGTTAAGTCCATTCCCTGCAACAGGCCGATTATGTCTAAAATCAGCTTTTGAATCTCGTACATTTAGTTAAACCTCCAAAAACGGAAGAAAGTTTTAAAGTGTTATCAGACCCGAAAAACCTGTAAAAGCAAGAGCTATCAACCCCGAAACGATAAACGCCATCGGCAGTCCTCTGAACGGGGCCGGAATATCCGCAAGCTCCAGTTTTTCGCGGATGCTCGCCATGATTATCAGTGCCAACGCAAATCCAATGCCGGAGCCGAGTCCAAAGGCAAGGCTCTCTATAAAATTATAATGCTCACCCGCATTTATGAGCGGAACCGCAAGTATAATACAGTTGGTCGAGATCAGCGCAAGGTATATGCCAAGCTTGTAATAAAGGGCTGGAGCAACTTTTCTCATTATAGTGTCCGATGCCTGAACAAAAGCGGCTATAACGCCGATAAAAACAATAATCTTCAGAAAGGTTATATCCAGCGGCACCATAACAAAATTGAATATCACCCAACTTAAGGCGGCGCTTATCATCATGACCGCGGTAAAGGTGACACTCATGCCGACAGCGGTTTCCATTTTCTTGGAAACACCGAAGAATATGCAGAGTCCAAGGAACCGGGTGAACACGAAGTTGTTTATCAGCGAGGCTGCGACTATCAGCTCAAAAAGTTTTGTAAAATCCATCGTCATTTAAGTTGCCCCCTTAGTGCGATGCTGTAGCGCTCTTTTTTAAATACCGGATGTCTATCCAGTTGAAAAGAGCCATCAGGATGCCGACCGCAAAGAATCCGCCTGCAGGCAAGATCATTATAAGAAGCGGTTTTGCGTTTATAATTGCATAGCCCCAAACAGAGCCTTTGCCGATCAGCTCCCTGAAGAAGCTGATGACCGTAAGCGCAAACAGAAAGCCAAGCCCCATGCCTATGCCGTCCACCATCGAAGGCGCTATCTTGTTCTTGCTCGCAAACATCTCGGCGCGGGCAAGGATTGATGCAAAGGCAACTATAAGCTGAATATAAAGCCCCATCTGCTTGTAGATGTCCGGCACAAAAGCGGCCATTGACATGTCTGCAATAGTGACCCAACCCGAAATTACGAGCATGAATATCGGAAGCCTTACTTTAGGATGTATGAATTTTCTCAAAACCGAAATCGTTATATTGACCATAGTCTGAACAAATAAGACCGCAACACCCATAAGAACGCCGTTTTTCAGGTTATTGGTAACCGCAATGGAAGGGCACAAGCTCAGCGCAAGCTTGAATATCGTATTTTCTTTTATAATACCGTTCTTTATTAAATCGAGGTAATTAACGGTGTCCGCTGTGTTCGCCATTGCCGGCACCTCCTTCGGTCATCTGCTTTTTCAAAAACTCCACGCCCTTCTTTACTGCATCATCGCAGACAGCGCGGCTCGAAATCGTTGCACCAGAAATAGCCTGAACAAATTCTGTGGTTTCGGTTTTAAGAACTTTTAAATGTTCAGCATCTTTGCCTTTGAACTGGTCTTTGAAGCTGTCGGCCTCTATCTCATCGCCGAGGCCGGGTGTTTCGGCATGGCTCAAAACATTTATCTTTTTGACCTTGAAATCTTTGTCAACCGCAATAAGCGTATTTATGTAGCTAGAATATCCTTTTCCGAAGGACTGAATTACATACCCGATCACCTCATCGTCTTTTTTCGCAACAAAATATTCTGCATGTTTTTCGTGTATGGTCCAATCGCCCGCCTTTTCGATCTTGTCCGCCTCGGGCACAAGTTCTTTTAATGCCGCTTCTTTTGCGATCTTTGCGTTTTGAAACATTATCGGAGAAGTCTTTGCATAAACCCCGGCAAGTATAAGCCCGCCCGCAAGGTAAACCAAAACGAGATTCAAGGTTATTTTTAAAATGTCTTTGCCGGTCATTTCTTAACCTCTTTCTTGGCGCCGAAAACCTTAGTTTTAAAACCCCTGTCGATCAGCGGCGAGAAGCAGTTCATTATAAGAATCGCGAACATCACGCCTTCAGGATATCCGCCTTTCAGTCTTATAAGCATCGTCAGAAAACCGCAGCCCGCACCAAAAAGGATTTGTCCGGCTTTAACCGACGGACAGGTGACATAATCTGTCGCCATAAAGAATGCTCCCAAAAGCATACCGCCGCTCAGAAGATGCACTATCGGGTCGCCCGCAAAAAAAGCGCCTTTTGCTCCAAAGGCCCAAGCCATAAGACCGGCTGTTCCCAAAAACGAAACCGGTATGTGCCATGTAATATATCCGCGGTAAAAAAGAAATGCTGCGCCCAAAAGCAAAGCTATCGCGGATGTTTCACCGATAGAGCCTGCCCTGTGGCCCGAAAGCAGCTGTAGATATAAATTCGAGTTGTCGCCGAACATTTCTAAAAGCTTTGCAACCCCTTCTTCCTTCAGAATTCCGAGCGGGGTAGCTGTGGTCTTTGCATCGAGTTTTATGAATGCGGCTGTAGGCTCCGCCCAGATGGTCATTAGCTTAGGAAATGATATTAAAAGAAACGCCCTGCCTATCAGTGCGGGGTTGAAAACATTGTATCCTAGTCCGCCAAAAAGCTGTTTTGTAATTACGACCGCAACGACAGAGCCGACTATCGGTATATAAAAAGGAACAGTGGGCGGCAGGTTTAATCCCAAAAGCAGTCCGGTCAAAAACGCGCTGCCGTCATTAACTGTAATTTTTCTATCGGTCCCTTTTTGATATAAAAATTCTGAAAGAATCGAGGCGATTATACAGAGCGCAACATTTAAAACAGCCTTAGGACCGAAAAAGTATGCGCCCATAACCGTTGCAGGCAAAAGAGAAGCTGATACGCTCCACATAATCCGGCTTGTGGTCTCTTCACTCCGCACATGCGGGCTTACAGAAAGAGTCAACTGGTGGTCTTTTTTCAATTTCTCCATCAATGCTCCGTTAGGGTTTAACCATTGTTTTTGCAAGTCTCACAAACTGTACTATCGGCCTTTTGGATGGACAGACAAAGGTGCATGAGCCGCACTCAAAGCAGTCAAAAAGATTATATGCCTTTGCATCTTCATAAAAGCCTTTTTCTGAATAAACGCTCAGCATCGAAGGTATCAGGCCCATAGGGCATGCGTCAATACATCTGCCGCAACGAATGCAGGGGCCGAACTCATCGAGGTGAAAGGCCTCTGATTCAGGAAGCACCAGCACACCCGAAGTTCCTTTGGTAACCGGCGTTTCTGTCGAATAAACAGCAAAGCCCATCATCGGGCCGCCCGATATCACCTTTGCTGCTTCGGAGCTATATCCGCCGCAATCTTCTATGAGTTCAGAAACGAGAGTTCCGATTTTTACAAGAAGGTTCCTTGGCTCTTTAATGCCCTCTCCTGTAACCGTAACAACCCGCTCAACAAGCGGCTTTCCATACCTTGCGGCTTCATATACCGCAATTGCGGTGCCTATATTCTGCACCACAACGCCCACATCCATCGGAAGAGCCCTCGGAGGAACCTCACGGTCAGCGCAGGCCTTTATCAGCATTTTTTCTGCTCCTTGAGGATATTTGACCTCAAGTGCGCAGACCTGAATATTCTGTTCTCCTGAAACAGCATTTTTCATTATCTCTATAGCGTCAGGCTTGTTGTTCTCTATGCCGATAAATCCTTTATTAACACCAATAATCTTCATCAAAACCTTCAGGCCTTCGATTATATCCTTAGGCCTTTCTATCATTAACCGGTAATCTGCGGTTAGATACGGCTCACACTCCGCACCGTTTATTATGACCACATCAATAGGCTTTTCCTTTGGCGGCGAGAGTTTGACATGCGCAGGAAATGCTGCCCCCCCCATGCCTACAATTCCGGCATCTTTAACCTTTGTTTTGAGTTCGTCGGGAGAGAGGTTCATATAATCCGAGTTGTCTTTCAATGCAGTCCATTCGTCTGTTCCGGAGTTTTCGATAACCACAGAGGGTACTAAGCGGCCTGTTGCAACAGGGAAATCGGCAATAGCGACAACCTTGCCCGAAACAGAAGAATGCACAGGCGACGAAACAAAGCCTTCGGGCGTGCCCACCACCTCGCCCCTTTTCACTTCCTGCCCTATGCTAACCGCAAGCTTGCAGGGCGCACCGATATGCTGGGATAAAGGAATGACAACCCTTTTAGGAGAACGGGCAGGGGTTATCTCTTTGCCTTTTGAAAGCTCTTTTTTATCAGGAGGATGTATTCCCCCCTTAAATGTTGCCAAAGCCATTTAATGCTCCTCCGGATTCGAACATAAAACCGCAAAAAAGTCTTTAAGTAATAACATTACAATCTTGAAGATGTCAAGAATTTTTGATACTGAATGAAGATTGGTTATTAACACATAAACATCAAAGCTTGGCCAATGCTTTTTTTATCAGTTTATCTTTTTTAGAGGGTTGGTAAGCGCTGCCTTTATAATCGGGTAGGCATTCATCATCTTCGTCTTTAAAATATCGGGGGGAATTTTCTGCAGTCTTATCAGACAAATCTTTTTTCACTATACCCAAAACTCTTTCATAAAATTTTTCTGAAGATACAGGAATCGAATTAACATGCCATGCATGATTTGCTATATCCCGGTCCGAACTGACCACAATCCACTCTTTTCTCTGCGCCGATACAATGCGCTTTATCACATCGTCTGCGCGCTCGCCGAGCTTTGAATATATTATTTTTACGCCGCCTCTTGCCGAGACATTTTCTGCCGCAGCCCCGCTTTTGTGGCCGTCAAAAACTACGGTTATATCATGGCTTCTTTTCAGTTTGTATTCTATAAGAATTTCTATAAGACCGTGCCGTGCCTTTTCCATGTCTCTGTGAAAAATGCCGATGACATTGTAGCCGTCTATAATTATAGGCGCGATGTTAGAGCCTCCTGCGACATTTTCATGCCCTATTGCATGGCCTTGCCGCTATACGGTTCCATGTAATTTCGTCTATCTCCTCAAGGCAATCAGAAATCCTGAATTCTCTGCCGCATGCCACGCACCGGAAGAAAACGGTCTTTCAGGTTGACGCTAAATCGAGTCTTGCCCCGCAAATCCTGCATTTCATCATAATAAATACTCTGGCAAAAACATAATTTTTACTATACCATACAGCGGTGGAGCTGCTGAATCTGTTGAACAAGAACCTCTCATTCAAAAATAAGGCGAATTGGGATAAAACGCTTTTGCTTCTTGAAAATGCGTTTAAAGCCCCCGAAATGCTCAGGCTTAAAGGAGTTGCGCTATCATTGGTTGAAGCTGTACGTCTAATGGACGGCTTTATACAGGAAAACAGCGCGCAAGTCTGCCCCGACTGCGTCAAGGTTTGCTGCAAAAACACCCACTCTTATTACGACCACGAAGACCTTATTTTTATCTATTCTTTGGGCAGAAAAGCACCTGAGTATGCACCCGAAATCGATGATGAAGATGCCTGTCAGTTCATTTCCGAAAAAGGATGCACAATCGAAAGAGCGTTCAGGCCGTTCAGGTGCAACTGGTATTTTTGTGATCCTCTAATCAAGCATATGGAAGAGGGGCCTCAAAAAGCTTACCGAAAATTTATCGCGATATTTCACGATGCGATAGACTTAAGGCGCAGGCTTGTCGAGGATTTTTTTATGCTTCAAAAATAGAGTTGAAGCTTTAGCCTGTTGCTGTGGTATTATTATCGAATAAAACGCCTAAGGAGAGAGAACCATGCTTAATGATGAGCAACTTTACAGGCACCTTCTTGATGAGATGCATGACGGCATCTACATTGTTGATAAAGATAAAAACATAACCTACTGGAACAAGTCGGCCGAGAGGCTGACCGGCTACAAAGCTACCGATACAATAGGTTCGCACTGTTCAGGCGATATATTAATGCATTGCGACAAAGGCGGCGCCACCCTCTGCAAAAAGTTCTGTCCCGTAAACGAATCTATAACAAACGGCAAAAGATTTGAAGCTGAGGTCTATCTACAACACAGGGAAGGCCACAGGGTTCCTGTGCTTATGTGCATATCCCCGCTCATCGATAAAGAGGGCAAAATTACCGGTGCGGTCGAAATATTCAGCGACCACTCTTGGAGCGTTGCGGCGGTTGACAGAATAGAAGAGCTTCGCAAAATAGCGCTTCTGGACGCCCTTACTGAAGTCGCAAACAGACGGTTCATAGAGATAAGCATCTCGAATCTTTTATCCGGCATGAAGCGTTATAACTTCCCGTTCGGCTTGCTTTTCGTAGATGTTGATCATTTCAAAAAAATTAATGACACTTACGGACATGAAATTGGGGACAGGATTTTAAAGATAATAGCAAAATCATTAAGCAGTACTTTAAGGCCTCTTGATGTAATCGGCCGGTGGGGCGGAGAGGAATTCGTGGTTTTGCTTCTTCATGCTACACACGAAAATCTGACCGCAGTAGCAACCCGTTTGCGCCTGCTCGTTGAAAATTCTTTCCTCAACACAGAAAATGGCGTAATACGCACAACCGTTTCTATTGGCGGCACCGTTGCAACCGCTGATGACACTATAGAAACAGTAATCAAGCGTGCAGATGAGCTTATGTACCAGAGCAAACAAAAAGGCAGGAACTGTGTAACTATTTAGGCTCTGGGTTGTCGTTTAGTTTTTGTTCTATAAAAGACAAGACATCATCATTCAATTTTAGTTTGGCGCGCGCAAACAAAATATTTTTACGAAGGTTAAGCGCCCTAATCTTAACCCCGTCTTTTTCGGTAGCGAGTATATATTCGGCATCGGCTTTCTCTGCACGGCCGCAAACAAAATCGATATCCGCCTGCCGGTATCTATAGTGGTCCCTAAACGAAACGAAATCGCAAACCTCAATTCCTATAGAAATAAGCGTGTTCTTGAATGATTCGGGCCGGGCTATGCCGCAGAAGGCGATTGCCTTTTTGCCTTTTAGCGATTCTTGGGCAAAATCCCTGCCACCTATATCTATAAATGAATCAACAGCATATTCTGCGAATGAAACCCTTGCGCCAGAATTCAAGGCTTTAATCTCTTCTAAAAGCCCGCTGTTTCTTGTTTTTGTCACAAGTATAGCATCAGCCCGCTTAAGCTCTTCAAGCGGCTCACGCAGAATGCCTAACGGCAGCAACCGCCTGTTGCCAAAAGGGCTAGCGCCATCCAAAAGAACGACATCAACATCCCTGTAAAGCTTCCAGTGCTGAAAACCGTCATCGAGAATAAAAACCAACTTGTTCCTATGCTCGCCAGAAAGATAACTTATTGCAAAATTGCCGCCTTCATGTCTATCCGCACATTTCACAACCGGCATATTTTTAAGCTTTTCTGCCATCAGCAAAGGCTCGTCTCCGGCTTCCTCTACAGACTCGCAAAACTGAGGATTGCCGGACAATTCTAATGTGTTAATATTTTTTTTACTGCCTACAAAACAGGGGCCTGCAGCCTTTCCCATGTAGCCACGTGTTAATATTACCGGTGCGTAGCCCTTGATCCTTAGCCCTTCGGCAAGAGCAATAGCAGCAGGGGTTTTGCCTGTGCCTCCGGTTGTGATATTGCCGATGCTTATGACCTTGAACGGAAGATGTTTTTGATGTTTAAACCAGTAATTTTTTTTAATGCTGCATCCGAACGAATAAATTGCTTCAAGAAATGTCATAGGTATCGTCCGACAATTTCAAGCGCTTTTTCTGAAACACCGGCGTTCTGTTCATAAAGTTCTTGTGCCTTGCGCCCCATCGCGTCTTTTATATCCTGAGAATCTAAAATTTTCTTAAGTGTAAACACAAGCTCTTCTTGCTGTGTTTGCATTGCCGCGCCTGATTCATAAAAGTCTTTCATAAACGGAAAGTTTTCCATATGCGGCCCGCAAACAACCGCCTTGCCCCAGCATGCCGGTTCAAGCGGGTTCTGACCGCCATGGGGGATAAAACTTCCGCCCATAACCGCAATGTCCACAGCTCCATATACAGACGAAAGCTCCCCTATCACATCAAGCAAGACAACTGTTCCTGATAGAGAATTGGCAGCATACAACAGCTTAAGCTCCGACCGTTTAGTCATCTGCAATCCCTTCTTTTCAACAAGCTCCTCCACCTCTTTAAACCTCTCGGGGTGTCGCGGCGCAAGTATAAGGTTTAGATTGTCGAACCGCTGTTTCAGCTCTGCATATGCATCAAGCAAAATCTCTTCTTCTCGCCTGTGAGTGCTTCCGCCTATAATTATCTGGCCCTTTAAAACAGCGGTCCACTCCGGTGTTGATGCAGGCCTCGGGGTGTCAAACTTCAGATTGCCTAACGCGACAACCTTTCTGGGTTCTGCTCCAAGAGCGATCATTCTTTCGGCATAGATTTTATTTTGCATACAAAAAAGGCTTATATTGCTGAGCACATCTTTTAGAAAAAACTTCAGCTTTAAATATCCTGAAAAAGACTTCTCTGAAATCCTTCCGTTTAAAAGAAGAACCGGAACTCCCGCCCTTTCTGCTTCGCCTATCATATTTGGCCAGAGCTCGGTCTCCATTATTACGAGCAAAGAGGGGGCCAGGCTTTTTATCGCACTGCGAACTGTACTGCCTAAATCAAATGGAACATAGATAACATTTGCTATACTGCCGAGCCGTTCATTTGCAACTTTTTGGCCGGTATCGGTAACTGTTGAAAGGACTATTTCTGTTTGCGGATATTTTTCTTTTATCTTTTTTATAAAAGGCGCAACAGCAATCGTCTCTCCGACAGAGACCGCATGTATCCATATAGTCTTTTGATGCCGGTTGTTTTGTGATGGGCCAATAAAGCCCAATCTTTCTTTAAGCCAGCGTTTTCTAAGGTCTTTAGGCCGCTTCAGATATTCGAAAGGCAGGATAAAACAAAGCGCAGCAAAATAAATTATAGTGTATATAAAACGCATTCCGCGTTATAAATTGTCCGTTTCTCCGGCCGAAAGTTGGAGATCATAAAGCCTTCTGTATGTGCCGCCGCTTTTCATAAGCTCTTCGTGGGAGCCTGTCTCGACTATTCTGCCTTTTTCCAGAACCACAATTCTATCAGCCTTTTTAACAGTCGAAAGCCTGTGGGCTATAACAAAAGTGGTCCGGTTCTGCATTAGAGTATCGAGCGCCATCTGCACCTTCATTTCGGATTCTGTATCGAGCGACGAAGTTGCCTCATCAAGAATAAGGATTGGCGGATTTTTAAGAATAGCGCGGGCTATCGAAAGTCTTTGTCTCTGCCCGCCGGACACCATTACTCCGCGCTCGCCGATTATAGTATCGTAGCCGTTCGGAAGTTCTAGTATGAACTCATGCGCGTAGGCAGCTTTTGCGGCCGCAATAATTTCGTCTTCCGAAGCGCCTGGATTACCAAAAAGTATGTTGGCCTTAGCCGTATCGTTAAAGAGTATGATGTCCTGACTTACAAGCCCTATCTGTTCACGAAGCGATGCTAGTTTTGCGTTTTTTATATCGACCCCATCGATAAATATTCCACCCGAAACAGTATCGTAAAATCTCGGCACCAAATCCGCAAGGCTCGTCTTTCCTGCCCCGCTCCTGCCCACTATCGCTATTATCTCGCCTCTTTTCACTTCAAGGTTTATGTTGCTGAGAACATCATTCTTGGAAAGAGGATACCTGAAGGAGACATCTTTAAACTCGATTGAGCATTGCATAGGCGCAAGCTCTTCATTGCCGTCAGCCTCACATGTTTTTGCAAACAGATCGTCGAGTCTTTCAAGCGCCGCCCTCGACTTTTGAATCCCGTTGTTTGCCGAAGCAAGCCGTTTGGCCGGAGTGTAAACCATAAATATCGCGGCAAGAAACGAAAAGAAATCACCTGGGCTTATGCTCTCTGCAATTACAAGCCTGCCGCCGTACCACAGCACAAATGCTATGCCGACCCCCCCCACAACTTCCATAAGCAGCGAGGTGAACTCCATCAACCTTGTTGAACGCATCAGGTCCCGATAGAAATCCTGATTTTTCCCCGAAAAAATATCCATAAGAGCCTGTTCGCGCCTGAACACCTTTACCATTTTTATGCCGCCAAAGGTTTCTGCCAAGAACTCTGTGATAATCGATATTTTTTTGTGCGCTTCTATGCTTACCGTCTTTAATCTCTTCCCAAGCTTTTGTACTCCATAAAAAGCGGCCGGAAAAACCGTAATAGCAAGAATCGCAAGCTCCCACTTTCTGTAAAAGGCCACGCCGAGAAGAACCACAAGGGTGGCTCCTTCAACAAATATATCTTTTACAGCCCCGGCCATAAAAGACTGGAGCTGCCCGGCATCGTTGATTACTCTCGATAGAATCGAACTTGTTGACTCTTTTTTAAATTCGTTCACAGGCAAAAATAAAAGATGTCTATAAAGATGATTCCATATATCCCGCATCACCTTCGCGCCGGTTGACCTCATCAGGTAAGCCTGACAGAACGAAAAAACCCCTCGAAGCAGAAAAACAACAAGCACTCCAAAAGGAAGCAGCGCAAGGAGAGCAGCATCTTTCTTCAAGAAAATGCCGTCGAGAGCCGGCTTTACAAGCCACGCCAATGCCCCGTTCATTCCGGATATGAGAAGGCTAAGAACAATTGCAAGCAGCATGCGGCCCCAGTATGGCTTGACCAGCATAAGCATCCGTTTAAACATAGTTTCTCGCCTCCAGCTCTTCAACCATCAGAGCAACTTTTCCGGATGCGCTTTTATCAATAAAATAATCAGCAACCACCTTAAATTGAGCCTGCAGTTCGTTCTCATAAGCTTTGTCATCTAAGATTCTGCTTAATTCGGCGCAAACATTTTCGCTGGACGCATCAGCCTGCAGAAGTTCCTTTATCCTGATCCCATCTTTTTGCATAAAATCGAGTATTACATTTGCAAGGGAGAAATGTTGGATCTTGACCACCAGCCTGCCCACAAAATAGCTGAATGCCGAAACTTTATACATCACCACCATCGGCACCCTAAGAACCGCAGCCTGCAAAGTAGAGGTGCCTGATGCTATAACCGAAGCATCTGCAGATAAAAGCGCTTCTATAGAGTTTTCGACGATTATCAGCTGCCCCGCAGAAAATAATTTCAGCATGCCAAGCATCTCAGCACGAACCTCCGGATTTAAATTGGGAGCGACCGGCATCACAAACTGAAATCCACGATCCCTGATTCTGGCATCATTCATCGAATCTATTATAACCGGCATTAGCTTCAATATCTCATGCCGGCGGCTTCCGGGCATAAGAGCCATCGTTGCTTTTGCTGGATCAAGGCCGAGTTTTTTACGGAATGTCTGTTTTAGCTCCTCAGAACCGATTTGCGGAACCGCAAACCCGGCGCCGGCAAGAACTTCTGTTATCTCGTCTATTATAGGATGGCCTACAAATTCGCACTCAACCCCTGCATCATGATACAGTTTTTCCTCAAAGGGAAGTATAAGCGCCATTTTATGAATGATTCTCTTGAGGGTATTTATTCTGTTCTTGCGCCACGCCCAGACCTGCGGGCTCACATAATAAAGTATTGCTGCTCCCTGCCCCTTTACGGCTTGGGCAATGCGCATATTGAAATCAGGATAATCTATGAGAACAAGAACCTGCGGCCTGAGAGTTTTTATGGCGGTCAATATTTTTTGAAAAGTTTTTTGTGTTTCTAAGAGCGTTTTAAACACCTCTGTCAACCCAAATGAAGCGGTTATCCCAGAAATCAGCTCCACACCGGCTGCAGCCATCTTCTCCCCGCCCATTCCTGTTATGCTTATTTCGCGGTGCCTCTTCTTAAGCTCTCGGGCAAGCAGCGCGCCGTACAACTCGCCGGAGCTTTCCCCGGCGATTATCATCACCCTTTCAAGCATTGCAGAATAACTGCGGCCGTCTCCTGAATGTCGCTCTCTTGGAGCTCCGGATACATCGGCAAAGAAAGCACCTCAAGCGCAGCCTTTTCTGCTTCAGGAAACGTGCCTTTTTTGTGGCCCATAAAATTCAATGCTTCCTGAAGATGGAGGGGAATCGGATAATAGACTACCGATGATATGCCCTTTTCTTTTAGCCGCTGCTGTATTGCATCCCGTTTGGGGCTTCTTATTGTGTATTGATGATAGACATGGTATGCGCCCGGCATTTCAATAGGGCAGTCCACAGTCCCGGAGAGCAGCCCGCAATAAGCAGATGCTTTTCCCCTGCGCATTCTGTTGTACTCGTCTATTCTTTTCAGTTTGACAAGCAGCACTCCCGCCTGTATTTCATCCAGCCTGCTGTTGTATCCGAGACTCTCATGCCTGTAGCCTCCTGCTGAACCATGATTTCTAAGTTTTTTTATCTCTTCGGCAGCAGCCATATTGTTTAGCACAATCATGCCGCCGTCGCCGTATGCGCCCAAATTCTTGCTCGGATAAAAGCTGAAACATCCGGCATCGCCAAAACTTCCGGTCTTTTGACCTTTTAAAGATGCGCCGAAAGACTGGGCGCAGTCTTCAACAATACGCAGATTGTATTTTTTTGCGATCTCTATTATGCGTTCCATATCTGCCGGATGGCCGAACATATGCACCGGAACTATTGCGCGGGTCTTGTCCGTTATCTTTTCCTCTATCCTGGCTGCGTCTATGTTGTAGGTTTCACCGTCTATGTCAACAAAAACAGGCTTTGCGCCAACATAAAGTATCGCTTCAACCGTGGCAAAAAATGTAAACGGCGTTGTAATAACCTCATCGCCCTCGCCGATACCCAGCGCTTTCAATGCAAGATGAAGAGCATCCGTTCCTGAAGCCACGCCTACGGCATTGCTTGCGCCATGATAGGCCATTATCCGCTTTTCGAGCTCAAGAACATTCTTGCCCAATACATATTGGGAGCTTTCGAGTATTTCATTTAATGCCTCAAAGATTTCATCCTTGATCGACAAATACTGTTTTTTTAGATCTATCATCGGTTTCATATTTTTTATGCTCCTTGCCGGTTATTCTTTATCATCTGGCTTATCCGCAAAACAAGCTCCAACGCCTCTCTTCCGTCCAAAGCCGAAACAAGAGGCCGCTTTTTTTGAACAATGCAGCGAATGAAATCCTGCAGTTCTTCCTTAAGCGGCTCTTTTTTTTCTACAAATATTTCTTCTGCTCCGTAAACGCCGTCTTTACGGGTAAAGCGTTTTATCGCCATAGCCTGATAGTCGAGCGACAAACAAGCCCCCTTCTGCAGCATAAGCATCCTGCGTGATTTTGCTTCGGATATTCTGCTTGCGGTCAACGAAGCGCAGCAGCCGTCGTCAAACTCGAGCCAGGCCTTGGCAAAATCTATATTTTCGGTCAGCATCATTGCGCCGGAGCCCCTTATCTCTTTTACCTTTGCACCATCGCGTTTTTTCAGAGCCAGAAGAATATCAACATCATGGATCATCAAATCGAGAGTTATGTCTATATCAAGACTTCTGCCCAAAAACGGCGAGAGACGCTCTGTTTCTATATATGTCAAATGCGACGACAAATCGAATGCCTTGACAACAACCGGATTGAATCTTTCGAGCAATCCGACCTGAACAATCAAGCCGGCCTTATCGGCAGCCTCAATAAGGCGGTCAGCCTCTTCAAGCGTTGCGGTCAATGGCTTTTCGATCAACAGATGCTTGCCTTTTGAAATACAGGTTGCGGCAGCTTCATAGTGCGCTATCGTAGGGGTTGCGATGCTTAGCGCATCCGTTTTGTCGATTATGTCGTTGATTTCGGCAAATGCCTCGCATCCGTATTTTGCAGCTATTTCTTTTGCCCTTTCCAAATCAGCATCAACAACACCAACAAGCCGAGCCCCTTCAATTTCGGAAAAAATCCGTGCATGATGCTGCCCTAGATAACCAACCCCTATAACACCAACATTAACCAACTTTGTTTCTCCGCAGTGCATCAAACGATTTTTCTATTTCATTTTTCACTATAGTAAAGCCTTTTGACCGAAGCTTTTCTAATGTTTGTTTTGATGCTGTTGTTTTTAAAAATTTTTCCCTATCACACTTATTCAAAAGCTCTTTCAACGCCTTTTCTCTCATCTTTTTCATAAACCGGAGAAACCTGCCGATGTCCGACGGATAAAGCTGTTCAAGCTCTTCTCTTATCGTTTTAGAAAAGGCCGGGCTAGCGCCTGAGGTGGAAACCGCAATTGCAAGCGGCTCTCTCGATATGACAGCCGGGGCTATAAAATTAGCTAATTCGGGCTGGTCAATAACATTGACAAGATATTCTGCATCGGCCGACACAGAATTATTAACCTCTTTGTCAGAAGATGCGGCGATAACCAGAAAAGCACCCCTTAGGTCGCCTTTCTGGTATCGCCGCTCAATATGAATAATTTTTCTTTTTGCTTTATGTTTTCTCAGCCCCTCGGTAATTACAGGACTGATAACCTTTATAACCCCGCCGGCGCTTACAAGCTGTGAAACTTTTCTCTCCGCAACCCTGCCGCCGCCCACAACAACACATTTCTTCCCCTTCAAACTTATGAAGGCGGGATAATAAAGGCTCACAACTGTTTCTTTGCCTCTGCGGCCGATTTGCTCTTAGGGTAGGTCTCTATGAGTTTTTGGAAAATTTCTTTAGCTTTAGCGGTATTTTTTAACGCCTTATATGATTTGCCGAGCAAAAGCAGGGCTTCGTCGGTTTCTTTGTAGTCCGGGAATTTTTTAAGCAGCCCTTCTATCCTTTGAATCGCCGCAAAATAAGATTCCTTCTTGTGATAAAACTGCGCAACAATAAATTCTCCTTCAGCAATTATGTTTCTGCATTTCTCTATGCGAAGCTCTACCGCTTCACGATAAGGATTTCTCGGATAAAGCTCCTTCAGCCTTCGGAATTCATGCAGCGCTTTTTGTGCTGCTCCGGATCCCCTGTCGGCCGCCTCTATCTGTGCAAAATATGCCATCGCTATCTGGTACTGGGCATACGGCGCATTCTGATTATCCGGATAAAGTTCAAGGAATTTGCGGTATTCTTCAACACCAAGATCTATATCATTATCCTTGATGTAGGAGTCCGCTATCTTAAGCTGTGCCATCGGAGCGAATTTTTTTGATGTCTCCCTGTTCTTGACTTCGAGCAGGGTTTTTCTGGCCTCTTCGTACTCTTGATCCCTAACCTGCTTGTCCGCAAGTAAAAGCTGCTTTTCAGGGTCAAAAACCTCTTCCTTTACAGGCTTCTTGCCTCCGCAGGATGTTATTAAAAAAGCGGTCAAGCAAAAAATGAAAAATGCGAACAACGTATTATTCTTTGATTTTCCGGAAAAATTCATAGCATATATTTAAGCCTTTATTTTCCACTTTAGTCAAGCCGCTCTATTTTTTTGCTGGAAAAAAATCATCCGTATATTTATAATAAAAATCTTGCTAAATTTTGGGCTGTTTTTCATAGGAGGATATAGATGCATCTCAAAGGAAAGGTCTGGAAATTCGGCAACGATATAGATACCGATGCAATAATCCCGGCAAGGTATCTGAACACCTCAGACCCGAAAGAGCTTGCCAAACATGTGATGGAAGATGCTGATAAGGATTTTCCTAGCAAGATGCAGGCGGGAGACATTATTGTGGCGGGTAAAAATTTTGGCTGCGGTTCTTCAAGAGAACATGCGCCGATTGCATTAAAAGCTGCAGGAATCAATGCGGTGATCGCAAGAAGTTTTGCCAGAATCTTTTACAGAAATGCCTTCAACATAGGGCTTCCGATCTTTGAATCAACAGATGCATCAGAACATATTCAGGAAGGGGATGCAATAGAGATAGATGCCGGGAACGGCACTGTAAAAAATCTTTCTGCTGGCAAAGAATATTCGGCAAAACCTATTCCGCCTTTTATGCGGGAATTAATTTCTGCAGGCGGATTGATCGAATGGACAAAAAACAAGATGAAGGGAGCCGCTTAATGGGCAAAACCTACAATATCGCAGTAATAGGCGGAGACGGCACCGGCCCTGAGGTTGTGGCAGAGGGCCTTAAAGTTATCAACGCCGCCGCAGAAAAATTTGGGTTCAAGCTTAATCTTCAGGACTACGACTTTGGCGGGGACAGGTATCTCAAAACCGGCGAGGTTCTGCCTGACAGCGCAACTAACGAACTAAAAAAACATGATGCGATATTTCTTGGAGCAATAGGACACCCTGATGTAAAACCCGGAATACTTGAAAAAGGCATTCTGTTAAGGCTTCGCTTTGAGCTTGACCTTTATGTGAATCTAAGACCGGTTAAGCTTTACCCGGGAGTTGAGTGTCCGTTGAAAGACAAGGGACCGGAACATATAGATTTCGTTGTTGTCCGTGAAAATACCGAAGGCCTCTATGCCGGTGCAGGCGGCGTTTTGAAAAAGGGTACTCAGGACGAGATCGCGGTTCAGGAATCTATAAACACAAGAAAAGGCGTAGAACGCTGCATCCGTTATGCATTTGAATACTGCAAAAAAAGAAATAAAGAAAATAAGCTTACGCTCTGCGGAAAAACCAATGTTCTGACCTTTGCCTTTGATCTTTGGGAGAGAGCATTTTACGAAGTTGCCAGAGAATATCCGCAGATAAAAGCGGACTATGCCCATGTTGACGCAATCACAATGTGGTTTGTTAAAAACCCGGAATGGTTTGATGTGATAGTAACCGACAATATGTTCGGCGACATCATAACCGACCTCGGAGCGATGATTCAGGGCGGCATGGGGATTGCGGCCGGAGGCAATATAAATCCGACCGGTGTTTCTATGTTCGAGCCTATTGGTGGTTCAGCGCCTAAATACAAAGGCCAAAACATCATAAATCCGCTTGCAGCGATTTGCGCCGGAGCAATGATGCTTGACCACCTTGGCGAAAGCAAGGCGGCTGCTGCAATAGAAAAAGCTGTAATGATTGTGACAGGACAAAAACTTAAAAGCCTTGCTGCCGGCAAAATGGGATATTCAACGACCGAAGTCGGAGACCTAACGGTAAAATACATGCAGGACATAAAGGAGTAGCAGCATGCTCAAAAAGAAACAGAAATACATTGTGGCGGTTGTCGGCGCAACAGGAGCTGTCGGCAATGAGATGATAGAAACGCTTGAGAAAAGAAATTTTCCTATAGAAAAGCTCCGGTTGTTCGCCTCAGAAAAGTCCGAGGGGAAAACACTACCGTACAAAGGCGCCGAGATTAAAGTTGAGGCGCTGAACGAGAGTTCGTTCAAAGGTATCGATATAGCGCTTTTTTCGGCCGGCGCCGAACGTTCCAAAATATGGGCACCCATAGCAGCAAAATCCGGTTGTGTCGTTATAGACAACTCCAGCGAATGGAGAATGGACCCGACCGTTCCGTTGGTTGTTCCTGAAGTAAACAGCCATGATCTTGCCTGGCATAAAGGCATAATCGCCAACCCAAACTGTTCCACTATACAGATGGTGGTTGTTTTGAAGCCTATCCACGATGCAGCTAAAATCAAACGGGTTATTGTAACCACCTTCCAAGCAGTATCCGGCACAGGTAAAAAAGCTATGGACGAACTGCTTTTGCAGACAACCGACATCTTGAACTTCAGGGAACCAAAGTGCACCGTATATCCTCACCAGATAGCCTTTAATGTGCTTCCTCATATAGACAAGTTTCTCGAAAACGGATACACAAAAGAAGAGATGAAAATGACCAATGAGACTAAGAAAATAATGGGTGATGATTCGGTAAAGGTCACCGCAACAACTGTTAGAGTGCCTGTTTTCAGAGGGCATTCAGAGTCCCTGAACATCGAAACAGAAAAAAAGATAACCGCAAATGAGGTGCGTTCTGTGCTTGCTGCAGCTCCGGGAGTGGTTGTTTTTGATGCACCAGAAAAAAATGTTTATCCATTGCCAAAAGCAATAGAAGGACTTGACGATACTTATGTAGGCAGGATTAGGGAGGATGAAACCATCCCCAATGGAATAAATATGTGGATTGTGGCCGACAACCTGAAAAAAGGCGCGGCCCTTAATGCGGTTCAGATAGCGGAAGCGCTGATTAAATAAAACTATAAAACGGAGGTGGAATTATGACAACAAGCAAAAAACAGGACAACAGAGACTATCTTTTCACATCGGAGTCTGTTACAGAAGGGCATCCGGATAAGATAGCCGATCAAATATCGGACGGAATCCTTGACGCGATCATAGCACAAGACCCTACCGCGAGGGTGGCATGCGAATGTCTTGTGACAACAGGGCTTGCCTTTGTTGCAGGAGAAATTACAACCAACTGCTATGTGCATATACCCGAAATAGTAAGAGACACCATCAAAGAAATAGGCTATACAAGAGCTAAATATGGGTTTGATTATGAAACCTGCGCGGTGGTAACTTCCATAGACAAGCAATCTGGCGATATAGCGATGGGTGTTGATGTCGGCGGTGCAGGCGATCAGGGCCTCATGTTCGGCTTTGCGTGCGACGAAACTCCTGAATTAATGCCTATGACCATCATGCTTGCCCACAAGCTCACAAGAAAGCTTACCGAAGTAAGAAAACAGGATGTACTCGGCTATCTCAGGCCGGACGGCAAGTCTCAGGTTTCAATAGAGTATAAAGACGGGAAGCCGCATAAGGTTCGCACAGTTGTTATTTCTTCACAACACAGCCCTGACATAACACTCAAAGAGCTGCGGGAAGATGTCATAGAAAAAGTTATTAAGCCTGTTATTCCTAAAGAGCTTCTTGATGAAGAATCGATCATTTATCACATTAACCCCACAGGCCGTTTCGTTGTAGGCGGGCCTCAGGGTGATACCGGCCTTACCGGCAGAAAAATAATAGTTGACACTTACGGCGGAGTCGGAAGCCACGGCGGCGGATGTTTCTCGGGCAAGGATCCGTCAAAGGTTGACCGTTCGGCTTCGTACATGGCGAGATACATAGCAAAAAACATCGTTGCCTCCGGTATAGCAGCAAGGTGTGAAATCCAGCTTGCATATGCCATCGGAGTACCTGAACCGGTATCTGTTTTTGTTGACACATTTGGTACTGGCAAGATAGCCGAAAAAGAGATATCAAAACTTATAGTTAAAAATTTCGATATGACACCAAAAGGCATCATCGAAAAGCTCGATCTCAGAAAGCCTGTTTACAAGAAAACCGCTGCCTACGGCCATTTTGGCAGGAACGAACCGGGCTTCACTTGGGAGGTTACCAACCTAGCCGAAACGCTTAAAAAGCAGGCGGGCGTCTAATTTTTCGAATTGCAAAACAGTGTCAGTGGGAAGGTGATTTTCACCGCTCACTGACACTTTAAATTTTGGAGGATGAATGGCAAAACATGATGTAAAAGATTTAAGTCTCGCAAATAAAGGCAAGCTCAGGATTGAATGGGCAGCACAGGAAATGCCTGTGCTTAAGAGCATTACCGACAGGTTCAAAAAAGAAAAACCTCTGAAGGGCAGAAGGGTGCTTGCCTGTCTTCATGTTACAACCGAAACAGCAAATCTGATGGAAACGCTGAAGATAGGCGGAGCAGAAATATCCCTCTGCGCTTCGAATCCTTTAAGCACTCAGGATGATGTGGCTGCTTCGCTGGTAAAAAATTCGGGTATTTCTGTTTTTGCGATCAAGGGCGAGGACACAAAAACCTACTACAGGCACATCAAAGATGCTCTTGCTATTAAGCCGCAAATAACGATGGATGATGGCGCCGATGTTGTTTCGATTTTGCACAAAACAGAGAAGGCGCTTCTGAAAAATGTTATCGGCGGCACCGAAGAGACCACAACCGGCGTTATAAGGCTTAAGGCAATGGCTGCTGACGGTGCTTTGCAATACCCGATAATAGCGGTAAATGATGCCTATACAAAACACCTTTTTGACAACCGCTACGGCACAGGCCAAAGCACTTTAGACGGTGTTATCAGAGCCACAAACAGGCTTATAGCAGGCTCTGTGGTTGTGGTTGCCGGATATGGCTGGTGTGGCAGGGGCGTGGCTATGCGTGTAAGGGGCTTGGGTGCAAGGACGATAGTCACAGAGATTGATCCGCTTAAGGCGCTTGAAGCCACTATGGACGGATATGAGGTTATGCCTATGGCCGATGCAGCTAAACTCGGCGACATCTTTATTACCGCAACCGGCGATATCAATGTCATTTCTGGCAAGTCTTTCCCGCTGATGAAAGATGGCGCGATTGTCTGCAACACCGGACATTTTAATGTTGAAATAGATATCGAAAGCCTTAAGAAAATGTCCAAGGCAAAAAGAATAATCAGAGACTATGTTGAAGAATATACTCTCAAAAACGGCAAGAGAATATATCTATTAGGTGAAGGACGTCTAATAAATCTTGCAGCAGCAGAGGGACATCCTTCGGCTGTTATGGACATGAGTTTTGCAAATCAGGCTCTCTCGGCCGAATACATGGTCAAGAACGCCTCTAAGCTCCAGAATAAGGTTTATAGCGTCCCTGAAAAAATAGACAAAGAAATTGCACGTCTTAAACTAAAAGCTATGGGAATTAATATAGACGCGCTCACCCCGGAACAGAAGAAGTACCTAGACAGCTGGGAGATGGGCACCTAAAAAAGTATAGGCAGGGCACGCACTGTTTTTAGTGCGTGCCCTGCCCCACCAAAATGCACCCAACAATTTTTGCAGGACTGCAACAGCTTGGAATCGATTCCCCAAATCACGTTATATCTTCTTTTGAAACTTATCTCTCTGAACTCAAAAAATGGAACAAGGCCTATAACCTTACAGCCCTCAAAAAAGATGACGAGATTATCACGAAGCATTTTTTAGATTCGCTGCTCTATCTGAAGCTGCTGCCTGAGAGAAAATGCTCGGTTGCGGATGTCGGCAGCGGTGCGGGATTTCCGGGTCTTCCCATAGCAATTGTGAAGCCGGATATTGCCGTAACGCTTATAGAGCCTTCGAGAAAAAAATGCGCCTTTCTCCGCCACATAAAAAGAAGCCTGCAGCTTAACAATATTAAAATTCTTGAATCGAGGGTCGAGGATATAAAAGACATAGTATTTGATGCGGCTGTCACGAGGGCGCTCTTCAGCATTAGCGATTTTGTGAAAACAACAAGGCATATCGTCAAAAAAAATGGTATTCTTATACTTAACAAAGGCCCGAAATTCGATTCCGAGATCAAACAATTGGGGGATTCAATAAAATATGCGATCACCGAAGCAGATCTGCCCTTTAGTACGGCAAAAAGGAATCTGATAAAAATTTATTTATGACCGGACTCGTAATCTGGATAACCGGCCTGCCCGGAAGCGGCAAAAGCACCATTGCAAACGGTATTAAAGACCGCTTCCAGAAATTCGTAGTGCTCCGAATGGATGAGCTCAGACGAGTTATTACGCCGCAGCCGACCTATTCAGAAACAGAGCGCGAAACTGTTTACAGGGCTATTGTGTATATGGCAAAAACCCTTTCGGAGCTCGGCCATCCTGTAATCATAGATGCGACCGGCAACCTCAAACGCTGGAGGGAGTTAGCACGCAGGCTTATTCCTCGATACATGGAGGTTTATCTAAAATGCAGCCTCAAAACCTGCATGGAGCGAGAAGCCTTGCGGATGAACAGTCATGGGGCTCCGAGAGACATTTACAAAAAGGGACTCTTCGGCCATCCTGTGCCCGGCCTCTCAGCGCCGTACGAGGAACCGGATAACCCCGAAGCCTTGATCGAAATAGACACAATGTCTCAAGGTGCCGCGCTTGCGGCTGTGATAGATAAGGTTGCGCATAGTTTTAACGAGTCCGTACAATAAAAGACCGTTCAATAAAAAATGAGGGTATCGCTTCTTTATGGCCAGATGCTCAAACTGTAATGCTCCGCTGCCTGACGGATCCATTGTCTGCGCTTATTGTGGCGACCGCAATGATGTGGATCTGAAGGGGATACATTACTATACAACCCACGAAAGCGACGAATCCCGCACCTGCCCCCGCTGTAATAATACCATCCTGAAAACCATAGATCTAAAGCTAACCGGCAAGTTTTTGATAGAAAGGTGCGAGCAATGTTTGGGATTCTTCTTTAATCCCGGAGAACTGGAAGCGCTCCTTGACGCAACAGTCAATAACGTATGGCTTATAGACAATATAGGCCTTGACAGCATCAATCTGCACCGAAAGCCCGATCCTTATCCTGTTGCCTATATCAAATGCCCTGTCTGTTCCAAATTGATGAACAGGGTAAACTATGGCGCCAAGAGCGGCGTAATCCTTGATAGCTGTAAAGCCCACGGCGTATGGCTTGACAGCGGTGAGCTGCGCCACCTATTTGAATGGGTTAAGCTTGGCGGCAGGCTCCTTGAAAAGGAGCGCCAAGAGCAGCGACGCATTGATGAAGAAAAAAAGTTGAATGAATTGAGGAAAGAAATAGAAGAGACGTGACAGCGCTATTCGTCACGGTTTCTTATCGTTCAAAAACCGTTCTACAGAATCCGACCAGATTTCATATCCTTTGTCGCTAAGATGAACCCCGTCATCGAGCAGGCAGTCGGCGTTGACTGCTCCGGCAGCATCACAGAAGAGCGGATAAACATCAAGATATGCCGACATAAAGTCTGCGGCTGTATTTTCAAGGCTGGAATTGATTTCACGAATTGCTGCATTGTCTATCCACGAGAGATTAACCGGCAATATGCTCTGCACGACGATTGCAGATTTTTTGAATGCAGAAAAAAGCCTGTTTATAATCCGCCTATACGTGCCGAGTATCTCAAAATCTTCCATCGCGATATTATTGATTCCGGTCATAATGAAAATCATATCCGGTTCGTGAACACTCAGCAAAATTCTGTCGAGACGAGACTCAAGCCCCTCTACCGTTTCGCCTGACACTCCAAGATTCAGAACATTGTAATCAGAAAAGCGACGCTGCCAGTCAAAATATTCGGTGAGAGAATCACCGATAAAAACAAGCTGTTCCATTGCGACAGGCTATTTGAAAAGTTCCCGTTTTTCTTTTAGCGATGCTGCGATAAAAGCGGTGAACAGCGGATGCGGCTCTATTGGTTTGGACTGAAACTCCGGATGAAACTGACAGCCTAAAAACCATGGGTGGTCTTTAATCTCGACTATTTCTACAAGCTCGCCGTCAGGCGAGAGCCCCGAAATTTCTATGCCGTTTTTGGTCAGCACCCCGCGGTATTTATTATTAAACTCATAGCGGTGTCTATGCCTTTCACGGATCTCTTTTAGATGGTAGGCCTGAAATGCATGGCTGCCTTCTTTAAGTGTGCATGGATATGCACCAAGCCTCATTGTTCCGCCCATCTGAGAATCTTTGGTCCTCTCTTCGATCTTTCCGGATCTGTGGTTGTACCATTTTTCCATTAAGTATATAACAGGGTCTTTTGCATTCACTTCAAACTCTGTGCTGTTGGCTCCAAGACCGCACACGTTGCGGCCAAACTCTATAACAGCCACCTGCATGCCAAGGCATATGCCGAAGAAAGGAATTTTCTTTTCCCTTGCGTAGCGCACCGCCTCTATCTTCCCTTCTATGCCCCGGCTTCCAAACCCGCCCGGAACAAGCACCCCGTCCACTTCCGAAAGAAAGGTTTCGGCGCCCTTGGACTCTATATCCTCCGAATCCACCCAGTGAAAATTAACCCTCGTATTGTTTGCAATGCCGCCATGTATAAGGGCTTCGGATAGGCTTTTATAGGCATCTTTTAACCCGACATATTTTCCGACTAAGGCTATGCTGACTTCATGGGCCGGCTTTTTTATCCTGTTTACTACATTTTCCCAGACAGACAGATCCGGTTCGCCTTTGGTCAAGCCCAATTTTTTTCTTAACAGTTTATGCAGACCCTCTTCCTTGAAAAAAAGTGGAACCTCATAAACTGTTTCTGCATCCATAGCGGCTATTACGGCATCGGGGTCAAGGTTGCAGTGTATCGCTATTTTTCTCTTCACATCAGACGACAACTGCCTGTCCGCCCTGCACAGAAGAATGTCGGGCTGGATACCGATTTCACGGAGTTCGTTAACGCTGTGCTGTGTCGGTTTGCTCTTAAGCTCGCCTGCAGCCTTAATAAACGGAACAAGCGTTAAGTGCACATACACAACATTCTCTTTGCCTACATCGTACCGAAAACGCCTTATCGCCTCAAGAAACGGAAGACTCTCGATATCGCCTACTGTGCCGCCGATCTCTACAAGAACAATATCATATTCACCTGTTGCGGCCGACTTTATGGCATCTTTTATCTCGTCGGTGATATGCGGCACGACCTGAACCGTGTTGCCAAGGTAATCACCTCGCCGTTCTTTTGTTATCACATTGTTGTAAATCCTGCCTGTTGTGTAATTGTTTACTATTGATGTTTTTACATGCGTAAACCTTTCATAGTGGCCAAGATCCAGATCCGTTTCACAGCCGTCGTCAGTAACATACACTTCTCCATGCTCAAACGGGCTTAATGTTCCAGGGTCCACATTTATGTATGGATCAAGTTTCTGAATCGTTACACGAAGTCCTTTTGCCTCAAGCAGCACACCTATTGCGGCAGCCGCAATTCCTTTACCCAACCCCGATACAACCCCTCCAGTTACAAAGACATATTTAGGCATTTCTCGACCCTTTCAATATCCATAGGAGTATCCACTCCTATGGTTTCGTACAATGTTTCTTTTATTTTTATTTTATAACCTCTTTCGAGAGCTCGAAGCTGCTCTAACATTTCTATGCTTTCGAGTTTTGATGCAGCCATCTTAGAAAATTCCACAAGCACTTTTTTCCTGTATGCATAGATGCCTATATGCTTGAACATATACAGCGAGTCACAGTTAAAGTTTTCTTTGCCGAAAAGCTCGCGGTGATAAGGAATTGGCGCCCGAGAAAAATAATATGCAAACCCATCCTGATCAAAAATAACCTTTACAACATTTGGATCCTCTATCTCTTTTCTGCTTGTTATCCTCTTTGCAAGGGTGCCTATGGCAGCTCTGCTGTCGTTCATGATTTCGACTACGTTATCCACCATTTCGGGTTTTATCATCGGTTCATCGCCCTGTACATTTACAATAACATCATCGTCGTTCAGCTGGGTCCCTATATTATTTACTGCTTCGGCTATTCTGTCGGTTCCGGATTCATGCTTTTCATATGTTTTAACAGCTATTCCTCCGAACGCTGTAACCGCATCGTATATTAAGCTGCTGTCTGTCGCAACAAAAACATTCTGCAAACCCTTTGCTCTTTTTACATTCTCATACACATGCTGGATCATCGGTTTGCCTGCTATCATGCATAAAGGCTTACCCGGAAAGCGCGTTGAAGAGTATCGTGCGGGTATAATCGCGATAGCGGACATAGCTTTTGTTATGATAACATAAAAAGTTATATGGTCAAAATATTTTCAGACTTTTTAAGTCGTTATGGATTTGCACTCCTTTCGGGCCTGCTTATTTTCCTATCGTTTCCAACTATCGACCTTTATCTGCTTGCCTGGGTCGGAGCAGTTCCTTTTCTTTATTCCCTATACGGGAAACCGGGAAAAGAGGCTTTTACTGCAGGTTTTCTATTGGGAGTGGTCTATTTTTTCGGCACCACTTTCTGGATTTACCATTCTATTAACAATTATGGTGGATTCTCATTTGCTTACAGCATTTGTGTTGTTTTCCTGCTTTGCGCCTATCTTAGCCTCTATCCTTCTGTTTTTGCATTTTTATATGCAACAACCATAAGAAAAACTGATCTGCCTTCGATAATTGTAGCACCTGCGCTATGGACAAGTTTAGAGTATCTGCGCTCGTATGCATTTACAGGCTTTCCCTGGTCCAGCATTGGGTATAGCCAATACAAATTTCTTCCGTTCATACAAATTTCGGATATTACCGGAGTTTACGGCATCTCTTTTCTTCTTATAGCTTTTAACGCAGGAATTGTTGATCTTCTTCTCTTTAAAAAGCGCAGAATAGAAAAACCGCTGTATTCGCGTCTGCCTAATGTTTTCGGATTTGTTTTTATCTCCTGTTTTTTAATATTCAGCTTTTCTTATGGCTTTTACAGGCTTTATGAAAACAGGGCTGGCCAGGAGATTAAAGCTGCTATTATTCAGGGAAATATTGAGCAGGATAGAAAATGGGATTTATCGTACCAGCAGTTTGTGCTTTCAACATACAAAGAGCTTACACTTCAGGCTGCCGAGCATAAACCGAATCTTATCATTTGGCCCGAAACATCTCTGCCCTTTTTTTTCGGCGGGGACAAAACCTTGACTGATGATCTTGTTTTTTTCCAGCAGCAACTGGATGCTTATCTGCTCTTCGGAAGCGTTATCGAGAAAAAAGAGCCAAAAGGAATAGGCTATACTAATAGCGCTGTCTTGCTTAACAAAACAGGCAGTGTTTCTTATATTTATGACAAAATTCATCTTGTGCCCTTTGGGGAATATGTGCCTTTAAGAACCTTTTTGTTTTTTATTGACAAGCTTGTGTTCGGAATTGGCGATTACATTCCTGGAACTCATTACCTAAAAGCTATAACGCCTTTTGGATCTTTTGGTACAGCCATTTGCTATGAGGTTATCTTTCCGGGACTTGTCAGAAAGTTTTTCACTCGCGGTGGTGACTTTATTATTACCATAACCAATGATGCTTGGTTTGGAAACACCTCCGGACCTTATCAGCATTTCAGCATATCTGTGTTTCGCGCCATCGAAAATAGAAAACCATTATTGCGCGCTGCCAATAGCGGTATTTCTGGTTTTATCGACAGTAATGGCAAAATTATTAATAAAACACCCCTTTTTGAAAAGACCTTCTCTGTTTTTAGTTTTAAAACCGATCCTAAGCTTTCTTTTTACACAAAATATGGTGATTTGTTTTCTTATTTTTGCATAGTTTTCAGTCTGCTTTTTATTTCTAAGCGTTTGATAAAATAGATATCTAGGAGGGTTGTAAATGGCCGAAAAAAACTTAAAAGAGTATGTTGCAGAAACAAAACTGACAATACTAGAACTAAGAGGTTATCTTTGATGTCCCTAAACTGAAACAAGAAATAGAAAAAATAGATGCAGAATTATCTTCAGAACTTGTCTGGTCTGATCTTGATAAAGTAAAAGCTCTTCAGAAGTCTAAATCTGATATAAATGAACTCCTCGAACCTATAGAAAAAGCTTACGCGAATGTTGTTTATCTTGAAGAATCTGTTGATATTCTGGGTGAAGATGGGGGTGAAATTTTTGTTGATGATTTAAAGGCTGAAATACTGGCTTTAAAAAAAGATGTTGATCTAATAGAACTTAAACTTTTATTTTCTGGCGAAGTAGATAAAAATAATGCGATAGTTACTATTCATCCTGGTGCTGGTGGAACAGAGAGCCAGGATTGGGCACAGATGCTTATGCGCATGTATCTGCGTTGGGCAGAAACTCATGGTTTTAAAACAGAAATTCTGGATATTCAAGCGGGTGATGAAGCAGGGATAAAAGATGTTACATTTTCTGTTAAAGGTTCCTATGCCTATGGTTATTTAAAAGCTGAAGCAGGTGTTCATAGGCTGGTAAGGATTTCACCGTTTGACGCCAATAAAAGAAGACATACCTCTTTCTCTGCTGTGCTTGCCTTTCCTGAAATAGAGGACGATATGATTATAGAAATAAAAGAGGATCAGATAAAAATGGACACTTTCAGGGCTTCCGGTGCGGGTGGTCAGCATGTAAATAAAGTTTCTTCTGCTGTGCGTCTTACTCATTTGCCCACAGGAATCATAGTTTCATGTCAGAGTGAACGATCTCAGATACGAAATAGAGAACGGGCTATGAAAATACTCAAATCGAGACTTTATGATATTTCAATGAGTGAAAGAGAAAAAAAAATAGATACTATTGTTGGAGATAAAAGAGAAATATCGTGGGGAAGTCAAATTAGATCTTATGTACTGCAGCCTTATAGACTGGTAAAAGATCATAGAACAAACTTAGAGGTTGGAAACGTTGATGCAGTTCTTAATGGAGATATCGATTTATTTATTAAAGTTTATTTAAATAAATTAAAAGGCAGCGATAGTTGATTATATAAAAAAAGAACATACTACTTCTTTATTTTATAGTTAGTTTAGTAGTAGATAGTAGTGCCTGTTTAATTGTTTAAAGGTATGTTTTGTTATGTTTTTTCAGTTGGTTATTTATTTTAAAAGTAGGTTGGGATAAAAATTATAAAAACGCAAATTTGTTTAAATAAAAATGCAAACACAATTACCGACAGTTTATTGCCCTTGTTTTAACGTATAGGATATAATTACGGTGCACTAAAACAGGGAAGTTTTCAACTGGTGTTGGCAATCTATGGATAACTTTAATAATTGACAAGAAAAATGACAGTGAGCGTTAGATGACAATAAATGTGAATATAGAAGAAACATGGCTTAAAAGCCTTTCTGCGATAGCTCAAAAAGTCGGAGAGAATTCTTTTGACCTTTGGTTTAAGCCTATGAAAATGGTCCAGTTTAAAGATAAGAATCTTATTATAGAGATTCCAAACAGATTTTATAGAGAATGGGTTGATGATAATTACCCGCAATTATTGTCCGAAACTATAGAATCTCTTTTAGGGTATAAAATAACGGTAAAATTTAAGATTTCAGAAAAAGAAGATGCTGCGATAAAACGTATAGAAAATAAACATGAAAACAGAAGGAAAGAACTTGGGAAAAGAGGAATATACCTTAATCCCAAATATATATTTGAAAATTATGTTGTTGGAACATCAAACCAATTTGCACATGCCGCAGCTAAACGTGTAGCAGAAAATCCGGGAGGGTCTTATAACCCTTTGTTTATTTATGGAGGTGTCGGCTTAGGAAAAACCCATCTTATTAATGCCATCGGAAATTTTATTGTTGATAAACAGTCCACTACATCTGTTTGCTATATCTCTGCAGAACAGTTTACCAATGAGGTTATATCAGCAATGCGGCATGATAGGATGGCGGATTTTAAAAGCAAGTACAGAAACACAGAGGTGCTTTTAATAGATGATATTCAATTTATTGCAGGGAAAACCGCAACTCAGGAAGAATTTTTTCATACTTTTAACGCTCTTTATGAAAAACAAAAACAGATAGTAATATCAAGCGATAGGGCCCCTATAGAAATTTCGGATATAACCGACAGACTGCGCTCGAGATTTAGCATGGGGCTGATTGCTGATATTCAATCGCCGGATATTGAAACTAAGATGGCAATTATTTATAAAAAAGCGCTAACAGAAAAGATGAGCATATCTGAAGATGTTGCCCACTTTATTGCATCTAAGATTAAATCAAATATCAGAGATCTTGAAGGCTGTCTTATCAGGCTGGGTGCACATGCTTCGCTTACAGCTACGACTATAAATCTTGATTTGGCTAAAGCGGTGCTAAAAGATTTAATGCTGGATGACGATAAGCCGGTTACGGTGGAATTGATACAAAAAATTGTTTGCGAATATTTTGGCATAAAAATTCAGGATATAAAGGCAAAAAAGCGCACCAAGGAAATAGCAAATGCCCGACAGATAGCTATGTTTTTGGCAAAGCAATACACAGAACATTCTTTAAGTGAAATCGGACGTTTTTTTGGCGGGAAGGATCATGCAACCGTGATCTATGCTTGTAAACAGGTGGAGGAAAGAATGTTACAGGAAGAAAACTTCAGAAAGAACATCGAAAACTTAAGAAAAAGAATAGTACCGTAGGAGGAACGATGAAAATAACAGTAGAAAAAGAAGAACTGCAAAAAAAACTTTCTGACATCCAGAATATTGTGGAAAAGAAAAATACGAGGCCTATACTAAGCCATTTTTTGCTTATAGCAGATAAAACAGGCAACTACATTATGGCGACAGACCTTGAAACCGCATTTAAAGAGCCGATAGAGCTTACTGTCATAAATGAAGGCAGGGTCTGTCTTCCTGCAAAAAAACTGTTCGAGATAGTAAGGGAGCTTGAGGGCACCCTATCGCTTGAATCCACCGACAATCAGTGGTTTAAAGGAAAAGCGGGCAAAAGCAATTTTAGAATAGCGTGCCTTTCTCCTGACGAATTCCCTGTATGGCCATCTTTGGAAGGAGCAGAAGGCATCGAGATTTCTTCACAAATGCTGCTTGAAATGATTGATAAAACCTTGTACGCAGCCGGAGAATCCGAAACAAGATATGTTCTTAATGGTCTTTTGTTTCATCTGCAAAAAGAAGGACTTTTCACTGTGGTTGGAACCGACGGCCACAGGCTGGCTATTTCTATGAAGAAGGCCGGCACATCACTTAAAGACGAGATTAAGGTTATTGTTTCAAGAAAGTCGGTTTCGGAACTGCGCAGGTTTCTCAGCGATGACGATACAAAAACAGTAAAAATAGATATAGGGAAAAACCATATCTTATTCGGCATTGACCGGATACAGTTTTTAACTCGTCTCATAGACGGCAACTATCCGAATTATGAGCAGGTGATTCCGGCTTCCAATGAGCACATTGTAAAGGTTGATAGAATTGCTCTAACAAAATCACTTAGAAGGGTTTCTACCATGAGCAAGGAGAGAAGCAATGCCGTGAAGGTGGAGATAAATGCCGGCAACACTATCATCTCGGCATCAAATCCGGATATAGGCGAAATAAAGGACGAATTTGATGTGGAGTATGCTGGGGAGCAGATGACATTCGCCTTTAATGCCCGGTATATGCTGGATGTTCTTAACGCGATGAATACCGAAAAAGTAATGTTCAAACTTAATGAAGCACTAAGCCCGGCGCTTATGCTTGAAGAGGGCAAAGAGGATTATAAATGTGTAATTATGCCGATGAGGCTTTGATTTTTGATTAAGAAAACGGACACAGCTTATTACGAAGGAGAAAAATGGAAGAAACAAAAACAGGCAACGAAAAAGAAATGGAAGCAGGTCTTTTAGGCGACGAGAAAACCACCTACGGTGCTGAAGACATAAAAATACTTAAGGGCCTTTCGGCTGTTAGGGTTAGGCCGGCGATGTATATCGGTTCGACAGGAACAGACGGGCTACACCACTTGGTTTATGAAGTGGTCGATAATAGCGTAGATGAGGCGCTGGCAGGTTATTGCAATTTAATCGAAATAGTTTTACACCATGACGGCAGCTGTACCGTAATTGATAACGGGAGAGGAATTCCTACAGGTGCGCATTCCGGCGATCCGGAAGGTCGTACAGCGGCCGAAATAGTTCTTACCGAGCTGCATGCCGGGGGCAAATTCGAATCGTCCGCATATAAGATTTCTGGAGGCCTGCACGGCGTTGGCGTATCTGTTGTTAATGCTTTGTCTGAGTGGCTTGATGTGGAGATAAAACAGGATGGCCAGGTATTTCAACAGCGATTTGAGCGCGGCAAACCGATGAGCCCGCTTGCTGTAGTCGGAAAAACTAAAGGCAGAGGCACAAAAGTAACTTTTAAACCGGATGCCGAAATTTTTGAAGTGACAGATTTTCACTACGATGTTTTAGCGCAAAGACTCAGAGAGCTGGCGTTTCTTAACAGAGGATTGAAGATATCAATAGCGGATCAAAGAACAGCAGAAGCCCAAGAATTCTTTTATAAAGGCGGCATAGAATCTTTTGTAGAGCATCTGAACAAGAACAAAACCCATGTTCATCCCAAACCGGTATTTATAACTGGCGAAAAAGAGGGAATTTCTGTAGAGATCGCCTTGCAGTATAATGACGGTTACAGCGAGAACATTTATACCTTTGCCAACAACATTAATACCAGAGAGGGTGGAACTCATCTTGTTGGATTTAAGGCAGCGCTTACAAGGACCTCAAACAGCTATGCTTCTTCTGCCGGAATAATAAAAGATGGAAAGGAAAGCATCTCGGGCGAAGATATTCGAGAAGGGCTGACTGCCGTAATAAGCGTTAAGATACCCAACCCGCAATTTGAAGGCCAGACCAAGATGAAGCTCGGAAACAGCGAAGTTAAAGGGCTTGTCGAATCCATAACCAATGAGGCTCTTTCGAGATACTATGAAGAAAACCCGTCTGTTGCGAAAAGAATAATAGAAAAAGCGATTCAGGCTGCAAGAGCAAGAGAGGCCGCCCGCAAAGCACGTGAGCTAACAAGAAGAAAAGGCGTTCTTGAAGACACAGGGCTGCCGGGCAAACTTGCGGACTGCTCCGAAAAAGATCCGGCAAGATCCGAACTGTTTATTGTTGAAGGAGACTCTGCAGGAGGCTCTGCAAAACAGGGGCGCGACAGAAGATTTCAGGCGATTCTTCCGCTCAGAGGCAAAATTCTTAACGTAGAGAAAGCAAGATTCGACAAAATGCTCACCTCCGAAGAAATAAAAACTCTAATTACTGCGCTTGGAACCGGCATAGGCCCAGGAGATTTTGATGCCGCAAAATCAAGGTATCATAAAGTTGTCGTGATGACAGACGCTGACGTTGATGGAGCGCATATAAGAACATTGCTGCTTACATTCTTTTATAGACAGATGCCGGAACTGATCGAAAAAGGATATTTGTATATTGCACAACCGCCTTTGTATAAAGTAAAAAAAGGGAAGACCGAAAAATACAGGCAGAACGAAGCCGAATTGCTCGAAATGCTTTTTGAACTCGCAGCAGATGATATTCAGATTTCTGCTGTAGCAGGATCAATCAGCGGAAAGAAAATGATCCCGTTTTTAAAGAAGGTCTCTTCTCATGAAAGAATCCTTGACTGGTTTGAAAGAAAACGTATAGATCCTGATGCAGTAACGCTTTTATTGAAGTGGGGCATAGGACATAATGATTTAAAGACAAGGGAGTCTGCGGAAAAAATTTCTGAACAACTTAAGGCTAATCTTAAAGAGCTGAATGTGGGCGATATCAATTTCGACGAAGAGCATGAAGCATACACGGTTGAAGTTATCCGTCAGAATTTCAGATGGACTCTATCACCATTGCTGCTTTTATCGCCGGAGTACAGAGAAATAGCAAACCGGTATCGCGAGATTGTCGAAGCCTTCGGTCCGCTGCCTTTTAAAGCAGCTGTTCGCGGTGAAGAAAAAGAAATAACCTCTATAAAGGAACTTCTAAAAGTTACAATTGATGTTTCTAAAAAAGGTTTAAGCATTCAGAGATATAAAGGTCTAGGTGAAATGAATCCGCATCAGCTTTGGGAAACTACTATGGATCCTGCCAAAAGAACGCTGCTTCAGGTAACTGTTGAGGATTCTGTAAAAGCGGAAGAAATTTTTACCACTTTAATGGGAGACCAGGTAGAGCCGAGAAAAGAGTTTATAACCAAACATGCGCTTGAGGCAAAAAATATAGATATTTAGAACTGGTGCCCCCTAGAAGATTCGAACTTCTGGCCCCAGGTTTAGGAAACCTGTGCTCTATCCTACTGAGCTAAGGGGGCTTCGATAAAGTTTAACATTTTAGCATATCCCTAACATGAAAGGGCAAGAATACGGAAAATATGTGGTTGAATTGAATGAGAGCAGCTCAAACCGTATCATCATGCGCATAATCATAGCCCCAACGCTATTGCTTCTTGAAAGTATTTCCAACAGGAATACGATAAGCCGAAGTGAATACTAAAATAATATCTGCTATATTGAAAAAAATGAGCAGTGCTGCTATGAAAGCTGATAGATGTCCTTCAGAAGTTAATCTTATAGCGGTAACAAAAACAGTAGGCTTGGATGCCATAACCGAAGCTGCCCGTTGTGGCTTAAGGCTTTTCGGAGAAAGCCGTGTTCAGGAAGCGTGCTCGAAAATAGAGCAATTCAAGGTTGTTCTGAAAAGCGAGAAAATTTGCGGGGTAGAGTGGCATTTGATTGGCCATTTGCAGAGCAACAAGGCTAAACTTGCGGTTAGTGCTTTTGATTTTATACATTCGGTTGATTCAATTGCGCTTGCGGAAGAGCTTGACAGGCAGGCATTTAAGGCCGGCAAAGTCCAGAGAATTCTTGTTCAGGTTAAGCTTGCAGAGGAAGATTCAAAACAAGGTATTAGGGAGAAAGAACTTAGAACGCTTTTGGAGCGCATTAAAAGTTTTAAGAATATTGATGTTAAAGGGCTTATGACGATACCTCCTTATTTTGACAATCCGGAAAATTCAAGGGAATATTTTAAAAGACTTTACCTGCTTCGCGAATCGTTGCAGAATACCGGGTTTTTGCTGCCCGAGCTTTCGATGGGGATGTCGCATGATTTTGAGGTTGCTATCGAAGAAGGCGCTACAATGGTGAGAGTTGGCACCGCTATATTTGGGGAAAGGAGAAATTGATATGATAGGATTCATTGGCGGCGGGAATATGGCTGAAGCGTTGATAAAAGGCGCAGTAAACAGCCAGCAGTCGGCGGGCAGATATTATTTTATATCAGAGCCTAGAGAGGATAGAAGAAAGTATTTAGAAGAAACCTACGGCATAAAAACAACATTAAGCAATAAAGAAGTTGCCGATGCATGCAATATCATTATCCTTGCTGTTAAGCCGCAAAATATGGCGGGGGTGCTTGATGAAATTTCTTCTGAAATCACAGATGAAAAAACAGTAGTATCAATAGCTGCTGGGATTACGCTTTCATATTTGCAGTCAAGATTAAATACAAAAAAGCTTGTCAGGGTGATGCCTAATACTCCTGCATTAGTTCTGGAGGGAATGTCTGTAATTTCGCTTTGTGAAGGTTTTTCTGATTCGGATATTGCAACTGTTCGCGAAATTTTTATGTCGGTCGGCCGTGTTACAATTATGCCAGAAAAGCATATGAATGCTGTGACTGCTGTTTCGGGCAGTGGCCCGGCTTTTATAGCGCTTTTTATCGAGGGAATGATAGAGGCCGGCTTAAAATTAGGCCTTTCGAAGATTCATTCCGAGGAGCTTGCTGTTCAGACTCTTTTAGGCACGGCACGTCTTCTTGATTCGGGGATGCCTGCCCACAAGCTCCGTGAAATGGTTACTTCTCCCGGAGGTACTACTGCAGCGGGTCTTGCGGTTTTTGAAGAAAGGAATCTAATGCCCATAGTGCTTGATGCTTTAACTGCCGCCCGCAACAGGGCGGCGGAGCTAGGCAAAAAAGAATAGCTGTCGGAGGAGGATAAATGTTTATAGTAGCTAATTTTATTCTTGCGGCTGCCAAGGTGCTTGAGGTGGCTTTAGAGGCATATCAATGGATTATAATTATTGCCGCATTATTAAGCTGGGTGAATCCTGACCCGTACAATCCTATTGTGCGGTTTCTTCATGCTGTTACGGATCCTGTGCTTAGACCGATCAGGCGTAAAATCGGCTACAGTCTTGGGCCTATAGATGTATCGCCGATAATTGTAATACTGGCGATTGTTTTCATACAGAGATTTTTGATAAGCTCTCTTGTAGAAATGGCTTACAAACTTAAAGGAGGGGCGATTATATGAGAATTACGCCGCTTGATATCCAGCAGAAACAGTTCCCGATGAAGTTCAGGGGTTTTGATGTTGACGAGGTGTATTCTTTTCTTGAGCTTATAAGAGAGGAGTTGGAAGAGCTGCTTCACGATAACGCTTCATTGAAGGAGCAGATTAATCGTGCGGACGAGCAGCTCAAGGATTATGGCCGCATGGAGTCAACACTGCGCGAAACTTTGATGACCACACAGCAGATGGTTGAAGATTATAAGACAAACGCAAGGAAAGAAGCGGATTTGATAATCAAAGAGGCCGAGCTTAAATCCGAGAATATGCTAAAAGAAGCACAAGAAAGGGTTGCCAAGATACATGATGATATCGTCGATTTAAAAGGCATTCGGCGGCATTTTAAAGAAGAGATTAAAAGGCTTATAGAAAGCCATCAGAAAATGCTTGAGTTTGACAAGGAGAGAGAAGGGGAAGACTCGGGTGAAATATAGCGCCCCCAAGGGCTTTCAGGATATTTTGCCCCCCGAAATATCTTTTTGGCAGCGCATCGAAGATTCTGCACGCGCCGTATTTGCTAAGTATGGATTCCATGAAATAAGGCTTCCGATAATCGAGTCAACTGACGTTTTTGTAAGAAGCATCGGAGAGATAACAGACATTGTTGAAAAAGAGATGTACACGTTCAGGGACAAGGGGGACAGGAGCGTAACCCTTAGACCCGAAGGTACGGCAGGTGCGGTCAGATGTTTTGTGGAACATGGACTGCATAATCTTCCTTCACCGCAAAAATTTTATTATGCAGGACCGATGTTCCGCTATGAAAGGCCGCAAAAAGGTCGCTTCAGGCAGTTCTATCAAATCGGGGTCGAGGCGTTTGGTGTTGCTCAACCGACACTAGATGCAGAGATAATAGCAATGCTTAATGATTTTCTTAATGCTATTGGCCTGACCAATCTAAATTTTGAACTTAATTCTATAGGCTGCGATGCTTGCAGACCTGTTTATAAAGAGGCGTTGCAACTTTTTTTAAAGGATAAGATTACTGAGTTTTGTCCAGACTGCAACAGGCGATATAGTACAAATATACTCAGAATTCTCGACTGCAAAGTTGAAAAATGTGTTGAATTAAGAGGCGGCGCACCGGCTGTTTCAGGGCATTTGTGCGAGCATTGCAGGATTCATTTTGACGAACTGACCGCTTTACTTGAGGCACTTGATGTTCCATTTTCTCTAAATGCAAACCTTGTCAGGGGGCTTGATTACTACACAAAAACCACGTTTGAGGTGACGAGCGAACATCTGGGCGCCCAAAAAGCGGTGGCTGCCGGAGGCAGGTATGACAAGCTTGTCAAGGTATTCGGTGGGCCGGACACTCCGGCAATAGGGTTTGCTGTTGGTGTGGAGAGGCTTGCGGCGTTGCTTCAGGAAGCATCACCGGCCGAACAAGTGGCCCCAAAAGTGTTTATTGCCACTCTCGGAAAACAGGCCGATACAGAAGGCTTAAGAATAGCAAAAGCCTTAAGAAACAATGGGTTATGCACAGAACCAGGCTATGGCGCATCATTAAAGAGTCAGCTGAGAAGAGCAGACAGGATTGGTGCGGAGTATGCTTTGATTATAGGAGAAAATGAACTCAGTTCAGGAACTGCCCAATGGAAAAATCTTAAACAGGGGACGCAAGGAGAAGTGGCATTAAAAGAGGTGCAGAGCTTTTTTACAAAGAGCTAAAGGAGAGAGGCATGTTAAGAATCACAAGTCCAAGCTACAGCATAACTTTGAGAGTTCAGTTAGAAAACCGTATCGGAATGTTTGCTCTTATTGCCACCGCCATAAGTGATGCTGGTGGCGATCTCGGTTCGATAGATATTGTTGGTGTTGAAAAAGGCAATCTTACAAGAGAAATTACGGTTAACGCCCGTGACGAAGAGCATGAAAGAGAAATAGTAAAAGCGATAAAAAAGATCAGCGGTGTAAAGGTGCTCCGCGTGATGGATCGGACATTTGCGGTGCATCAGGGCGGAAAGATAGAAATACATAATAAAGTCCCGATGAAGGGCAGAGACGATCTATCAAAAGTTTATACCCCTGGAGTTGCGAGGATATGCAGAGATATACAGAAAAACCCGGAACATGCTTATAAATATACAATTAAAGGAAACTGTGTGGCGGTTGTTACTGATGGCACCGCAGTTCTTGGCCTTGGCGATATCGGGCCGGATGCAGCAATGCCTGTTATGGAAGGTAAGGCTATGATTTTCAAGGAGTTCGCAGGAATAGATGCCTTCCCGATTGCGCTAAGAACCAAGGATCCGGAAGAGATAATCAGTACGGTCAAGAATATTTCTACAACATTTGGAGGTATTAATCTTGAAGATATTTCGGCGCCGCGCTGTTTTGAGATAGAAAGGCGGCTGCGGGCTGAAATGGATATTCCTGTAATACATGATGACCAGCATGGGACTGCGGTTATAGTTCTTTCTGCGCTTATAAATATCGCAAGACTATACAAAAAAGATGTGCGGAAATTCAGAGTTGTTATATCAGGCGCAGGGGCTGCGGGAATGGCCAACGCATTAATGTTTAGCGCGTATGGTATTAAGGACATAGTGCTTTGTGACAGAAAAGGGATTATTTATGAAGGAAGAAAAGAGGATATGAATCCTTATAAAAAAGCTATTGCAAAGAAAACTAATCCAAGAAAACTCAAAGGCAGTATTTCTGATGCGATGAAAGACGCCAATATTTTTGTAGGTCTTTCGGTTCCGGGTGCTATTAGCATTGATGACATTAAGAGTATGGCCAAAGACCCGGTTGTTTTTGCGCTTGCAAATCCTGACCCCGAAATTGCGCCCGAAGATGTGCTTCCGTTGGTCAGGGTTCTTGCTACAGGCCGGTCTGACTACCCAAATCAGATAAACAATATGCTCAGTTACCCCGGTATTTTTAGGGGGTTGCTGGATGTTCAGGCCACAGGCGTAAATGAGGCTGTTAAGTTTGCAGCAGCGCATGCGATTGCGGATATGGTAAAGAATGACGAACTTCACGAAGATTATATAATTCCGAGCATCTTTGACCGCAAAGTTGTGCATTCAGTTGCACATGCCGTATCTGAGGCCGCAAAAAAGACAGGACTTGCGCGCAAATAATGTTTTGAAGACTATTCGCGAGCAGACGGAAGACATAGAAACAAGCATTCTTCACCCAAATGCTTGTTTAAGCCGTAACAGCAAAGGCAGACACAGGTCCGAAAAAGAGGACAATCTCAGAACCTGCTTCCAAAGAGACAGGGACAGGATAATACATTCCAAATCATTTCGAAGACTGAAACATAAAACACAGGTTTTTCTTGCTCCTCAAGGGGATCATTATAGAACAAGACTTACGCATGTGCTCGAAGTTTCTCAAATTGCCCGCACAATTACCCGTGCATTAAGATTGAATGAGGATTTGACAGAAGCTATAGCGCTTGGCCACGACCTTGGCCATACGCCGTTTGGCCATGCAGGGGAGTCGGTTCTCAATGAACTCCATCCGGGCGGATTCGATCACTACAAGCAAAGCCTTAGGGTGGTTGATATGCTCGAAAAAAATGGCAAGGGGCTAAACCTGACATTCGAGGTGCGCGACGGTATTGATAAGCATTCTAAGGGGATAGGAGACATTGTACCGAAAGGCATAAAGGATAGGCCATGTACGCTTGAAGGCAGTGTTGTAAGGATTTCGGATATAATTGCATATGTAAACCACGACTTAGATGATGCACTGAGGGCGGGTGTTTTAAAGCGAAAAGAACTCCCGTCGAAAATAATAAAAGTAATCGGGGATAGCTCTTCAAAAAGAATAAATACGATGGTCACTGATGTGGTAGTGGAATCTTTAAAAAAAGATCTGGCTTTTGTAAAAATGAGCAGGGATGTTGAGACTGCGGTTTACGGGCTGCGCGATTTCCTTTTCGAACGGGTTTATTACAGCGAGGCTATCATTAAAGAGTTCAAGAAGGCAAGGATCATATTAAAAGCGCTTTACGAGCACTATCTTGAAAATGCCGAAGGCTTAACCGAAAGAGAGTGCATTTTGAAAACAGCAGAGAAGCACCGTGCTGTATGCGATTTTGTGGCTGGAATGACCGACAGTTTTGCACTAATGACCTATGAGCGCCTATTTCTTCCACAGCAGTGGGCGGTTTTATAATGTTCCACGTGGAACATTGGCATAATAATATAGGGGAAAAGGAGGCGGAATGAGCAGAAAGCGTATTGTTTTTGTTGTGATGTTTATTTTTGCGGCATCTGCGGGACTGGTTTTTGGTGATTTGAAGAAGGGAGAGGAGGCGCTTGCGAAGCTTTTGGATGGGAACAAGCGTTTTGTTGCCGGAGTTGCGGCTCAAAAAGATATAAGCGATGCAAAACGAAAAGAGCTTGCTAGGGGGCAGAGCCCATCAGCTATTGTTGTTGCATGTTCAGATTCAAGAGTGTCTCCTGAGTTGATTTTTGATCAGGGGCTCGGAGATGTTTTTGTGGTTAGGGTTGCAGGAAATGTTCTAGATTCTATAGCGATGGGCAGCGTAGAGTATGCGGCAGAACACCTTCACTCGTCATTGCTTGTTATTCTTGGACACGAAAAGTGTGGAGCGGTGGCTGCAACGCTAGATGCAAAGGGCAAGCCGGAAGGCAATATAGGGGCCATAGTAAATAAGATTATGCCTGCGGTTAAAAAGGCAAAGGCTAAAGGCGGAACAAAAGAGGAAATGCTTAATAATTCTATCAAAGAGAATGTTTTGCTTGTAAAAGAGGATTTGATGAAAAAAAGTTCTATAATAAAACATCTTACCGAGGCGGGACAGCTAAAGGTTGTGACCGGCGTATATAAGCTTGCAAACGGAGATATAGAGATGCTTAGCAGCGGAGAGGCGCAGTCTAACAAAACCCACAAACACGCTCATTAATTATCTGTTTCCACGCGGGAGTTTTTGCTCCCGCGTGGTTTTTTTTAATTTGGCAATTCTGTTTTATTCTCTTTTGTCTCTAAAACCGGTATGCGTGCCTTGCTATTATCGCAAGAGGCTAAAAATAAAAGCCCAAACACTTTTTCTGCTTTTATATCAATCAGATACGACGAGTTGTCGTATCTGGCGACAAGCTTTCCGCTGTCAGAAAATTCCGAAAGCGCTATAATGGTATGCTTTTTTTGTCTGCAATCAATTAACAGTTTTGCGTCCGAAAAGCTGTTGTCAGACCTTAAAATACGTAAAGTGTATGATATGGTATTTTCTTCTTTTTCCATCACGTTAAGATTTACAAGAAAATGCGTGTCATTGTTGGTTTCAACATTTATCCAGTCAGAAACAATTGCGGGAATGGCGGGGGATGAGAAAAAAAGAAGATGCAAAAATAGCATGATGAAAAATGCGACCTTAAATAAACCGGTCATGGTTTTTTGCCCAGATCCGTCGGTTTTTTTAATCCGTCAAAAAGGTGATATAGCGCCATAATCGGATGCTTCCGTATCATACGCGGTCCGGAGTATCGCATAACTTCCTGAATTTTTTCTCGCAGTTTCGGCTTGTAGCAATGTATAAGGCATTTGCCGCAGGTGCTCTTTTTTTCTTGAAAGGGGCATTTATCAAGGCGGGCCAACGCATATTCAAGCAGGTCACGACAGTCGATACAGAGTGACTTATTTGTGCAATGGAGATCTCGACAATATAGATTTATCATGGCCTCGATAGTTTTTGCTTCGCGAATCATCCGCGGATGCTTGATTTTACAGGTGGTTTCCATATTGTGTTTCTGAAGCAGTATATCATAAAAAAAACCTGTTTTTCATTTGCAGAAAAAATGATGCAAATGAAAATAAACAGCAGTTGTCTGGTATAATCAGATTTATCTATATGTGAATCAGGAGGAGATGGATGGGAAAAATATTTTCTTTTTTATTAGTGATAATTTTTGCTTTAGCATTTCTAGGCTGCAAAAAAGTTGAAGAGCGTATTGAAAAAAGGGTAGAGCAGGTAAAAGACGCACGCGAAACTGCGGAAGAAGCGAATAAAAAAATTCTTGAATCTCAGAAAAAAGCAAAAGAGGCTATGGCAGAAGCAGAGAAAAAGTAGCTGGTGCTTATGCTAAAATATAACCTACGCGCATATCTTAAATAGCTTTAACTTTAGCCAGAGGAACCGATTGAAAAAGTCTTTTAGTAAATGCGGTGAATCAACAAAAGTTTCACCTATACCACTAATGTATCGTCCGCATGAAGAGTGCGGCGTCGTGGGCGTTTACGGCCACTCTGAAGCATCGAATCTTACCTATCTTGGCCTTTACGCATTGCAGCATCGCGGGCAGGAAGGTGCGGGCATATGTTCTTCTGACGGCAGGGGCTTGCATATTGAAAAATCAATGGGGCTTGTTGCTGATATTTTCAATGAAAGACGGCTAAAAAGACTACCCGGCCATTCTGCTATAGGGCACAACCGCTATTCTACCGCTGGCGGAAGTTCGCTAAAAAACGTACAGCCGTTGATGGCAAATTTCACCCTCGGAACAGTGGCAATAGCCCACAATGGCAATCTTGTGAACGCGCATCAAGTAAGGGCAGAACTTGAGGCTAACGGCGCAATATTTCAGTCTTCCACAGATAGTGAAGTTATTCTGCACCTTATCGCAAAATCCCGCCACACAGGGCTTCATGAGCGCATAGCCGATGCTTTAAAACATGTAAGCGGCGCCTTCAGTCTGCTGTTTCTGACCGATTCCGAAATGATTGCGGCAAGAGATTCATTTGGTGTCAGACCTCTGTGCATAGGAAGAGTTGACGGCGCTTATGTTGTTGCATCCGAAACCTGCGCGTTGGATCTGATTGGAGCGCAATATGTTCGCGATGTTGAGCCTGGAGAGATGGTTGTTATCAGCAGCAGCGGCTTGAGGTCGTTTCCTATTCTTAATGGCAGCAAGAATGCTCATTGCATATTTGAGTATATATATTTTGCAAGGCCCGACAGCTATATATTTAATCACACATGCGTAAATACTGTAAGAAGATCGTTGGGCAGACAGCTTGCACGGGAGTCTATGATAGATGCTGACATTGTGATACCTGTGCCAGACTCAGGCGTTCCGGCCGCAATAGGGTTTGCTGAGGAGGCTAAGATTCCTTTTGATTTTGGACTGATAAGGAACCACTACATAGGCAGAACTTTTATTGAGCCGAAGCAGAGCATAAGACATTTTGGCGTAAAGATAAAATTAAATCCGGTCCGCGACCTTTTAAAAGGCAAGCGGGTTGTTGTTGTTGATGATTCTATTGTTCGCGGAACAACGAGCAAAAAAATCGTAAAGATGATAAGAGAAACAGGCGGGGCAACTGAGGTGCATATGCGTATATGCTCTCCGCCCACCATTGGTCCATGTTTTTATGGTATTGATACCCCGACAAGGCAGGAACTTATCGCCTCAAGCCATATAACCGAAGAGATAAGAAGGTACATAACTGCCGACAGTCTTTCTTATCTAAGCGTTGAGGGCCTCAAGTCGTTAGTTCCGAATCCTTCCGATTATTGCTCAGCCTGCTTTGACAACAAGTATCCTATAGAATTCCCCGAAAAAGGAATTGAGCAGATGGAGCTTATGCTTGCATGACAGACGCGATTGTAGTTTATATAACCGCGTCAACAGAGGAAGAAGCGGTAAAAATCGCAGGCGTGCTTGTATCCGAAAAATTGGCAGCCTGTGTGAATATTGTCAAAGGCATTCGTTCGATTTACAGTTGGCAAGGGAAAATAGAAGATGAACCGGAGGCGCTTATGATCGTTAAAACAGGTCACCATCTATTTGAAGCATTACAAAAAAAAGTAAAAGAACTGCATGCCTATACCGTGCCCGAAATAATAGCATTGCCCATTATCGCTGGTTCCGAAGATTATCTGAGTTGGCTTAAAGACGCTACGTCGTAATGAAAGATTCTCGATATGTCGAGAGTGTCTGTGGAAAATTTTGCCGCTATTACAAAGAGGGAAAAGAAGAATTGTATTGCGGCGGATATAAAATTCTTGAGCAAAATTTAACTGCGTCCGAATTATCTGAATTGGTAAAAACTTCTCCGCCTAAATTAAAATCCGATAATTTAATCCATCAGCTCAACCTCGAAACCGATAAAAAACTCAGAGTGTTTGTTTGCGACAAATGTGATTTTAAGCTTGATGGATGTGATTTTAGAGACGGGTATTCTGGTGCACCATGCGGCGGATATACGATTCTCTACTCTTTGTTCGAGTCAGAAAAATAAAGAGGGCCAGGCTTTAAGCCTGGCCCTCTTTAAAGCTCCAAAAGGCTGTCAAGGTTTTTTTAAGTCCCGGCTATCCGCTGCATCTGTTTTTCTGCTTGAGGTTTCTGGGTTCCGCTTTCTGTTGTCCGATTGGCGGTCTGATATGCCTGTATCGCGCGCTGCGCCTGAGCATTCAGAGTTTCCTGTTTGTCTGTTCGAGCGTTGTCTGCTTGAGCTTTTCCGGCTTCGCTTGTATTGCGGTTGGTTAGGGATACCTTGACGCCTTCACTCCCCGCAGAATCAGTGGCTGCCTGCTTTTTCTCTTCCGGCTGCTTTGCTGCTGCTTGCGTCTGGCGAGCTTCAGAATTAGCCGCCTGCTTAGTCGGAACATCTTTATTCATCATTAATTGAACCATCGAATTTGTCTGTTGGTCGCTTATCTGACTTATTGCCATATGCCCTCCTTGCTTATCTCTCGGTGTTCTTATCCAAAAAATCTTTTCTAACCTTCACTGTATTTGCATGTGCATCAAGCCCTTCAATCTCTGCAATGCATTCAACAGTCTCTAATAAAAGCTTAAACCCTTTTTGGTTGAATGTCAAGAGACTCGTTCTTTTTATAAAATCATAAACTCCGAGTGGAGAAGAAAACCGCGCAGTTCCTCCGGTTGGAAGGGTATGGTTCGGTCCGGCAGAATAATCTCCGAGTGGTTCCGGGGTCCATTGTCCAAGGAAAATTGCGCCTGCATGTTTAACCTCATTGAGGAGGCTTTCGGGATTCCTTGTCATGATCTCAAGATGTTCAGGGGCTATTTGATTTGCGACAGAGACCGCATCTTTTAAGCTTTTGACTTTTATGAGAGCACCATAATTCTGGAGCGATTTCTTGGCTATGCTGTTGCGGTTTAGTTTGCAAAGTTGGCTTTGCAGCTCGCGCGAAACCTTGGCAAGCAGTTGATCCGAATCAGTTACAAGGATGCTTGATGCAAGCTCATCATGCTCGGCCTGACTCAGCATATCGGCAGCCACGAAAACAGGATTAGCTCTTGAGTCTGCAATTATCAGTATCTCGCTGGGCCCGGCAATCATATCAATGTCAACTTCTCCGAACACCTTTTTTTTGGCTGTGGCTACAAAAATATTTCCGGGTCCAACAATCTTGTCCACCTTGCGCAGGAGTTTTGTCCCATAAGCCATTGCCCCTACCGCCTGAGCTCCGCCTATGCGGTAAACTTCTTTAATGCCAAGAAGTTTAATGGCGGCCATGACATATGGGTTGGCCTCCCCGTTTGGTGTAGGAACGCACAAGGCGATCTCTTTAACACCCGCTATCTGTGCAGGAATAACATTCATAAGCACTGTGGACGGATAGGATGCCTTGCCGCCCGGGACATAAACTCCCACACGCTCAAGCGGCCTGATGATCTGTCCTAGAAGCGCCCCCTCTTTTCTAAAAGACCATGATTTTTCGGTCTGCTTAAGATGGAAATCCCGTATGCGGGCAGCAGAAAACTCGAGCGCTTTGACCACTCGTTTGTCAGCATTTTTTGCGAGTTTGTTAATCTCTGAAGGCTCAATTTTAATAGGCAAGCTGTGCTTGTCGAATTCAATCGTATATTTTTTTAAGGAAACATCACCGTTTTTCATTATGCCCGCAAGGATTGCATTAACAGCCGCTTCAATCGCAGGATTTATGCCGGATGCCCTTTTTTTGAGGCTTTTAAAAAATGTCTCTATTGATTTATTGTTTTTTAGAGTTCGCATGCTTGTCTTATTTTAGCATAGAGAGTTTTTGTCAGGCGCGTAAAAGATTTGTTTTGCTATAAGCATCAACTTACCATTGCTTTCACAAAACCGCACATGGCATCATAACTCACTATACAGCCGCATACAGATTAAATCGTGGTTACTGATTTATGGCTGGGGATTATATAAGGAGGATATTTGGACAACAATTTTAAATATTTGAAAAACAAAATTCAGGACAGCGATACAATTGCGAATAATAACGAGATTTGCGATCAAGATATGGATGATTTGGCCGAAGCGGAAGAGCAGCGCGATGTAAAAGAAACCCTGGATTTGGAATACGATCCTTTGCGGTCGTACCTCAAGGGTATCAGTTCAATACCATTGCTTAACAAGGAAGGCGAAGTTGCAATCGCTCAAGAAATCGAAGCTAAAAAAAGCAAAATTGCAGAAACCCTTTTTGTTATCCCATTTGTTCTCGAGAAGCTTGTGCAGCTCGGAAGGCTGATAGGCAAAGGAGAAGCGCCACTGATCGATATTATTCAGGACGGGGACGACCTGTCCGAAGATGATCTGCTTGAAGAACAGATGCGCTTTGCAGCCATAACCGTGAAAATTTCGAAGCTATATGGAACAAGAAAAAAACTCTTGGCACAAAAGGGCTTTTGCAGTGGAGGAAAACTCACGAAGGCATCAGCCGACCCCAAGCTTTGCAAGCAATTTGAAGCAAATAAAACCCGAATAGTGGAACATATTAAACTGCTTGATTTGAAAGACGATGTGGTTAACGCCTTTCGCGAGGAGTTAAAAAACCTTAACCAAATGCTGGGCCTTCTTAAAGATGGTCTTCGCAGGGCGTCAAAAAAGAACAGCAGAAGTGCCGAATGCCGGAAAATAAGAGATAAAATAAAAAACACAGAGCTTTTAGTTGGTCTGAATGGGACCGAAATAAAAAATATAGTAAGAGAGCTTGATAAAATTACGGTTGAACTTGACAACGCCAAATGCAAGCTTGTTGAGGCTAACCTAAGGCTTGTTATCAGTATTGCCAAGCGGTACATAGGCAAAGGTCTTGGCCTTGGAGACCTTATTCAGGAAGGCAACATAGGCTTGATGAAAGCGGTAGAAAAATTCGAATACCAAAGAGGCTACAAATTCAGCACCTACGCCACATGGTGGATAAGGCAGGCAATAAGCCGCTCAATTGCGGATCAGTCAAGGACCATCAGGATTCCGGTGCATATGATCGAAAATATAAACAAAATAGGAAAGATTACAAAAGAATATGTTCAGGAATTTGGCAGGGAACCAAGTACGGATGACGTTGCTAAGCGATCCAAGATTGCGATAGACAAGGTCAGAAATATCTTGAAGCTTTCTAAGGAGCCCATTTCTATCGAGATGCCTATAGGCGAGGAAGACGATGCTTCGCTAAAAGATTTTATAGAGGACAAATCGAATCTTTCTCCTCTTGATGAACTGATTCAGGGCGATCTTCGGAAACATTTGTATAAGGCTCTCCGTACCCTTTCGCCTAAAGAGCAGTTTGTATTGAGAAAACGTTTTGGGATCGATGAGGACGGGCCGCATACTCTAGAAGAAGTGGGCCATGAGTTTGATGTTACACGCGAGCGGATAAGGCAGATAGAGGTTAAGGCTATAAGAAAGCTGAAACATCCTTCTAGATCCAAGTGGCTACGCGATTTTTTGGGCAAACCTTGACTAATTTCAGGATTCGACGCTAAAATATTCAACTTTGGTGAGTTTCTGTTTTTCTTCGGAATTTCAGCTTTTACGCCGAGGGCCCATAGCTCAGTTGGTAGAGCTACCGGCTCATAACCGGTTGGTCCCAGGTTCGAGTCCTGGTGGGCCCACCAGCTTCACGGATTTACATCTATATTACATGCCGCGTTATGCGGCATGCCTCGGAGAGTCAACAGGTGAATGACGAACTTAAAACACTAATACAACTGCAGCAACTCGATACCCGTATCCTTGCGTTGAAAATCAGGATTGACACCGCTCCTTCGCAGCTTTCGGCGGATGAGGCCTTATTTAAAGAAGCGCAGGCTGCATTTGAAAAAGCGAAACAAAATCAGCTTGCTGCAGAAAAAAAGAAAAAAGAGAAAGAAGCCGAAATAGAAGATATCAAAGAAAAAATCAAAAAACTTAAGACAAGAGGCGCAGAGATAAAGAACAACAAAGAGTACCAAGCCCACTTAAAAGAGATAGAGAAAAACGAAAAAGATATAAAGATTGCTGAAGACGTAATCATGACTCTTATGGAAAAGCTTGATGAGTCTCAAAAAGCGGTGCTTTCAGAAAATACCCGAATTAGTGCAGAAAAACTTAAGCTTGATGCTGCAAAAGCCGAGATGGAGAAGGAAATTGCGCAGTACAGTGTGGATCTGGAAGGGTTAAAAAAAGAAAGGCCCGGAATCGTTTCTAAAATCACCAAAGACACATATAACTTTTATATGTCTATTCTCAGAGACCGGCGGGGTTTGGCTGTTGTAAAGGCGAGCAATGAAATTTGTCATGGTTGCAATCTGCATATACCTCCACAAATGTTTGTAGAGATTAAAACAGGCCAGGAGATATTGCAATGTCAGGAATGCAGACGAATACTTTATTACGAACAACCCCTATCTGAACCTACAGGAGAGCCAAAGCAATAATGAAAACCATAATACTGACCGGGGCAGCAGGCTTTATAGGCTGGAACACCGGATTGAAACTTCTTGCTGATGGTGCAAGGATCATAGGCATAGACAATCTGAACGACTACTATGATGTCCGGCTAAAATACCACAGACTGGAAGATCTGAAAAAACATCCCAATTTCAAATTTTATCATACCGATATAGAAAATCTTCAGGCGCTCGAAATAATCTTTCAGGACCACAAAATAGACGCGGTAATAAATCTCGCGGCAAGGGCCGGAGTGAGGTACAGTCTCGTAAATCCCCATGTGTATTTAAGCACAAACACGCTAGGCACCTTGAATCTGCTTGAAGCCATGAAAAGGTATGGCACGAAAAAGATGGTTTTAGCATCAACCTCATCATTGTATGCTGGACAAAAGATGCCATTTGCCGAAGATCTGCCGGTAAATACGCCGATATCCCCTTATGCAGCTTCAAAGAAAGCGGCCGAGGCAATGGCACATTCTTACCACTATCTATTTGGATTGGATATAAGCGTTGTCCGTTATTTTACTGTTTACGGTCCGGCCGGAAGACCGGATATGAGCATATTCAGATTCATAAAATGGATTGATGAGGGTACGCCTATCGAGTTGTTCGGCGACGGCTCGCAAAGCAGAGACTTTACCTACATAGAAGATATCGCCGCAGGCTCTATCAAAGCATTGAAAGAGGTGGGCTACGAGATAATCAATATTGGCGGCGGACAAAAACCGGAATCTCTCAATTATGTGATTAAAACAATCGAAGATTTTTTGGGCAAAAAAGCGGTAATAGAAAACAAGCCATTTCATAAAGCAGATATGATGGAAACCTCGGCCGACATAAGCAAGGCAAGAAGACTTCTGGAATGGGAGCCGAAAACCGGTCTTGATGAAGGAATGGATAAGACACTGCAGTGGTATATCGCCAACCGCGACTGGCTCAGAGACATTAAGCTGTAATTGGCAAAGAAACATTTAGGACAGAACTTTCTTTTTGACCCTTCTATTCTCGCCAGAATAATCGAAGTATCCGGCCTGACCGCTGACGATTTAGTTGTTGAGGTCGGCCCGGGACATGGCCGGCTTACGAAAATGTTGGCGATGGCTGCGCGACAGGTCATAGCAATAGAGCTTGACCGCGATCTTCACAAAGCCCTTTTATCTGAACTCAGAGATTTCAGCAACATAGAATTGATAGAGGGCGATGTGCTTGAGTTCCCCTTCGAGACACTCGACAAATTTAAGGCGATCGCAAATATCCCTTACTACATCACTACCCCGATAATTTTCAGGCTGCTCGAAACAGCCACAAATCTTGAATCCATGACACTTACGATACAGAAGGAGGTGGCAGAAAGGATCGTTGCGAAGCCCTGCACAAAAGATTACGGGGTCCTTTCGCTTGCCGTGCAGTATTACGGTGAGCCCGAAATCAAATTTCTGATACCAAAGGGCGCTTTCAAACCCACGCCTAAGGTTGATTCTGCTGTGCTTAATGTTAAAAAACTGGCTGTTCCGAGAGTGGCCGCAAAAGATAAAAAGTTTTTTTTCAAAGTTGTAAGAACAGCCTTTGCCCAGAGGAGAAAAACCCTCTCAAATTCCTTAAAACCGCTGCAGAAAGAGAATCTGCTTCCTGTACTCGAAGCCTTAGGAATTGACGCTAAAAGGCGGCCCGAAACATTGACAATCGAAGAATTCGCAATGATTGCGGATGCATTGTGACCGGCTAGCACCACCGTATCTATCGCCTAATTTTTAAACAGCAAATCGTTGTCGTTCAGAATCTCTTTTGCAAGCGCGATGTAGCTTTGCGAACCGGTGGCATTGGGTGAGTACAGCACTGCGGGCTTGCCAAAGCTCGGCGCTTCTGCAAGCACAACATTTCTCGGAATAATAGTGTCATAAACTTTTGACTTGAATACATTTCGTACATCTTCTGCTATCTGCTGCGATAGAGAAAGGTGCCTGTTGTACATTGTTAGAACGATGCCTTCGAGAGAAAGCCCTTCGTTGAACCCACCGCGTATGCGCCACAAAAGTTTAATCAGAAGGCTCAATCCTTCGAGCGCGAAGAATTCACACTGAACAGGTACAAGCACAGAGTCGGAAGCTACCAATGCGTTTAAGGTCAGCAGACCAAAAGACGGCGGGCAGTCTATGAAAATGTATCGAAATCGTTTTTTTAAAGGTTGTAGTATATTCCGCAGCGTGTTTTCTCTGTCGGGCCGTTCAAGCAGTTCAATCTCTGCCGCAAAAAGGTCCATCGAGGTTGGAAGTATATAAAGATTCGGAATCATAGTCTGAAGCATAATTTCTTCAACAGAAGCCTTGCCCGAATACATCTCATAAAGGCTGTTTTTCATCGTCTCTTTTTTAATTCCAAGCCCGCTTGTAAGATTGCCTTGCGGGTCGGAGTCTATAACAAGAATTTCTTCGCCTGCAAGCGCAAGCGAGGCTGCGAGGTTTATGGAGGTTGTGGTTTTTCCAACCCCGCCTTTTTGGTTTGTTATTGCTATTACTTTTGTCATGAGTGCTAACCGGCCCTCAGTTCAATGTTGTACTTCTTTATTTTATATCCTATTTGTCGTGAAGTGATTCCAAGAAGCCGTGCTGCCTTTGCATGAACACCATTTGTTGCATGCAGGGCGTTCAATATACGCAGTTTTTCTATGTCTTTTACTGCCGAAGGCAGAGCATCTTGCAACTGAATCCCGTATTTTGCGCCCGTAGATTTATCCCTTATTAAGGCAGGGATATCCGAAGGCTCGATTTTATCGCCTGACGACATAACAACAAGCCGCTCTATTGTGTTCTCAAGCTCTCTGACATTGCCCGGCCAGTCGTAGGCCGAAAGCGTGTCCATCGCAGAAGGTTTGATAGAAATCGTTTTATCGTTTTCCTTGTTGTACTTTTCGAGGAAGTGTTCGATAAGAAGCGGTATATCATCCTTTCGCTCTCTAAGCGCAGGCAGAAAAACAGGGACAACATTAAGCCTGTAATAAAGATCTTCTCTGAATTGGCCCTTGGCTACTAGATCTTCAAGGTTCCTGCTGGTGGCGGCTATAAGCCTTACGTCAACCGAGATGGTTTTTTCTCCGCCCACCCGCTCAAACTCTTTTTCCTGTAGAACGCGAAGTATTTTGGGTTGGAGTGCAAGCGGAAGGTCGCCTATTTCATCCAGAAAGATCGTGCCTTTGTCCGCGAGCTCGAACCGGCCTTTTCTGGCGATTATGGCGTTTGTAAATGCTCCTTTTTCATGACCGAAGAGTTCTGATTCCAAAAGCCCTTCAGGTATAGATGCGCAGTTGAATTTTATAAACCGCTCCTTGCTCCGCGGGCTCATGAAATGTATAGCTTTTGCAACAAGTTCTTTGCCTGTTCCGCTTTCGCCCCGCAGTAAAACATTAGCGCGTGAGGGCGCGACTCTGTGAATCTCTCCGAACACCTCGGTAATCCTAGATGATCTGCCGATCATATTATCTACTTTGTATTTGCCTTCGAGCTGCCGGGCAAGAGACTCTTTTGCCTCGATAAGAGTTTCTCTCTCTCTAGCTACTTCTTCATGCAGCTTTACCGCCTGTCCGATAAGCGATGCAATTATTTTTAACAAGCGAAGATCTTCCTCGAACGAAACGGTTTTTCCGCCGAATAAACGGTCAACGCTCATCACGCCAAGAATCTCATTTTTAAATTTTATAGGCACGCAGAGAAAGGCGATATTTTCTCGCTGGACGATTTTACGCGAGCCTGTTTTGTTTAGGAAAAGCGGCTCGTCTCCGATATTCGGAATAACGATGGGAGAGCCGATTTTAGCCACCCGGCCTATTATTCCCTCGCCGAGCCTGTAGCGGCCTTTTTTTATCTCGTCTTCGGACATGCCGTGCGCTGCCAGTATTGAAATCTCATCGCCAGACCTTAGCGCTACAGTACCCAGTTTCATGTCAAGGTATTCAGCAAGCACGCGCATTACGCCCCGGATATTTGCCTTTAGGTTTAAAGACGCCCCAAGCAGTTTGCTTATCTCATATAGCGCGGTAAGTTCTATTGTCGGGCTGCTTTTAAGCATTTATAAGTTTAAATAAAGTGCTACAAAAATGTAAATATGCTTACGATATTGTAATTAAATGGATTTGTTTCAAAAAGGCTTGCGATAAGCTGGGTATCTTTCGTTCAGGGCTGCGTTTTGACATTCCTAAATGCTTATTCAGCTACAGCCCTGAAACTCGGCATTAGGCCTCAGATTAGAGGACTCACGGCTGTTTAACGCTTCATTTCGCAAAGGAATGTTACCAAAACTCCGCATTCACTCCAGAAACCCAGCCTTATATTAGCATGGCATTAGGCTTAGTGATTTTTCCAAAAAACAATGAAATTAAACGCTAAAAAGTGTTAAAATATTAAGCTTTAAACACTGGTATAAGAGAGGATAGGATTTAATGTCAAAGACGTCGGTAAGCATAGAAGAAGAGATGAAAGTCAGTTATCTTGATTACGCGATGAGCGTAATTATAGGAAGAGCCCTTCCTGAAGTAAGGGACGGCCTTAAGCCTGTTCAGCGCAGGATACTTTACGCTATGTTCCGGGAAGGACTTCTGCCCGGCAAAAAATATTCTAAAAGCGCCGGTGTTGTGGGCGAAGTACTTAAAAAATATCATCCTCACGGCGACTCTGCGGTTTACGATGCTATGGTCAGGCTTGCGCAGGACTTTAACATGCGCTATCCGCTTGTTGACGGACAGGGGAATTTTGGCTCGCTCGATGGCGACCCGGCTGCAGCCTACAGATACACCGAAGCCCGCCTCGCAAAACTAGCAGAAGATCTTCTAGCGGATATTGATAAAGAAACGGTGGATTTTACCCCTAATTTTGATGAAACTACCGAAGAGCCTCTTGTTCTTCCAACAAGAGTGCCGAATTTATTGATAAACGGTTCTTCCGGAATAGCTGTGGGCATGGCCACTAACATTCCTCCCCACAATCTTTCCGAAATAGTTGACGGGCTTATAATGCTGCTCGAAAACAAGGACGCTTCTGTTGAAGATTTAATGACGGTTATCAAGGGCCCTGATTTCCCGACAGGCGCGGTAATACACGGCAGACAGGGCATTATTGATGCTTATACAACGGGCAAGGGTTTGGTCAAGGTAAGGGCAAGGGCGGTAATTGAAGAGGTTGCAAAGGGCGGGGACAGCATTATCGTAACCGAAATCCCATACCAGTTGAACAAGGCACGGCTTATCGAAAAGATAGCCGAGCTTGTTAGAGAAAAGAAGATAGAAGGCATTTCTGACGTCCGTGATGAATCGGACAGGGACGGAATAAGAGTGGTGGTTGAACTAAAGCGTGGCGAGATAGCGCAGGTTGTGTTGAATAACCTCTACAAGCACACCCAGATGGAGTCCACCTTTGGAATTAATATGCTGGCGATAGTTGGGAACAAGCCCGAAATACTCAGGCTTCCGCAGATGCTCGGCTATTTTATTCAGCACAGAAAAGACATAGTTGTAAGACGCACGCGTTTTGAGCTTAGAAAAGCGGAAGAAAGGGCGCATATATTAGAGGGGCTTAAGATAGCACTTGATCATCTCGATGCGATAATCGCGTTAATAAGAAAATCGAAAAACCCTGACGAGGCCAAAACAGGCCTTATGAAGAACTATCCACTCACAGAGATCCAGGCGCAGGCGATTCTTGAGATGAGGCTGCAGAGACTTACCGGCCTTGAACGCGAAAAGATCGTTGCGGAATACAAAGACATAATAAAAGAGATCGCTAGGCTAAAAGCTATTTTAGGCAGCGATGATCTTGTTGCTAAGATAATAAAAGAAGAGCTTCTCGAAATAAAAGACAAATACGGCGATGAACGCAGGACGCAGATAGTTGCCGGCCTAGCTGATTTGAACAAGGCCGACCTTATCACAAAAGAGGAAATGGTTATTACGATCTCCCATCAGGGCTACATAAAACGGATACCGCTTTCGATCTTCAGGAGCCAGAAGCGCGGCGGCAAAGGACTGACCGGCATGGAAACCCGTGAGGAGGATTATGTTGAACAGTTGTTTATAGCCTCCACACATGACCACATGCTTTTTTTCAGCAATCTCGGAAGACTTTACTGGAAGATAATATACGACATCCCTGAATCTAGCAGAACAGCTAAAGGCAAGGCTATGGTGAACTTTCTTGCGCTGTCAGAAGGAGAGCGTATAACCACCGCTTTGAACGTCAAAGATTTCAAAGAGGGATACCTTGTGATGTTCACAAAGGCCGGAATTGTAAAAAAGACGGCGCTCGAAGAGTACGGAAACCCGAGGAGCAAGGGGATTATAGCTGTTACGCTCGATGAAGGTGACGAGCTTATCGCGGTTAAAAGAACGAGCGGTACAAACGATCTGATCATAGGCACGCACGATGGACAGTCGATACGGTTTAAAGAAGAAGATGTTAGATCCGTTGGCAGGAGCGCCCGTGGAGTTATTGGTATAAGACTCGAAAAAGATGATGCGGTTGTATCTGCTGATGTTGTTGAACAGGGAACGGTTTTGCTGACCGTTACCGAAAAAGGGTTGGGCAAGAGAACGAACATAGACCAATACTCGGTTCAGGGCAGGGGCGGCAAAGGCGTAATTTCTATAAAAGTTACGGATAGAGGCGGGAAAGCGGTCGGTCTTCTTCAGGTGAAAGAAGAGGACGAGATTGTGCTTATAACAAGCAGCGGCAAGCTTATAAAGACAAAGGCCGGCAGCATTTCGGTTTTGGGAAGAAATACTCAGGGCGTAAAACTTATGGATCTGGATGATGACGACAAAGTGGTCAGCATAGGCAGGGCTGCGGAAGAATAGCTGCAGTCTGAAATTGTTTTTTTTATTAAAAAAATTTATAATGTCATAAATTTTAGAGCGAACACAAAGAAAAGGAAAAATATTCGATGCTGGAAACCCTGCAAAGACTTTTAGTGAACTATAAAGAACAAGAGGGGAATATAGTCACCCTCCTTCAGGAAACTCAGGCAGCGTTCGGCTATATTCCGGAAGAAGCTGTCAGCTTCTACTCCAGCGAGCTTAATCTGCCTGCAAGCAACTTTTATGGTGTTGCAACTTTTTATGCGCAGTTTTATCTCAAGCCGCGAGGCAAAAACATAATTACAGCCTGCTGCGGAACCGCCTGCCATGTGCGGGGCGGCGACAGGATTATTAACAATGCAAAGCAAGAGCTGTCTCTGACCGGGGACGACAATACGACTAAAGATGGTGAATTTACCCTTGAACAGGTCGCTTGTGTCGGCGCCTGCAGCGCAGCGCCGGTTGTTTTGGTCAATGATAAAGTGTTCGGGAAGATGACCTCAGAAAAACTAACCAAAGAGATTAAGGCTATAAAAAAGGCTGACCATGAGTAAGAAGCTTTCGATAAAAGTATGCATGGGGCCTGCCGGCATGGTGGCTGG
>PEAD01000012.1 GCA_002753335.1 Nitrospirae bacterium MYbin3
GTTCCGGGGACGATTTTTTTGTGACGGCTTCATCGGCAGCAGCCTCATCCTGCGCAGGAGAAAAAAGCGAACAATGGCCTTCTCCATGAAATTCGATGATATCTACTACATCCGGCTTTCCTGTGGTTATTGTGCCGGTCTTATCTATAAGCACTGTTTTTATTCCGTGGCAGAGCTCAAGAGCGGCAGCATCCCTTATTAAAATCCCGTTTTCGGCGCCTTTGCCGGTGCCCACCATTATTGCTGTGGGTGTAGCAAGGCCAAGGGCACATGGACAGGCTATAATCAAGACCGCTATAAAATTCATAAGCGCAAGAGCAAAAGAGGGGCCGGGAACAAGGAAAAACCATAAACAGAAAGTAAGCGCTGCGATGCTGATAACTGTGGGAACGAATATCGAGGCGACCTTATCTGCAAGTCTCTGTATCGGAGCCTTGCTGCCTTGGGCCTGTTCAACAAGCTTTATTATTCTGGCTAAAGCGGTGTCCTTGCCCACCTTCTCGGCCACAAAGATGAAACTGCCCGCGCTGTTGATAGTGCCGCTAAAAACAGTATCACCCTGAGCTTTTTCGACCGGAAGGCTTTCTCCCGTAAGCATCGATTCATCAAGGCTCGAAAAACCTTCGGTAATTTTTCCGTCAACCGGTATCTTCTCACCCGGTCTGACGATTATTACATCACCTATGGTCACCTCTTCTATAGGCAGGTTTTTCTCTATGCCGTCACGTAAAACCGCAGCGGTCTTGCTCTGAAATCCCATCAGTTTTCTGATTGCGTCTGATGTCCTGCCTTTTGCTTTTGCCTCAAGCAGTCGTCCGAACAGGATCAAAGTGATTATGGTGGCGGATGTGTCGAAATAAACCTGAGGCGTTACCCCGCTTGCCGAAAAAAGTTCAGGCGCAAAGACCGCAGCCAGACTGTAAAAGTAAGCGGCCATAGTGCCTACGCTGATCAGCGTGTTCATATTTGCAGAACATAGCCGCAGGGCAGCGAAAGCGGCTTTGTGGAAATTCCATCCGATTAAAAACTGAACCGGAGTTGCAAGCAGGAATAAAATAAAACGGTCCGAAATCAGAGGTATGCTGAACATGCTTCCGATCATTATAGGGGCCGAAAGTATCATGCTTGCAGCCAAACGGTTTCTCAGAGTTTTATATTCCTGCTCCCGCCGCTCGCGTTCTCTGTCTATAAACTCTTCTTCGGTATGTTCTGCACCATAGCCTGCTTCGCGAATGACATCTCTTATTTCGGTTATGCTTATTATCGTCGGGATGTATTCCACCGAGGCTTTCTCGGAAGCCATATTCACCGATGCTTTCATAACTCCGTTAATCTCCATTAATGCCCGTTCCACTGCTCCAATGCAGGCAGCGCAGGTCATGCCGGTGACCGCAAGGTCTGTTTTGGCAGTAACAACTCCGTAACCCTCTCCGGCTATGGCATCAATGACAGTTCGTATCACGGCTTGGGACGGCGGTTCGTTGAATTCTATTGAAGCCCTTTCGGCAGGAAGGTTGACGGATACAGCCTTAACGCCTTCAAGCCTGCCGACTGTTCTTTCTATTGCTGATGAGCAGGCGGCGCAGGTCATTCCTGATACGGGGATATCTATCTTGTGGGTCATAAACTGTTTATTTTAGAAAAGGCCATAAATAAAAAGCAAAATATTGCCTTAAATTTCGTTATATTCGATAATAAACAGATGACAAGCAAAAGAACTCTGCCGTCTTTTCTAAGGCCATTTGTGGCTTTGATGAACAGTCTGAGATATCCTTACAAAATTCTGCTGGTGGGATCGGTTTTCACTATGCTGACCATAAGTTTGTTCACCCTGTACCTGAGAAATATTAATGCGCAGATATCTACGGCAGAGAGGGAGATGAAAGGGTTTCAGAATGCCAAGCATGTGGAGCAGCTTATACGCAATGTGCAGCTGCATAGAGGCATGATGAGCGCTTTTTTGAGCGGGGATTATAAATTCCGTAAGCATATAGGGCCTAAGCATCTCGAGATAAAGCAGGGGGTTCAGCTTTTTGATGAAAAGCTAAAGCTGGACCCATCGATTCTCGGCTCTGCCGAACCATGGGAGCGCGTAAAAAATCATCTTAAGGAGCTGCTGGCCTGCTGTTTCGAGCTGTCTCCGTCCGAAAGCTTCAGTCGGCACACCAAAGTAATAAGGGAGCTTAGCGATGTTCTGACAAGGGTATCAGAAAATGCGGACCTGTTTCTGGACCAGCATGCGGATACTTACCATCTCATAAGGTTTTCCCTTGAAGATGTTCAGGATGTCATAGAAGGTTTAGGGCAGGTCAGGGCAGTAGGCACTGCAGCGGTAACGCGCGGTTTTTTGGATAATACGGATTCGGTTATGCTTTTGAATCTGGTCAGCCTTATTAGGCGGGATATGGATAAGAGTATTCATAATATGCAAGAGGCATATTCTTTTAACCCTCAGATAAGAGAAGCACTGCAGGCAAGGCAACAGGCTTTTTATAAGGAAATAGATGAACTGCTGACTCTTGTGGAGAATGATATCATCAAAAAAAGTTCTAAAAAGATTTCGACCGACTTTTTTTTCGAGCGGACAACAGAGGTTATAGAGGATGGCTACATTCTGTTGTCGGATGCGATTTCTGTTACAGATAAGCTGCTTAAAGAGCGTGTAAGACAGGCTAATCTGCGAAAAATATTGCTTATCGTGTTTGCCTGCATCTCTGTTATTGTGCTGACTGTTTTAGGGACCGCCTCCTATCTTTCTATGACCAATATGCTTGATGAGTTTTCGAGCGTATCAAAGGATATTGCTGACGGGAATTTTTCATCGCGGGTCAGCATCCATACTCATGATGAACTCGGCAGGGTGGGTGAAAATTTCAACGCAATGGCGCTGAAGCTCGAAAGCTATGTAAGTGCGTTGAGAGAAAGCGAGGCCGAATACCGCACTATTCTGCGCACTACAGGGGACGGGTTCTGGATAGTGGATATGCAGGGCCGGTTTATCGATGTTAATGATTCTTACTGCGACCGCATAGGATATACAAGGGAAGAGCTGCTTGGAATGCGCATAGGCGATGTCGAGATTGTTGAGAATTCTGAACAGACGCGGGCTCATATAGAAAAGATACATATATCGGGATCTGACCGTTTTGATACAAGACATCGCTGCAAAGACGGGTCGGTAGTTGATTTTGAGATCAGCGTTAATTATCTGGACCTGTCCGGGGGGCGGCTTATAGTATTTCTTCGTGATATCACAGAGAGAAAGCTGCTTGATGAGCAGATAAAAGCGGCCAAGGAAGCGGCAGAAGCGGCCAATCGCGCCAAAAGTGAGTTTCTGGCAAACATGAGCCATGAGATACGCACGCCTATGAATGCGGTCATAGGGCTGAGCCACCTTGCATTGATGACCGACCTGAGCCTCAAGCAGCGCGATTATCTGACTAAAATCGAAATATCGGCACAAGCGCTTCTGGGCATAATAAACGATATACTCGACTTCTCGAAGATTGAGGCTGGCAAGCTTGTGATCGAGTCGGTGTTGTTTGACCTTACGGACAGCATGCACCAGATTATGGGGCTTATATCTGTGGGCGCAAGGGAAAAGGGGTTGAAGATAGAGCTCTCGATATCTACTGATGTGCCTCATTTTTTGATTGGAGACCCGATGCGCTTGCGTCAGGTTCTAATAAACCTCGTGAACAATGCTGTAAAGTTTACCGAACGGGGTTTGGTGATGATCAGTGTGGAGGCTGAAGATGGCGGTGATTCTAAAGAGGAGATAATCCTCAGGTTCGGCATACGCGACACCGGTATCGGGTTGACCGAAAAACAGCGGCAGTCACTCTTTAATGTTTTCACTCAGGCAGATTCTTCAACTACAAGGAGATATGGAGGTACAGGGTTGGGCCTGAGTATCTCTAAAAAGCTTGTTGGAATGATGGGCGGCTCGATCTCTGTGGAGAGTGAATACGGTAAAGGAAGCCTGTTCACATTCACAGCGCGCTTTGGCAGGGCCCGGGATGAAGATATACGGACAGCCGCAGGGGGCGGAGTTTTAGATATTGCTGCCAAGCAGTTGTCAAGACTTCAGGGCAGCCGGATATTGCTGGTTGAGGACCATCTAATCAACAGGCAGGTTGCGATAGAAATTCTCAAAAATGCCGGGGCAACGGTGGATGTGGCTTCAAACGGCCGTGATGCGGTCGATATTGTTCTTTCAGGAGAGGCGTATGACCTCGTGCTTATGGATATCCAGATGCCCGAAATGGATGGGTACGAGGCCACCCGCCGCATTCGTGAAAAAAAGGGATTCGAAGAACTGCCTATCATCGCAATGACCGCACATGCCTTGGATGAAAAGCGTGAGAGATGTCTTGTCGCAGGCATGAACGACCATATAGCCAAACCTTTCTTTCCGGAGGTGCTTTATAAAACCCTCAGCCGCTGGCTTTCTAAAAAAGAGCGGGCTGGCAAACCGGTTCATCCTACGTTCAAGGATGAGGCAGAGATTCATCTTCCTGAAGTGCTGCAGGGAATTGATCTGACCGAAGCTTTGAACCGCATATCCGGAAACCGGCAGCTTTTTATGAATATTTTAAAAGGCTTTGCTCAAGACAATAAGGGCAAAATCGCTGAGATACGCAGCCTTGTGGAAGCGGGTGAAGAGGACAGGGCAAGGAAGATGCTGCACGGCTTAAAGGGCATATCCGGGAATATTTCGGCAACCGGATTGTATGCAGCAGCCGGGGCTCTGGAATCTGCGCTCAGAGAGGGTGATTTTGACAGGCTGCCGGCTTTGCTGAATGAAGCTGAACAGAGGCTTGACGAGGTTATTGCTGCTGCCGGCAAGGCGGAGGAATTCAGCAGGGGCAAGGGCGATCAGCTTTCATCCGCAGCTTCCGGCTATCTGCCAAACACAGATGCTGTGAAGGTCATTTTGGAGAATTTATCCAAAGAGCTTCTGACCCATAATCTCAGTGCGTTGAATACTGCAGGACAGCTTAGGTCTGTTCTGCTCAAAACTTCGGTAGCAGAAGATTGTGTCATGTTGGAGAAACTTATAGACAGGCTTGATTATAATGGAGCGATACAAATGACGAAAAACATATCACAAAAACTTAGTATTCGGATGTCGTCTATATGAGCGGTACAGCGCAGCAAGAACAGCGCATTCTTATCGTGGACGACAAGTCTCTGAATATTCAGGTGCTGAACGAGCTGCTTAATAACGATTACCATGTCTTTTTCTCGACCAGCGGAGTTGATGCATTGGAGCGTATTCCCGGCCTCAAGCCTGATTTGATCCTGCTGGACATTATGATGCCTGACATGGACGGCTATGAGGTTTGCCGCAGGCTGAAGGCCGATCCTGAATCGGCGGATATTCCTGTGATCTTTATAACCGCAATGACAGAGGAGGATAATGAAGCCGAAGGCCTGAATCTGGGCGCTGTGGATTATATTACCAAGCCCTTTAATCCGGCTATCGTGCGCTTGAGGGTTAAAAATCAGCTTGAGCTAAAGCGGCAGCGCGATCTTCTATCACAGCTCTCTTTGCTGGACAGTCTGACCGGCATAGCCAACCGCAGGTCTTTTGACGAATATCTTGAACGCGAGTGGCGCAGGGCAACGCGCACCGGAAGCCTGGTTGGCCTCATAATGCTGGACATAGATTACTTTAAGAACTACAACGATACCTACGGCCATGCTATTGGTGACGAATGCCTTAAGGCTGTTGCAAAGTCGGTGGAAACGGCGCTTGAACGCCCGGCTGATTTTGCGGCCCGCTACGGCGGCGAAGAATTTGCGTGTGTGCTGCCCGAAACAGATCTGCAGGGGGCGGTAGTTATTGCCGAACACATTAAAGCTGCGGTGCGGAGGCTTGATATACCACATTCCTCTTCGCAGATTGCGCCATATGTTACGGTCAGCATCGGGGTATCTGTAATGCTTCCGTCTTCAGGGTTGCAGCCCAAGGCTCTTATAGAAGCCGCAGACCTTATGCTTTATGATGCAAAACATAAAGGCAGAAACCGCATTTCGGCCTGATTTAACAGAGAGCTTTCTTAAACCGATTCTACCGATTTTACTTCAGGTATGACCCTTTTCATCTCGGCTTCGATGCCGCCTTTAAGCGTCATAAGAGACATGGGGCAGGAGCCGCATGCGCCTTTAAGGCGAACTTTTACAATATTGTCATCTGTTATTTCTACAAGCTCAACATCTCCTCTATCACGCTGAAGCGCCGGCCGTATTCTGCTTATAACCTCTTCAACCTTAGTTCTGTCAATCATTTTATCCTCCGGAGAATTTTTTATTGTGGCTTAAAAATAACATATATGATTTAACTCATACAAACAATTCGGCCATCTGTGCAAAAATAAAACATAAGCTTCGGAGAGCAAATCCGGCAGCATACAGGAGGCATCAAATGGCAACTGTTTTAGATTTAAAGAAACTGATCAAATTTAATCCGGACAAAATTTCTAGGGAGATGCTGGCAGAGACGGCAGAAATGCGTGTGGCCCTGATGTGCCTTGAAGCAGGGCAGGAACTGGCGCCTCACAAGGCTCCGCTCAGGCTGATGATGTATTGCGTGCAGGGCAAGGGCGAATTCATCGTAGGCGAAGAGGTGATCGAGGCTGATGAAAGGACAGCGATTATCTGCGACCCTATGGTGTCTCACGGCTTTAAGGCCAACAAAGGAGATAAACTTGTGGTCATGGCGGTTGTTACGCCTGTTGATTAATCACCGAAGGGAAAGGGCAATGCCCTTTCCCTTTTCAAGCAATCCCGATTGTTGACGATAATATAAAAAGTTTGTTATTTTAAAAATTATCATCAAACCGGGGAGAATAATGGAAAACAACATCAGAAGAGAAACGAGATACCCACTTGTAAAAACTATCTATTACACCGCCGAATCCGAACAAAAGAAGAACACATACAAAGGCGTAGTTAAGAATGTCAGCAATTCAGGACTCTGTATTTATCTTTCTGGATTGGTGGATGAGGGCAAAAGCATAAGCATCAACAGCGTATTGCCTATCTCTTGCGGTAAGGCTGTTGTACGCTGGGTCAAGCAGATCGAGACCGGTTTTTATATGGCAGGGCTTGGTTGTGTAAATTAGGAAAAATTTATTTCAAAGGCGCTGCTAACCATGCAGCGCCTTTTTTATTGAGTCTCCGCTTATGTCTTTTACGATCTTCACGCTGCCTATTTTTTCGGGCAGAACAAACTTTATATTTCCGGACACAGCTTTTTTGTCGAGCTTCATATGGTAATTGAGTGCATCAATATTCATCTCTGACGGAATTTCGGAAGGCAGTCCGTAGGCTTCTACAACCTTTTTAATTCTGACCGCATCCTCAGTTTTCAGCAGCCCAAGTTCAGCCGCCAGCTTTGCCGCAGCGCACATGCCTATGGCAACAGCTTCGCCATGCAGATATTTTGAGTAGGCGGTTTCTGTCTCGACAGCATGTCCGACAGTATGGCCATAGTTTAATATGGCGCGCAGCCCGGATTCCCTTTCATCCCCGGATACGACTTCAGCTTTTATTTCACACGAGCGTTTTACGATGTGAGTAATAGCATCTTTTTTAAGCGACAGCAGGTCTGTACAGCGCTCCTCCATAAACTCAAAAAGATTAGCGTCTTTAATGACTCCATACTTGATAACCTCGGCTATGCCGCATAGAACCTCTCTTTGCGGAACTGTTTTCAGTGTTGCTGTGTCTATAAGGACTAGCTTGGGCTGATAAAAAGAGCCGATCATATTTTTGCCAAGCGGGTGGTTGACACCTGTTTTGCCTCCGACAGAGCTGTCAACCTGCGCCAAAAGTGTTGTTGGTATCTGCACAAAATCTATTCCACGCATGTATAAAGAGGCTGCAAAGCCTGTGATGTCGCCTATGACGCCGCCGCCAAGTGCGATTAGGCAGGACTTTCTGTCATGCCTGTTTTTGAGCAGTTCGCCCAGTATGTTGTAACATTGAGAAAAATCTTTATACGTTTCTCCGTCAGGTATCAGGATCGTTTCACAGTTTATCCCTGATTTTTTCATCGAGAGCAGTGCGCGTTCGCCGTAAATATCAAAAACCGTAGGATTGCTTACAATTGCAGCCCTGCTGAATACGAAAGGCGTCAGTTTGTCGCCTAGGGAATCTAAAATGCCTTCACCGATAATTATTTCATAGCTTCTTTCGCCGAGTTCCAGCCTAACACTTTCCATTTTTTTCTCCTGCTTTGGCGTCATTAAGATGAGGCAGTACGCTGATTACCTCATCAGCCACTAAAAGCGGGGTCATGCCATCCGTTTCTATGATGATATCAGATTTTTCATAGTAAGGCCTTCTTAGCTCCATCAATTCCTTTATCTTCTGAAAAGGGGCGGGCACCTGCAGGAGCGGCCTGTTCTTGTTAGATCCGATGCGCCTGAATACAACCTCTGGCGAGGCCGAAAGGCATATCAGTATTCCGCTGCTTTTAAGGTTTATGATATTTTCTTCCCTCAGCACAGCACCGCCGCCGGTGGATATAACGAGGTTTTTCATGCCCGAGACTTTGCGGACAGCCTCAGTCTCAATCTCGCGGAAAGCCTTTTCTCCTCGCTCCTCGAATATCCGGGTTACGGGCATTCCCTGCTCTTTTTCTATAAGCTGATCAATATCCATAAATATTAATCCGAGTTTTTTTGCCAACACCTTTCCAACTTCGGTCTTGCCGGTACCCATAAATCCTGTAAGTACGATATTTTTCAATGTTGAGCAGTCCTCTTTTTCTAACGGGGTTGACCCCTTTTGTTTGTCCCACTTATTATATATTCATGAAAAGATTTTTTTGTACACGTTTTTTTCTTCTCCTGCTTTATGTTCTTTGCTTTATTTCTATATCCGAGGCTGTGCAGCCCGGCTCATACCGAGTAACAGAGGTTAACGACGGAGATACCGTCACCATAAGGACGAGCAGTTTCATAGGCATACCCTTTAAAACCGAGCGCGTGAGGCTGATAGGCATAGATGCGCCTGAACTCAAGCAGGAAAACTGGGGAAGAAAATCCAAGAGGTATCTGAAGAAGCTTATCAGTGATAACGACTGGGTTGTTCGTTTAGAGCTGGATGTAGATCAAAGGGATAAATACGGCAGGCTGCTGGGTTACCTCTGGGACAACAGGGGAAGAATGATAAACGAGCTTATGGTGGAACACGGCCATGCCCTGCTTTACACTATCCCGCCGAACGTCAAGTATGATGAACGCTTTATTACTGCACAGAAGCGCGCCCAGTCCAAGAAGGTCGGGGTGTGGCATAAAGGCGGTCTTCAGAAAAGTCCCCACCAATGGAGAGAAGAACATCCGCGATAGTCGTTCTTATTTTCTTCGCTGTCTGAGCGCCTCGTAAGCAATAATTCCTGCGGCTACGGACACATTAAGCGAATTTACCTTTCCGAGCATAGGCAGGCTTACTATATTGTCGCACATGTCCTTTACGGTGCGCCTGAGTCCATGACCTTCAGAGCCTACAACAATAGCCAGCGGTTCTTTCATGTCTATATCCCACATCGACAGGTTTGAGCCTGCTTCGGCGCCTATTATTGTTATATCTTTTTTCTTCATCTTTTCTATGGCATGTTTGATGTTTACGATTTCTACTATGTTGGCATGTTCCATAGCTCCTGCAGATGCTTTAGAAGCGGTTTCGGTTATGCCCGCAGACCTGTGCGACTGGAAAACTACTCCGTGCATTCCTGCCGCATCAGACACTCTTAGCAGCGCTCCGAAGTTTCTCGGGTCCTCGATGCAGTCGAGAATCATAAAGAAAGCTGCTTCCCTTTTCTGTTCCGGAAGGGCAAGCAGTTCTTCGATAGTCATTCTTTTTTTTGATTTAACCGATGCTGCTACGCCCTGATGGCCTTTCGAAAAACGGGCATCGAAAAAGTTCTTTTCTTCAAACTTTATCTGCACCCCGCTTTCACGTGCAAGCTGCAAAATCTCATCGGTGATCGATTGCCGTTGCTTTGAAATATGCACAGAAACGACCTTGTCTCTGGTTTTGAGAGCTTCGATTACCGGATTAATGCCGTAAATCAAATGCGTAGCCCCGTGTTTGTTGTTCATTATCACCGCCGCCTCTATTTTGTTTTCTGCGTTGACGCTTCAACGCTTTTCCTGATACTATTAATATTCCGTGCGCCCTTAGCTCAGCTGGATAGAGCGCCAGACTACGAATCTGTAGGCCGGGGGTTCGAATCCCTCAGGGCGCGCTTTCTTTTTCAAAGCTTCACCCATTTTCAGCCTTTCGCTAAAGTCTTTTGAGTGCTATTCACTTCTTTTTATCAATCCGGCTATTTCTATAAGCACATCTTCAAGAGAGGGGCGCAGGGCGGGCAGCAGTCCTTCGTTGATGTGTTTGTGGTCAGGATAGGTTGGAAATTTCTTGGCTTGAGGATCAACCGCATTGTCAAAGCGAAAAATCAAGGCTCCGTCCTGTGTTAGATAATTATAGCCGTACTTAACGATATTTATGTCTTCATACTTAAAGACCACAAATTCCTTAAAATAGAGCTTTGACGCGTTTGTGAAGGTAATCGTTCCATAAATGAATGCCGCATTGGTCGGCCGCTCTTCAAAGGAAATGTTTTGGGATTCGACAAAAGGGCATGCGGAAATTACATCAAGGATTTCGGCGACATAATCCTTTATCTGCATATCTCTACGGCTTCAAGTTCCCTGAGTTCAGCTTCAATATGTTTTGAGATTTCGAGTTCGCCTTCAAGTTCGATAAGCTGCATGTCATTTGCATCCGTATGCTCAACCTCGCCCTTCATCAGCTTATCAATATCAACGCCAAGGGTTCCTGCCAACCGGCTGATTTTTTCTTTAGTTATCCCAAGCGTTCCCGTAAGAATACGCTTTTCCCTGCTTATGGCGTTAAGCAACAGGGGGATAACCATATCTGGCGAATTGCTTTTTAAGGATATGGTCTGCATAGCTGACACCTCCTTTTTCTAATAGTTTAGCATACAAAGATTTGGTAAAAGTCAGTAACAGTATTACAGGCATAGAAATTTTTACTGATACCCCTCTCACAAGGGTATAGACCAGATTAGATCGATTATATTTTTTTTGATTTGTGCGATAGGAAGTATTTCACTATCATCCATCCGGCCAAGAGTGAAATGTGATGATGCAGGGCAAGGAGACTTTGCCGCTCATAACAAACGATTACTCCATTTAGCGCAAAAGGCAGTATCAGTATTGCAGGCCTAGAAATCTTTGCTGATAATCCTCCCACAAGGCTATAGACCGCATTAGATGACCCATAGTCTTTGTCTATTAGAAAATGGCTGTACCCCTCAGGAGTAACTAAGGGCAAAGCTGTTCCCAATAGCATGTGAGTAATAGGGTTAGACAGCCAGAGACCAAAGACCACAAGGATCCAAAAGAGTCTTGGCCCAAAAATCCATTCTATCGCAGAGCCAAAAAAAAGCAAAGACAGTTGGTCTCCAAAGAGATGTCTCAGGTGGTTATGAAACAAAGGCCCTAAGAATAAACCTTTTAAGGTAACATCGCCGGGGATATAAGCACTTTGCAAATACAGATTGAGCACTATGTCAGTATTGACTTTTAAAATGTGCACGGCCACACATAATACCGACAGCATTAAAGTCCATTTGATTTTGGTTAAAGCGGACAAGATGCTGCTGTTAATAAAGTTATGTTCTTTTGTCAGGAAGTGTGCATTGGTAGTTTCATACAGGGTCTTAAGTTTATTGGCGTTCGAAGCTATATAAAGCCTGTCCCATCTGCTTGGCTTTAGCTTCGCCTTGAATTCATAAAGGGTTTTGAAATTATATTTCCATGACCATAATTTATATACAAGCCTCTGCATAGCTGCTGCTGCGCCTTTGCTTTCTATTTTTGCAAGCGCACAATTGCCGAGTCGTGCCTCTTTTATCCCATTGCCTAACAATATGCGCATTGCTTCTACCATTAAAAGTTCGATGCTTCCTGCCCGCGCTTTGTCGGCGCGAATCCAGTCAGCAAAATAATAGCCGGCAATTTCATGGTTTTCATTATAATAGGGCACTGCAGTCAGAAAGGCCTGTGCCTTGCCACCTGCCTCAAGCACAAAAAGTTTTTTTAATTGTATTGATTGAAAAGGATCTGAAATGCTCAGAAAAGAGAGCTGCTGATTGTCTTTTGCTTCAAGCCATTGTCTGTATATGCTTTCAAGTTCTTTTTGCAATGCCTCGGAACATTGCTGCCATGATAGTTCGCTTATTTTTGCTCCTCTGAGCTTGAGGGATTTCGCTACTTGAAGGTGATTCAAGGGGTCTGCCTCATTGAAATAATCGCTAAGATTAAATATGGGCTCAACACCGGACTGCATTATATCAAATCCGGCAAGACGCAATTCATCAGCCAGCTGTTTCCCTATCGGCAATATGACTGCACTTTTGCCTGCAGAGGCTGCGGCCACTGCAAAGGCTTTAAAGGCATCAGCACGACTGTTTTTGGGTGTCAGCGGTTCTGCCGCAGCAATCCATGCCCCGTCTGTTTCTAAATATCGTATGCATCCTTCATCACATTTATAAGATTTAAAATGAGGATAAAGAGAAATAAATGAACTGGTTCTGTCGCCGTATTTGTATAATTCCTGAAGCAAATTGTCAGTTTGGTTGTCGTTCATTAATTATGAGCAAGCAGACAGGATTGTTTGGAGTCTCTTATTCCCCAAGGTACGCTTTTCTGACCCCTTCGTTGTGAAGCAGTTCTTCGCCTGTTCCATGAAGTTTTACGATCCCGCTTTCAAGCACATATGCCCTGTGTGCAAGCCTTAGAGCTGCTCGGGCATTCTGTTCAACCAGCAGTATTGTGCAGCCCTCGATGTTCAGCTCTTTTATTGTTTTGAATATCTTGCTCACCATAATTGGCGCAAGGCCGAGAGACGGCTCATCGAGCAAAAGCATTTTTGGATTTGCCATCAAGGACCTGCCTATAGCCAACATCTGCTGCTCGCCACCGCTTAAGGTTCCGGAGGGTTGATTGCTGCGTTCATGCAGTACAGGAAAGAGTGAAAAAATATGTTTGATTTTTTCTTTAAGTCCGCTATTGTTCATAAATGCGCCCATCTCAAGGTTTTCGAGCACCGACAGGCGTGGGAAAATCCTCCTCCCCTCCGGAACCTGAGACAGTCCAAGACCGACTATCTCATGGGGATCCATGCCCTCAATTTGCTGCCCGTTGAATTCTATTTTTCCGCAATCAGGCTTGAGCACGCCTGATATGGTCATAAGTGCGGTTGATTTGCCCGCACCGTTGCTGCCGATTAGACAAACAATCTCACCCTTCATGACTTCTATATCTATTCCTTTGAGGGCTTTTATATGGCCGTAGGATGTATGTATTTCTGAGAGACGAAGCATCAGTGCGCAGCCTCTTTTCCCAAGTATGCCTCTATAACCATAGGGTCGGTGCGCACCTCATCAGGGGTGCCTTCTGATATTTTTACACCGTGATCCAGAACTACTATCCTGTCCGAAATCCCCATTACCAGCTTCATGTCATGTTCTATAAGAATGACTGTTTTTCCCAGTTCCCGAATTCTTTTGATTAGGGTCATGACCTCAGAGGTTTCGCTAGGGTTCATGCCGGCCGTAGGTTCATCAAGCAGTATCAATTTGGGCTCTGCAGCAAGCGCCCTTGCTATTTCAAGCCTGCGTTGGTTGCCGTACGAAAGGCTGTTGGCGGGCAGATCAGCAAAGGAATCTATTCCTGAGAGTTCGAGGTACTCGAACGCTTTTTGCCTGGTTTCAAGTTCGCTTTTCCTGAACCCTGCGGTGCGCAGCGCTGCAGAGGCAAAACCATATTTGATCTTGGAATGCTGCGCCACCATAACATTTTCTATCGCCGACATGTCAGAAAAGAGCCTGATATTTTGAAAAGTGCGGGCAATGCCGGCTTCGAGTATTTTATGGGCAGGGAGCCCCGAAATAGCAGCGTCCATGAAGGTTATGCTGCCCTTGGTGACTGAGGCAAGCCCCGTAAGGCAGTTGAAAAGTGTGGTTTTGCCTGCACCGTTGGGACCTATAATGCTGACAATAGATTCCTGTTGAATCTTGAAAGATACGTCTTCTATAGCTTTTATGCCGCCGAAATGTTTGGTAACGCCTTTAACGTCCAGCAGATGCATCTTTCGCCCCTATAAGGCCCTGCGGCCTGAATATCATCAATACTACAAGACATAAGCCGAGAATCAGCATTCGATAAAGCTGGGCGTCCCTTAGCAGTTCGGGCATGATTACGAGTATGAAGGCGCCGAGTATCGAGCCGTAAACATTCCCTATGCCTCCAAGGATGACCATGCTTAATATCAAAACAGACTCCATGAAGGTAAAGCTTTCGGGAGATACGAACTGCATCTTGGCGGCGAACAATGTTCCGGCAATTCCTGCCCAGAAAGTGCCGAAGGCAAAGGCATAGAGCTTGTAAGCGGTTGTGTCTATGCCCATAGTGGATGCGGCTATCTCGTTTTCTTTTATCGCCAGCCATGCCCGGCCTGTTTTAGAAAATTCAATTCTGCGTATCACAAAAACAGCAGCGATGACCACCATAAACACTAAATAGTAATAATACTGGAGTTTGCCGAGAGAAAATCCGGCAATGTAAGGAGGCTCTATTCCGGCTATTCCGTTGGGCCCTTTGGTGAAGGTATCCCAGTTGTTGAGGACTATACGGACTATTTCGCCGAAACCTAAAGTTACTATTGCAAGATAATCTCCTTTTAGTCTGAGTGCAGGCACACCCAAAACAAGTCCTGATAGTGATGCAAAGCATGCTGCTATCGGAAGCGAGGGCCAGAAGCCCAGCCCGAGCCTTGTGTTCAGGAGCGCATAGGTGTAGGCGCCTATGGCATAAAAGGCTGCGAATCCTAAATTTAACTGGCCGGTGAATCCGACTATGACATTAAGTCCTAGTGCCAGAAGGGCATATATTCCGAACATGATAAGTACATCCAGATAGTAGTCTTTTAACGCAAAAGGAAGCAGTGCGAATATCGTAATCGTCAAAACCGGAAGAAAACCGCTCAAGCCGGAAGCTTTAAAGGGAATCTGGGGGATTTTGAGTTTGCGAATATAAGGCGCAGCAGAAATCCCGGCAAGCACGAACACAAAAAGTATAACTGCTGATTTTAAATCTTTGAGAGGCAGGAACAGAAGGGCGGCACACAGGGCGGATGCAACTGGAGAATGCAGGAAGCGTTTCATTCTACACTTTTTCCTCAACGCTTGTGCCTAGCAGGCCGGAAGGTTTTATTAAAAGTATTATCAGCAATATTATGAAGGCATAAACATCTTTGTATTCGGCAGAAACGTAGGCCGAGCCGAGGCTTTCTATAAGGCCGAGAACAACTCCGCCGAGCATCGCACCGGGGATGTTTCCGATGCCGCCAAGAACAGCTGCGGTAAAGGCTTTGATTCCTGCCACATAACCTATAGAGTAGTTCACAAGACCGTAATAAGCTGCGACCATGACACCGGCCGCTGCTGCAAGCCCTGCTCCAATAATGAAGGTCACCGAAATTATCCTATCGACGTTGATTCCTACCAGAGATGCCATTGTCATGTCTTGGGCCGTTGCCCGCATAGCTTTGCCTGTTCTGGTTTTTCTTATGAAAAGATGCAGCCCGAGCATCATTAGGCCTGATGCGAAGATGATTATGAGCTGAAGGCTTGTAGCGCTTGCCCCCAAAAAATTAAAAGAAGCATCTCCAAATTTTTGAGGAAATACTTTGTCTGTTGCGCCCTGAGTAATCATCACGTAGTTTTGCAAAAAAATCGAGATGCCGATCGCGCTTATCAAAGGGCTTAGTCGTGGAGCTTTGCGCAAAGGTCTGTACGCAATCTTTTCTATTGTAAAGCCGTAGGCAGAGCAGAAAAGTATTGTAAGCAGGACCGTGAGCGCAAAAGCGAGCGGGAAGTTTGATGCGGCAAGACCTGATGAAGTGAAGAGAGCGAGAAAGATAATCCCGAAATAGGCGCCGAGCATATAAATTTCACCGTGTGCGAAATTTATGAATTCCAGAATGCCGTAAACCATTGTGTAGCCTAAAGCTATAACGGCATAAACGCAGCCTACAGTCAGCCCGTTTATCAACTGCTGAAGCAGCATGGCAGGCTATTTCTTGACCTGTCTTAAGGCTTCTTCGACCTCGGCAAAATTCGGTTTTACATTGCCGGGGATCACCCTTCTGCCGAACTCTACCGATATCTGGGGGGCGGCTCCGCCGACAAAAGCGACGAGCGCGACTTTAATTACATTGAGGTATTCGGCCTGTTCTTTAGCCGCAAATTCGAGGTTTCTTGCCAAAGGTCCGGCAAATCCGTAGCACATCAGAACGCCCAGAAATGTGCCGACAAGCGCGGCGCCGATGCTGTTGCCGAGAACATCAGGAGGTTCGCTTATTTTTCCCATAGTTATGACGACGCCCAGAACAGCAGCCACGATTCCAAGCCCGGGCAGCGAGTCGGCAACATTTGCGACGCTACCGGATGGTATCAGCGCCTCTTCGTGATGTGCTTCTAGTTCAGCATCAAGCAGGGATTCAAGTTCATGAGGTGCGATGCTGGTGGTCATGACGGTTCTTAGGGTATCTGCTACGAGGTCAACCGCATGATGGTTGCTCAGGAAACTGCCGTATTTGCTGAATATATTGCTCTCTTTTGGATTATCCACGTCAGCTTCTATAGAGACTAGGCCTTCTTTTCTTATCTTGGCAAATATTTCGCTCATAAGCTGAAGCACTTCAATGTAGTCATTTTTGCTGTATGACTTGCCTTTAAGAACGCCGAGAACTCCGCCTATGACCAGCTTTATAACTTTCATTGGCGATGCAATGATAAATCCACCAAGAGCTGCGCCTCCTATAATCAGCAGTTCAATGGGCTGAAAAAGGGTGGACATATTCCCATGCTCGAGCATGTATCCGCCGATAACACAAACCGTAACTATTACAGCGCCTATTATTGGAAGCATTTAAACACTCCGTTATTTTCTTCTTTCACGAAGAATCTCTCTTTGTTGTTTGAAGACGAACTGGACTATCAAGTCCTGTATATTATCATCCATTGGTAAAAATTTAACAGCCATACTATAGTTCTCGCCTGACTTATCAGCGGTTACGACTTCGCCATATATATATAGGGCTACCGGCGGTATTAGCGGAAGCAGCATCTTTATTTCGAGCAGATCGTTTTTATCGTATCGCTGCGACGATGTGAAGCTCAGCCCTCCTGCGCTTATGTTCACTGTAGTAAAAGGAAGCAGTCCAAAGCCTTCCCGCTGAAAAGATAGCATGTTAATTATTGTATCTGTTTTTGAGTTCAGTATAATAAGCCAGTCCTGAAGTGCTTTGTTGTCCAGATCCGGCAGCATTCTTCTGTCCACAAGGTCGATGTTACCCGAAAGCTTGGACTTTACCGTAGCCTTGCGCTCGGCCGAAACGAGGGAGACACCGAGGGGTATGACGGCGTCAATCCTCGAAAATTCACGCATTATGCTGTACTGTTCTTGGTCTTTCGCAAGCATGATTTAAAGTAGGTAATTATAGCACATTGTCGGTTCAGCTAATTGCCGATAATCAGCTCCACTCGCCTGTTCTTGGCCTTGCCTTCTTCTGTATCATTTAGCGCCACCGGTCTGTATTCAGCATAGCCCGCAATTGAGAATCTGTTTGGATCGAGCCCCTTTGTTATGAAGAAATTCAGTATGCTCGATGCCCGAGCCGTAGAGAGTTCCCAGTTGGATGTGTATTTCCCTCTGCTTAACGGAACATTGTCGGTATGTCCTTCGATCAGGATTTTTCCGGGAGCAGAGCTCAATACTGGCGGAAGCTTGTCAAGAATAATTTCTGCTTCTTTTTTTATATCTGCCGAGCCCGAATCAAAAAGCACTCCGTCAGCAAAAGTAACTATTACGCCGCGCGGCTCTGTTTTTGCCGAAATTCCGTTGACATCCTTTATCTTGTCGCGTATGTCGTCAACCAGCGCTCTGGTCTTTTCTTCATAGACCAGAACAGGCGCTTCAATAACTTTAAAAGCCTGCCGCAGCGAACCGCTGATCTTCTCTGCTTTGGCTTTGTCGAGGGAAGAAAGAGCGTACAGTGCAGCAAAAAAAGTGAAAAGCAGGGTTATAAAATCAGCATAAGAAACGAGCCACCTTTCGTGGTTTTCGTGCTCTTCTTCTTTTTTTGCTCTCTTGCTCATTCTTCGACCCTGCTGCTTTCATCAAGAAAAGCATTAAGCCGCATTTTTAGAAAGTAAGGGTTAACACCGCTTTCTATGCCTATGATGCCCTCGATTATGAGTTCTCTAAGCTGAATCTCTTCGTTCATCCTGTTGATTATCTTCTTGGCCATAGGCAAAAAAACGAGGTTGGCCGAAGCGACGCCGTAAACCGTAGCCACAAAGGCAACCGCGATTCCGCTGCCTATCTTAGAAGGGTTAGACACATCCTGCATAACCTGTATGAGTCCCAGCACAGCGCCTATTATGCCTATAGTCGGCGCATAGCCCCCTGCTGATTCAAATACCTTTGAAGCCTTTTTTATGCGCTCTTCGTAGGTTACTATCTCCTGATATAAAATTTCTTTTATCATTGCCGGAGACATACCGTCAATCATAAGAGACAAGCCTCTTTTCAGAAACGGGTTGTCGATTTTCTTTAGTTCATCTTCGAGCGCTATAAGTCCCATTTTACGGGCCTTAACTAAAATGCCGAGTATCGATTGTATTATTTCGAGAGGGTCATGCTGCTGTCGCATGAAAACCACAGAAATAGCCTTAAATGCGTTAATCATGTCTTTTGCCGAAAAACTCAACAGTGTGGCGCCGAAGGTTCCGCCAAAAACTATAAGACCTGCAACTAACTGGACAAGATGCCCTGCATTGCCGCCCTCCAGCACGTTGCCGCCTATTATAGCGCCGAGCCCTATCAGTATGCCTAAAAATGCTGCTATGTCCATAATTCATCCATAACTGTTGTCCTGAGTTAATGATTATATTATCACAGAATAGTGATGGTTGCACTTAACGGTGCCAACTTTTTTCTGCTCCTTGCCTGCCTTTTCAAAAAAAGGTATTATTGAAGCATGGAAAAGCCAAAAAAGAATAACACCACCGCAATAATACACAGCCGAGAAAATCCGGACATAATCGGCAGCATTTTAAAGAAACATAAGAATATAGCGATATGCGGAATTCAGGGCGTGGGCAAACTCACTATAATTGTTGAAGCCGTGAAAAACTCCGAAGGCGTTTTTTTTCTCGAAAATACATTTGATTATGACGGGAAGATTAAGGAGCGGGGATACTCAAAATACATAAAATATCTTCTGTCTTTAAAAAACGATATGACCATAGTCAGTAGTTTTCATGAACTTGAACAAAAACAGACTTCGGTGAAAGCGCTTATAGTTGATGGTATTTACGGAAGAAATTCGGATGAAATAGAGGCCTTATTTAGGATGCTTGATAATAAGAATTTGATAGTTATGCTGATAGTCAGGTGCATAAAAGACCTCGCCGCAATGCTAAGAAGATTCGACATAGTTGTAGAGCTTACTCAGGACGGCGCCTTGCTTCTATCGATAGAAAACGCTGAGCATATCGCGAAAGTTTTAAACAAGAGACAGCAGTCCGATTCTTAACTTGAGAACTCCTGCTTCAAATATGTAGCTTTTTTTTGTTGCTACAACTAAATTTATTCTGTTTGAACTTTAAACTTCAAAGATGCTAGTCTAACGAGCTTTTGCGGAGGAGATATTTATGGAGATAGTGCTTGCCACTCGAAACAGGAAAAAGTCTGAAGAGCTTCAGAGGATTCTTGCGGGTGCAGATGTCACGGTGCTTACGCTCAATGACTTTCCTGACTGCCCTGAAGTGGTTGAAGACAAAGATACCTTTGAGGGCAATGCGATTAAAAAGGCTTCTGAGGTTGCCAGCTATACAGGCAGGGTAGCGGTGGCGGATGATTCGGGCCTTGAAGTTTATGCGCTTGGCAATGCTCCGGGCGTTTTTTCGGCCCGTTATGCAGGAGAAAACGCTGATGATGAGAAGAATATCAGAAAACTTCTTGATGAAATGAAAGATATTGAGCCGGCTAAAAGGGGCGCCCGGTTTGTCTGTTGCATAGCTTTTGCTCAGCCGAATCATCAAACCAAGACCTTTTTAGGGTTTGTTGAGGGGGTTATAGGTACCGAGGTTCGAGGTTCAGGAGGCTTTGGCTACGACCCGGTTTTCTATCCTCTAAACTCTTCTAAGACTTTTGCTGAGATTACCCCTAAAGAAAAGGACGAGGTAAGCCATAGAAAAAAAGCTCTGGAGGGTTGGGGAGATTATCTCAAAAAAACCTATTTTTCAAAAACATAAATAAAATTAATGTAATAATTATAATTTTAAATTTGCATAAAATTAACAGTTCATATAATTTATAGCGTTTCCTCAAAAATCTTCAGGGGGTTTTCTAAATGAGAATAGTTCTTCTTGGCGCACCTGGTGCCGGCAAAGGCACACAGGCAAAAATAATTGTAGAGAAATACGGGATCCCGCAGATATCTACAGGAGACCTCTTAAGGGCGGCTGTTGCTGCAGGAACAGCGCTTGGCAAAGAGGCAAAGGCGGTAATGGATAAGGGTGAGCTTGTTCCTGACAGTGTTGTTTTGGGTATGGTCGAGGAGAGGCTTCAGAAGGATGACTGCAAGAAGGGTTACATACTCGACGGCTTTCCGAGGAATACCAAGCAGGCAGAGGCGCTTGATGCTATGCTCTCAAAGCTCAATATGGCGTTAACAGCTGCTTTGAGCGTAGATGTTCCTCTTGAAGACCTTATGAAGAGGCTGACCGGCAGGAGGACCTGCAAGTCTTGCGGTCAGATGTACAATGTTTATTACGGCCCGTCAAAGAAAGAGGGTGCGTGCGATAAATGCAGTGGCGAGCTCTTCCAGCGGGATGACGACAAGGAAGAGACGATAAAAAAGAGGCTCGAAGTTTACACAGCGCAGACCGCCCCTTTGATCGAATATTACTCAAAGAAGGGAATTCTCAAGTCGGTCAGCGGCACAGGCAGCATAAATGATATATTTGCTAAGGTTTCCGAGCTTCTCGGACTTAAATAAAGCGGCTTATTCAATAAAAACATAAATGAGGAGGAAGTAAATGATCAAACCACATGGTTCAGACGAACTAAATCCATTGTTCGTATATGACACGGCCAAAAATGAAGCCCTGCAGAAAGAGGCTGAAGGCCTGGCTTCTATTGTTGTGAGCTCAGGTGCAGCAGCCAATGCTGTTATGATGGGTTCGGGGTATTTCAACCCGCTGACAGGGTATATGAACAAGGCTGACGCTTTGTCGGTTACCAACAACATGAAGACCACATCCGGGCTGTTCTGGCCTGTTCCGGTATTGAATCTGGTTCAGAGCGCGGGTTCGATAAAGGCTGGTGACCGTATTGCTCTTAAAGATCCGAACGTGGAAGGCCATCCTGTACTTGCAGTTATGGATGTTAAGGCTGTTGAGGAGTTCAGCGATGCCGAAATAGAACTAATCTCCGAGAAGGTTTATCGTCCGAACCATAAAGAAGCCCATCCTGGAGTTGATGCACTCAAAGCCCAGGGTAAAGTCTGTCTTTCCGGTCCGATTCAGGTTTTGAACTTCTCTTATTTCCAGTCTGAATTCCCAGATACTTTCCGCACCGCAGTCGAAATTCGCAACGAAATCGCTGAACGCGGATGGAAGAAGGTTGTTGCTTTCCAGACAAGAAACCCTATGCATCTGGCACATGAAGAACTCTGCCATATGGCAATGAAGCGTTTGGGATGTGACGGTCTTGTTATACATATGCTGCTTGGCAGATTGAAGAAGGGCGATATTCCTGCGCCTGTTCGTGATGCTGCCATCCGCAAGATGGTCGAGCTTTATTTCCCGCCTAACAGCGCAATGGTTACCGGCTACGGCTTCGATATGCTCTATGCAGGTCCGCGTGAAGGTGTATTGCATGCTGTATTCCGTCAGAACATGGGCGCAACCCATTTCATAGTAGGCCGCGACCATGCCGGCGTAGGCGACCACTACGGTGCATTTGATGCTCAGAAGATATTTGATGAGGAAGTACCGGCCGGCGCGCTTAAGATCGAGATATTCAAGGCTGACCACACAGCATGGTCTAAGAAGCTGAATAAAGTTGTCATGATGTGCGAGGCGCCTGACCATGTAAAAGAGGACTTTGTTCTTCTTTCCGGAACAAAGGTCCGTGAAATGCTGGGCAAGGGCATCGAACCGCCTAAAGAATTCTCACGTCCCGAGGTGGCCCAGATTCTGATTAAATACTACCAGAGCCTTGAGAATTAAATTTGGAATTTGCGTAAACAATAAACATTGAAGCGCGGAGGTGCGGAGGTTAAAAAGTTTTTTGCTTCCGAGCTTCCCAACTTCCGAGCTATACGAAAGGGGGTGTACCGAGTAAGCAGTATTTGCAGCAAAGGCAGTTGGTTGTTTTAGTAAATTAATTTAATTTAAGGAGGTTGTACAAAATGCCGAGTTTTGTTATCACAGAGAAGTGCGATGGATGTAAGGCTCAGGATAAGACTGCATGCCAGTATATTTGCCCTCACGATCTGATGGCCCTGAACAGGGATATCATGAAGGCATACAATCAGGAGCCTGAGCAGTGCTGGGAATGCTTTAACTGCGTAAAGATCTGCCCTCAGCAGGCGATCGAGACAAGAGGGTACTCAGATTTCGTGCCGCTCGGATCCAGCACGGTTCCGATGAGAGGAACTGACTCCATTATGTGGACCATCAAGTTCAGGAACGGAATACTCAAGAGGTTTAAGTTTCCTATCAGAACAACAGCGGAAGGTTCGATTGATCCGTATGCAGGCAAGCCGGCTCCGGATTTTGCAAACCTCAATAAACCCGGCTTCTTTACCGGACCGGCAAGAGCCGAATAGGAGGATATAATAAATGGAAAAAGAAACTTGTACGTTTTCATATTGTGCAAAACCTGCGATAGTCGAAGTTGAGTGCGATCTTCTGATCCTCGGCGGCGGTATGGCAGGATGCGGTGCAGCTTTCGAAGGAGCCCGCTGGGCGAATGAGAAGGGAATGAAGGTTGTAATGGTTGACAAGGCAGCAACAGACAGAAGCGGCGCGGTCGCTATGGGCCTGTCAGCTATCAACACATATGTTGGCGAGAACAAGGTTGCCGATTATGTGAAATATGTAAGAAACGACCTTATGGGTATCATCAGGGAAGACCTTGTGTATGACCTCGGCAGACACGTTGATGATTCAGTTCAGCTGTTTGAAGAGTGGGGCCTCCCGATCTGGAAGAAGGGCGATGATGGATTCTCCCTCGACGGTTTCCAGGCAAGGGATGCAGGCAAAAAGAGCCTTAAAGAAGGCGGAACACCTGTAAGATCCGGAAAATGGCAGATAATGATCAACGGTGAATCTTACAAGGTTATCGTTGCAGAGGCTGCAAAGTTGGCCCTCAAGACCAACAGGGAAAAGACCGGAATGGATCAGAACCATTTCGAAAGGGTATTTATCGTTAAGGCTGTAATGGATACCAATGGAAAGAACGTTGCAGCAGCCATAGGCTTCAGCACAAGAGAGAATAAGATATATTCTTTCAAGGCTAAGGCGATGATCTGTGCAACAGCCGGAGCGGTTAACTGCTTCAGGCCGAGATCTGTTGGTGAAGGTATGGGAAGGACTTGGTACCCTGTTTTCAGCTGCGGTTCCGGTTATGCTTTCGGAATGCAGGCAGGCGCTGAGCTGACCCTTATGGAGAACAGGTTCGTACCGGCAAGATTTAAAGACGGCTACGGCCCTGTTGGCGCATGGTTCCTTTTCTTCAAGGCAAAAGCAACTGACAGCTACGGAGAAGACTATTGCACAAACAAAGAATATTTTGACGATGCAGTTGCCAGATATGGCGATTATGCAAAAGGTCTCGGCACCGCTATCAGAAACCATCTGATGATGAGAGCTATGAAGGACGGCAAAGGCCCGATCATCATGAGAACTCATGAGGCGATGCAGGCTTTGGGCGCAGCCTTTACCGAGAAGCTCGGTGAAAAAGAAGGCAAGAAGAAGATGAAGCACCTCGAGGCAGAGGCATGGGAAGACTTCCTCGATATGGCTATCGGACAGGCATCCATCTGGGCTGCAAACAACATCGAGCCTGACAAGACACCTTCCGAAATTATGCCTACAGAGCCTTATCTCTTGGGCTCACATGCAGGCTGTGCAGGCTTCTGGGTAAGCGGCCCTGGCGATCTGCCAGGCACACCAGAGCACTACAGTTGGGGATACAACAGAATGTCAACCGTTCCGGGTCTCTTTATGGCGGGCGACGTTGTTGGAGCTTCCGGCCACAAGTTCTCCTCAGGCTCACACGCAGAGGGTAGAATCGCGGCCAAGTCGGCGCTTCAGTACATTCTTGACCACGCTGACTACAAGCCGTCTCCGAAGATGTCTCTCGATGAGATTGCGGCTGAACTCTATCTGCCGTTTGAGATCTACGAGAAACACAAGGTATTTACAACCGATCCTGTTATCAACCCGAACTACATCGGACCAAAGGCTCTCCAGTTGAGACTCCAGAAGATCGCTGACGAGTATTTCGGCGGAGTTGCAACATGGTACATGACCTCAAAGACGATGCTTGAAGAAGGCCTCAAGAAGCTTGAGATGCTCAAGGAAGACGCAGCTAAAATGGCTGCAAAAGACCTCCACGAGCTCTTAAGGTGCTTTGAGAACTACCACAGAATTCTGTCGGTAGAGGCTCATGCAAGGCACATCCTCTTTAGGGAAGAGTCCAGATATCCTGGCTACTACTACAGGGGCGACTTCAACAAGATCGATGACGTAAACTGGAAGTGCTTCACCAACTCGAAGTACAACAGCGAAACCAACACATGGGAATTCAAAAAGGTTCCTTATGTGACGATGTATCAATAGTTGAAAACTGTTTTGGGGAGGGCATCGCCCTCCCCAAAATTTTCTCTGACAATTGCATGGCGCAGAGTGTAAAACAGCGGTTTTGCAATATGCCCTGTGCAGTTTGAGTGAATAAAATCCTCCCCGAAAAGCCGGAAGCGGCAAGGAGAGGTTCTAAGAGTAGAAGCAGATTACTGCCCTTAAGGAGGAAACAAATGGCAGAGAGCAAAAAAGTTTTAGTTATAGGTGGCGGTTTCAGCGGACTTACCGCTGCTGTGGAAACGGCCGAAGCCGGATCCGAGGTGATTCTTATCGAGAAGACCCCTTTCTTTGGCGGAAGGGTGACGCAGCTTAACAAATACTTTCCCAAGCTTTGTCCGCCGAACTGCGGTCTTGAGATAAATTTCAAGAGGATTAAGAACAGCGGCGATGTTGCCTTCCATACATTGGCAGAGGTTGAGAAGGTGTCGGGGCAGGAGGGGAACTTTGATGTAACCGTAAAGGTGACACCGAGGTTTGTAAATGATAAATGTGTGGGCTGCAATGCCTGCGCAGAGGTCTGTCCTGTCGAGATTCCCAACGAGTTTAATTTTGGCTTGGATAACACAAAAGCGGCTTATATAACCCACAATCAGGCATTTCCGTTCATCTATGCAATAGACGGAAAGCACTGCAAAGGCAAGGCCTGCGGCAAGTGTGTGGAGGCCTGCAAATACGGCGCAATTGACCTTGATATGAAGCCCGAGACGCTTACATTTAAAGTGGGCTCAATTATACTTGCTTCAGGATGGGATCCTTATGATGTTGCCAAGCTGGATACTCTTGGCGCAGGCAATATAAAGAATGTCATAACCAATATGCAGATGGAGAGGCTTGCATCTCCCAACGGCCCGACAGGAGGAAAGATACTTAGGCCTTCAGACGGCAAAGAGCCTAAGAATATAGCCTTTGTACAGTGCGCGGGCAGCAGGGACGAAAACCATCTGCCTTACTGTTCTTTTATCTGCTGCATGGCATCTTTGAAGCAGGCCACATATTTAAGGGAGCAGTATCCGGATTCAAAGGCCAACATATTTTATATTGATATCAGAACACCCGGCCGTTATGAACAGTTCTACTGGAAGGTTAAAGAAGACCCGAACATAACTCTCACCAAAGGCAAGATCGCAAAGATTACGGATGACCCGGCAACAGGAAACCCGATTATTGAGGCCGAAGATATTCTTTCGGGAAAGAAGATTAAACAGGCATTTGATATGGTGGTTCTTGCTACCGGCATGGTGCCGTCAACAAGCGTATCAAAAATTCCTGTTGAGGTTTCATATACGCCTGAAGGCTTTGTTATGCCGGCAACCCTCAAGAAAGGTGTCTATGCGGTAGGCACGCTCAAGAGCCCGGTTGATGTTGCAAAGTCGGTGCAGGATGCAACAGGGGTTGCAATCAAAAGCATTCAGAGTGTTAGGAGGTAGAGGATACTATGGAAAAGAAATTCGGTGTATATATATGCAAGGGCTGCGGTATTGGTGAAACGGTAAATATAGAGAAGCTTAAGAAGAACACAGCCGGCGGAGCAAGAATTCCCGCAGACTCTATTAAAGAGCATGATGTTCTCTGCAGCTCTGAAGGGCTTGAGCTTATAAAAAACGATATTAAAGAAGGGACCAATACTATTATTATTGGCGCCTGTTCTCCGCGCGTAAAGTTCGAAGAGTTTGATTTCTCCGGTTCGCTTGTCGAAAGGGTAAACCTGCGGGAATTTGTTTCTTGGGTTTCTGAGCCTATGACCGAAGCGACCCAGACGCTGGCCGAAGATTATGTGAAGATGGGCGTTATCAAAACACAGAAGGGCAATATGCCCGAACCGAACATACTGCCTGATCTGAGCAACGAGCTTATGGTTGTGGGCGGCGGTATCACAGGAATCACGGCGGCGCTTGAGTCTGCCAATGCAGGCTACAAAGTAACACTTGTTGAGAAAGAGGCGGAACTTGGCGGATGGTCCGCAAAGCTCTACAAAGAAACTCCGAGGCAGTACCCATTTGATAAGCTTGACGACCCCATTATATTCGACAAGATAAAAGAAGTTGAGTCTCATCCTAATATAAAAGTCCGCAAATCAACGATGGTTGAAAAGACTGACGGTCAGCCCGGGTTGTTCGACGTAACTCTTTCATCCAATGGTTCGACCGAAACAATAAAAGTTGGCGCAATCGTTATGGCGGCCGGATGGAAGCCTTATGATGCTTCCAAGCTTGGGCATTTAGGCTATGGCAATCCTAATGTTATCACTAATGTCCAGATGGAAGAGATGGCGAAGAAGGGCAAGATTGTTCGCCCGTCAGACGGTAAAGAGGCCACAAAAGTGGCGTTCATTCAGTGCGCAGGCTCCCGCGATGCAAACCATCTTCCTTACTGTTCATCGTTCTGCTGCGGAACATCTCTTAAGCAGGCGCTTTATGTAAGGGAGAAAAACAGCGATGCTGTTGCGATGATTTTCTACAAGGACATAAGAACTCCGGGACAGTCGGAGCTTTTCTATAAGAATATGCAGAACAATCCGGGAGTGCTGCTTACAAAGGGTGAAGTGACGGCTATAACCGATGCAGGCAACGGCAATCTGTATGTTGAGGCTGATGATACTTTCCTTGGTGAAAAGATAAAGGTTGAGGCGGATTTGGTTGTGCTTGCAACCGGCATTGTTCCCTCAACAAGAGGGCCTCAGGAATATCTTGATGGACTGACCGAAGCTGGCAAGAAGGGCGATGATGCCAAAAAGGCTTATGTTGAAGGCACGGAGAAGCCAGATTTCATTCTTAATTTAGGCTACCGTCAGGGACCTGAAATTCCGACGCTCGAAGGGGCTTACGGATTTGCGGATTCGAATTTTATCTGCTTTCAGTACGAAACCAGAAGGACCGGCATCTATTCGGCAGGTTGTGTAAGACAGCCGATGAACATGTCCGAGGCAGCACAGGATGCGGCCGGAGCAGCATTAAAGGCGATCCAGTGCGTTGAGCATGTGGCTAAAGGCGTAGCAGTGCACCCAAGAGCATGGGACACCACTTATCCAGACCCTATGATGATTAAATGCACATCATGCAAGAGATGCACAGAGGAATGTCCTTTCGGAGCTATTGATGAAGATGAGAAAGGAACGCCTTTCTACAGAATCAACCGCTGCCGCCGCTGCGGCACATGTATGGGTGCCTGTCCTGAAAGGATAGTTTCCTTCAAGGACTTCAGCGTGGATATAGTAGGCTCGATGATAAAGGCTGTTGATATCAATGAGGACGATTTTAGAGTTATTGTTCTGGCGTGCGAAAACGATGCCTATCCGGCATTGGACAGCGCGGCTATCAAGAAGATGAAGTTGAATCCGGCGGTCAGGATTATTCCTGTGCGCTGTCTCGGCTCTACGAATTTGGTCTGGGTTACGGATGCCTTTTCAACAGGCATTGACGGGCTTATGCTTCTTGGCTGTAAGTATGGCGAGAACTACCAGTGCCATTTTGTAAAGGGAAGCGAGCTTGCAAACTATCGTTTCAGCAAGGTCAAAGAAACTCTCGATAAGCTTCAGCTTGAGTCTGACCGTTGCCAGCTCGTACAGGTTTCGATTTCGGAGTATGACAAGCTACCGCAGATGATTAACGATTTTGTTGAGAGGATAGAGGAAATCGGCCCTAATCCGTTCAAGGAAATGTAGTCCAATTAATGATAAAGATGATTATGAATAGGAGGAATATATGACAGAACAGATTAAACCTGATCTTAACTTTATAAACAGCGTTATCGACGCAGGCGGTGAATCGCTCAAGAAATGCTTTCAGTGCGCCACATGTACTGTTGTATGCGGAGTAACGCCTGATGACAAGCCTTTTCCCAGAAAAGAGATGATCTATGCGCAGTGGGGCTTGAAGGACAAACTGATAAGCAACCCAGACATATGGCTATGCCACCAGTGCAGCGACTGCACCGCCCATTGTCCGCGCGGAGCAAAGCCGGGAGAGGTTCTTGGCGCTATAAGGAAGATGACAATAAAGCATTATGCAGCTCCTGCTGCCCTTGCCAATATGGTTGCAGATTCTAAATATCTGCTTATGCTGCTTGCGCTGCCGGTTATTATATTCCTTTTGGTGATAGCGTCGCAGGGGCATCTGACCTCGTTTCCTGAGGGTAAGATAGTTTACTCCAAGCTGGTTCCTATTCCGTTCATCGATGGCATATTTACCGCAGCAGCCATATTTGCGGCGGTGGCGTTCTTTGGAGGAGTAAAAAAATATTGGGCAGATATGAGCAAGGGCGTGGAACTTAAGGGCGATCTTGCGTCTGCCGTTAAAGAAACAATAATGGAAATTATAAGCCACAAGAGGTTCGATAAATGCAATGTGACCAAAGACAGATCTCTGGCGCATCTTCTGGTTTTCTTTTCTTTCATCGGTCTTGCGATTACTACGACATGGTGTGTATTTTATCTTTACGGCAACAAGCTTTTGGGCATAGAGAAATTCGCTTTTTTCAACTTTGGCGCTTCGCCGTATCCTTTGTATGATCCTCTCAAAATAGTCGGCAATATAAGCGCGCTTGCGCTTTTGACCGGAATAACCCTTGTTATAAGCAACAGGATGAAAAACAAGGATAAGGCAGGGGAGGGCAGTTACTTTGACTGGATATTTATTGTCGTGATATATGTAATCGCGGCATCCGGAATACTGTCAGAGGTTCTCAGGCTTGCCGACATTGCGGCGCTTGCTTATCCGATGTACTTTATCCACCTTGTGTTCATATTCTTTCTTTTTGCATATGCACCTTTTTCGAAGATGGCGCATATGGTTTACAGGACTACAGCGATGGTTTTTGCTAAGTGTTCGGGCAGGGGATAGGAAGGAGGAGGCAATATGGCTATCAAGATAAAAGACATACTTAAAGACAAAGGACTCGAAGTCATTTCTGTTGATAGTACAGTGACGGTGGATACGGCCGTAAAAAAGATGATGGAGAGGAACATAGGCGCGATTCTTATTTATGAGGAAGGCAACTTTGTGGGCATGTTCACCGAGCGCGATGTGCTTAAGTGCTGGGTGAATAAGGGGGCGTTCGACAAGGTTGTCATAAAGGATGTTATGACTAAAGACCTGTTAATCATAACGCCAGAAGATGATCTCAACTATGCCATGAGCATTATGACCAACAAGCGCATCAGGCATCTGCCGGTAATAGACAAAGGCAGGATGGTCGGTCTTGTATCGATTCGTGATGTGGTCAAATACCATGTTGGCCAATTAGAGTCAGAGGTTCATTATCTTAAGGATTTTATAATTAACGAAACAGAGTAGCTTAAAAAACTGAAGGGGGAGGTGACAACCAGAGGTTTTTAAAAATTTGTTTAGGGAAAGTTTTTTTGTGGAATGGAAGATTAATTTGGGTTTCTTAATTTTTTAATCATAGATAGCAAGGAGGAAGAATGAGTTCAATTATTTTGTTTTCTTTAGTTTGCGGCTTGGCGGGTGTGGCTTATGCACTTTACACCGCAGCGTGGGTATCCAAGCAGGATGCCGGAAGTAAACGTATGCAGGACATTTCAAACGCGGTAAAAGAGGGGGCGTATGCTTTTCTTGCCCGCGAGTACAAAACTGTTGCTATGGTTGCCGCGGTTCTGTTCGTGGTTCTTTTTGTGGTGCTCGGTTCATGGACCGCAATAGGATTCCTTATCGGAACGGTCGGCTCGGCATTTGCAGGCTTTGTGGGCATGTGGGTTACTGTCCGTGCAAATGTTCGTACAACACAGGCAGCTTCAAAGGGTCTTCAGAATGCTTTGACTCTGTCGTTTAAAGGCGGTTCTGTTACAGGCATAATGGTCGTTGGCCTGGGTATTATCGGACTTGCAGGCTACTTTGCTATGGCAAGAAGCATGGCTGGAGAGCAGGCGTTCCATGCACTTGTAGGCCTCGGCTTTGGCTGCTCCTTAATGTCTGTATTTGCACGTATTGCAGGCGGCATCTATACCAAAGCTGCTGACGTAGGTGCAGACCTCGTAGGAAAGGTCGAGGCAGGTATTCCTGAGGACGATCCAAGAAACCCGGCTGTTATTGCTGACAACGTTGGCGACAACGTTGGCGACTGTGCAGGTATGGCAGCAGACCTCTATGAAACTTACACCGTTACACTTGTTGCAGCGATGCTGTTGGCAAAATCTATTTTTGGCGCAGGCAGCCCGTGGGTTGAATTCCCTCTCTTGTTGGGCGGCGTTTCTATCATAGCGTCAATAATAGGCACATACTTTGTAAAGCTGGGCCCCAGCAATTACATTATGGGAGCTCTCTATAAGGGCTTGGCTGTTTCGGGCGTTCTAGCTGCCGTAGCTTTTTATGGTGTTACCGAGTGGTTTATGGGACAGCTTGGCGGAAATACCGGAGGCTTTACATCAGGAAGCATCTTCGGCACAGCCTTTATAGGTCTTGCCCTTACAGGCCTTATAGTTTGGATTACAGAATACTACACAGCCAAGGAATTCAGGCCTGTGCAGATTATCTCCAAGGCCAGCCTTACCGGCCACGGAACAAATGTTATCGCCGGGCTTGCGATGAGCATGGAAGCCACAGCGCTTCCGGCATTGGTCATCGTTGGCGCGATACTCGGTTCTTACGGCCTCGGTGGCGGATTCAGCGGCAATGTTGGCGGTGGTTTGTTTGCGATCGCTCTTTCTGCAGTATCCATGCTTTCTATGACCGGTATTGTTGTTGCAATTGACTCTTACGGCCCGATTACTGACAACGCAGGTGGCATCGCTGAAATGGCCGAACTGCCTTCTTCTGTTAGAGATATTACCGATCCTCTCGATGCGGTTGGCAATACCACAAAGGCCGTTACCAAAGGGTATGCCATCGGTTCAGCAGGTCTTGCAGCGCTCGTTCTTTTTGCAGAGTACGCGCGAGAGCTTGCACACAAGATGGGCAATGTGACATTTGATCTTTCAGACCCGTTGGTCATAGGCGGTCTCTTTATAGGTGGCGCAATCCCTTACTACTTTGGCGGCAGGCTGATGCTTGCGGTCGGCAGGGCAGCAGGTGGTGTTGTTGACGAGGTTCGCAGACAGTTCCGCGAGATTAAAGGAATTATGGAAGGAACAGGCAAGCCGGAGTATGGCAAGTGCGTTGACATCGTCACCCAGTCTGCCATTAAAGAGATGATGGTGCCTGCGCTTATCCCGGTTGTCATGCCTATAGTCGTAGGATTTACCCTTGGCCCTAAGGCTCTTGGCGGCTTGCTGATCGGAAGCATCCTGACCGGACTTTTCCAAGCTATCGCCATGACAAGCGGCGGCGGCGCATGGGACAACGCAAAGAAGGCTTTTGAAGACGGCGTTACGGACGACAAGGGTGTTGTGCATAAGAAGGGCAGCGACGGACACAAAGCCTCTGTCACAGGTGATACGGTAGGCGATCCTTACAAGGATACGGCTGGTCCGGCTATCAACCCGATGATCAAGGTTATCAATATCGTCGCACTGCTTATAGTTCCTCTTTTATAATTTTCTATGCAATCGAGAGGCCGGTAATCATGATGATTGCCGGCCTCTTTTTGTTTGAAAAGTTTGATGTAGTTTTAGGCTTTAATATCTGCTATAATCATTCTATCTGTTTTTATACAGCTAATATCTATCAACAAACATAAGGAGGATAAGAAATGGCAAAGGCTAAAAAAGCGAAGAAGGCTGCACCGAAAAAGGTAGTAAAGAAGGCTGCTGCGAAAGGGGCTAAAAAGGCTGCTGCACCCAAGGCTATCACACCTGACAAGCTTGCAAAGCTTTCATTTGAGGAGCTTGTTTCTGCAAACATTACAGCAATGACACAGACCATAGGCAACTTGAGCGATACGGTCGATATTATTTCACAGAAGATGGAGAGCTTGGCATTCCATGTAATAGCGATAGAAGGTGTTCTTGCTGAGGTCGTTGCAGCAAGCGGCGTTGACATTGCAGCTATCAACAGCAATATCAATTGCCGGGTAGCAGGCGGCACCGATGGAAAAGGCAATGCAAACAGGGCGATAGATATAGCTGCAACAATAGTCGCACCGTTGCCGAAGAAAAAAGCGGCTGTACGCAAGCGTTAAAACTTTTTTTGCTCATAAAACGGGAAAGGCTTACAGCTTTTCCCGTTTTTGTTTTTAGATGCTTGCCAAAAAGTATTTTTTTTTAGTATTATAGTTATCCAAATTTATTGCAGGAGGGATAAACTTGAAGGAAGGTATTCACCCCAAATATAAAGAAGCAAAAGTGCTCTGCGCCTGCGGCGAAACATTTGCCACAAGGTCAACGAGGGAGGCGATCCGCCTTGATATATGCTCTAAATGCCACCCTTTCTTTACCGGCAAGCAAAAGCTTGTAGACGCTGAAGGAAGAGTGGAGAAGTTTAAGAAAAAATACGCAAAGAAGTAGCTGCTTTTTTAAAAAATATGGGATTAGGTTTGCACATTCCTAATCCCTTTTATTTTGTCTTGAGGAGCTTATTATGCAAAACATAGGCGGACAGGCGGTAATTGAAGGCGTTATGATGAAGTCCAAAAGCGGCTGGAGTGTTGCTGTACGAGGCCCTAAGGGCGATATCAGCTTTAAGACCGTAAAGAGCCGCACTATGCCTAAGATTCTTCAACTGCCTGTTATACGCGGAGTTGCCGCTCTTTTCCATGCACTTATAATAGGGGTGAAGGCTATCGAGTTTTCTGGAGGCGTCGCCTATCAGGAGGACAACGATGAAAAACCGGTGGGGGCGTGGACCATTAGTTTTTCGATACTCGCCGCAATTTTTCTGGCAATGTTCCTTTTTAAATTTCTTCCGTTGTACATAACTACCCTGCTCAGTGATGTGAATCAGGGAATATCCCAGAGTTCGTTTCTTTTTAATTTTATCGACGGAATTTTACGTGTCGGCATTTTTCTTTTGTACATTTTTTCTATAGGGCTTTGGAAGGAAATGCGCAGGATTTATGAGTATCACGGTGCAGAGCATAAGGTTATATATGCGTTTGAGGCGGGCGAACCGCTTACGGTTGAGAATGCCAGAAAGTACAAGCCGTACCATACAAGATGCGGAACGAGCTTTCTTTTGATTGTGATGGTGCTAAGTATAATAATTTTTATGGCGATTCCAAAGGACTGGACATTTGCCGAAAAGCTGTTTTCACGGCTGCTGCTGGTGCCGTTTATTGCCGGAATCTCTTATGAGGTGCTGAAACTTTCTGCAAAACTGCACGAAAATCCGATATTCAGGCTTGCTATATTGCCTGGACTGCTTCTCCAGAGGATGACCGTACGGGAGCCTGATGATTCACAGATAGAGGTTGCGATAGCGGCGATAAAAGAGGTTCTTACTCTTGAGCCGGACTTGAAAGAGGCCTGCAGGCAATGTTAGAAAAGCTTTTGCTCATAGAAGAAAAATACGAGGCAAACAATCAGGCCTTGATGGACAATATTGTTTTGTCGAATCCTCAGGAGTATCAGCGTTATTCAAAAGAGCAGTCGGAGCTCACACCTATTGTTGAAAAGATCAGGGAGTATAAAAAGCTGCTTAAGGGCATAGAGGATTCGGAGGAGATGCTCAAAGGCGGTGATGCTGAGATAAAAGAGCTTGCGCAGGAAGAGCTCGAGGAGCTCAAGAAAAGAAAGCCGGAGCTTGAAGAAGAGCTCAAACTGATGCTTTTGCCCAAGGACCCACGGGATGACAGAAACGTAATACTTGAGATACGTGCAGGAACCGGAGGCGAGGAAGCGGCCTTGTTCGGCGCATCTCTTTTCAGAATGTACGCAAAGTATGCCGAGGCAAGGAGATGGAAGATAGAGGTTATAGATTCAAACCCTACCGGACTTGGCGGCATTAAAGAAATAATAGCCAATATAACCGGAAAGGGCGCATACAGCAAACTTAAATACGAGAGCGGTGTGCATAGAGTGCAGCGCGTACCGGTCACCGAGGCTTCAGGCAGAATACACACATCAGCCGCTACTGTGGCTGTTCTCCCGGAGGCTGAAGAGGTTGATATAAAGGTTGAGGAAAAAGATTTGAGGATCGACACCTTCTGCGCATCAGGACCCGGAGGTCAGGGCGTCAACACCACCTATTCTGCAGTAAGGATAACTCATGTTCCCACAGGCCTTGTTGTTCAGTGTCAGGATGAACGCTCGCAGATAAAGAACCGTGATAAGGCTATGAAAGTGTTAAGGGCGAGGCTGCTTGAGCTCGAGATGGAAAAGAAGGAGAAGGAGCGAGCCCAGGACAGAAAAAGTCAGGTCGGTACGGGCGACAGGAGCGAACGCATACGTACTTACAACTATCCGCAGAACCGTGTCACCGACCACAGGATCGGGCTTACGCTTCACAAGCTTGAGCAGGTGCTTGAAGGTGATCTTGAAGAAATGATCGATGCGCTTAACACACACTACCAGGCCGAGAGGCTCAAGGATTTATAGCTGTTTCTGACTGTTCTATTTCGGTCGGTATGAAGAGTATGTTTTTTTCGGTTATAGCGAGCATAGTGTTCGGATATGCTATCTTTTTGGGATTAATCTATCTTACTCAAGACAGCATGGTCTATTTCCCCGTAAAGGAACTTTTTACAAATCCCAAGCAGTCGGGCATGGAATACGATGAGGTCATGTTTAGTACCTCAGACGGCATTACCATATCCGCATGGTATATTCCTGTTCAGTCTGGTGTACAGGAGAGGGGTACGGTTCTGTTTTGCCACGGCAATGCCGGCAATATTTCTCATAGAATAGATTCGATACGCATCTTTCATGAACTCGGCTTTTCGGTGCTGATTTTCGATTATCGCGGGTATGGCAACAGCGGGGGCAAACCATCCGAAGACGGTACATATCTTGATGCCGAGGCTGCTTGGGAATATCTTACGATGACAAAGAAGATAAGTCCAGATAAGATAATCCTTTTCGGCCGTTCGCTGGGAAGCGCTGTAGCAGCAGAAACAGCGCTAAGAAAAAAAGCGGGTGTTCTTGTAATAGAGTCTGGCTTTACATCGCTGTCCGATTTAGGCAGCTTTATTTATCCTTACCTTCCTGTTAGGCTTATCGCAAAATATAAATATTCGACTATTGATAAAATCAGCGGTATAAATATTCCGAAACTTTTCATTCACAGCCCTGACGACCAGATAGTGCCTTTTAAACAAGGCAGGGAGCTATACGAAAAAGCGGCCGGCCCGAAGGAATTTCTGGAGATAAAAGGCGGCCACAACGATGGTTTTATGGTCACCGGAAGGCCTTATATAGACGGAATGAACAGGTTTATTTCGGATCATCTTATGCCGAATTGAAAAAAGATTAGAATGAAAAAATAGTTTGACACGCGCTATACTATTTAAATACATTGAAAACTTTTTAATTTACGTTTCAGAAATTAAAATCTGATGGGGGCAATATGAAAAAAATTGCTATTTTTCTTGCAGCAGCAGCTTTGTTTTCGGGAATAGCTTTTGCCGGAGAAAAAGAGGAGGCGATCGCTGTTGCCGTTGCGGATTATCTTTTGTCCGCAAGGGACGTGCTGTCGAATAACCAAATACTGATAAACGATGCTTCAAAGGGAGATAAGGGTTTTACACCGGACGTTTATGAAAAACAGGTACAGGTCAGGTTTCTTGCAGCGGCAGGCATAGATGTAAAATCGCTTACGGGCAAAGAGAACGAAGAGCTTCATAAGGCGATATATAAGATACATGCTGCCGCAAAAGAAGTGATTGCCGAGGCGCAGGCGCAGATAAACGAGAAGGGCAAGGGTTTTAAGTGGTTTAACCCGGCCGTCTTCGGGAGGCGCGTTGGCGAGAAGCTCCAAGCTTCAGGGATTACAGTTAAGCAGACGAGTCTCAAGTATCGTAACGATAAAAATAAGCCGGATGAGTTTGAGTCAGGAATGCTTAAGAAATTTGAAGCCGGCAAAAAAGACGCTCATTTTGAAGAGGCTGTAGTAAATGGGACTAAAATGGCGCGGTATATTCTTCCGGTCCATGTTTACAAAGGCTGTCTCAGCTGCCACGGCGATCCTATAGGTGAAAAAGATATCTCCGGATATGCAAAAGAGGGCTACAAAGAGGGACAGATTCGAGGCGCTATAAGCGTGATGGTTCCTATAAAACAATAACTTTACTGTAAGGCTGGTTTTATGGAACGACGCAGCAAAGAGATGACCCGGATCAATCCTGAGGATATATTAAGAAAAAGGTTTTCCGCGCGCTTCAGGGGGGCTTCGCGCAAAAAGGTGCTTGAGTTTCTAGACACCACAAGTCTTATGCTGCGGGATGCCTTGGTCGAGAATATGGATTTAAGGGAGCGGCTTAAGGCATCGGCAGATACTCTTAAAGAGCGCAAGGATGAGAGCAATTTGGTTATCGATAAACTGACTGTTTCGATACAGGAAGCCAAACATATGCGCTCTGAGGCTCTAAACAGGGCATTTCAGATTATGGCCCAAACTGATGAAAAGGTTGAGCGCATGATTGCCAAGGCCCAGCTTGAATCTATCAAAATTCATGAAGACATAGACCAGGCAAGGATATTGAAGCTTCATTTCCAAAACGAGCTGGATATGCTTGTGGGCAATCATCTTGAAATGATTGAGCATGTTATTACAGGAAAGGGCGAGTGAGTTATTTTGCCTTTCCTGTTTTCTGATTCATAAGATACATTTCTAGCGAGTTCTTGTATGTGCTTTCGCAGTTTAGCTTTTTGAAGATAGATACAATATCTTTATATACTGTTTTGTCACCAATGCTCCGTGCCATCAAGTAGCCGTAAAAGGGGCCTTCTACAATTGATTTTTTCAGTTCATCAAGAGGGATTTCTTCAACAATTTTTCCGCAATACATCACATCCACAACATCTTTCAATACAGCTGCTGCCTGAGGAGAATTAAGATTGAGGCTGTTTATAAACTTGCGGCTTGTTTCTGGCTCCACAGCAGTCTGCGCCGGACTTAATGCAGTGGCGGACTCAGCTTTTTGAGCAGGCTGTTGGGGCTGCTGTGTTTGCTCGGGTTTCGCAGCTGCAGGCAGAGTTTGAAGAGGTTTGTCTGCAGTCTTAACTTCAGTAGAAGATGACTGGACTTCAGAAACTTTAGCCGGTAGTGGCTGGACATCTTTTTTCAAAACTTCTTGTTGTTCTTTTGCAGGTTCCGCTTTCTGTTGTCCCTTCACCTCTTTTTGTTCCGGTTTCTTTTCTTCAACCTTGTCTTTAGGGTTTTTATCGAACCAATTAAGAGGATTCAGCTCTAAAGCAAACGCTGTGTGGGTAAAAGCCGGTATAAGCAAAACCACAACCATAGCAAAAAAAAGTCTTTTCATTATCGCCTCCTGATATTTTCTATAATTAGTTTTCTGGGCAATTATGTATCGAATATACATTGTTCCAATCTAGAAGTAAAACATAGTATCGCAAAAAAGAGCCATACATTTCTGCACAGCTCTTTGTATATAGTTGATGAAATGTCTCTGTGGTGGGCCACAAGCCTCTTTTTCAATTGTGGGAGCTTCGGCAGATGCTTTAGGCTTCCCCCTCGCTTCTGGGGGCTTGCTCACCACATCTTGTTCCAGCTCCATTGCTGCTTATAATTCCTTATGGCTTACACCACAGAGAGTCATTGCAATCTTCTCGTATGATAAAAGCCTATCACCGAAAACAATCTTCGTCAAGATAAATTTTGACAGATAAATTTTGACAAATAGGTATAGAAAAAGATTTCTTAACTGCTTCAAAATTCTATGCGGTTAGAGTATTTTTCAAGGCTAATCCTATTTATAAACTTGACTGAAACTTTGTTTTTGATTTTTACCTTCTCAACTAGTGCATTAGATAAGCCATATGGGAATTTAGCGATTTCTGTTGCTATAATTAACAATGCATGCTGCATCAGGAAAATACATTCAAGGCTTTGAACATTGTCTATTCAGGCTGTTTCATAATACGCTTCTTTATTCTTTGCCTGTCTTTCTGACGCTTATATTTGCGAACATATCTTTTGCTGAAGAGCAATGGGCCAAGACCTTCGGCGGCTCAGGCCGGGAAGAGGCATATTCAGTAGAGCAGACTAGCGATGGCGGATATATTGTTGCCGGCTACACTGATTCGTTCGGTGCAGGCAATGAAGATGTATGGGTTATGAAGTTCGATGCCAGCGGCAATATAATGTGGCAAAAGACTTATGGAGGCACAGACAGCGACTGGGCAAACTCTATAAAACAGACTTCTGACGGCGGGTACATAGTTGCCGGTGTTACATATTCTTTTGGAGCAGGCAGTTCCGATATTTGGGTGCTGAAGCTTTATGACAATGGGTCTGTGCAGTGGCAGAATACATACGGAGGCACAGACAGTGACTTTGCCAACTCGGTTAGCCAGACCAGCGATGGCGGATATATTGTTGCTGGAGTAACCTATTCGTTCGGAGTTGTCAATGCGGATGCGTGGGTTTTGAAGCTCGCGGCTAACGGGACTGAGCAATGGAATACAACATACGGCGGTGCAGGCAATGATTTTGCGAACTCTATTCAACAAACTTCGGACGGTGGATATATTGTTGCTGGGGACACAGACTCTTTTTATACGGATTATGCTGACCATAGGTACGAGAACAGGAATGTCTGGGTTATAAAGCTAAACCCCACAGGAGGCGTCACATGGGAGCGTATATACCAAGGCACCTCATTTGACTTTGCGAACTCTGTGCAGCAAACAAGCGATGGTGGCTATATCGTTGCTGGCTACACGTGGTCGTCCGGCGCAGGCAACGAGGATGTATGGATACTGAAGCTGGCAGATACAGGCGCTCATCAGTGGCAATACACTTACGGAGGCGCTTACAATGACTGGGCATATTCTGCCAGACAGACCTCTGATGAAGGCTTTATCGTTGTTGGAGTCACCTATTCTTTTAATTCGGCCAACGGTGATATTTGGATTCTAAAACTTTACAATAACGGCACTATCCAGTGGCAGAAGTCTTATGGGGGAGTTAGCGGAGACGGTGCTTATTCGATACGCGAGACTTCTGATGGCGGCTATATTGTTGCAGGAGTCACGTATTCGTTCGATGCGGTGAGCGGCGATTTCTGGATTCTTAAGCTGCCCGGAAGCGGTTCGATCACCTTTTCTGCCGGAAGCGGCGCATCCCAAAACAATACCAGTTCGACTTTGGCAGCCAGCTTTATCAAGTCGGATGTAGTAACAGTATTCTCAACGCTTAACCCCGTGGACAATGTGTCGAATACATTTGTTACTCCTAAGGACAGTCTTGCTGCTGTAGCTTCCCAAAGGGAGGGGACATGTTCGTTCACTCTCTCATCAGACAATAAATCTTATACATCTGAAGGAGGTGTGGATAATGTAACGGTTGCCGCTTCTCTTGGCAGCTGCACATGGCAGGCTACAACGAGCAGCTCATGGATAACCATTACCTCAGCGACGAATTTTACAGGAAGCGGCACTATGAGTTACTCATATCCGGTCAACACGGGAGCTGTGAGGACCGGAGCGATAATCTTAGGCGGGAAAACGCTTTCTGTGACACAGAACGGCTGTACCTTTGCGCTTACGTATGATAACACTTCATTTTCCTATTCAAGTGGAACCCGCAGCATAATAATCAGTCCGTCAAGTCAGGAATGCACATGGGAGGTTGTGAATAACTCCTCATGGATTTCGATCACTAACAATACGAGCGGTTCAGGCAGTTATACGCTTGGATATTCTGTTTCGGCGAATACAGCATCGAGTATGCGCACTGCCAATATTACTGTAGCAGGACAAACGGTCACTATAACGCAGGAAGCTATCTGTAGTTATACACTTTCGTCCTTGGAGCAAGCGTTCACTTCGACTGGCGGCAGCGGCAGCGTGAATGTAACCGCAACTCCGTCGAACTGTTCATGGAGCGTAAGCAAAAACGCAAATTGGATAACCCTTACTTCGGCCACGAGCGGCACTGGAAACGGCATAGTGACATACACAGTGGCTGGCAGATCAGATTCAGGGCCCAGTTTTTCTGGCGCGCTAACTATTGCCGGTCTGACACATTCCGTTACTCAATCGGCTGCTACATCAGGCCAGTCAAATAATTTAGCCGGAACCAGCGGTTCAGGGACAGGCTCAACAACGGTGACAGGTACAGGAACGACCGGTACAACAGGAACTGGCACAACCGGCAGTTCGACAACAGGAACCGGTGGTACTACAGGACAGACGGCTACAGTTGTGGTTGGCGCCGATACTCCTATTTTTGCAACCGCTTCAGACCAGGTTACAACATCCTCTTCTCAATCAGAAAGCGCGGCTAAGGCAGGTGTGTCGGTTCCGGGCAGCGGATGTTTATACACCCTCTCTTCATCGAGTGTTTCGATGGGACCTGCCGGCGGCACGGGATCCGTAACGGTTTCTGTATCTTCCAAATCTGCCAACGCATGCACATGGATTGCTTCGAGCGGTTCTCAATGGATATCCATAACAGGAGGAGGGTCTGGAGCAGGCACAGGTGTTGTAAGTTTTTTTGTATCGCCCAATAATGGCAGGGAGAGAACCGGCTCTCTTGCAATAGCCGGACAAACGATTGTTGTAACACAGGAAGAGCTGCCGTGCACATATTCGATAAATCCGCAGGGGCAGGCTTTTAGCAGCTTCAAGGGTTCTGGTTCAGTTGTGGTTGCGGCGTTTCCTGAATATTGTGTTTGGGATGCTTTCAGCAGCGATTCATGGCTTTCGGTTTCTTTTGGGGACAAAGGCATGGGCAATGGGGTGGTTTATTACGGAGTTGCCGAAAATGCAGGCTCCGCTGCCCGTGTCGGCACTATCAAGATCGCTGGATATACGTTTCCGGTTACTCAGGAAGGCGTGCAATGCAATTTTGTGCTGTCTAAGAGCGCTCATAATTTTGGCGTTTCGGGTGGAGAGGGCGATGTCATGGTTTCGACCATCGATCCGAAATGCCCTCGTGATGTTGTCAGCAATGCCGACTGGATAAAAATTACTTCAGGAGATTCAGGGACCGGAAGCGGAACCATAGGCTTTTCGGTGCCTGCCAATACAGGGGCACCCAGAAAATCTACATTTACGGTGTCTGGCAGGCCGTTCACCGTATCACAAGGTTCAGACTGCGCCTATGCTATTTCTCCTCTAAGCAAGTCTTTTAGTTTGTCCGGCGGCAGCGGTGAAATAGAGGTTAAGACCTCTATGAGTACCTGCAAATGGGATGCAGCATCAGAGGTTGAATGGATCACCGCAAGCGGGTCGGATACCGGCGGCGGCAGGCTTCAGTTTTCGGTTTTGGCCAACAGCGGACCACCGAGAACAGGAACAATAACTGTTGCGGGGCAGCAGTTTACGGTCACTCAGGGTTCGGATTGCGGGTACGAGGTTTCTCCTACAAGCCAAGCGGTTGGTTTAGGCGGAGGAACAGGAACAATAAACATAAAGACCTCTGCCGAATCATGCATAAGAACTGCTTTGAGCAATGCGGACTGGATAAATGTTACCTCCGGCTCGGAGGAAAAAGGTAGCGGTGCTATAACTTTTTCTGTTGCGGCCAACAGCGGGCCGCCAAGGACCGGGACTATCAGTGTTGCTGATCAGTTGTTCACCGTTACTCAAGGTTCGGAGTGCGCATATACCGTATCCCCAACCAGCCAGTCTTTCAGCATAAATGGAGGATCTGGAGCTATAAGCATAAAAGCCTCGCGAGGCGACTGCAAGTGGGAAGTTGCCAACAGCGCAGACTGGGTTGTATTGACCTCGCCACCTGCAGGAAGGGGCAGCGGTATTGTCCGCTTCACCGCGATATCTAATACAGGCCTGCCGAGAAGCTCTAAAATTGAGGTGGGAGGCGCCAAGTTTGCTGTATCGCAAGAGGGCTGCGGTTATACTGTTTCACCCGCTATGCTCAATTATCCTGCAGGAGGCGGAACCGCGAGCTTGAGCGTAAAAACAACCGGTGATAAATGCAGCAGGGAAATAAACGCGGTTGTTGATTGGATAAATATAGGTTCAGGCAAGAATGAGTTAGGCAGCGGCAGCATTCTTGTAAATGTTTTCCCCAACAAAGGTCCTGCAAGGAGCGAGCAGATATTTATAGGCGGACAGGCTGTGATGATTAAGCAGGATTCGGGCTGCTCGTTTAGTTTTTCGTCCCAGACTCAGTCTTTTGGAGCATCCGGAGGCCAGGGCAGCATTTTCCTGAAGGCATCTTCGGATGTATGCATCCCTCAAGCCGTAAGCGGTTTAGACTGGATAGTGATCGATCCGGCAGTTGGTGAAAAATCTGCCGGAGTTGTAAAATATTCAGTATTGGCGAATACCACCGGCAAAAAGAGGGAAGGCTTTATAACAGTTTCTGGCAAAAGGTTTGTTGTAATTCAGGATAAATAAGAAAATAACGATCAGGGAGGCTATAGTGAAAAAAGGGGTTTTGTTTTCTGTTTGTTTTTTTGTTATTGCGGCTTTTTTAGTCGGATGCGGAGCCAAGAAAGACGATACAATTAAGGTCGCAGTTGCCGGCCCTATGACCGGTTCGATAGCCAAAATGGGATCAGATTTTAAAAACGGAGCAACAATTGCTGTTGAAGAATGGAATGCCAAGGGCGGCGTATTGGGCAAGAAGATAGAGATTGTTATAGGGGATGATGCATCTGATCCCAAGCAGGCTGTTGCGGTTGCCAACAAGCTTGTCAACGGAGGCATGGCAGGTATTGTCGGGCATTTCAACTCGAGCTGCTCCATACCTGCATCCGAGGTTTATAACCGTGCAGGTATTCCGATGATAACTCCTGCATCCACAAACCCGCAGCTTACTGACAGAGGCCTTAAGGGCGTATTCAGGATATGCGGCAGGGACGACCAGCAGGGCAAAGTGGGCGCCGAGTTTGTGAAGGGAAAGCTCAACTCTAAGAAGGTCGCGGTCATTCATGACAAGACCACATATGGGCAGGGGCTTGCGGATGAGTTCAAGAAAAATCTTTCTGCCGCCACAGAAGTTGTTTATTACGGCGGCGTAACAATAGGTGATAAGGACTTCAAATCTGTGCTCACTTCGGTAAAGGAAAAGAAGCCCGAGATTATATACTTTGGAGGCGTTTTCCCCGAGGCTGGACTGATGGTAAAGCAGGCTAGAGAGATAGGGCTGAGCTCTCCGTTCATGAGCGGAGACGGCACGATAGATCCTAAGTTCATAGAGATAGCGGGTGAAAAGGCTGCCGAAGGCACGTATTTGAGCTTCAGCCCTGATCCTAAGAATATCCCGGCGGCACAAGCCTTTATCGAGAAGTACAAAGCTAAATTTGGAGAGCTTGGCCCCTATTCGATATACGCTTACGATGCTATGAACGCTTTGCTGACAGGGATAAAGGAAGCAGGTTCAGCCGATGGCAAGCCTGTTACCGACAAGCTGCATGCGTTGGAGTTTTCTGGGGCCCTAGGCAAGTACAGGTTTACCGAAAAAGGCGACATTGCCGGCTCGCCCTATGTAATCTGGATAACAAAAAACGGCAAATTCGAGGAGCATTGGAAACCTTGACATTGACATAACATAGGCTAACTAACTATAATTTTAGTTCAAATTTTTTTGGGAGGTTGAAGCGTGTCAACTTATACGACCTTTAATCCGCATAACAGCAGACGCAAAAAGACGCACGGCTTTCTTGTCCGCATGCATACGCCCGGCGGCAGAAAGATCATCAAGAATAGAAGGCGCAAAGGCCGGAAGCGCTTGGCCGGATAACGGCGGACTGAAGCAGTATTCTTGAAGGCAGTTTTAATCTTTTTTGTAAAGTTTTACAGATACGCAGTTTCGCCTATTCTGCCTTCAAGCTGCAGGTTTGAGCCTTCATGTTCGGCCTATTCGCTTGAGGCTATTGAAAAATACGGAGCCCTGAAGGGCTCTTTTCTTTCTTTTAAGAGATTGTTGAAGTGCCATCCATTTCATCCGGGAGGATATGATCCGGTTAGATAAACTCCGGTTCACACGCAAGTATGGAAAAAAGAATGTTTCTCGCCATAATCATTTCGGTTGCGATACTTATAGGTTCGCAGTATTTTTATATGCAGTTCATGCCTCCTCCGCCTCTTCCTGATAATACGAGCTTAAGCGAAAAGAATACCAAAGAAACCCAGCCACAGCCGCCGCAACAGATGGCTGCAGGGACAACAGATGCACAGAAGCCCGCAAAACAGATTGCGGGTAAGCCTACAGCACCAGCGGTCGTTAAAGAGATTAAGGTTGAAACCGATTTTTATACGGTTGTTCTGACATCACAGGGCGCTTCGGTTAAATCAGTAGCGCTCAAACATTATAAAGACAAAGATGGCAAACCGATAGTTCTTAAATCGGATGATATGCTTAGACCATTGTCTTTAGGTCATGACGACAGCTTCGGTCTTGCAGGCGCATTGTTTAGCACCTCCAGTGGCGACATAACTCTGCAATCCCCTGCCAAACCGGCTTCGGTGGTTTTCGAATATTCGTCAGAAGGCCGTTCTATCCGCAGAACCTATACATTTATTTCCGGCACATATGGGATTGATGTCAAGGATGAAACGAGCGGTATTCCGTCATATTGGGTTGCTCTTGGCAAAGATTTTGGCGTTTACGAAAAAGACGATTCGGTGCATTTCGGGCCGGTTGTTTTGAGGGATACAGACAGAGATGAATATACGCAAGGAAAAGTAAAGGAGCCCAAGGTTTACAATGCCGGAGTAAAGTGGCTTGCGCAGGAAGATAAATATTTCTTTGCCTCTATTATTCCTAAAGGGGCCCTGCAGGAGACCAAAATATGGGACAGGCAAAACGATATTGTCGCTGCGATTAAGGTTGGCGGCGGCTCGAACAACTATATGTTTTATGCAGGCCCCAAGGAACATGACAACCTGAAAAAGTTAGGAGTAGGACTGGAGCATATAGTTGATTTTGGAATGTTCTCGATACTCGCTCTGCCGCTTTTTTGGCTGCTTAAGGTCTTCTACAATGTGACGCATAATTACGGTATTGCCATAACTATCGTAACTGTCATTGTCAGGATTCCTTTCATCCCTATAATCAATAAGGGACAGGCCTCGATGAAGCGTATGCAGGAGATTCAGCCGAAGATGGCCGAAATTAAGGAAAAATACAAGAACGACCCTCAGAAAATGCAGAAAGAAACCATGGAGCTTTACAAAAAGCACAAGGTGAATCCGTTCGGCGGATGTCTGCCTATGCTTCTTCAGATCCCGGTATTCTTTGCCCTATATAAGGTGCTGCTTCTTGCCATAGAACTCAGGAATGCGCCTTTAGCCCTTTGGGTGACCGATCTGGCATCAAAAGACCCATACTATGTGCTGCCTATAATCATGGGCGCCACAATGGTTATACAGCAGAAGATGACGCCTTCTGCAATGGATCCGATGCAGCAGAAGATGATGATGCTTATGCCGGTAGTATTTACTTTTATGTTTTTGACATTCCCGTCTGGGCTTGTTTTGTACTGGCTGGTAAACAATGTCCTGAGCATAATTCAGCAGTACTTTGTGAACAAGAAGGCCGAAAAAACCGCCGCAGCCTAAGATTATGCTTACTATATAAAGGCATCAAAGTACATGATCATGTGCTTTGATGCCTTTATATTTTTGCTTTATCTGTAGAAATTTAGTATTGTAAAACAACTTTATTTTATGGAGAGGTTTTTGAAGAAACCACTGGTATTTTATCTTATTGATGATGACTTGGATGTTTTGACCCTTGTTAGGTTTTTGCTGGAAGACGCCGGTTATCAGGTATATTCTTCAACTTCGAGCAAAAAGGCTGTTGAGGAGATAATCGCAAAACGCCCCGATGTGGTGTTGACAGACATAATGATGCCTGAACTTGATGGCTTTGAAGTCTGCAAAAAACTCCGTGAGGTCGACGAACTTAAGAACACAAAAATAATAATGCTCACAGCAAAGACATATGATTTTGATCGCAGAAGGGCGCATCAATTAGGGGCTGATGACTATGTGCACAAACCCTTTATTACAGAAACTTTTGTAGCACAAATAGAAGCATTGATAGCAGACCGCATGACCCTAACTTACTGGGGAGTCAGGGGTACACTACCTGTGCCGGGCAATAGAGCGCTGCGTTATGGCGGAAACACATCATGCGTTACGCTTTCTTTTAAAGATGATCAGTTTTTTGTTTTTGATGCCGGCACCGGGATAAAGGAGCTGTCAGACCATCTGCTGTCTCAGGGAAAGTTGAAAAGCTCTGCGAAAATTTTTATTTCGCACCCTCATTGGGATCACATAAACGCTTTGCCTTTTTTTGCTCCAATGTACATACAGGGAGGAGAATTCGAGATCTGCGGGCCTCTGCAGGGCGATATGACAATGCGCGAGATGATAAGCTACCAGATGGACAGCATTTATTTTCCGATCACTATTCGTGAATTCGGAGCAAGGGTTTATTTCAGAAATCTTCGTGAAGAAAAAATATCATATGATGGTACGGACATATCAACCATGCTTTTGACCCATCCTGGAAATTGTTTAGGGTATCGCATAAAGCGTAAAGACACCACTGTATGCTACGTGACCGACAATGAGTTGTTTCTTGACGGAGCTCCAGAATTTAATGCAACTCAATTCAATAAATTGGTATCTTTTGTGCAAGGTGCAGATATTCTTATCACAGACACCACATACAGTGATGAAGAGTACAAAACAAAGGTGGGATGGGGGCATTCCTGTGCAAGTCAGGTGGCTCGTCTTGCACATAATGCAGGAGTTGGGACGCTCCATCTTTTCCATCACGACCCCAGCCAAGACGATGATGCTATAGATAAAAAACTGGCTCAGGCAGAAAAGGCTTTAAAAGAGCTGGGATCTTCAACAAAATGCATCGCACCTGCAGAACGTGACAGCTTTACCATATGACGTGGATGCTGCTTCATAGACGCAGGAACTACTCGTAAACTATTTCCAAACGGTCGAGGTAGTCAGTAAGTTCGTCGATCAGTTTTTTTATCTCAGTGCCGTCACCGCTTTTTGCTGCGCTCTCAAGTGTTCTGCCCATTTCGGTTATCTTGTCAAACCCATAACCGCTGCCCGAACCCTTCAGGTCATGACCTATTTTGCGCAAGCCATCATAATCGTTTTTTGCCAGCGCCTCACTCAACAAACCAATATCCCTGTGTCTGTTGTCGATATATCCCGGTACAAGGTCTGCTATATCAGGGTCGACCTTTACAATGATTTTCTCAGGCATGTTTCACCTCACTTTATTAACCTTTTCCATCATAATATTCCGCCCTGTTCCTTCCTTTTTCCTTTGCTTTGTAAAGAGCCTTGTCAGCTTCGTTGATAAGCTTTTCTGTTGATGACTCCATTGTCGGGACAACGGATGAGACCCCCAAGCTTAAGCTCACCAGACCGTATGAAGACTTGTCATGAGGAATACTCAGGGAAAAAATATTTTGACGCATCTTCTCTGCAAGCTGCATTCCGCCCTCTTTGCCTGTGTCTTGCAGCACAACGATAAACTCTTCTCCCCCATATCGCGCTACCAGATCTCCCGGTCTATGAACCGCAGCCTTTAAAACAGCCGCAACCTTTTTGATTACTTCATCTCCGGCCTGATGCCCATGTGTGTCGTTATAGAGTTTAAAATGGTCGATGTCAGCCATGATTATTGACAGAGAGGCCTCATTCCTGACTGCACGGCGCCATTCTTCATAAAGGTAATGGTCAAGGAAGCGTCTGTTTGCGATATTTGTAAGGCTGTCGATGGCAGATAAAGTCTGCAGCATTTTGTTTGCGGTTTCGAGCTGCTGCATCGTCTCAAGCAGCTCTTTTTCGCGGGCTTTTCTCTGGTCCATTTCGTGCTTCAATCTCAGTGCGGAACTGACTCTCGCCAGGAGTTCTTCTTTTTTAAAAGGTTTTTTGATATAGTCCATAGCTCCAACTGCAAAGGAGTTCTGTAGATCCTGAACTGTTTCGTTGGCCGTGAGCATGATTATCGGGATATCTTTAAAAGCCTCGTGATTCTTAATTGTCATTGTAAGCTCGATGCCGTTAATTCCGGGCATCATGATATCCATTAGTATCAGTTCTATATCATTGTTAGGACTCAGATTCTCAGATAATCCGACAAAAGTCATTGCTTCTTCAGCAGAGCTGCAGCTAACTAAATCCTTATAGCCTGCGTTCTTCAGGAAGGTTTCTGTAATATTAATAATATCTCTGGAGTCGTCTATAATCAGAATACTCATAGGTTTCCGTGCCTTGCTATCGCCTCAAACAGCGTCGCTTTTTTTATAGGTTTTGTGAGATGCCCGTCGCATCCGGCCACCATGCTTTTCTGCTCATCTTCTTTCATTGCGTGTGCCGTAAGTGCAATAATAGGCGTCCTTTTTTTGTTGTCCTTAAGTTCTATTTCACGAATATGCCTTGTGGCATCATACCCATCCATCACCGGCATTTGTACATCCATTAAAATAATATCATACTTGCCTGCCCTGAATTTTTCTACCGCGATCTCCCCATTTTCTGCCGTTTCGACAGTATGCACCGTCTTTTTCAGATACGAAAGCATGAGGAGGCGGTTGTCCTCATTGTCCTCGACAAGCAGTATGTTCAAGGCTTTTTCTCCGCTTTTTTGACTGGAGGAGGAAGAAACCGCTTCAGCTTTTTTTGAGGATATTTTTTCTGCTTTACCGACTTCAAACTGCGCTGTGAAAAGGAATGTGCTGCCTTTGCCGATTTCGCTCTCCACCCATATTTTGCCGCCCATAAGTTCGACCAGTTTTTTTGAAATGGCAAGGCCGAGGCCTGTGCCGCCGTATTTTCTGGTTGTTGACGAATCGGCCTGCGTGAATTTATCGAATATGATGCTCGCTTTTTCGGGTGGAATTCCGATTCCGGTATCCTTCACAGAGAAGCGCAGTTCTACTATTTCAGAGCCTTGAGAGGTATTAACCGAACTCAGTTTTTCAACACCGATCACAATCTCACCCTGCTCGGTGAATTTTATTGAATTGCCTACAAGATTTATAAGAATCTGCATCAGGCGATGAGGGTCTCCGATTAGGTCGGTAGGAACATCATTAAGCAGTGTACAGCCTATACGGATGCCTTTTGCAACCGCCTTTACCGACATGAGTTCACATAATGTCTTAAGAATAGAGTTAAGGTCTAGTTGTGTATTCTCAAGGACTATAAGGTCCGCTTCCACCTTGGACAGGTCCAGTATGTCATTTATTAGGCCGAGAAGATTTTCACCAGCATTACGCGATATGTCAACATACTTGCGCTGCTCCGCATTCAATTCAGACTCCAGCAGAAGGTCGGCCATGCCGATTATTGCATTCATGGGCGTCCTTATTTCATGGCTCATAGAGGCCAGAAAATCGCTTTTAGCCTTGTTTGCTTGCTCCGCCTCCTCTTTTGCTTTTTGCAATGCCTCTTCGTATTGCTTGCGCTCTGTTATATCACGGATGATTCCGGTGAAAATGCGGCGATTGGTCAGAAATACCTCGCTTACTGATAGCTCTATCGGGAAGGTTGTTCCATCTTTGCTTTTACCGACCACTTCACGCCCGACACCGATAATGCGCTTATTGCCTGTAGTGAGATAGTTTTTCATGTAATTGTTGTGATTGCTGTGGAAGGGTTCCGGCATAAGCATCTTGATGTTCTTTCCGATTACTTCAAGCGCGTCATAGCCGAATATTTTTTCGGCAGAAGCATTAAAGCTTTCAATTAGCCCGTCTTCATTTATGGTGATAATTGCATCCACTGTATTGTTCAGAACAGTGCTCAGCCTGCGTTCTCGTTCCTGCAGCATCAATTGGCCCAGTTTCTGCTCTGTTATATCCATCCCTATGCCGAGAAATCCTCTGACATTTGCTTTCTCATCAAAAAGGGAAGTAACCGAAAGCCGCACCTTGAATTTGCTGCCGTCTTTCCTAATATAAGTCCATTCGTTTTCATCCGGAACTCCATGTCGGGCCTTTGCCACTAAGACCTCAAACCCCGGTTTTATTTCAACGCCCAATTCTGCTGAAAGTTCTTTTGCCCTTGCAGTCACTTCTTCAGGGGCATGGATAATTGCCGGGGTTAACTTATTTACTACTTCCTCAGACCTATAGCCAAGCATATTCTCAGCAGCACGGTTGAAAGTCAATATTGTGCCTTCAGAGTCTGTGGATATAATCGTAAAGTTTGCGCTGTCCAGAATGGTTTTTATAAGCTCATTGCTCTCCCTGAGTTCTGATGTTCTTTCTTTTACGATTTTTTCAGTTCTTCTCTGTTGGCCTGATAGGGCTAGCAGAAAAGAACTCAGAAGTCCGCTAAAAAAAAGTCCTCCGGCCAGCAGGCTCCAAGATTGCAATGACTTTGTTCTAATGATATATTCTTCGGAAGGCCAGAAACGGATGCTCCAACCCCTATCGGCAACCCTTATGTGCTCTAAATGCCAGGTTTTTGAAGGTGAAGGCTCTTTTGTGTTTGTGACGGTATTGTTTGAGTAGAGAAATTTGTCTGTGCCCTCTGTATCATCATCATAGATGCTTAAATTTATTTCCTTAATTTTGAGATTATCAAGAGAGTGTTGAATCATTTTTTCGATTATCAAAGCGCCTGTTATGTATCCTTTGAATATCGTATTAGGTTTTTTAATATCTGCGTCGATTGAATTGTGGATAAAAAGCGGGGTCATGAATAGAAAACCGTAGCGTTTTTTATCATCCTGAACCAGTTCAATTCTTTCGGTCGCAACAATATTGTTTGTGTCGTGTGCTTTTTTAAGAGCAGCTAAGCGCTTGGGGTTTGACGCGAGATCGAAGCCGAAGGCTTTCTCATTGCCTTTGTATGGTTCAAGATAATCTCAAGGGACATAGGCGGAACGTTTTGAGGCCGGAACGAGTTTGCCGCTATGGTCTCTCTCTGCTATAAAAAATGAAGGGTAACCGTCGCGCCTTGCCGTAGCTTCATATTTTAATCTTTCGGAATTTGGAACATTTGGCGCCCATGAAAGGACCTGGACTCCTTTATGTTTCGACAAAGACTCCTCTGTAAAAATTTTAAACATCTTTCTGTCAATATTTCCGGAACTTCTGAAGAAACTCGCAATCGATCTTATTATGTCCTCATGTATATGAACGTCGGTCTGAATTGATAAAGCCATTATTTTGGCTTGGGCATTAAATTCTGCTCTGATTCTGTCTTCTTCTTCTTTGCTTGCATAAATATATGAAAAAATCGAAAGCATAAGTGTTATAAGAAGAGGCAGTGCAACAGATATTTTTCTTTTCCTCCAAGTTTCTGCTGGTTCGGCGAACCATATAAACATCAGGGGAGTGGCTATAATAACTCCGATTACATCACCCACCCACCAAGTCAGCCAGTTGATGAGAAGTCCTGTTTTGGTCATGACCCCGGCCGATATAAGTGTCGATGTTCCTATGGTAGCGCTCGAGATGCAGGCTATTGGGGCGCCAAGAATGAAAAACTTGGCTATTGTTTTTCCATCTTCCAGAGCATTCGGAAAGCCTACAAAACGTTTTATCAGAAACGCTCCGAAAAGGGCCTGAATTGCTGCGCCGCTTCCGATGCCTGATGATACAAGCAGTGATTTTAAAATGGTCTGAGAGCTTGATGTATCAAAAGAAAGTGAGAGGTTTATAAGAAAAGAGCCAAGCCAGACAGCAGGCCAGAGGCGGTAGCCATAAAGCAATAGACCGGCGAGGGCGACTCCAGATGCCGGGAAAATAGCGGTAGCATAACCGGGCGGCACGGCAAGAAGCAGGCCTAAACGCCCCGATAGAAAGTAGGCTGCTGCAAACCCTATAATTTTCATAACGGAACTATTTATACCGATGGGCATAGTTGAAGAAATATTATTTTTTTACCACTCCGCTGATTTTGTTGCCGATAATCTCTGCAGTGAACGGTTTGATAATATAGTCGGTTACCCCTAATTTCATGGCATTGAGAATGTATTCCTTTTCATTATGTGCGGTGACCATAATGAAAGGTATATCCTTAATGCCATCCTGTTCTTTCATCCATTTGAGTATTTCATCGCCATTCATTTCGGGCATCTCCCAATCGCACAGCACAACGTCGTATGTATTTACTTGGATCTTGCTTAGAGCATCCTTTCCGGAGCTTACCAAATCCATCTCGATATCAGGAAAGGACATTTTTAGAAACGATTTTATGAGCAGCCTCATTTCTGCCACATCGTCAATTACAAGAACCTTAAGCTTTTTCATATTTTACAACTCCTCTTCAACAACGGTTACCCTGTCCAGTTCTTCAACTGTTGTTAGACCACGCAGGACTTTTTTCATGCCGTCGTATCTTAGGGTTGTGTAGCCGGTTTTCTTTGCGCGCTCTTGTATTTCGAGGATGGATGCGCCTTTTGAAACAAGCTTTCTTATTTCGCTGTTCATGATGAAAATTTCGTGTATAGGGATGCGGCCTGAATATCCTGTTCCATTGCACTGCTCGCAACCCTTACCCCGATAGAAAACTACTTCGGTTTTGCCGTCGGAGATGAAGTAATCTTCGACCTCTTCAGGCGACAGGTTGTATGGCTCTTTGCAGTTGTCGCATATTTTACGCACAAGCCTCTGTGCCATTACCCCTATAATTGAAGGAGCAACAAGAAACGGCTCCACTCCTATCTCCATTAGTCTTGTTACCGCTTGAAGCGAATTGTTGGTGTGCATGGTGGTAAGCACCAGATGTCCGGTAAGCGCCGCCTGTGAAGCGATCTTGGCCGTTTCTGCATCCCTGATTTCTCCCACGAGAATAATGTCAGGGTCCTGCCTGAGGAATGAGCGCAGGGCAGAGCCAAAGTCGAGATTGATGGTATGGTTTACCTGCACCTGATTGACACCTGTAAGCCTGTACTCTACGGGGTCTTCTATGGTCATGATGTTGATTCCCGGTTTGTTGAGTGACTTCAGTACCGCATAAAGTGTAGTTGTTTTGCCCGAACCGGTTGGTCCGGTAACGAAAAAAACACCGTTTGGCGAGTCGATTATTCTATTGAGAGTTTTCATAACGGTAGTCGAAAAGTTCATCTCTGAAAGGTCAGGCACCTCTTTCTTCTTTATCTGACCGAGCACTCTTAATACAATTTTTTCACCATATATTGTAGGTACGCTCGAAAACCTGAAATCTGCTGAATGGGTGGTCAATTCAAGGCTGACTCTGCCGTCCTGAGGCTTTCTCTTTTCGGTTATATCCAGTTTTGCGATTATCTTAAGTCGTGAAACAAGTGGAGCAAGAAGCCGCGAATCCAGTTTAAGCCTTTCTTGCAGGACACCGTCTATTCTAAACCGTATCTTGACCTTCTCCTCTTCAGGTTCGATATGGATGTCGCTTGCCCGCTCTTTCATCGCAAGCAAAAGCATATTTCTTACGAATTCAACCACCGCCTGATCCCCGGCAAGTTTTTTGAGCTGCTCCTCGGTTATAGTTGAAGTGCCTTTGAACAGGGCGCTTTCGGCAATTCGGTTTACCAGCTCGCTCAGGCCGCTGTCCGATTGGTAATTGATATCGATGGCATCTTTTATTTCGTCAGAGAAAGAAAACACAGGACTTACAGGACAGCCTGCCAAACGCTCCGCCTCTTTAAGCGCTAATGTATTAGTCGGGTTTGCGACAGCTATTGTAAGGGCATCACCGAGTTTGTAGAGCGGAAGCATAACATTGTTGCGCGCAAAATTTTCGGGGATTTTTTTTATCGCATCCGGCTTTATAAGTGTCTTTGCGATAGGGACGTAAGCTATGCCCAAGGAGTCCCCCCACATTTTGCCCAGCAAATCTCTTTTAGCTACACTTCCTTTGGCAAGGTAAGACAGGATGGCGCCGGCATTGCCGCCGAATTTTTCATTGAGTCTTTCGGAATCCTCCTGAGTCAGTATATTTTCATCTATGAGCGCTTTTATGAAAGATGGATTCTTAAGCATCTTTCTTAACCTTGGCTTTTTGCCTTGCCTGCACAAGTTTTTTAATGTCATCCTGAGTCAGTTTTTTTGTTTTGGCTCTTTCTGCTTCCTCGTCTTCTTTTATCTCAGCAAGCAGTTTTTTTAGGTCCAGTCTCTCGTTCATTGCAAGCCTCCCAGGCAACCCAGCCAGGATTCTTCTATGAGTTTCTTCATCTCTGCTAGAGGTGTATCTTTTCTTATGTAATTGGATGCACCGTCCTCAAGGCATTTTTCGACTATGCTGAGATCGGAGACGGATGTGAGCATAATAACAAGCGCATCAGGAAATTCAGCTACTATCTCCTTAAGCGCTTCTGTCCCTGTCTTCAACGGCATATTTATATCCATTAGAAGCATGTCTGGTTTTTCTTTTCCAAACAACTCGATAGCTTCAATTCCATTTTTAGCCTCACCTACAACAGTGTAATTCATCATGGTGAGGGCTTTTTTCAAAAGCAGTCTTATGTGAGGCTCGTCATCAGCAAGGAGAACCCTTGGAATCCGTATTTCTGTCATTTTAGACCTCCTGTTGGTAGTGAGAAGCAGAATCGTGCACCTTTGCTGGCATTGCTTTCCACCCATATTCTTCCTTCATGAGCATCTATTATCTTTTTGACTATTGAAAGTCCGAGTCCAGTGCTTTTTTCTCCGCCTGTGGGCCGAGCGCTTAACTTCTGAAACTCACCGAACAGTTTGCCTTTGTCATCATCAGAAAGCCCCGGCCCTTGATCAGAAACAGATGCTATGGATTCGCCTTTTTCTGAATCATATAAAGCCTCGACCCTGACAGTTGATCCTGCGGGCGAAAATTTAATGGCATTCCCTATAAGGTTGTCAACCACCTGATTGATACGGCTTTCGTCAAAGGCCAAGTCAGGCAGATTGGGGATGGATGCATCTATGACGATATTTTTCTTGCCTGCGGTCATAGAACATATTTTTATGCGCTCCTCAATAACTTTTTTCAGTGAGCCGATTTTCTTTTTCAGGTCGAGCTTGCCGCTCTCTATGACAGAAACATCGAGAAGTTCATTTACAAGCGAGAGCATCTGGTCGCTTGTTGAATTTATCATTGCGATTATTTCCTTCTGGTCATCAGTCAGATTTTCGTTATCCATAATCAGCACTTCACTCAACCCGCGTATCGCCGAAAGCGGGTTTCTCAGGTCGTGGGCTGCAATGCCGAGAAATTTGTTTTTCAACTGGTTGAGCTCCGCAAGCTGTCTTTCAGCTACCGAGTAGCTAAGGACAAGAGTTCTCAGGAGCTTCTTTTTAATTTCCTCGTCCTGTTCCTTTGCCCTGCGCTCCATTACCTCTCTTATAAGCAGAGTTGTACCTGATGTCCGTGCATTATCTTCTATAATTGAGCGCAGCAGTAGTTGGTCAGTTCCCATTTTCTACCGCCATCTTTTTCAGACATGTCAAATCGCCGAGTTCACAGACTTTTATGTCTTCGATAATACTGTCAATGCCAACCGCTTCAAGATTTAAAAGCTTTTCGCAGATCAAAAGTATGTCCTCTTTTCTGCTTATGATGCTGCCGTGCTGGGGAGCGACAAGAGTGAACTTGTTTTCAGCTATCCGCTCTATGGCGTATCTAAGTATCAACCCTGATGGCATCAGTTTTTGGTGAAAGTTGAGGATATCGTGAATAGGGCAGTCACTTTTTCCCTTGCTGCAGGTTTTATAATCGGTGCAGGTGCGGCAATCCTCTTCCAGCTTAAGAAACAGCTCCCACTGCCTGCTGTAACTGCCGAACAGATCGCTGCTGAAAAGGACTCCGGTTTGTTCATCAAGTGTGACAAAGCTTCCTGTGGAATGTGCGTAAGGTGTTTTTATAAAACGCAAAGTTCTTCCTGAGGAGAATTTGTATGAGTATCCCATCTCATCTATGGACATCATATCTGAGGTGACATAGTAATGTCTGATAAAAACATTGTTCGTTTTTTCTGAAATAATTTTTAGCTCTTTGGAACCTATGATGTCTTCAAAATTAGATAAACTGCCGCATAGGTCAGGATCATAGTGCTGATATATGAGGGCCTTGATAGAATCCGGATTAAGGCCTGTCTGGAGTATTTTCATCATCACGGTCGGAAAGTCTGGGCGGCTTCCGCCGTCTATCACCATCGCCTCATCGCCGTCCACTATCAGGTACGGATTGCAGTGCAGGCCGGATTCTTTATCAAAAAAGCCGACCCAATAAACGCCTTCCGCAATCTTAACAGGACGGTTGTAATCCAGATTTAAATTTGCGATATCGTTCATAGATTTGCGCCACCTTTTTATTAAGAATTTAAACTGCTATTCTGATAATATTATCAGGCAATGCTCATATAGTCAATTGTTTTTAATTGTTTTTTTCTGCAGGTAATTTTGAACGAATAAAGAAAAACTATTATGATATAATTAGAGCTATAGTTGATTGCGTATAAACGGGGGAGTTTTAAAATGGGGAAAATTAAAATATTGGTAGTTGATGATGAAAGCACAATACGCGAAATTATTAAAGATATGATAACCTCTAATTTGCGTAAGTCATTGCCCGAGATTACCGTTGAAAGCGCAAGCACCGGAGCAGAAGCGATCAAGGATTTGAAGAATAACAAATACGACCTTCTTTTATGCGATTGGCAACTTTCGGATATGACAGGAGATAAGGTAATAGAGTGCTTGAAGGCTTCGACAGAATTGAATCAGACCCCATTTATAATGATCACCGCTTACACCGATAAAGAAATTATCGCCAAGTCGTTAAAGCTCGGGGCGGCAGGATTTATAGTAAAGCCTTTTAATGCCAAGACTTTAACGGATAAAATAACTCATGCCCTGAAGGCGAGGGCATAAATTCCACCCTAATGTTGGTGGGAACTTTTATATAACAGGAGGATATTATGTCAGACTTTACCATCAACTCAGGCGCCGCGTTGCCCGGCAATGTTTATACACCACAAAACGACCCCACAAAGGCGGTTAATCGGCCTGCTGTTGCTCAGAACACCGGTGTTGTTGCAAAAGATATCGGGACGGTTGTCCTTTCTGTTGAAAAGAGCGAGGCAAAGGCTAAAGAAAAAGAAACTCAGGCCCAGACTCAGGAAAAGCAGGACTCAATAGAAACAACAAAAAGAGTTCATTTTTCTTATGACCAAGAAAGCGGTGAATCGATCGTCAAGTTTATCGATGATAATGGCAAGATTGTTCTTCAGGTGCCGTCCGAAGAATACCTTAGGATACGAAGCATGATGAGCAAAGACGCTGAACCGCTTATCAGTAAAAAAGCTTAGAAGCTAATATAAGTCAACTGATTAAGAGAAGCAGGCATCCGATATGCCGGAAGCAAAGCTCAAGCACATGTCCTGTTTCTCCCTTTTTCTTTGGCACGGTATAGTAAGTTATCAGCATTTTTTACGAGGTCATCAGCGGACTTTAACCCTTCATAAACAGAAGTGACGCCAAGGCTTATAGTAACCCTGCCGTCAGGCTGAGTCTTGCCTCCCGCAAATTCTGTTGACTCTATCTCTTTTCTCAGCCTCTCAGCTATAGTAAAGGCCATTTCTTTTCCTGTCTCCGGCAATATTACGACAAACTCTTCTCCTCCGTAGCGGGAAACTATATCGGAGCTTCTAAATATCTTTTTCGCGATCATCGAAAAGTCTTTGAGCAGTTTGTCGCCTTCAGGATGGCCATTTGTATCGTTATATTTTTTGAAATAATCTATATCCATCATCACAAGAGAAAGCTCTCTTTTGTATCTGCAAGCCCTTTCAAATTCCTCATTCAGGCGTTCTGTGAAATACCTGCGGTTAAAAAGCGATGTCAAGCCGTCCGTAATCGCAAGAATTTTTGTCTCTTCAAACAGCATCGCGTTTTCTAATGCTATTCCAACTTGGCTTGCTGTGGCGATCAAAAGTTCATATGATGCTTCATCGAAGGTTTCACCGCCCACCCGATAAGCATTCAACAATCCGATCACCTGCCCCCTTCCCTTAAATGGCGCACAGATAAGGGAGCTTATGTCATCGTCAAGACCTTCGGTCGGGATAAAGCTTGGGTGGGCAGAAAGATCATTCAGCATTTCGGCAATGCCGATTACAGCAATAATCCCGTAAACACCTTCGCCCAGTCTAAAGCGCGCTTCCTGAGCCTTATCCGCTCCTGCTACAATCTTCAGCTCTTTGCTTTGGGCATCTACAAGCATCACGCTCAACCTATGGAGCTTAAGCGCTTGGCTCACGCTCTCCACAACCTGATTTAAGAGCTTCTCCATTTCAAAGGTTGCGGAGAGATTTTTGCTTATGTTGTAAAGTGCATAAAGCTGGAGTATGTTTTGGTCCAGCCGGCGGTTTGCTTTCTCCAAACTTGCTGAATATTCTTTTACCTCATCTATTTTTTCTTTCAGGGACTGCGCCATAGTGTTAAATTGGGTTCCCAATAAACCGATTTCGTCATCGTTCTGAACATTGACCCTGTGTTCAAGGTTTCCCTGGCTTATAAGATTTGCGGAGCTTGTGAGTTCTAACAGGGGCAAAGCTATTTTCCGTTTGAACATGAAACCAACAAAAAAACTTCCGAATAGGACTATGACTACTATTGCCATAAAAATACCGAAGAGTCTTCTGCTTATTGCGTCGGTCTTTTTATTATGTTTATCCATCTCTGACCATATCAGGTTGTGCAGCTTTTCGATTTTTATTGCAAGATCGCTTCCAAATGCATCCATCTCTTTCATAAGGGCCGATGACTTTCTATTGCTTGTAGGATTGTTTGTTGAAAGAAGCACGAGTGCCTTCTGCTGCAGCTCAATAAATCCTTTTTCTATTTCTTGCGCCTGCGTTTTTTCATCATCTGCTTTGTTTGCAACAGCCTTCATTTTTTCGAGCAGGGCAGCGGTCTCTGTAATCAGCTTGGCAAAATTTCTTCTCTCTTCAATGTCTCCTGTTATAAGGTAATCATTAGGGGGCATCAATGTTTTATGAATCAATGACTGGAGGTCGCCGACAAGCTCAATTTTATGGGCAAGTTCGATGCTTTTGTTGTTAATGGCCTGATAGGAACTCAGACTTATGTAGCTGAAAACTGCAAATAAAACAAACAATGCAAAACCGATCCCATGAAAACCTAAAAGCCTCTTTGTTATTCCCATTTTTGATTTATCCCCTGCGCACTATTATTTTGATGAAATTGCCTTAATTATACTAAATTCAATCAGGAGGTGCCTGAAAGAGCAAGTCTTTGCGGTTACTCCCTCGGCTTTGCAAGAACCTCTAATACTCTCAAATCAAGCGTGCGCTTTGAAGCGGCCGATTTTATTATGAGCACAGTGTCTGCTCCGCGGGCTGTTCCTGCCACCGCAATAACCTCTTCGCATTCCGGAATGAGTCCTGCGTCTGCAGCCATAAGAACTATCTCGACAGCTACTTTTGTTCCCTGACCGAATATCCTGAGCGTATTTGCAAAAATAAGTGTTGGATAGAGCCCCTGGAATTTTGCTGCAAAGGCTGTTTCTATGCTGTGCGTCACCATAGTGCCTGTGTGGATCTTTGCTCCTGCTGATTCGATCGCTTTTTTCCTGTCTTCGGCAAGCTCGATTACATTTGGACCTTTGAAGTTCGCGCAGTGTGTTACGGCTACAATGTTAGCGCCGGTTGTTTTGAGCTTCTCTGCAAAGAGAAGCGCGGTGTCTCCTTCGGTTGTTGCAACAACAAGATGTTTGAATCCCCGCTCGCGTATAGCCTTATCAACTATTGCAAGACATGTTTCTGTGTTAGCCTTTCCTGATTTCTCAAAGTATGCTGCGGTTGATTCCATAAACTCCCCCTGATTACCATTCTTTAAGGATAGATAAAAGTCTCTCGATGTCTTCATCATTGTGCGACGCGCTCACCGACAGCCTGATTCTTGGCGTGTGTACAGTGGGCGGCCTTATGGCAGGCGCGTATATGCCTTTGTCCGAAAGGTGCTGAGCAAGGCTGAGCGAATTTTCGATCGAACCTGTGTTTAAAGGTATAATCGGTGTTTCGCTTTTCATCGTGTCAAAACCGAGCTTTTGCAGCCCATCAAAAAGTCGTGCCCTGTTTGTCCAGAGCTTTTCTATAAGGCGTTTATCCATGCGGATGAGTTTAATAGCCGCAAGAGATGCAGCCGCCACAGAGGCCGGAAGCGCGGTTGAGAATATGAATCCCCGTCCTGAATTTATAAGCCAGTCTATGACCGCTTTTTCTCCAGCGATAAAGGCGCCGAAGGAGCCGAGCGCTTTAGAAAACGTGCCCATCTGGATTATTGAGGAATCGGGCTCTATGCCAAAATGTTTTAATGCCCCGCAGCCTTCCCCCAGCACACCCGTTCCATGCGCATCGTCAAGGTAAAGAAGCGCGTCGTGGTTCTTGCAGATTCGGTGCAGCGCTGCAACAGGAGCGATGTCGCCGTCCATGCTGAACACCGATTCGGTGACAATAATTTTTTTGCCTTCGTGTTGATCCATCAGTTCGTTTAGATGTTCGATGTCGGCATGTCTGTATATAACCTTCTTTGCACTGCTGAGTCTGCATCCGTCAATGATGCTCGCGTGGTTAAGTTCATCGCTGAATATCGTGCAGTTCTCGTCAGCAATTGCGGGTATTGCGGTTATGTTTGCGGAGTAGCCTGAATTGAGCACCAGAGCGGCTTCGGATGATTTGAACTCCGCGATTGAGTGTTCAAGCTCTTTGTGGATTTCTGTTCCTCCGGCAAGCAGACGTGATGAGCCTCCACCCGCACCGTAGGCATCGATGGCTTTTTTTGCGGCTTCGACAAGCTCTGTGCTGCCTGCAAGGCCCAGATAGTCGTTGGATGCAAAGCTGATGTATTCAACTCCACCAATCAAAATTTTTGACGCGTCCCTGCTTCCTGACAATGATCCTCTGTCTTTAATTTTGCGCAAAAGATTTTTTTGCCGGAGCTCTTCCAAATTTTTATCGAACAGTCTCATTGGTTCGAGATAGACCCTATATATTGTGGTCGTTTAGAGGCTGAGACCACAAAATACATAACTGAATATAAAAATGTGTTTTTTCTATTGACATACAATGTGTGTTGGCCATATTCTATCCTTGTGGTAAAAAGTGGTGAAAAGTGGTAAATAGATATGGCGACATTTAAAGGAACATATTATTACTCCCTGGACCCGAAAGGCAGAATCATGATCCCTGCTCCTTTGCGCGAAGTATTTTTCACCAAGTACAACAATTCCAAACTATATATCACGAATGCTCCGTTTGACAAGTGTCTGCATGCATATCCTGTTGGTGAATGGGACCTGCTTGAGGAAAAGCTGAGGGCTGCGCCGAAGTCTGATGAGGCGGTCCAGTTTTTCATGAGGCGTGTAATTGCTGCAGCGGTGGAGTGCGAACTTGATAAGCAGGGCAGGATAATGATCCCTTATGAACTTCGCGAAAACGCTATCAGCAGCAGCGAAATAGTGATAGCCGGGCTTGTGGACAGGCTTGAAATATGGGACAAGGCAAGATGGAAAGAGACTATCGATCCTGCAAGAGTTGACAGGAAGATTTTGGAGCCGAGGCTCGCGTCTTTCGGCATATGATGGTCCATCAGCCGGTAATGATCGAGGAGACTTTAGAAATGCTTAACATCAAACAGGATGGGACTTATGTTGACGCCACTGTCGGTCTAGGCGGGCATTCTTCAGCTATCCTCTCACGTCTCGATGAGCACGGCCGGATAGTGGGCATTGACAGGGATGATAATGCGCTTAGCATAGCTTTTGAGCGGCTCGGCAACAACAGAGTTCATCTGGCAAAGGGCAGCTTTTCGTCGATAGACCGGATACTGGCTTCTTTTGGTGTTGCGGGGTTTGATGGTGTTGTTTTCGATCTTGGGCTTTCGATGATGCAGCTCAAGGATTTAGGCAGGGGCTTCAGCTTTAATTCAACAGAGAGGCTTGATATGAGGATGGACCGGTCTCAGGCTCTTTCTGCATGGGATGTGGTTAATCGCTATCAGGAGAAGACGATCGAAAAGATATTGAAGGAATACGGGGAAGAACGGCTTGCCACTAAGATCGCAAAGGCCATTATTTCAAATCGCAAGCAGGCCGCAATAAACACATGCTCAGAACTTGCCGAAATTGTTTCGGCTGTTTACGGCTACAGGGGAAAGATACATCCTGCAACGAGGACTTTTCAGGCTTTGAGAATAGAAGTGAACAGGGAACTGGACGAACTCAGGGAGGGGCTTTCTGCCGCTGCATCAGGCTTGAGGAACGGCGGCAGGGTTTGCGTAATATCCTACCACTCGCTGGAAGACAGAATAGTAAAAAACTTTATTCGTGACGGAGCAAAGTCCGGCGCCTTAAGAAATATTACCAAGAAGCCGCTTGTGCCCAAGGCTGAAGAAACAAAAAGGAATCCCGCCTCGAGGAGCGCAAAACTTAGGGGGGCCGAAAAAATATGAGAAGGGTCAAGAAGAGTTTCTTTTCGATGATCGCAAGACCTCTTCTTGTTGTTTTGGTAATCTTGTCAGCCTTCACCATAGTATGGATAAGGTCAACCGTCGTATCTCTGGAGTATTCGATAAACAATCTGGAAAAAAAGAAGATGCAGGCATTGAAAGAGAGCAAGCTGCTTTCGGCCGAAAAGGCGAATCTTTTATCGATAGAGAAGCTCGAAAAAGTCGCATCCAATAATTTTGTGATACCCGACAGGGTAAAGGTTGTGCAGGTGAGACAGGGTTGGGTAAAGGTGCCGCAGAAGGTGGCCCTTTCGGTTGAGGAAGGGGAATTTTCTCCCCGCAGAATGCTTAAGAAAATTATGGATTAACAATAGATATGAAAAAAAGAGCGATTATACTTGGGGTTTTGGTAACTATCGGGTATATCGCTGTTGCCGCCAGACTGTCCCAGATAATGCTTGTTGAACACGACCTGTTTACGGCAAAGGCTAAAGGGCAGCAGATAAAAAAAGAGGCGGTGCCTGTTAAGCGCGGAATGATACTTGACAGGGCAGGCAGGGAGCTTGCTGTAAACCTGGACACAGAATCTGTCTTTGCAAATCCTTCAGAAATACCATCACCCGAAAGAGTTGCAGATTCCCTATCTAAAGGAATCAAAAAGAATCCTGATGTAATCCTTGCAAAACTTTCGGCCGACAAGAAGTTCAACTGGATCGAGCGCAAACTCGACACCGAGGACACGAACAGGATTAAAGAGATAGTGAAGGATTCGAAGCTGGAGGGTGTGGGTTTCTTTCCTGAGATGAAGAGGTTTTATCCCCGCGGCAAACTGGCATCTCATGTAATAGGTTATGTGGACATAGACAACAACGGACTTGAGGGCATCGAGATGTCTTATCACAAACATCTTACAACTCGCGGCGAAAACCTTAAGGTGGTGCGGGACGCCAGAGGGAATGTGCTTTCTGAAGGTCAGCGCAAAGAGATAAAAGGCAACAATATAGTTTTGACGGTTGATGAAGTTCTCCAGCATATCATGGAAAGAAATATCGATGAAGTTGTATCTAAATATAGCGCTGCAGCAGCGGTCGGAATAATGATGGATCCCAAGACCGGTGAAATCCTTGCAATGACCAGCAGGCCCACGTATGACCCCAACAATCCTGCCGATGTTAAGGCCGGCCAAAGGAGAAACAGAGGCATAACCGACTGTTATGAGCCGGGCTCCACATTCAAGGTGATAGTAGGCACCGCAGCGCTTGAGGAGAAGGTAGTAAATCCCAACAGTAAATTTGACTGCAGTGCAGGCTCTATCGAGGTTGGCGGAGGCAGGATTAAGGATGCCCACAAGCACGGTGTGCTTACATTTAAAGAAGTGATACAGAAGTCTTCAAATGTCGGCACTATTCAAATAGCGCTGAAGCTCGGCAGGCAAAGGGTTTATGACTATATCAAGCGCTTTGGGTTCGGTGAAAAGAGCGGCATAGACCTTGTTGGCGAGGTTTCGGGGGCGGTCAAAAAGCCGGCCCGCTGGTCAGGTATGACTATCGGCGCGATATCTATAGGTCAGGAAGTTGCGGTGACTCCTTTGCAGGTGCTGAGGGCATACGCGGCGATTGCGAACGGAGGTTATCTTGTAAAGCCTCATCTTGTATCTCAGGTCGTATCTCCTGAAGGAGAGCAGATATATAAGGCAGCAATCAAGGCCGAGCGAATTCTTTCTGATGAAAATGTTGAGACTTTCAGAAACATACTCAAGACCGTCACAGAAGAAGGTGGAACCGCCACAACTGCTGCGGTGGACGGCAATTTGGTGGCCGGTAAAACAGGCACAGCACAGCTTATAGACCCAAGGACAAAACGCTATTCAAAAGACAGGTTCATCAGTTCTTTTGTTGGATTTGTGCCTGCGGACAAGCCGAAGCTGGCTATGATTGTAGTTGTTTACGAACCAAGGGGCGCCATATACGGCGGAGTGGTTGCAGGACCGGTGTTTAAAAAAATTGCGGGCGAGTCGCTCTCACACCTTAGCGTTTTAAGAGATGACGCTAAAGAGAAGCGGCTTGTAATTTCGAACTAAAGACATGAAGGCAGGAGATTTGTTGAGAATGGATTACAGGGCAGAGGGCAAATTGGATAAAGAGGTATCGGGTGTCGTGTATGATTCTCGGCAGGTGCGTGAAGGAGACGTGTTCATAGCGGTCAAGGGAGATAACGTAAACGGACATGATTTCATAGAAAAGGCGCTGAACAACGGGGCCGGAGCCATCGTATATGATGAGCGCGGCAAGGCTATAGAAGAGTTGATGGCCGGGCATGGCGATAGGGCGTGGATAGAGGTTGGCGATTCGAGGGACGCTATGGCTTACATGTCGGACCTTTTCTACGGCAAGGCTTCTGAGCGGCTTAACCTCATAGGCATTACAGGAACCAACGGCAAGACCACCACCACATACCTTATCAAATCGATACTCGAAAGCTGCGGCTACGGGGTTGGCTTGATAGGAACTATAAACTATCTGATAAAGGACAAGTCCTATGATGCACCGCATACAACACCGGAGGCATGTGATTTTCAGCGGCTGCTGCATGACATGGCCGCAGAAGGCTGCAGCCACGTTGTTGCGGAAGTCTCGTCACATTCATTGATTCAAAAGCGGGTTGATTATACAAAGTTCAAGGTGGCGCTTTTTACGAACCTTACAAGGGACCATCTAGATTTTCATAAGACAATGGAAGATTACTATAAGGCAAAAGAACGGCTGTTTACTGACATCCTCTCAAAGGATGGAACCGCGGTTGTGAACATAGATGATGAGCGCGGAAGGTTCTTGGCGTCTGAATTGAAAAAAGAAGGCATGAGAGTGCTTACCTTTGGGGTCAAGAGCGGCGATGCGGATGTAAAACCTGAAGAAATCAAAAACTCGTTCAACGGCACCATATTCAATATTGTTGCCGGCCAATTTGGTTTGAATGAAGAATTAAGTTCTTCGCTTGTTGGCATCACAAATGTCTATAACATTTTAGCTGCGGCTGCGGCTGCTTTGGCTCTGGATATACCGATTAAAAATATAAAGGAGGGAATTGCGATGGCGTCTTTGATCAGGGGAAGGTTTGAGAAGGTGGATGTGGGGCAGGAATTCCTTGCTGTTGTTGATTATGCACACACAGAGGATGCTCTTGAGAGGCTGCTGTTGACTGCGAGGCAGCTGCTTGAGGCGTATCATGTTGCTGCAAAGACCGAGAGGATGCTTAAGGTGAAGAGGCGCGATTTCTCTGTGCCCGAGCAGTGCGCTGAACAAAGGAAGGGAAAGATAATAGTTGTTTTCGGATGCGGGGGCAACAGAGATAAGGGCAAGCGCTCAAAGATGGGAGAGATAGCCGCAAAGCTCAGCGATTTTGTGATCGTAACTTCGGACAACCCCAGGAACGAAGACCCGAAGAGAATAATAAGAGAGATAGAAAAAGGCATAAGCGGGGATAATTATATAGTCATTCAGGATCGTACAACCGCTATCAGCATGGCTGTGGAGCTGGCTTCGCCTGGGGATATAGTGCTTGTTGCCGGCAAAGGGCATGAGGATTATCAGGAGATTGAGGGCACCCGCCACGCCTTCAGCGACAGGGTTGCTCTTGAAAGTTCTATACGCAGAACCATAAGCAGGCCTGCCTTCGGCCGCGGAATGAACTACAGGGGGGCAGAGGCCGCAACGTGTTAACAATCGAAAACATTCTGGAGGCGACCGGAGGTTCGGCCGCTTTTGCAGGAGTTCCGGCATTTAGCGGAATTTCTATAGACTCACGGACCACAAAAGAGGAGGATATATTTCTTGCCCTAAAGGGCGAAAACCATGACGGACATAACTTTGTCAGGCAGGCGCTTGATAAATGCAGCGGCGTTATTGTGAATCGTGATGCGCTGTGCGCAGATGGCAGTATAGCAGGGCTGCGTATTGCGGATTGCGAATCGCCCAAGACCGTTATTCTTGTACCGGATACCTTAAAAGCTCTGCATGCGGTGGCCTCTTTTCTCAGAACAAGGTTTGAGGGCCATGTAATCGGAGTTGTTGGAAGCAACGGCAAAACTACGACCAAGGAGCTTTCTGCTTCGGTGCTTGGCAAAAATATGAAGGTTCTCAAGACCGAGGGCAATTTAAACAATCATATTGGCATGCCTTTGTGCATAAGCCGCCTTATGTCAGGCACCGGCGCTATGGTGCTTGAGATGGGCACAAATAGGCCGGGCGATGTTGCTGAACTGTGCTCTATTGCGGCTCCGGACACGGCTATCATAACGAATATAGGGTATGAGCATCTGGAGGGCTTTGGCTCGCTCGAAAAGGTGAGGGAGTCTGAGCTTGAAGTCTTATCACATGTGAAGAGGGTGATTGTAAATGCGGACGACAGCTTTCTTATGGACGGAGTAAAGGCACGCTTTGGCGGACAAATAATATCCTTCGGCATAGAGGGGGAAAGTGGAGCGGATGTTTTTGCGGAAGGCATAGCCTACTCGGACAGAAAAACATTATTCACCCTTTGCACTAAAAACGGCTCTGTTCCTATAGAATCAAGGCTCCCTGGGCTTTTCAATATATACAACTCGCTTGCAGCCGCGGCTCTTGGTGCAGCTTTAGGTATCCCAATAAACGAAATAAAGGCAGGGCTTGAATCTTTTGAAGGCGTATCGTTGAGGTTTAAGGTTCAAAACATAGGCGGCATAATTTTATTGAATGATGTGTATAACGCAAATCCTTCTTCGATGGATGTATCGCTGAACGAAATGGCCCGTCTTATGGCAGCATCCCAAAAGGGCAGGTCTATAGCTGTTCTCGGCGATATGCTTGAACTCGGCGGATTCGGCATCGAGGCGCATAAGGATATCGGCCGCAAACTTCGTGCCATGCACGTTGATATGCTGATAGCAGTAGGCTCTTTGATGATGCATGCGGCTGAAGAGTTCGGCAGCGGGGCCGTATGCGTTGATAGTTCGACCGAAGCGGCTGCAATGCTCAGCGAAGTTGCAAGGGAAGGTGACATTGTTCTGGTAAAGGGATCCCGCGGTATGCGTATGGAAAAGGTTTTTGAGAGCGCAGTTAAGGGAGGTGAAGTAAATGCTGTTTGAGGTTTATTACTACTTCTATTCCTATTTTTCACCGCTGAATGTTTTTAGATATATAACTTTCAGGAGCTCTTTTGCGGCGCTGACAGCGCTTGCTGTTACATTTATCATCGCGCCCAGAGTTATAGCATGGCTTAAAAAGATAAGCATGACGCAGCAGATACGGGATGACGGGCCTAAGACCCATTACTCAAAGGCGGGTACGCCAACAATGGGTGGTGTTATCATTATCATATCGATTGTAGTTTCGATGATTTTCTGGGGCAATTTCAGAAATGTATATGTGTGGATAATGCTTGTTTCGCTTGTTGGATTTGGTGGCATAGGATTTTGGGACGACTATTTGAAGGCTGTCAAGAAAGATTCTCAAGGCCTTAAAGGCATATATAAACTTGGTCTCCAATTTTTGTTTGCAACCCTACTAAGTATTTTTCTTTATTCAAATCCAAATGATCCTTACAGCACCATACTTAGCGTGCCCTTTTTTAAGAAGTGGCTTTTTGATCTCGGGTTTTTCTATATACCGTTTTCGGTATTTGTTATGGTTGGATCTTCTAATGCGGTAAATCTTACAGACGGAATAGACGGCTTGGCAATAGGGCTTGTGGCCATTGCGGTATTTGCAAATGGCGCTCTCACCTATCTTTCGGGCCATGCACAGTTCGCAAAATATCTCCAAGTGCTTTATTTGCCGGGCACCGGCGAGCTTACTGTTTTTTGCGGCGCGCTTTTCGGAGCTGCGCTCGGATTTCTCTGGTACAACTCGTATCCAGCCGAGGTTTTTATGGGAGATGTTGGTTCTCTAAGTTTGGGTGGAGCATTGGGCACGCTTGCGGTCATAACCAAGCACGAAATAGTATTGGCTGTTGTGGGCGGCATCTTCGTAATAGAAACCATCTCGGTGGTTATGCAGGTTGCCTCTTTTAAACTGACCGGCAAGCGGGTTTTTAAGATGGCGCCCATACATCACCATTTTGAACTAAAGGGTTGGCCTGAACCTAAGGTCATTATGCGTTTTTGGATAGCAGGGATTATCCTTGCACTTTTCAGTCTTGCAACATTAAAATTGAGGTGATATGAAAATGGAAAAAAGAGTGATTCATAAGGCGTTGTTGATGTTTTTGGCTGTTTTTGCAGTGGTATCAAATGCGGCTGTTGTTTGCGCTGATGACATAGGGGCCAAGGCAGCAGTGGCCTTTGATGCAACCGCAGACAGGATTCTTTATGCCAAGAACCCTAATCTTAAGGTGCCCCCCGCTAGCACTACCAAGCTTCTCACCTCTATGGTTGTGCTGGACAGGCTGAACCCTGATTCGATCATCACAGTAAGCGCAAATGCTGCATCGATCCCTTCGGTTTCTCCCAGACTGAGAAAAGGAGACCGTTTTGCTGTTCGAGACCTTCTCTCTCTTGCGCTTATGCGTTCGATAAACGGTGCTACGGTTGCGCTTGCAGAGGCTGTGGCAGGGTCTGAAGATGGGTTCACGCGGTTGATGAACGAAAAGGCTGTCAAAATAGGCGCAGAGAACAGTGTTTTCATCAACGCCTCGGGGCTTCCGGGGCCGGGCCAGCATGTTACGGCCTATGATCTTGCAAAGGTTATGAAGGCTTCTCTCGATTATCCTTTGTTAAAGGAAATAATAAATACCAGAACTGCCGTGGTTTATACGCTCGACGGCAGAAGGCTTTTTCTGAAAAATACCAATCAGCTGCTATGGTCTGAAGAAGACCTTATCGGCGGCAAGACCGGTTACACTAAAGAGGCACGGCATTGTTTTGTGTGCGCTGCCAAAAGAGGCGAATCCACCCTTATAAGCGTAGTTTTGGGAGAGAGGGTGAGGGATAATCTTTGGGAGGACTCAAAGACGCTGCTTGCAAAGGGCGTTGATGTTCTCAATAAAAAGGCCGAGCCTATGATCTATCTCAGCACCGAAGACACTGGCCCTATAGTCTTTGCGACCTATTCCAAACCGGCCAAGAATAAAGCAAAGAAGAAGATCGCTCACAATAAAAACAGAAAGAGCAAGGGCACGAAACTGGCTAATGCCAAGCAGGGCAAAACTCAGGGAGCTGCCGTGGCCTCGTCAAAAAAGATTAAGAAAAAGCGTTCCAATCTATCTGCCGAAACCGATCAGGAGTTATCCAGAAGGTCATAGTGTTTAGGTCAACGGCAGACCTGAAGGACAAAAAGGTTTTGGTGGTGGGTCTTGCGAGGAGCGGGACATCATCCGCCAATTTCCTTGCTGATTCCGGCGCCAAGGTTACTGTAAATGACAAGAAGGAAGCCGGACTTCTCGGTTCATTCATCAAATCTCTAAATCCAGCCGTCGCCACCGTTTTCGGTTCTCATCCTGAACAGTTGTTTAAAGAAGCTGACTTTATTGTTGTAAGTCCGGGCGTGCCGCTTTCTATTAAGCCTCTGATCGATTCAAGAAAGAATAAGGTCCCTGTAATCGGAGAACTTGAGTTTGCTTATATGGTAAGCCGGATGCAGCAAAGCACCGCCAAATCTGATTTTATGGCCATTACCGGCACCAACGGCAAATCCACAACAACAATGCTTGTTTACGAAATGATGAGGAGCGCAGGTTTTGGAACTTTGCTGGGTGGCAATATCGGCATAGCTATGACGGATGAGATCATAGCTGCGGAGCGCGAGGCGAAAAAGATCGATTTTGTTGTTGCTGAATTATCAAGTTTTCAGCTTGAGGCGATAGAGAGCTTTCGTCCCAAGGCTGCCGCAATTCTAAATATAACTCCTGACCATCTGGACAGGTATTCGGGCATGGAAGAATATATATACGCAAAGTGCAATGTGGCCATGAATCAGGGCAAAGACGATTTTCTAATTCTTAATGCTGATGATGAATATGCCGAAAAGGTGCTTGAACGACTTAAGGCTAAAGAAGGCCCGATGCCGGAGCTTTTCTATTTCAGCCGCAAGAGAAAAGTTGACGGATCTTGCTATGATGGAAAGTCAATTAAATTTGATATGAATTCCCTAGGCGCAAGGTTTGATATGGATCCTTCAAAATTCAAGATCAAAGGGGTTCATAATATAGAGAATGCGATGGCAGCATCGCTGCTTGCGCTTTTATGTGGATGCCCTGCTGATACTGCAATAAAAACTCTTGCTGAGTTTTCTGGACTTGAGCACAGGCTCGAATTTGTCAGGGAAGCCGGCGGTGTGAAGTTCATAAACGATTCAAAGGGGACGAATGTCGGGGCCGTAATGAAATCTCTTGAGGGTTTTACCGAGCCTGTTATCCTTATAGCGGGCGGAAGGGACAAGGACGGCGACTTTTCTGCGCTTAAGCATCTTGTGCGTGAAAAGGTCAAGGCTATGGTGCTGATAGGAGAGGCTGCAGCTAAGATAGAGAAGGCTTTGGCCGGAGCAACGGATATTAGTCATGAGGAGAGCCTTCATGCTGCTGTAGCTAAGGCTCATGCACTCGCCTCAAAAGGCGATGCTGTGCTTCTCTCTCCGGCCTGCGCAAGCTTTGATATGTTCAGGGATTTCGAAGATAGAGGCAGGAAATTTAAAGAGGCGGTTGCTGCTTTATGATCAAAAGCTACGACAAATGGCTGTTGGTTATTGTGCTGCTCCTTATCGTCATAGGGCTTACCGCAGTTTACAGCGCAACTTCGGTAACATCACCCGATGTTATCGAGAAGTTCAAGAAAAAAGAGATAGATGTAACCCAGTTCGGCTTTTTAAAAAAACAGCTTTTCACGCTCTCTTTGGGTTTTGTTATGATGTTGATAGCCTTCAAGGTTCCTCTGGATTATCTTAAGAAGATCGCGATTCCGTTGCTTATCTTTTCGATGATCTGTCTTTTATTGGTTTTTACCCCTCTCGGCGCTACTGTAAATGGAGCCAGGAGATGGATAAGAATATGGCCGTCCTCTTTTCAGCCTTCGGAGCTTGTAAAACTGTCTATGGTTATTTTTATGTCTTGGTATATGAGCATAAAATTTTATAAGCAGAACAACTTCAAGACCTTTATAATACCTATCGCTATAATGGCATTGTTTCAGGTCGTATTCCTAAAACAGCCTGATTTCGGGGCTGTCATGAGTCTTGCCCTGCTGACCGTTTCTCTTTTGTTTCTTTCGGGAGTTAAGCTGCGCTATCTTTCTCTGTTCGCGGTATTGGCTGTGCCTGTTGTAATAAAGCTTATAAAAGAGCCTTACCGCTGGAAGCGGGTTGTCGCTTTTTTAGATCCGTGGAGCGATGCCAAGGGCAGCGGGTTTCAGCTAGTGCAGTCTTTTATCGCGCTCGGCAGCGGAGGCTTAAGGGGTGTTGGATTGGGCGAAGGCAGGCAGAAACTTTCGTATCTTCCAGAAATTCATACCGACTTTATTTTCTCTTTGATAGGTGAGGAGCTTGGTTTTATAGGGGCGGTTTTTGTGGTGGCTTTATTTTTGGTGCTTTTTCTCAGAGGGCTTGCTATTGCACGCAGGACCGAGGACCGTTTTTCCCAGTACCTTGCTTACGGTATCTCGATAATGATCGGGGTGCAGGCCGTAATTAATTTCTTTGTGGTTACCGGCATGGTGCCTACAAAGGGGCTGCCGCTGCCATTTATCAGCTACGGCGGGTCGTCGCTTATTATCAACATGATTGCTGTGGGATTGCTTCTTAATGTATCGGCATCGGGAAGTTCTTCTCAGCAGTTTGATGATTCTCAGCCTAAGCCTGCTCCTGTTGCGCGCGTGCCGCTGCATAGGGGGGAGATGAGAAGGCATAAGGGGTTCAGCTACAGACACATAAATCAGGGGAGCTCTCGGTGAAGGTTATAATTGCAGGAGGAGGAACAGGAGGGCATCTATTTCCGGGCATTGCTGTGGCGGAGGAGTTTCAGTTTAAGACAAAGGATACCGAAGAAAAAACAGAAAAAGAGGATATATTGTTTGTAGGAACGGTGCATGGTATAGAGGCGAAAGCGATTCCTCGCGAGGGATACAAGATTAAATTTATAAGAGCGAGAGGGGTTGTGGGCAAGTCGTTTGCCGAGACTGTCAAGGCGCTTTTTACGTTTTTACTTTCGATAAGCGATTCTTTAAGAATATTGAAAGTAAAGAAGCCGGATGTGGTTATCGGTGTAGGCGGCTACGCATCCGCCGGAATGGTCACAGCCGCTTTTATTAAAAGGGTCCCAACCCTAATAATGGAGCAGAATTCTGTACCGGGCTTTGCGAACAGGTTTTTAGGCAGATTTGCGGATGCAGTAGCAGTAACCTATCAGGAGAGCATCGGATTTTTTTCTAAAGACAAAACATTTCTGACTGGCAACCCGGTCAGGCGAAAAATATTTGAGACAGAAAAGGAAAAAGCATATTCCTGCTTCCCTCTTGAAAGGGATAAATTTACGGTGCTTGTGTTCGGTGGAAGCTTGGGGGCGAGGAGTATAAACAACGCGATGATAGAGGCTGTTCCGCACTTGTTAAATCTGAGGGACAGGGTGCAGTTTCTGCATCAGACCGGTGACCGGGATTTTGAACTTGTGAAGGACCATTACAGAAAGGCAGGATTTAAAGGTGTTGTGGTGCCTTTCGTATATCAGATGGCAGAGGCTTATGCTGTTTCGGATTTAGTCTTATGCAGGGCAGGGGCCACAACGCTCTCTGAGGTTACGGCAGTAGGCAAACCGGCTATTCTGGTGCCGTATCCTTATGCGGCATCCAACCATCAGGAGTACAATGCGCGAAAACTTGAAGATATGGGCGCGGCAAGGATGATAAAAGACAGGGAGCTTACGGGTGAGCTGCTTGCAGCCTCAATACGCGAGCTGTATGCGAATGATGCCAAGCGCAGGGAAATGCAGAATGCCGCGACCGCTTTCGGGAAAAAGGATGCGGCGGATAAGATTGTAAATTTGGCCTTCAGCATTACGAGAAAGAGGTAAGAATATGTTCACTAAGTATAGACTGCTTCATTTTGTGGGTATCGGAGGGGTAGGCATGAGCGGTATCGCGGAAGTCCTTCATAATTTGGGCTATACGATAACCGGCTCGGATATGAAGGGGTCTGATATTTCCCGCAGGCTTGAAAGGATAGGCATAAAGGTATTTATAGGGCATGAGGCATCAAACGTAGCTGATGCTCATGTTGTGGTGATTTCATCAGCCGTTGCACCTGATAATCCTGAAGTGCTTGCTGCTAAAAGCAAGGGCATACCGGTTATCCCCCGCGCAGAAATGCTGGCCGAGTTGGGCCGCCTTAAATACGGCATCCTTGTTGCCGGAGCCCATGGAAAGACCACCACCACCTCGCTTGTAGCAACGATACTGGGCGATGCAGGCGTTGATCCCACAGTGGTGATAGGCGGCAGGCTGAACTCTATGGGCACGAATGCCAAGCTGGGGCAGGGAGATTTTCTTGTTGCGGAGGCGGATGAGAGCGACGGCTCATTTTTAAAACTAAGCCCGACTATTGCTGTCATAACCAATATAGACAAAGAGCATATGGATTTTTTTAAGGATATGGAGGCCTTAAAAAATGCGTTCCTCTCTTTTATAAACAAGGTGCCGTTTTACGGCATAGCGGTTGTATGTATCGAGAACTCTTATATAAGAGAACTGCTCCCTTCCATAGGGCGCAGGGTTTTGACTTATGGACTGACGGATGCCGCAGATATATACGCTAAGAATATTAAGCGCAACGGTGTGCATATGACTTTTGAAGCTGTGTATAAAAAGAAGCCGCTCGGTATTTTCACTATTCCGATTCCGGGCCTGCACAATGTTTTAAACAGCATTGCAGCGATAGCAGTAGCTTTGGAACTCGATATCCCTGTTTCGGATATATCAAAGGCCTTGGGCTCTTTTGGCGGCATTCACAGGAGGTTTGAGCTTAAAGGGGAAATAAACGGGATAAAGGTTTTCGATGACTATGGGCATCATCCTTCAGAGATAATGGCGACTGTCAGGGCTGCTAAAGAATGCTTCCCCGAAAACCGCATAGTGGTACTTTTTCAACCTCACAGATACACAAGAACTAGGGGCTTGATGGATGAGTTTGCATCCTGTTTTGAGGGCGCAGACATAATATTTCTTCTCGATATTTATGCGGCAGGCGAGAATCCTATTGAAGGGGTCAGTTCCGGAGCCTTGCTGAAAAAGATGAATGATATGGGTCTTAAGAATATTCAATACCTCGATGATGCTTCTTCTGTAATAGAAAAGGTTGCTGACGGAATCAAACCCGGCGATGTGCTTATAACTCTTGGCGCAGGCAATGTTTACAGGTTTGGAGAAGCGGTGCTTGAAAGGTTAAAATAAAAAATTGGAAAGGCGATAGCAGATGTTGACCGGGAAAAAAATAGGCGTCTTGGCAGGAGGGACTTCGGCAGAAAGAGAGGTGTCTTTAAAAAGCGGGAATGCTATTTTCAAGGCGCTTAAAGATTTGGGCTACAATGCTGTGTTTATAGACGCCTCCGGAAACTTGTGTGAAGAGTTAAAGACGAATAAGATAGAAATAGCTTTTGTTGCCCTTCATGGAGGACACGGTGAAAATGGTGCGGTTCAGGGGCTGCTTGAAGTAATGGGGCTGCCGTATACAGGTTCAGGCATTTTAGCCTCTGCTGTTGCAATGGACAAGATAGCTTCAAAAAAGATGTTTCTTCATAGCGGCATTTCGGTAACCCCCTACAGTGTTGTAAGCAGACAGGATTGTTTTAAGGATTTAATTATGAAGTCTATACTTTTCGATATGCCGTGGGTGGTCAAGCCTTCTGCCGAAGGGTCAAGCATAGGAGTCAGCATTGTAAAGGCAGAGAGTGAGCTTGAGGGCGCATTAAAAGGCGCATTCTTATACGGTGAGACCGTTATCATCGAGAAATATGTAAAGGGAAAAGAGGTTCAGATAGGCATACTGGGTGACAGGGCCCTCGGCGGTGTTGAGGTAAGGCCGTCAAAGGAGTTTTACAGCTACGAAGCGAAATATACACCGGGCATGACCCAGTATATATTGCCGCCTGAGATCAGTAAAGCGGATTACGAAAAGCTGTGTGTTTCGGCGCTTGAAGCGCACAGGGCGCTCGGATGCAAGGGCTTTTCTAGGGTTGATTTTATATTGGACGGCGATGGTGTCTCATACATACTTGAGGTGAATACCCTGCCCGGAATGACAGAAACTAGCCTGCTTCCGAAGATAGCAAGGCTTGCGGGCATAGAATTCCCGCAGCTTGTGGAAGAGATGCTCCGGCTTGCTATTGCGGATGGCGGAGGGAGAGCTTAATGACCGTCTTGAACAAACGCAATCTTAGGTCTTTGCAGAGGAAAAAGGAGAGCAAAAAACTGTCTTTTGCTATTGTTCTCTGTGTTTTGTGCATAGCTACAACATTGGGAATATTTATGTTAGTGAAGCATGTGATGAAAGTTACGGATATGTCTTACTCCGGTCTGCAGCACCTAAAGGGAGAGGACCTCTCGGTGCTTATACGGACGGGCAAGGGAGAGGAGTTGTTTGGAAGCAGCGGCAGCGATATTTATCGCAGGCTGAAAAAATCGCCGTGGGTAAAGGATGCTGCGATACGCAGGGACCTTTCGGGAAGGCTTTCGGTAAAGGTTCAGGAGGCTGTTCCGGGCTCGATATTGAAGCTGTACGAAAGCGATTATCTTGTGTCCGAAGACGGAGTTGTCCTTGAGAAGATATCTGACAGCGCAATATTTCTGCCTGTCATAAAGGATATTGATCCTGCAAAGAGCAGGGATGCGTTTAAAACAGCTGTGGACCTTGTAAGGACGCTTCATGCAAAAGGCGCGATATCATACAAAGGACTGATAGAGGTTGCGGGCCAGCGGCCTGAGGAGATAACCTTAACCTTCGACAATATAAGGATAAGGATCGGCGCAGGGGATTTTGAGAAAAAGCTGGAGCGGCTCAAGTTTGTGAGGGATGAGATCGAGAAACGGAATATGAATGTAGATTATATAGATCTTCGATTCAGCAACAAGGTAATAGTAAAACCGGTAAATGGAGATGCAGTTGTCAGCAGGCAGGGATAGAAATGGCTTTTGAAAGAAAGAAACCCAGCGGGGGACTGATCGTCGGGCTTGATGTAGGCACGACAAAGATCTGTGCTATTGCCGGAGAGGTTGCGGAGGACGGGGTCAATATTATTAATGTGAGTTCACACCCCTCCAGCGGTCTTAGAAAAGGCGTTGTGGTGGATATAGAAGCCACCGCGAATTCGATACGCAAGGCTGTGGAAGGGGTTTCTGGAGCGGCCGGAATGGTTGTTAATGAGGTTTATGTCGGCATTGCCGGAAGTCATATAAAGAGCATAAGCAGCTACGGCGCGGTAGGAATAAAAGGCAAAGAAGTTACTCACGAGGATGTTGAAAGGGCGATAGATTCTGCGAGCGCCGTGTATGTGCCTCTTGACAGGGAGATGCTTCATGTAATACCGACCGATTTTATACTGGACGGTCAGGATGGAATTAAGGATCCTGTCGGCATGGCGGGTGTGAGGCTTGAAGCAAAGGTGCATATAGTCACAGGCGCGGTCAGCTTTGTTCAGAACCTCATAAAATGCTGTGAGCGCGCAGGTCTGGATGTTGTGGATATTGTTTTGCAGCCCCTTGCATCTGCAGAAGCGACCCTGACCTCAGATGAGCGCGATATGGGTGTTGCGCTCATTGATATCGGCGGAGGCACAACAGACATAGCCGTTTACAAGGACGGCTGGCTTAGGCATACTGCGGTGATAGGAATAGGCGGCAATCATTTTACGAATGATATTTCGATAGGCCTTAGGCTTCCTTTTGCCGAGGCCGAAAGAATAAAGAAGCAATACGGCACGGTACTGCCATCAGAGGCTAATGATGGCACCGAAATGAGCGTTATAGGTGCAGACGGGCAGATACGTGAGATGCCTAGAAAATATCTTGCAGAGATAATTCAGCCCAGATGTGACGAACTTCTCGACCTGATCAGGCAGGAGATGGAGATTCCCCAGAACAGCGGAATCGCAATATCTGAGGCGGTGCTGACCGGTGGGTCCTCTCTGCTGTCAGGGTTGGACAGGAATGCAGAGTCTGTGTTTTCTATGCCTGTAAGGCTTGGCAGCCTTGGGCATGTATCTGGATTGGGCGGCGAATGCAACAGCCCCATTTATGCTACCGGCGTAGGGCTTGTGCTTTTTGCGGCCGATTCTATGATGCCTAATGACAAAGGTGCTTTTTCGGCCGATGTGTTTAACAGGGTTATGGATAAGATGACAGGATGGTTTAAAAAGATAGTATCGAGATAGGAGGATAATATGTTCGAAATCGAAAGCGTCGGCAGTCTCGTAGCTACCATTAAAGTTATAGGTGTGGGCGGCGGCGGCGGCAATGCCATCAACAACATGATAAATGCCAACCTGTTTGGTGTTGAGTTTATCGCGGTAAATACCGACATCCAGCACCTCGATGCGTCACTCGCTGCTTCAAAGGTCCAGATAGGCACTAACCTGACAAGGGGGCTGGGTGCAGGATCAAATCCTGATATGGCAAAGTTGGCTGCTGAGGAGGACAGGGATTCTCTTATAGGTGTTATAGAGGGTGCTGACATGATATTTATAACCGCAGGTATGGGAGGAGGAACCGGCACCGGTGCTGCTCCGGTAGTTGCGTCTATTGCGAGGGAGTTAGGGATTCTCACTGTTGGGGTGGTGACTAAGCCTTTTCATTTCGAGGGAAGCAAGCGCGGGATGAATGCCTTTAACGGCATAAAGGCCCTTAAGGAGCATGTTGACGCATTGATAGTTATTCCGAACGATAAAATTCTGCGAGTGGTGGATAAAGGAACTCCGATGCTCAAGGCTTTTTCGGTTGCGAATGATGTGCTGAGACAGGCGGTGCAGGGGATTTCGGACATAATATTGAAGCCCGGGCTTATAAATCTTGATTTTGCTGATGTCAAGGCTGTAGTGCTCAATTCCGGCAGGGCTGTTATCGGAATAGGTGAGGGCAAAGGAGAAGGCGGCGCGCTTGAAGCTGCCAAAAGAGCTATATCCAATGAACTTCTAGAAGAGTCTTCCATACAGGGGGCAAAAGGGATTCTTATAAACATAACAGGCGGGCTCAATATGCCTCTTGATGCGGTTGATGCAGCCGGCTCATTTATAGCAGACTCGGCCCACCCGGAAGCTAATATAATAACAGGGACTGTGATAGACACAGATATGGAAGACGAAGTAAGAGTTACCGTAATAGCTACAGGTCTGGAAGAAAAAAGCGTTCCTGTGAAAAATGAGCTTAAAGTAGCGGGCTGGAAGCCTGCAGGCAGCAAGACCGGGCCGCAGGTAAACCTCAGGGGTTCAGGCGGATATTTATCGAAAAGCAAAAGCCTAGGTTCAAGTGTAAGCTTTACTATGAGCGAGACTCCAAGGGAGCAAGATATCCACGAATTGCGGCAGTCACAAGCAGAAGAGGAACAAGCGGTTGAAACTAACAGCTCGGTTTATCAGCCCGAGCAAATGAGTGAGCAGAGGCCACAGCAAGTTGACGATATGTACGATATTCCGACATTTTTGAGGAAGCATTAATAGCAAACCCTTATCAGGAGCCGTATTTACGGCTGTCATGAATCATATCGAAGATACAATCGCGGCAATCTCTACCCCTCCGGGCGAAGGTGGGATAGGGATTGTGCGTATAAGCGGAAGCAGTGCTGTCTCGATAGCCGACAAGATTTTTATCTCATCTAAAAACAGGCGTCTCTCAGAGCTCAAGTCGCACAGCCTTACGCACGGATTCGTTTGGGACAGGGGCGCGAACAAGCGTATAGACGAGGCGCTTGCAACGGTTATGAGAGCTCCCAATACATATACGAGGGAAGATGTTGTAGAGATAAATTGCCACGGCGGCATGCAGGCGGTAAAGGCGGTTATGTTTTTGCTTTTGAAAGAAGGCGCTCGGATTGCGGAGCCGGGGGAGTTTACCAAGAGAGCATTTTTGAATGGCAGGATAGACCTTTCTCAGGCTGAAGCTGTTATCGACATAATACGCGCGAAGAGCGACCGCGCAGAAACCCTTGCGCTAAGCCAGCTTGAAGGGAGGCTGTCATCAAAAATATCTGCATTGAGAGAGCAGCTCGCAGAGCTGTGCGCACATATAGAGGCGCATATAGATTTTCCTGAAGATGAGCCCGAAACCATGGACAAAGCCGGTATTCTTGCAACGGTTGATTCGGTCAAGAATGAGTTAAAGAAACTCTCTGAGAGCTATGAGGAGGGAAGGCTTTTCCGTGAAGGCGTGTCTGTGGCGATAGTAGGCAAACCCAATGTTGGCAAGTCGTCACTGCTTAATGCCATTCTAGAAAAGGATAGGGCAATAGTGACCGAGATTCCGGGAACTACTCGGGACGTGATTGAAGACAGCCTGAATATAAAGGGGCTTCCGGTAAGGATTATGGACACAGCAGGAATAAGAGATTCTCATGATCTTGCCGAAATTGAGGGCGTAAGGAGAAGCCTTAAAGCAATAGACCGGGCCGATATTGTTATCGCTGTATTGGATGCGAGCAAGTCTATGGATGGCGCGGATCAAGAACTGCTCGAAAAGGTTCAGGACAAAAAAACAGTGTATCTGTTTAACAAGACGGATATTACAGGTGCAGATTTCGATGAGCCTTCCGGGCTGTCGCCAGTTGTGAAGGCTTCGGCTAAAACAGGTAAAGGCATAGAACTTCTAAAGGAAGAGATTTATTCTGCATGCCTGGCAAATTCAGGATCTAAAGGCGTTGCTTCGGAAGACTTGCTGATAACGAATCTACGCCACAAACAGGCGATTGACAAGGCTATTCATGCACTTGAAGAAACAAAGACAGGGCTTGAAACTAATCTGCATCTTGAATTTGTTGCCGTAAGCAGCCGCGAATCGCTCGACAGCTTAGGCGAAATTATCGGGGCTGTTACAAGCGACGATATTTTGAACCGGGTATTTAGTCAGTTCTGTATAGGAAAGTGATACATAGCGCATATTACGGCTATCCCTTCATTTTACAAGCCACGAACTCTGTCCAGTCTTTTAACGCACGCTCTGCCATTTTCTCGCGCCGTTTTTTCTTGTCCCGTATTCTGAGAGTTTCTTCGTCCGCAGGGAGCAGTCCGAAGTTTATATTGCTCGGTTCGAAATGCTTAGGGTCTGAGGCTGTGATGTGATGCACAAGAGAGCCATGCGCGGTGGTTCTCGGCGGCAGGATTGGTTCTAAGCCGTTCAATCTTCGCGCTGCGTTTGTACCGGCTATAAGTCCCATGGCGGTTGATTCTATATAGCCCTCAACCCCGCTTATCTGGCCGGCCACATATATGTTTGGCCTGTTTTTCATGGTGAGGTCACTGTTGATGTGGAGCGGAGAGTTTATATAAGTATTTCTGTGTATGCTTCCGAAGCGCATGAATTCTGCGTTCTCAAGCCCCGGAATCATAGAAAATACGCGCTTCTGTTCAGGCCATTTAAGCCTTGTCTGAAAACCTACCATGTTGTATGCAGTCTTTTCCCTGTTTTCTGTTCGCAGTTGTATGACAGCGTAAGGTGTTTTTCCTGTTTTAGGGTCAGGAAGCCCCACAGGTTTCAAAGGTCCGAATCTCAAGGTGTCGCGGCCCCTCTTGGCCATAACTTCAACCGGCATGCAGCCTTCAAATACTTTGATATTCTCAAATTCCCTTGCCGCCACTGTGTCCGCTTCCATAAGCGCGTCATAAAATTTGTCGTACTCCTCTTTTGTCATAGGGCAGTTCACATAATCGTCCCCGCCTTTTCCGTAGCGCGATGCCAGAAAGACCTTTGAACTGTCAATGCTTTCGGCATCGATAATAGGGGCGATGGCATCGTAAAAATGCAGGTGTTCAGCGCCTATTGCGGCCTGTATGGATTGGGTCATAGGCTGTGACGTGAGAGGCCCGGTAGCTAGTACAGCAATCTTATCCGGCAATGATTCAGTTTCTTCTCGAACGACCGTTATGAGAGGATTTTGCAGAATTAAATTTTCGATATATGCCGAAAAAATATTTCTATCTACAGCTAATGCTGAACCGGCCTGAACTTCTGATTCTTTGGCTGCTGCCATTATCAGAGAGTCTGCAGCCTCAAGCTCTGCTTTCAAGAGGCCCGGGCCTGTGGATACATCTTTTGAGCGCAAAGAATTGGAACAAACTAACTCTGCAAGCATATCTGTTTTGTGTGCCTCTGACATGCGATTAGGTCTCATCTCGTAAAGCTTGACCGAAACGCCTTGCTTCGCAGCCTGCCAAGCTGCTTCGCATCCCGCAAGTCCGCCGCCTATTATTGTTAGAAGTTTGCTCATTATTATTGACACAATCCCAGTCTTACTGCTATAAATAATAACTTATGCTTACTAAAACTGAAAAGATTTGGATGGACGGAAAGCTCGTCAATTGGGACGATGCAAAGATTCATGTACTCACTCATACACTGCATTACGGGCTTGGAGCCTTTGAAGGCATCAGGTGCTATAATGCCAAAAAAGGCCCTGCTGTTTTCAGGCTCGATGAGCATGTGGAAAGACTTTTTAATTCGGCCAAAATATTTCTTCTGGACATTCCCTACACAAAAGCCGAGATTAAAAAGGCGATACTAGATACCATTAAGGCCAACAAACTGAAAGAGTGTTATATCCGGCCTCTTGTTTACATCGGCTATGGCGCTATGGGCATCTATCCCAAAGGCAACCCGATTAATGTGGTGATAGCGGTCTGGCCGTGGGGCGCTTATTTAGGCGACGAGGCTCTCGAAAAGGGCATTAAGATAAAAACCTCATCTTTTATACGCAATCATGTTAACTCACAGATGTCGCGCGGCAAGATCTGCGGATACTATGTTAATTCGCAGATTGCAAAGAAAGAGGCTATTACGGGGGGATATGATGAAGCCCTGCTGTTAGATGCAGAAGGATATGTGTCAGAAGGCAGCGGAGAGAATATTTTTATCGTTCGCAATGGACAGCTTAAAACAACCCCGCTCACCTCGATATTGGAAGGCATCACACGCGACAGCATTATGAAGATTGCTGAAGACCTTGGCATCGGAACGGTTGAGCAGCGTTTTACTAGAGACGAGCTTTATATCTCTGATGAAGCTTTCTTTACTGGCACCGCTGCCGAGATTACCCCAATAAGAGAACTTGACGGCAGAAAGATTGGTGAAGGCAAAGCAGGGGCGATAACGAAAAAGATTCAGTCCATATTTTTTGATGCTGTGAAAGGCAAGAACAAGAAATACGAGAAATGGTTGACTTATGTAAAGTAACAGCTTAAAGTTTATATAAAAAAAGGCGGTCACATTTAAGTGACCGCCTTTTTTTATTGGAATTTCTTAAATTATTTCTTGTGGCACTTTGCGCAGTTGCCGTCAGTTTTGAAAGCTTTAGTTCCGTTGTGGCAACCAAAGCAGAACTTGTCGCTCTTGTGGTCTGCCATCTTAGGCTTCGCCTCTTTCTTCATCTGGAAAACCTTTGTGTGACAGTCGTTGCACTTAAGTCCCTTGTCAGCGTGGGTTTTGCCGTCAAATGTAACTTTGCCCATAGCGCCGCCTGCAAACTCGGAAGTCTTTCCCGGAGGAACCGCCATAGCGCTTCCTACGAAGACAACTGTGATAACAACTGCCAGAATAGCTGTGATAATCTTCATGTGTTCACCCCCTTTCTTTTTTTAGATTTATAAAGCAATAGAGCAACTAATGTGCCATATGCAATGGGATTGATTTTACCACATAAAGCAATAAAAAAAACAAGCTGAATTTTTACCTTTTAGGGATTTATTCCTTATTTAGGGAAGGGTGGGTAGGGTTTATTGTTTTTGAGTGTTTTTGTCTTTGCTACCGAAAGTATAACTGAAAAGGTTATCCTTTCCAAGTTCTTTTTCGCAGGCTGTTATGCACTCCCCGCAGTTCACGCAGTTTATATCCCTTTTAGGGTTGCGAGGTTTTACTTCCATAAAGCATACTTTTTCGCAGCCCTTGCAATCGGTGCATCGCGAAATGTTTTTTTTGTCAAAAGCAAGCCTTAAAGATACCGGGCTTATCCATCCGAAGAGTGTCTGCATTAATCCGGCAGCGCATACATATTTGCAGAAAAAATGGCGCACCAGAATTGATGTTATGAACATATATATGGACACGCCTATAATTCCGGCTTTCAGTCCAGTACTAAGTTCCCCTGCCATTATCTCCCTCGCTATCGTCTTAGGCGCTATAAAATATCCGGTTAGTATAATGCCGACCAAAGGCGGAATTGTCAGCAGCATAAGAACGGCCAAGGCTGCGTATATAAGTCGCTGCTTATTGCTCACTGGCGAGCCGTTTTGATTTTTGATAAAAAGATTTCTGCGGCCTATAATCTTCATGCTCAGAAAGTCGGCCAGCTCAAAGAGCGCACCTTCTGGGCAGAGCCAACCGCAGAAAAGCCTGCCAAATAGAAAACCCATAAGCGGAAATACCGTGAGGACTATTATCCAAGGTAAAATAGCATTCACAAAAAACTGAAAAGCCACATGCCCCGCGCCCCTAACAGAGTGCTCCAACAGGTCAGCTCCGGTTATGCCGAGGCTCCATACCTTTCCAAAGAGGAAGAGTTCCTGTGTTTCGGTATCGTAGCGGAATATGTCGAATACCGGCAAAAGGAACAATAGGATTAGAAAAGCGGCTTGTGTAACTCTTCTTGTCATATGTAGATTTGTCGCGGTCATGTTTTTTTATAACATGGCTGCGGGAAGATTTTGTATGAGTTAGCTCATACCCCAAATTAAAACGGAAGGGACAAACTTCATCCCCTCCGCTTAGTTGTTAGATTATGGACAATCCGCTTTTTATGTCTTGGCAGTTTCTTTTCCGAGCTTGAAGAAATCTACGACAAAAAGCCATGTGCCATAGAGGAAACCTATGCCAAAGATAGCCCTGAATATCCAGAACCAGAGATTGTAGTTTGCCTTTACGGTCACATAGTCAAGACCCATAAGCCTTTCCATGTATGTCTGTACCATTCCGGCGCCGGTAATGGTCATAACAATAAAGATCATAGATATTGTCAGCCACCAGAAAGAGCGATACCCTCTTGAGGTGTCAAAGTTTGGCGTACCCCTCAGAAGAGGAACAGTAATATAAATCATCGCCATTACCAGAAGTACATATGCTCCGTAAAAAGCGAGATGGCCATGCGCTGTTGTCAGCTGGGTTCCATGTGTCCATTTGTTGACCTGCGGCAGAGTATGGATTACGCCCCACAATCCGGCCCCTACGAAATTGAATATTGCATGAGCAGTCGCATAGAAGAGGCCGAGCTTGTTGCTTACCACCCTATGCTCCCTCGTTGTCCTGAAGGCGTCCCATACCATCATCAAAAGCGGAATCGGTTCGAGCGAGCTGAAAATTCCGCCTATCCAGAGCCAGTATGCTGGTGTGCCTATCCAATAATAGTGGTGTCCTGTTCCGAGAATTCCGGTGAACAGAACAAATCCCACCTCAATGTACATCCAGCGTTCGAGTACTTCACGTTTAGCATTGGTCACCTTCATAAGCATGAAGGCAAGCAGGGCTCCGGCTATTACTTCCCATGCGCCTTCAACCCAAAGATGCACAACCCACCACCACCAGTACTGGTCTTTTACCATGCTTTTGGTATAGAACATGCCCGGCAGATACATGAGTGCAAGAAATGTAAGGCCTGCCAGCAGCGTTCCCTGAATGCCTGTCCATTTCTTGCTTTTGTACATAGTCATAAAGTTGATAATAAGGAACAGAATGACCGATATTGCTATTAGCCAGTCTGCCCAGCGTGGCGCTTCGATATATTCTCTTCCTTCATTCAGCGCAAGTGTGCCGAATATTAAAAAATTTGCCTGCGGGAACAAGCCTTGCACAATATAGCCGACAACCACCAAGGTAATCGCCACAACCGTTGCCCAGAACTGCAGTTTTGCAAGGGGAAGGTTCCAAAGTTCACTCTGAGATTCTTCTGGTACAACATAGTATGTAGCTCCCATCAATCCCACCAGCAGCCAAACTACTAGTGCGTTGATGTGGAGGGTTCTGATTGTGTTGAAGTTCAGGATAAAGAAGTCGGGCCAGATAAATTGGGCTGCGGCGATAACTCCTACAAGCACCTGAACAAGAAAAAGCACCACCGCAAAGGTGTAGAAGTGCTGTGCAA
>PEAD01000003.1:0-31209 GCA_002753335.1 Nitrospirae bacterium MYbin3
GCAGAAAGACCGAGGTTATGCGTCTATAAGAGTCTGAACAATATATATGCACAGATCGTTGATGATGTTAAGGGAGCAACGCTAATTTCTGCTTCAACTCTCGACAAAGAAATGAAAGCTGGCGAAGGTCACAAAGGAAATATCGACAATGCGAAGAAGACCGGACAGTTTCTTGCCGTAAAGGCTTCTAAGGCTGGGATAAAAAAGGTTGTGTTTGACCGCGGGGGCTATAAATATCATGGTCGCATCAAGGCCCTTGCAGATGGAGCCCGTGAGGGCGGGCTGGAATTTTAGGAGGTATGGTGAAGACACAGAGGATAGAAGCTGAAGAACTTAGCGTTAAGGACAAAGTTGTATATATAAACAGAGTTGCTAAGGTTGTAAAAGGCGGCAGAAGGTTTTCGTTCAGCGCACTAGTTGTTGTAGGCGATGGCAATGGCATTGTAGGTGTAGGAAAAGGCAAAGCCTCTGAGGTTCCGGAAGCGATTAGAAAGGCTGTTGAACAGGCGAAGAAGCGTTTAATGAGGTTCCCTTTAAAAGACGGAACAATACCCCATAAAATTACCGGACGCTACGGTTCCAATTCTGTGGTTATGAATCCTGCACCTAAGGGAAAAGGGCTTATAGCAGGGGGGGCGGTTCGTGCTGTATTTGAGGTGTCAGGATTGCAGGATATCGTTGCCAAATCACTTGGAGGTCATAATCCCTTCAATACTGTTAGAGCAACTCTTAGCGGTTTGATGAAGTTGAAAGATCCTGATGTTGTGCTTAAGCTTAGGGGCAAGGCCGAAGGTGAGAGTACAACCGAAGAAGAGGGCGATGAGGAGGCAAAGGGCAGGTCATGAGGATAGAAGATTTTTCACCGGAAGACGGAAGCAAAAAGAAGCGTAAGCGTATAGGCCGGGGCCCTGGCTCTGGGCATGGAAGAACAGCCACGAAAGGACATAAGGGACAAAAGGCCCGCTCAGGCGGACCTAAGGGGCCTTCTTTTGAAGGTGGACAGACCCCCCTTCAAAGGAGACTTCCTAAGCGTGGGTTTAAGAATGCACCGTTTAAAAAAGAGTATGTAACCGTAAATTTGTCTGATATTGTAAGGCATATTGATAAATTTTCTGATGTTGACGCGATTACCCCGGAAGTTCTTATAAAAAAGAAGGTAGTAAAAAAGATAAAAGACGGTATAAAAATTCTCGGCAAAGGTGATTTGGCAAAGGCTTTTACTATAAAAGCTCACGTATTCAGTGCTTCGGCTGCAACCAAGATTAGCGCGGCAGGAGGCAAGGCTGAAGTAATCTCCACCGAATAAAGATATTATTTTCGGTATTTGCTGATTAAATAAGCCAAAAATAACTATGAGTCTGCTTTCAAACATTCAGAACATATTCAAGATTCCTGAGCTAAAAAATAGGGTTCTTTTTACCTTGGGGCTTTTGGCTGTTTACAGGATAGGGGCACATATTCCTACTCCGGGCATAAACGGCGAAGCGCTGAGTAAGTTTTTAGTCGAAAAAGGTGGGGCAATGATGGGCTTTTTCGATATGTTTTCTGGGGGAGCCCTGTCAAGAGTCACAATTTTTGCGCTCGGTATAATGCCCTACATAAGTGCTTCTATTATCTTTCAGCTTCTTACTGTAGTTATTCCTGCTCTAGGTAAACTTGCGAAGGAAGGCGAAGCCGGAAGAAAAAAGATAACTAGATATACGCGATATGCTACCGTAGTTATAGCGGCTATACAGTCTTTTGGTATAGCTGTGGGCTTGGAAGGAATGTCGGGCGGTGAGTTTATACAGAATCCAGGATGGTCATTTAGACTTCTTACTATGATAACGCTTACATCAGGAACTGCTTTTCTTATGTGGCTTGGTGAACAGATAACTGAACGTGGCATAGGCAATGGAATATCTCTTATTATATTTGCAGGAATAGTGGCCCAGTTCCCTAATGCGGTGGTTAGCACACTGCAACTTGTGAAGGCAAACGAGCTAGCATTATTTTTTGTGATATTTCTTACTGTTCTCATGATTGCTGTTGTCGGCGCTATAATTTTTATAGAGCGCGGGCAGAGGAAAATACCGGTTCAATACGCAAAGCGTGTTGTGGGCAAAAAGGTTTTTGGCGGGCAGAGCACGCATCTTCCATTAAAAGTAAATACGTCAGGTGTTATTCCGCCTATCTTTGCATCGTCAATAATAATGTTTCCGGCTACAGTAGCAGGATTTATTGCTATCCCGTGGGTACAGAGCATAGCTAAGCAGCTTTCACCGGGGACTGCTATATATTCAATGCTTTATGTCGGCCTGATTTTCTTTTTCAGTTATTTCTATACTGCGGTTGTTTTTAATCCTGTCGATATCTCTGAAAACTTGCAGAAGAACGGTGGTTTTATTCCCGGTATAAGACCCGGGCAGAAAACTTCGGAATATATATACAGAGTTCTGTCGAGGCTTACTTTTGTGGGGGCAGTTTATTTGGCTATAGTATGCGTAATGCCTGAGCTGATGATTAGCCAATTTAATGTCCCATTTTATTTCGGAGGAACGTCTCTTCTTATTTCTGTAGGTGTAGCGCTTGATACTGTTTCGCAGATCGAGTCGCATCTTATAACAAGGTCATATGAAGGGTTCCTCAAGAAAGGCAGATTAAAAGGCAGAAGGGGATAGATAGGCGCTCGATCTGTGATAATTGTCAAATCTCAGGCGGAGATAATCAAGATCGAGGCAGCATGCAGAATTGTTGCAGAGATTCTCGAAGACCTTAAGACACTAATCAAGCCCGGCATTACAACTTTCGAAATCGAAAGTTATGTAGAAAGCCGGATAAAACAGAAAAAAGCGATTGCAGCCTTTAAAGGCTATCGTGGCTATCCTGCAAGTGTATGTGTGTCTATTAACGAACAGGTTGTACACGGCATACCTTCCAGAAAAGTCAGGATTAAAGATGGAGATATAGTAAGTATAGATTTGGGTGCAATTGTGGATGGTTTTTATGGTGATGCTGCCGTGACTGTTCCGGCAGGAGAAGTAAACGCAGGTATTTTAAAACTGCTTAAGGTTACTGAAGAAGCGCTTTATATAGGCATAGACAAGGCGGTTGTGGGCAACAGGGTTTCGGATATATCTGCTGCGATACAAAAACATGTAGAGTCTAATGGTTTCTCGGTTGTGAGGGCATTTGTAGGACATGGTATAGGCCGTTCTCTCCATGAAGATCCTCAGATTCCAAACTATGGAAAACCAGGCGAAGGACCGAGGCTTAAAAGCGGAATGACTTTGGCAATAGAGCCGATGGTGAATGCGGGTGTCCCCGATGTTGATATTTTAGGAGACGGCTGGACCGCAGTAACAAATGATAGAAGGCCATCGGCGCATTTTGAACATACGATTGCTGTTATGAATAGCGGGCCGCGTATATTGACTAAAATATAATATTTAAGGTAAAATTTCAAGCTTAAATGTCGAAAGAAGAAAACATTGAAGTACAGGGCACAATAGTAGAAACTCTGCCGAACGCGATGTTCAGGGTTGAGCTCGAAAACGGACAGGTAATCTTGTCGTATGTTTCAGGCAAGATGAGAATGCACTTCATAAAAATACTGCCCGGAGATAAGGTTACTGTTGAGCTATCGCCTTACGATCTTACCAAGGGCAGGATTACATACAGATTTAAATAGAAGTTTTAAAGCAGCGTGCTGCTGAAGAGCGAAAAGTGTTGGCGCTCTTTTTATTTCTTTGAACTGAAGATACGGAGGAAATGGAATGAAGGTAAGGCCCTCGGTAAAGCCTATCTGCTCTAAATGTAAGATTGTAAAAAGGAAGGGCGTAATAAGAATACTTTGCGAAAATCCTCGTCACAAGCAGAGACAGGGATAGCAAAATTTTAGAATGAGGAGTTTTCTATGGCAAGAATAGCTGGTGTTGATCTTCCAAAAAATGAGCGTGTTGAAATAGGGCTTACGCGCATATTCGGAATTGGAAGAGCCCTGTCGAACAAAATCATAAGTGAGACGAAACTTAACCCAGATGTTAGGGTTAAAGACCTTACCGATGATGACATACTTAAGATTAGAAATATCCTTGAAAGGGATTACAAGGTTGAAGGCGATTTGAGGCGAGAGGTATCAATGAATGTAAAAAGGCTGGTTGAAATCGGCTGCTATAAAGGACTAAGGCATAATGCACATTTGCCTGTGCATGGCCAAAGGACAAAAACAAATGGCAGAACTCGCAAAGGGCCGAGAAAACTGGTCACGAAGAAAAAGTAGGGAGGATTAATGGCACAGAAAAAACGAAGCGGTAAAAAAGTCAAGAAAAATATACACAACGGAACAGCACATATACAGACTACGTTTAATAATACAATTGTGACTATCACTGACGCAGCAGGAGGAGTGATAGCATGGTCTAGTGCAGGCAGTCTCGGATTTAAAGGATCTAGAAAGGGCACTCCTTTTGCAGCACAGATAGCTTCCGAAACTGCTGCAAAAAAAGCGATGGAAATGGGATTGAAGCAGGTTGATGTTTTTGTTAAAGGGCCGGGTTCCGGAAGAGAAACGGCTATAAGGGCGCTACAAGCGGCCGGACTAGAGATTACTCTTATAAAAGATGTAACGCCTGTTCCGCATAACGGCTGCAGGCCGCCGAAGAGAAGGAGGGTATAGGGATGGCGAGATATACCGACGCTTTGTGCAGGCTTTGCAGGCGCGAAGGCGAGAAGCTTTTTGTAAAAGGCAATAGATGTTATACCGAGAAATGCGCGGTTGAGAGAAGGAAGTATGCGCCCGGACAACATGGCCAGAACAGGGGCAAGTTGTCAGATTATGGCGTACAGCTCAGGGAAAAGCAGAAAGTAAGACGCATTTACGGCGTGATGGAAAAACAGTTCAGAATGTATTTCCATAAGGCTTCAAGAATGAAGGGAATAACAGGAGAAATACTTCTTCAGTTTCTTGAGCGGAGACTTGACAATGCTGCTTACCGCATGGGTTTTGCTTCAAACAGAAGAGAGGCTCGCCAACTTGTTAAACACGGTCATTTTTCGGTGAATGGTGTTAAAACCGACATCCCTTCCTATCTTTTAAAACCCGGGGATATTCTCGAAATAAGAGAAGCGAGCAAGGATTTAAAGGCTGTACGTGACAGCTTGGAGGTTGCGGAGCATAAAGGTTTTCCTGAGTGGGTGGAAGTTGATTCTGTAAATGTGAAAGGCAAGTTTGTAAGGATACCCTCTCGGGAAGAGATACAGCTTCCGGTGCAGGAACAGTTAATAGTTGAGTTGTATTCAAAGTAGCAATCTTAATTTAAATACGAAGGCATAGGAGGCCTTGCCATATGGATCTTTTGAATATGGGCTTTCAGTTACCCAAAAGAAGTGATTTTGAAGAAGATACGATTACTGATTACGGGAAGCTGATAGTTGAACCCCTTGAGCGTGGTTTTGGTACTACGATAGGAAATGCGTTGCGGCGGATTTTGTTGTCTTCAATGGAAGGTGCTGCCGTAACAGGTGTAAAGATTGCCGGTGTGCTCCATGAATTTTCTTCTGTTAAGGGTGTAAAAGAGGATGTTGTGGACATCTTGCTTAACGTAAAGAAGCTCAGATTCAAGGTTCATGGTGACGGCAAAAAGACTGTGACCATAAAAGTTAAAGGACCTAAAGAAGTTACGGGCGCAGATATCGAAACAGACGGAAACGTCGAAGTCTTTAATGAGGATCACTATATAGCAACGGTTGACAGCGGCTCTACGCTGGATATGGAGCTGTATGTTAAAAAAGGCAAAGGATATATTCCTGCTGAAATGAACAAGGAAGAGGGTTTGCCTGTTGATGTGATTCCTGTTGATTCTGTATTCAGCCCGATTAAAAAAGTGAATTTTTGGGTGGAAAAGGCAAGGGTTGGCAGATCTACAGATTACGACAGGCTTATTCTGGAATTGTGGACGGATGGGGGTATAACTCCAGAAAAAGCAGTAAGCGATGCAGCTAAAATACTCAAAGAATACTTAAAAGAATTTATCATGGAAGATGATGATTCCGAAGCATTTGATACGGCTGAAGGGGCACCCTCCGGAAAGCAGATCGGAACCGTTGAGAAAGAATACCTAAACAAGAGCATAGATGAACTGGAGCTTTCGGTAAGGGCATTCAACTGTCTTAAAAACGCAAATATAAAAACTATAGGCGACCTTGTTCAAAAGAGCGAACACGAACTGCTTAGAACAAAGAATTTTGGGCGTAAGTCCTTAAATGAGATTAAAAATGTATTGGTATCTATGGGATTGAATTTAGGCATTAGGCTCTAAATGAGCCTTATACAGGCTCATTTGCATGAAATATAGGAGGAAAGAAGATGCGCCACAGAGTTGCCGGAAGACGTTTTGACCGCACAGCAAACCAAAGAAAGGCATTGCTTCGCGGACTTATAATATCGCTTTTTGCGCACCAGAGGATAGAAACCACCTTGGCGAAGGCAAAAGCCATTAAGGGTATTGCAGAGAAGCTTGTTACATTTGGAAAGCGTGGAGACCTTCATGCGAAGCGTATGGTTATGGCTTATATCCCTAACAGAGAAGTTATGGCTAAACTGTTTTCGGACATAGCGCCACGATTTGCTGATAGGAATGGCGGGTACCTGAGAATAGTCCAAACACGTCAAAGGGTCAATGACCGCGCTCCTATGGCGATTATAGAGTTTGTTGATTATGAGGATGCTGTGAAAGTGCCCGAAAAGAAGGAAAAGGAGAGCGTCAAACAGTGAACGATGCGTTGATTGTTTTGGGAGTTCTTATAGTTTGGCTGCTTCTCCAGTTTGTCATATTTCCTAAACTTGGAGTTCCCACCTGAGCAGTGCCGTCCAAGGAGTCGGGAAACTCTAAAAAATGCAAATAGCGCTTAATCGTTAAACAGCTTATTTAAAAGACCTTCAGCAGTTATATTGTCAAGCCAGCCTGCTTTTGCTATTATACAACCGATGAAAAAAAGAGTTGTTGTATGTGCCGGTACTTTCGATCATTTTCACAACGGCCACCTGAATTATCTTCATCAAGCTAAAAAATTAGCGGACGAGCTGATTGTTATTGTGGCGCGTGACGAAACAGTTAAAAGGATAAAGGGATTTTCTCCAACCGATGATGAGAATGTCCGGCTCTCGAAGGTTGAAAATACCGGGATTCCGGTGAAAGTGATGTTGGGCAATACTGATGCAGATCTTTTTAGGATTGTAGAGGATTTAAAGCCTGACGTAATAGCTCTGGGCTATGACCAACGTGTTGCTGACGATGCAATAACCGAAAGGTTTCCTTATTGCAGAGTTGTAAGGCTCGAATCCTTTCAACCGCATAAATACAAATCATCTTTTTTCAGAAAAAGAAAAGGGGGCTGATGAACTTTCATCAGCCCCCTTTTTGTAATCTTTTTAAAATTAAAGTTTAAAAGGATTTGCGAAAAGCACGATAAGAACAACGACAAGGGCATAAATTGCCAAGGACTCTATCATTGCAAGTCCGATAATAAGTGTCGTTGTGATTTTGCCCGATGCTCCGGGATTTCTAGCCACGCCTTCAGTTGCTCCTCTTAAGCCTACACCTTGTCCGATGCCTGTGCCGAGCGCTGCGAGGCCGATAGCAAGCCCAGAACCGAGTACCGCCATCCCGTAATATCCAAGCTTTGCATCACTTACCGCTCCGGGTGCTGCCGCATCTGAAGCAATTGCCAGAGGTGCAAGGATTGCAACTGCGATAAGCGTAAGAACTGCGATCGAAATTGTTTTTTTCATTTGTTTTCCTCCTTTCTTTAGAAAATTATGGTTAATGGCCTTCTTCAACCGCACCTGCAAGATAAAGACAGGTCAGCAGTATGAAGACATAGGCTTGTATTAGGCTTACAAGAACTCCAAGGCCAAGTATTGCCATAGGTATTATCGCAGGGGCCAGCAAGCCAAGGATTATTATAATCATATGCTTTGCTATCATGTTCCCAAAAAGCCTTACGGAAAGGGTTATGGGCCTTACAAGGTGGCCCACAAATTCAACAAAGAACATCAGAATCATAAGTGGCAGCGCGTAAATAGAGCGTATCGGACCAAGGAAATGATTAATGTATTTAAACCCATGAACCTTGATGCCGTAGTAATGAGTTGCGAAGAATATCGGTATCGCCATCGAAGCGGTCATGTTGATATTGCTTGTCGGCGAATCAAATCCGGGAATCAGTCCAAAAAAATTGCATACCAGTATGTATAAACCGAGCGTACCGATCAGAGGGAAAAACTTTTCCCCCCAGTGGTGTCCTATGTTAGAGTTTGCAAGGGTTTGGAAAAAATCTACAAAAGTTTCCATAACATTTTGCAGCCCTGAAGGCGCAAGCGCTATTTTATTTTTTAATGCGAGTGATGTTCCTATTAAAACTCCCATAGCAAGCCAGGAATATGAAACATAGGGAGGCACGCTTGGCAAAACCATATGTAAAAATGCAGGCGATTCCATATAAACCTCCTAAAAAAAGTAGGTTTATACTAAAGGGAAAAAACCTTAAAAGTCAAGCTGAATCTTGGGTTCAGCGCTAATTGTTGGGCATAATTTTGTTGTGTGCAAGTCGGTAGAAGTGTTAAACTAAAAAAATCAATTGGTAAATGCTATGCCACTGTTAAGAGAAACTAAAATCTATAAAACCTTTGTAATCTCGGTAAGCCTAACAATTGCGCTTGTTTTGTCCGGAATATTTTTGGGAATGTCAATAAGAACGAGACAGTTGATTTTTGACAGCAGTCTTGCTCAGGCGCGTGCGCTTTTTCATAGCATTGTGCTTGCCCGCAAATGGAATGCATTGTTTAATGGTGTCTATGTAGAGAAAAAAGAAGGGGTGCAGTCCAACCCTTATCTCGAAAATCCTGATATTACGGCGACCGACGGCAGGATATTTACCAAAAAGAATCCTGCTCTTATGACCAGAGAGATATCAGAGCTGGCAAAAAACGGAGATTCTTTTGCGTTCAGGATAACAAGCCTTAATCCTCTAAACCCCCACAATAAGCCGGATGATTTTGAAGCCGATGCTTTAAAAATGTTTGAGGGTGGGAAGGAAGAGGCTTTCAAGATTAGCGTATTGAACGAAAAACCATATTTCAGGTATATGGCACCGCTTTATGTGGAAGAGAGCTGCCTGAAATGCCATGCAAAACAGGGGTATAAGAAAGGACAGATAAGAGGCGGCATCAGCGTTACGTTTGATGTAAATAACCTCCAGAGAAAACTGACCGAAAACACTTTTCTTATACTTGTTTTTGGAGTCACAACTACAGGATTGCTGTTGGGGTTGATATATGTTTTTACGTCAAGACTGATACAAAGGGTTTCTGATGCACGCACCGAGATTGAGCGTATGGCTATAACAGACGGCCTCACCGATATTTTTAACAGACGACACCTTCTTGAAAGGTTTGAGGAAGAGCGGGAGCGTGCCAGAAGGAATAACAGTCAGCTTGGATGCATACTTCTTGATATCGATCATTTTAAACAGATTAATGATACTTTCGGACACCAGATAGGCGACAAAGTTATTATCGAAATCGCTAAGATTCTGAAAGACTCTATAAGGGCATATGATGTTTTGGGACGCTATGGTGGAGAGGAGTTCTTGATTGCGATGCCTGATGCTGACATTCAAAGCACAATTCAGCTTGCAGAAAGAATGAGGGATAATGTTAAGAAGTCTCCGATTCTGGGGACTCCAGTAACAATAAGTGCAGGTGTTTCAAACTATAAAGCCAGTGACGAGACAATAGAGCAGATTATACGCAGGGCTGACCATGGCCTCTATAAAGCAAAGCATTCAGGCAGAGATAGGGTCGAGCATTCCGAGGATTAAAAAGGGCGATTAGTAGGCAAGTTTACTGGTTACCGCCTTATTAAAGGAGCGCTATTAACTTCTTTATATATTAGGCGTGAAATATCACTGATGATATTTGCCTGTCTGCTGAAATCGTCCCCGGTCGTCATAATTCCCAATATGTACGGAGAAGTTGGATGGTAGATGATTCCGAACTCGTGAAGCTGTTTATCTGAATTCATCCCGTCCGAATACGCACCAAATTTTGCAGCAACAACGGTGCCTTTCGGAACACCCGCTACAATACCATTTGAGAATTCTTGCTCACTCAGCAACTCCAAAGCTTTTTCGGACATCTCTCTATTTAAAAACGAAGCGTTATAAAGAATGCGAAAGAATCCTGAGTATCCGTGAACAGTAATGGAATTAACACCATCTTTGGGGTTGTTGTTTATATCCATGCTGTCTAATACAGTATCCAGTTCTTCTCCCTTTAGATTGTAATACAACACAGAGGTGGCGTTGTTGTCAGAATAGCGCATCATGTAGTAAAGCAGTTCTTTTACCGTGTACCCTTTGTTTTTAACAATGGTGTGCTCTGGCGATATATTCTGTATTTTGCTCATGTCGTACTCGCCGTTATAGATAAATTTAAGGTTGAGCACATTCGGATCTTTTTCAGCTCGTTTAAGCCAAGCGACCATTACAGGCACCTTCATCATGCTAGCCGGATTAAATTCTGCTTTTTCATTTATTCCAAACCATGGGCCGTCATGCAGGTCACGGTAATATACCGATATAGCACGCACCTGTCCCTTGTCGATCAGGTTTTGAGTAAAAGACTTGATTTTGTATTTGAATGGAATAGGCTCATTGCCGATAACTATACCCTCTGGAAGTTCAACATCCAGCAGCGGACTGGTAAAACGAAAACCTTTTAACACAACATTCCGGTTTGATTTTATGGGCGTTCTGCGCAGATAAGCGTCATGGGCAAACCACCCAGCAACGAAAAGGAGAGCGGCTGCTGTCAGATAGATAAAGATCTGGCGTTGGTTCAGTTTATTCATATCAAATTACACCGCGGGGAATTATCGCTATTCCTGAGTTGTCCAGATGACACTTAAAGCGGTCTTTTTCAGGGTCAAATCCCACCCTTTCGCCCTCACTTATGACATTCAATTTGTCAACAATTACACGCTTGAGAGAAACTCCCTTTTTAATATGCGAATGATCCATGATGATGCTGTCTTCGATATCAACATCATCATCAACCACTACGCCGCAGCGCAGCACAGAGTTGCGAATTCTTGCACCATGCACAACAGAGCCTTCGCCGAGTATGGTGTTTCTTATGTCGCCATTTAATATTTTGGCTGCAGGCCCCTCATAAGACGAGGGATGGATAGGCCATGATTTATTGTTTACTTCAAACAGAGGTTTGCTGCCAAGCATATCCATGTGTGCATCGAAAAAAGCTGAGATTGTTCCTACATCTCGCCAATAGCCCGGCTCTTCACTTGCTGTAGTGCCGGGGATGGTATTGGTCGAAAAATCATATGCAAAAACTTTCCCTGTGGTGACAAGGTCGGGGATTATATGAGCTCCAAAGTCATACTGCTTGTTGCTCTGCGCCCTTGCGAGTGAGCTTAGAAGAACCTCTCTGTTAAAGATATAGTTTCCCATAGATACATAAGCCCTCGTGGGATCACCCGGCATAGGTGTGGGGGATGCAGGTTTTTCTTCAAAACCCACGATTCTCTTATTTTTGTCGGTGACAATCACTCCAAAGGCTGAAGCCTGTTCTATCGGCACTGGCCGTGCAGCTACTGTGACCGATGCACCGGTTTCGAGATGAAAGTCTATCATTTGGCGGATGTCCATTCTGTATATGTGGTCAGAGCCGAACACAACCACAAGCTCTGGCCGATGGTCTTGAATAAGCGGAGCGTTTTGAAATACTGCGTTTGCGGTACCTTGAAACCATTCGTTTCCGGTTCTCATCTGCGGGGGCACCACCGTGACGAAATGTTTGTTCATAACCGATGACAGCACCCAGTTCTGTCTTATATGCTCTATTAGCGACTGGGATTTGTACTGCACGAGCAGATAAATGGAATATATATGCGAATTGACAAGATTGCTCAAAACAAAATCTACTATGCGGTATCTGCCGCCAAACGGAACCGAAGGCTTAGAGCGAAAAGATGTAAGCGGGAAGAGCCGCTCTCCTTTGCCTCCTGCAAGCACTACAGCTAAGATTTTCGGATGAGACATTATGCCCCCTCAAAATATTCTATTTATTATGGCATATCTACGCCTGCAATTTTGCAGCCGCATTTTACACATTTTGAATTTTTCAAACCCTTTACTGCAAGATTATAACCGAATCGCTCCATCAAAAGGAGGTTGCATTTAGGGCAGTATGTGTTCTCCCCTCCCTCGCCCGGCACATTGCCTTCATATACAAATTTCAAACCTGCATCCATTCCTATTTTTCGCGCAGCACGCAGTCTTTCTATTGATGTCCGTGGTTTATTGAGTAGTTTGTATGTGGGGTAAAAGGCCGTAACATGCCACGGTATTTCAGCATCCACAGATTTTATAAAATCGGCTGCGAATCTCAAAAAGTCATCAGAATCATTGTAATCAGGGATGACCAAGGTTGTCACTTCAACCCAGACCCCAAGCTCTTTCATAAGCTTTATCGTGTCAAGGACCGGTTTAAGCCGGGCGCCCGCAATTTTTTTATAGAAATTGTCGTCGCCTTTCACGTCTATATTGTTGGCGTCAAGATATGGTGCTATAATTTTTATGGCTTCAGTACTGGTGTAACCGTTGCTTACGAAGATATTTTTCATGCCTTGTTCATGAGCAAGTTTTGCACAGTCATAGGCGAATTCAAAAAAAATCGTTGGTTCGGTGTATGTGTATGAAATGCTTTTACAACCGCTTCTCTCAGCCGCTGCAATCACATCCGCAGGGGTTGAATAGTGTCCCGGAATATCTTCAGCCCCCGTGGATAACTGCGAGATGCTGTAATTCTGGCAATGCATGCATTTGAAGTTGCAGCCTGCAGTTGCTATCGAATAAGATTTTGAACCCGGCTGAAAATGGAACAGCGGTTTTTTTTCTATGGGATCGATGTTTGCGGCTACAAGCTTTCCATAAACAAGACTGTAAAGAACCCCGTCCCTGTTTTCTCTGACGCCGCAGATTCCCCGTTTGCCAGGATTAATTGTGCAGTAATGATTACAAAGAAGGCATTGCGTTTTTCCGTTTCCGGTTTTGCTATAAAGCAATGCCTCTTTCATTAATCATTTTTTCTTTGTTTTTGCTGTGGCTTTTGTGGCGGTCTTTTTTACTGCTGTTTTGTCCGGCGCTTTCGCTTCGGCTGTTTTCTTCTTTGCTGGCGCAGCCTTCTTTCCTGCAAGAACGATTTTTTCTGCTTCAAGCCAGTTTTCGAAGTCGCGTCCACCTATCCGACCGCTCTTTTCATAAAGGTCGTGTGCTACTTTTTTAATCTCCTCATACAGATTCATTCTATAAACCCCCTGTAGCTATTAGTAATTTATATATTAACCTAAAATAGACCAAAGTGCAACAGCCTGCCTTGAAAACTCTTTGTCAAATCTGGTTTTTTGCGTTGGCAGTTTTCTTTAAAACACCGGTTTTTTTTGACTGAAACAAGGTGGCTGTGATACCATGATTTAAATACCTTCCGTACAAAGGATGCCTGTCTGAGCTTGACCGTAAAATTCGAAAAACTTCTGAACATTCTAAGGGCTATGGGCTCTGTTATACTCGCGTACTCCGGAGGCGTTGACAGCACTTTTCTGCTTAGAGCCATCAAAGAATCCGGAATTCCGGCCCTTGCGGTGACATCGTATTCCGAAACCATGCCGGAGAGCGAATTCCGGTCTGCGTGCAAAATTGCAGAAGAAATAGGTGTGGAGCATATGATAATTCAAACAGCAGAGCTCGAAAATCCAGATTTTGCCAACAATCCGTCTAACCGCTGTTTTTACTGCAAAGATGAACTTTTTGGGAAATTAAAGATAATTGCTGAAGAAAAGCGCTTTCAGCATGTTGTTGACGGGAGCAATCAGGACGACCTTTCTGATTGGAGGCCGGGCAGACAGGCTGCAGCTAAGCATGGAATAAGGAGCCCCTTAATAGAAGCTCTTTTTACAAAGGACGAAATACGTGAACAGTCCAAACTGCTTGGTCTTAGAACGTGGGAAAAACCTTCATCCCCCTGTCTTTCTTCGCGTTTTCCTTACGGAGTGAGGATTACAAAGGAAGGGCTTCAGCGTGTTGAGAAGGCTGAAGAGTTTCTTAAGGCACAGGGGTTTGGAGAGCTCAGGGTAAGGAGTTCCGGAGACTCTGCCCGCATAGAGATTGGCGCCGAGAAAATAGCCTTGTTTAATGACAAAGGCCTTAGAGAAGCAACGGTAAAATTAATGAAGGGCCTCGGCTTTAAATATATAACGCTTGACCTTGAAGGATTCAGAAGTGGAAACCTCAACTCTTAGCTCTCATGATTTATCAATGTGCGTCAGGTGCGGCGCATGCAAAGCTTTTTGCCCTACGTATGCAGAAACTGCAGATGAAGTCTTCAGCGCCAGAGGCCGCGTCATGCTTTTGCAGAAAGAATGTTCAGGGGAGGAGGGCTTTTCGGAGCGGTTTGATTCATCTATCTCAACATGTATGCTCTGCGGAGCGTGCAACAGCAGCTGTCCTCTCGGCATAGATCTTGTTGCCGCGGTCTGTGAGGCAAGAAAAAAACTTAAAGATAGTTCGCGTGAAAGGCGCTTGATCAACAGGGCTGCAGACTTTATTTTTAAAGATGCTTCAAGGAGCTTTAAACTCCTGTCTTTGCTCGAAACACTTGCCGACCTTCTACCTGTACATAGGATTGAGCCTTTTAAAACCATAAAAAGATTGGGTATCCGCCCCTCTTCTAATGTGCTGCGAAACGGGCCTGCGATCTTCAAGGCAAAAAATTCAAAGGGCAGAGTTGCTGTATTTGCTGGCTGCACAGTTAACTATCTGTATCCTGAAATAGGCCGCTCTTTGATAGATGCCTTAAATGAAATCAACTACGATGTGGTGCTTCAAAAAGGGGAGTCCTGCTGCGGGGCCCCCCTGCTTGGTCTCGGTATGGAGGATGAGGCTGTCGAACTTGCCGAAAGGAACATTGCGGTTTTTAGAAAGCTAAAGGTTGAGGCTGTGCTGAGTCCGTGCCCGACCTGTTCGTTTTTTATAAGCGATGTTTACAAACGGCTGACCGGTAGAGGTATAGCTAATACAGTAGATGTTTCTGACTTTTTTATGTCGAAAATAAGAGATAGCAGAAGGGCTGTCGCTCTTATGTCCGATAAGAACGAATCCACTGTTTTTCATGATGCGTGTCATGCCCAGCATTTTTCTGGCTCATATGCGTCTTCCCGTGAAATACTTAAAGCCGCAGGAATAAAGTTGCGCAAAACCGAGACCAACTGCTGCGGTTTTGCCGGGTCGTTCAGTGTCAGACACTCCGATCTTTCCGAAAATATTCTTGATAAGAGAACACGCGAATACGAAGGGGCGGATGCGATAATCACAAACTGTCCCAACTGCGTTCTTCAACTCAAGCGCACTATGAGAGCGAAAAATATCCGGCATATAGCCGAAGTAATATGCGAAGCACTAAAAGGAGAAGGATATGTCAGAAAAGTCCGAAGCTTCAGATAATTTAGAGATAACCACTCCTCAGGGTATTGAGGAGGAAGGCAAGCCAAAAGGAATGCGGATGTCTAAAAAGAGTGCATGCGACAGCTGTGGCAAATGCTGCGGCATGGGCGGGCCGGTGCTTCAGAAAGAGGATATGAAGCTGCTGATGTCCGGAGTGCTTTCACAAGATTCGCTTTACACGTTAAGGGAGGGCGAACTTGTATTTATACCCGGCGAACAAGAGCCCAAAGAATTTTTTATAGAGGTTATCAAGGTAAAAGAAAAAAATGATACGGGAGAATGTTATTTCTACGATGGCAGCGGCGTATGCAGAATATACGAAAACAGGCCGGTGCAATGCAGGGACTATCAATGCTGGGCTCCAAGCGAGTGTCTTACCGGCATTGACTCAACACGGATTCTCAGGAAGGATATATTCGGGGGAGTTCCTTTTCTGATGGACGCGATTGCGAGACACAATGAAAAATGCTCTTATGAAAAACTTGGCGTTTCGCTTGCACGAGCAGCAGGCGGCGATGAAGAGGGAATGGAAGATGTTATCGACATGCTCCAATATGATAGTTCTTTAAGGGAGTTGCTTAAGGAAAAACTTGGCATTACGGCAGCAGCAGACCTTGTGCTAGGCAGGCCTTTGATCAAAACCATCAATATTTTTGGTTTTCATGTTGTGCAGGAAGGAGAAATTTATACTATAATGCCGATCGAAACGGAGCAGAAAGAGACGCCTTGATTAAGTTAAGATTCGGTCCGCTTAATTACGCGCTTGCAGCAATATTATTCGTTCTAATCGGGGCTTTAGGCGGTTTTGTTTATTGGGCTTTGCAGGAGATTCCGGAAACCAAAACGCTAGAGAGCTACAAACCTATCGAATCCACATTTGTTTATTCAACAGACGGGAAGGTGCTTGCCGAGCTTTTTCTTGAACGCAGAAGCTTTGTGCCTCATTACCAGATACCGGAGCGCTTGAAACAGGCTTTTATAGCGGTTGAAGACCAGCGTTTTTATTCTCATTCAGGCGTTGATTTGATTGGTATCATGCGCGCAGCATTTCGAAATATCATGGCGGGCGGTGTTGTTCAGGGCGGAAGTACTATAACCCAGCAGCTTACAAAGATTTTGTTTTTGAGGCCGGAGAAGAGCTTTGCCCGAAAAATCAAAGAGCTGGTTATATCCCTGCAGATAGAAAAAAAATATACAAAAGAAGAAATCTTGGGCATGTATCTGAACCAGTCCTATTTTGGAACCCGTGCATACGGCATAGAAGCTGCGGCACAAACCTACTTTGGCAAATCGGTTTACGATCTTTCTGTTGCCGAATCAGCGATGCTGGCCGGCTTGCAGAAGGCGCCTACGATGTATTCTCCGTTCAGGAATCCTAATAAAGCAAAGGCTCGCAGGCAAGTGGTCCTCGGCAGGATGCTTGCCTGTGGTTTTATTTCAAAAGAGGAGTTAGAGAAGGCAAACGCAGAACCTTTGCCGATTAAGCCTTTTCACCGGAAGTATGCTGCTCCGTATTTTGTGGAATTTTTGCGTCAGCAGATAGAGCCGCGCTATGGAGACAAGCTTTATACTTCGGGTATGAGAATATATTCGACAATCGATTCATCTTTACAGGAAAGCGCTGAATCAGCGATAGCAAAGGGGATAGAAGCAATTCATAAAAGGGTCAAAGCCCCTATTCAGGCCGCGCTTATAGCCATAGATCCGAAGAACGGCAATATCAAGGCTATGGTGGGTGGGACCGATTTCTGGGAAACACAGTTCAACAGGGCAACGCAGGCTTTTAGACAGCCTGGGTCTGCGTTTAAGCCGTTTGTGTATGCTGCCGCGCTTGAGGACGGAGCATCTGTTGACGACGAAATACTTGATGAACCGGTTGCATTTCCGGGATCAAGGCCTAATACCATTTGGTCGCCGAAAAATTATGATGGCGAGTACCGGGGGTATGTATCTATGCGCACCGCAATAGCCTTGTCTCTCAACGCCGCAACCGTGAGGCTTGCGGATGGTGTTGGCATACAAAAGATAATTGATCTTGCAAAGAAGAGCGGTATAAAAAGCACTCTGCAACCGTATCTTCCTATAGCGCTTGGTGCTTCGGATATAACCCCTATGGAGCTTACGGCCGCATATTCGGTTTTCTCAACAGGCAAAAAGATTGATCCTGTTGCGTATGAAAAAATCATGACCAGAAACGGAATAACAGTTGAAGAGGTTTTCCCTTCACCCGAGGAGGTGCTTTCGGAAGAGACCGTCAAGGATATGCGTTATCTCTTGAAGTCTGTGGTTGATTCGGGGACGGCCACGAAGGCGAAGGAGCTTAAAAGGCCGATTTATGGCAAGACCGGAACCACGAACGATTTTTCGGATGCATGGTTTATCGGATTTGACGAAAGGCTTGTAGTAGGCGTCTGGGTGGGCAGGGATGATCATACACCAATAGGCAAAAAGGAAGCCGGTGCTCGTGCCGCTTTGCCGATATGGATAGATTTCATGAAAAATGTGCATTAACAATGATAGAATAGCAGTCTCAAAATGGGTAAAACTGTAGTAGTAGCCAACCAGAAAGGCGGCGTGGGAAAGACCACCACGACACTCAACTTAGCGGCATCGCTTGCGCTTGCCGAAGAGGATATTCTTGTTATAGACACAGACTCGCAGGGCAACCTTACCAGCGGCCTTGGCATAAACAGGGATGATGTAAGCAAAAGCCTTTATGATATTTATACAGGCCGCTGTACTATGGAAGAAGTAGTTATGCCAACATCAATGCCACACCTATATATTGTTCCGTCAACCATAGATCTGCTAGGTGTGGAGGTTGAACTCGTAAGTAAAGAGGGCAGGGAAAACCTTCTCAAAAACGCCCTTGCTGCAGTAAAAGAAAAGTTTCGATACGTGTTCATAGACTGCCCTCCTTCTCTGGGGCTGCTCACGCTCAACGGCTTTGTGGCTGCTGATTCTCTCATAGTACCGGTGCAGTGCGAATACTATTCTCTTGAAGGCCTGGGTCTTCTCACCAGAACGCTCAAGCTTGTGCGAGGTTCATTTAATCCTACGCTCGAAATTGAAGGCATACTGCTTACGATGTTCGATACTCGGAATATGCTTTCTCATCAGGTTGTGGCCGAGGTTCAGAAGTTTTTCAGCGATAAGGTTTATAAAACGATGATACCGAGGAATGTGGTTCTTGGCGAGGCGCCGAGCCACGGAAAACCGGCAATACTCTACGACCCACGCTCAAAGGGCGCACAGAGTTATTTAGCCCTGGCAAAGGAGATTCTCAATGAGAACGGCTTTAGGAAAGGGTCTTGAGGCCCTTCTGCCCGAAAAGGGCGAAGAGATTATCAGAATCGATATCGAAAAGATTATTCCGAACCAGTACCAGCCAAGGAAGGTTTTTAAGGATGAGGCTTTACAGGAGCTTGCGGATTCGATAAAAGAGCGTGGTGTTCTTTCGCCTGTTATAGTTTCTCGAGTAGGCGACGGATCGTTCAGGCTTATCGCAGGCGAACGCCGCTGGCGTGCATCGCGGCTGGCCGGACTGAAGAAAGTGCCCGCCTTGATAAAAGACGTATCATCACAGGACGCTATAGAAATAGCGCTCATCGAGAACATCCAGAGACAAGACCTTAATCCGATAGAAACGGCCGAAGCGTTCAATAGGCTGTTGAAAGAGCATAATCTTACTCAGGAAGACCTTTCAAAGAAGGTGAGCAAAGACAGGGCCACTGTTGCCAATTATCTCCGGATCCTGAAACTGCCGGACGAGATAAAAACGATGATAAACAGCGGGCAGCTTTCGATGGGCCACGCCAAAGCGCTTCTTGCAATAGAAGGCAAACACAAGCAGTTAGAGGCCGCGCGTGAGATATTGAAAGGCGGCATGAGTGTGCGTGGGGCCGAGACCTTATGCAAGAAAAAGGCTCACACGAAGACCGCAAAGAAAAAAGAGAAGCTTCCTGAAGTATCGGACCTTGAAGACAAATTAAAAAGAGCGCTCGGAACAAAAGTCACGATTCAACATAAAGACAAACGCGGCAAAATAGAAATCGAATATTATTCACTTGAAGAGCTTGACAGGCTGCTCGAAATACTGATGAACGGGTGAGGTGGAAATGGAAAAATTTTATATTGACAAGAACAATGCAGCGCTTGTAATTGTGGACATTCAGGAAAAACTTGCGGTTGCTATGAAAGCCAAAGAAGATGTTGTGAAAAATAATTTGCATCTTATCGAACTTGCAAAGCTCCAGAACATTCCTATTGTTGTTACTGAGCAGTATTCGAAGGGACTTGGCCCAACAGTCTCCGAAATAAGAACTGCGGTAGCGGCGTACCAGCCTATAGAAAAACTTACCTTTAGTTGTTGCGGAGAAACAGGGTTCCCGTCAGAAATGAAGAAGCTTGGCAAGAAACAGGTAATACTGACAGGCATGGAAACCCATGTTTGCGTTTTGCAGACCTGCATAGATCTTTTGAAAGACGGTTACATAGTACATGTAGTGCGCGATGCCATCTGCTCACGCTCTAAGGAGAACTGGAAAACCGCGCTCGAATATATGCGCGACGCAGGAGCTGTGATTACCTGTACCGAAACTGTATTGTTCCAGTTGCTCAAGGTTGCCGGGACGGAAGAGTTTAAGGCGATTTCTAAAAGGATACGATAATTTGTGTAGAAGCCATCTCAAAAATGCCTCAGGAGGATAATGTGTAAACGTCAGGACTTAATCTGACAGCCCCTCAAATTTTAAGCAGAAAGAATATCCATGCTAACGTGGCCTGATGGATTAAGATCTGATTTTTACACCTTATTTGACAAAATTCACTTGAGCAGGACCTCTCTGGACAGTGCGATAATACTCTACCGCCGGTTCGCCAAAGGCTATTGCATAACCGATCACATGATCTCCAGGAATACCGAGCCGCGCAGACAGGTGTGGCAGCAACGAGAGAGCAATCATAAATAGTCCGTCCCAGACCGTTCCAACTCCACTAGCATGGGCCATAAGCTGAAAGGTAGCGAGTGCTATATTAGCATCTTGGACAGGGCATGGCGAGTTCTTCGGTGCGCTTGTAAGCAGTAGATGAGGAGCACCTCGGAAAATGATGTCCTTGCTTTCCTCCTTCCACTTCTTGAGGGCCATTCCCATATATTGACCGACGAATCCTTCAGGCAGCTTGCCCGCTTCCTTTAATTCTGCAAGCCCTTTCAGCACCTCATCCCTCAGTTCAGCCATGATCTTTGCTTCCCTGATAACGGTAAATAGAATCGATTGACTATTTACCCCGGTCGGAGCATGGCAGGCAATGGCAAGGAGTTCATCAATAAGAGATTGAGGCAGATCTTTTCCAGTATAACGGCGGACTGATCGTCTTCCTTTAATCAGGGTTTCCAGCTCATTAGGGTCTATAATATTACCGGATATTTTGGTGCTTGCTTCGGGATCTTTGCCCCAAACAGAGACTGCCCCGGTCGGACAGACGGCCAGACAGTGCTGGCATCGGATGCAATATTCCTCATTGGTTATTCTCGGGTAATTCTCAATACAAATAATACCGGCAGGGCAATCGGCTGCGCATTCTCCGCACTTGGTACAGAGTTCTTCGTTGACCCTAAACTGAATCATAAAATTCTCCTTTATGGACTGGTTTCTCAGGGGAAGAGGGTAGTACTCAATCCTATGCTACGCAAGCCAGACCTACGTTTAGTCGTTCTGGCTTGGGAGCGGGGTTCTCTAATTTCATTTTATCACCTGACCAGAATGATGTCAAAGTGTCAAACTGATATCTCGGTGACAATTTTAATAACTCCGAAAATATCGTGTATGCTTGTTACATGGTCTGTTCCTCCTTGAGGGTATAGGGTTTGGCGATTCTATTACTCCTCAAATATAAAGAACAGACTTTATGTTTATAAATCTTTACCGGACACTACTGTGTAAACTTAAAACTTAGGCCTTTCAAAAATCTTTTTGTAGATGTCTTTTCTGTTTATGATAACCAGTATCAATATTTCATTTCTTTCGATTTTTAAAACCACTCTGTAATCGCCGACATGTAGTTTCCAGTAGCCCTTTAGGGTTTTCCTGAGAGGTTCTCCATACTGGTGTGGGGAAATAGTTAGGCGCTGCTCTACTGCTTTTCTTATACGATTTCTCAAAGTATGATTGAGTTGTGGAATATCGACATCACGAACATCTGAATGATATCTCAGTTCATAAGGCAAAGTTACCAAACCTCAACATGCTTGAGAACAGCCTGCCGATTAAGAGACTTTTCTCTGGTTTCTGCCAAATGCGCAAGCGCAATGTCTTCCTCTATTTCTAAAGCCTCCCTCACGAGGTCGCGAACTTTCAAAGATAGAGAAATTTCATCCCGTACTGCAATGCGTTCAATAGCATCATATAAAGGCCTTTCAAGCATAACGTTAATTCTCGGATTCTTTGTAGGCATTACATATATACCTCCTTAAGAATACTCTTTTGTTAAACCAAGAATCCGCCAGCTTCCAAGAATTATGACTTTTGAAATTAATACTGATTCTTACAACTATGTGTTTTTTGTATAACCTAATGTTTTGTAAGCTCTGAGTCTTTTTTTATACATCTTTTGTAATACCGGTACCATGTGGTCCACATAATCATAAATTCTGACCTCGGTTTTTCCATCATATTTACGATGAAGCCTTCCCGCATATTGCACCATTTTCCCTTTAAATGAAAACGGCATGACTAGGAATAGGGTATCTAATCTGGGATCATCAAATCCTTCACCAATATATGGCCCCGTAGCCAGTATAAGTCTTTCCTCATCTGCCGGCACATTGGCAAGTTTCGAAAGCATCTCTCTTCGTTGTGGTGCTCTCATCCCTCCATGCAAGACCACAAGATGTTTTACCGAATCCTGAAGTAGTTCCTTTAGAAGTTCGAGATGTTCCTTTCTTTCGGTCAGTATTATCGGTGACCTATTCTCCCTTAGATTTTGTATTACATCGTCACATATCATCCTATTACGATCTTCGTCTGTTACTAAAGCTGGCCAAATAACGGTTACAGGATCGTTCTCTGCCCATTGATATGAAAAGTTCGTATGTTTTGAAATAAGCTTCTGACTGAATGTCGCTTCAGATGTTTGAGCTTTTGAGCTGATCTTATATCGTACAGGACCGCACTGCATAATGATAATCGGCTGATGCCCGTCACGCCTGTATGGGGTCGCAGTTAGTCCTGTGATGTATTTTGGATTTGCTTCCGATAGAACCCGTTCAAAAGAAACAGCCGAAATATGATGGCACTCATCAACAATAATATGGCCGTAGCCTTTTATCCTTTCATCCACATTGCGTTGCTTCTCCAAACTCTGGATCATTGCGACATCGATAATATTTGTTGCCTTATCTTTGCCACCACCGATATGACCTATCTCTTTTATTGGTATTCCAAGAAAAGCGGATATTTGTGTTTTCCATTGGTCAAGCAAAGGCTTTCTATGCACAAGAACCAGAGTATTTGTTTTTCTTTCTGCAATAAGCTTAATTCCTAAAACAGTCTTGCCAACACCAGGCGGCGCAACAAATACGCCTATGCTATGCTTGAGCAATTCCTTAATCATTCCTTCCTGAGTGTCGGTCAAGTTTCCTTGAAAGTTAAAAATACAATGCTCGCCGGAGTTTCTTTTGTCATCAACCAATAATGCAGAACCGTTTTCGGACAATATTGCTTTTAAATCGTCTATACAACCTCGTGGTATTGCAAGATAAGAATTTAAATCCTCTGCGCAGCAAATGACTCTCGGTGTTTGTGCTGTAGAAAAGCGCATACTTTGTTTCTTGAAAAACTCTGGGTTTTGGAATGATGCAAGCTTTTTGATACGTACAAGAAGTTGTGGCGGAAGCCCATCTCTATCGATATAAAGCCTGTTTGTCTGAACAGCATTGACCTCTGAAGGAATCACGCACGGCAATTTTGAAATAATGCGCCGCGAATTCAACTGGCTTTCCCATGGTGGACCTTCATCATCTGTCTGGCTCGACCGTATTCCCATAAGGTCTCTTGTTTTCATTGTAGAACCTACAAAAAGCTGTACCTCTTCGGAAGATATCTTTTTAGCATTTGCAAGATATGCCCATTGGTCTGCATGAGGTTTGAACTGATCATCTATGAAAACACTGTTGCCGTTTTCCCTTGGAACTTTCTGAAGAGGTAATGCTATAAGATTGCCAAATCCGCCCTTTGGCATAGTGTCCTGATTCGGGAAAAGACGATCATAGCTTTTCATGTCGAGTTGTTGTCCCTGATCCATAGTCTCTGTAATCAGAAAGATTCCCATTTGCCTTGCAAGTGCGGCCGGTACTGGATCAGAAAAGAAAATCCAGATGTGACCACCATTGCCGGAGCGTGAACGTTCAAGGTAAGCAGGAATATTGTTCTTTTGGCATATTGTCATAAATGCTTTTACATCTTCTTGCCAGCTTTCCTTGTCAAAATCAACTGCGAGAAAATAGCAGGTTTCATTTTGTAAAAGGGGATAAACACCTGCTGTAATGTGACCGTCAAGATGGCTTCTGATAGTTTCGTCCGTCACAGGATTTAGCTGACGGTTATCACACTCACCGCATTTTACAGTAGGCTTTCTGCAAATACCGGACTTCCACTCGTTTTCGCATACAGGTGTATAGCCTTTGGCGCCGGTCTTTTTGCTTACCCACAGTTTCGGATAAACATCATCTCTTCCCTTGAATAGGCTTCTGAACAGCTTTATTTTTTCTGCAGGAGTTAATGTAGCTGATGTTGTTAGCGAGCTTGCTTTTAAAAGCGCATTCTGCAGTCTCTCGATTTCTTTTGTGATATGCTCGCGTTCTGCAGTAATCTCTTCAAAACGAGATTGTAGTCGTTTGATTTCAGATTCAAGTGTTTCTTTGTTAGGATTCATGAATTCTGTTTGTTTCTTTACGAAGGGTGTAGCGGTAGTCTACAATTTTTTTATAGACTGTTTTTCAAATTCCATTCTTGGCGTTTTATGCGATTTTCACTTCAAGTCTTTTCCCGAGAGCGTGGGCGACCTTCTCCAAGGTGGACAGCTTAATATCTTCTGCATGGTTTTCGATCCGTGATATGGCGGTCTTTTTTGTTTTCAGTCTCCGGGCGAGTTCTTCCTGTGTCATCCCTGAAATCTCTCGGGCCTGCTTCAGCACTACGCCGATTTTTAACTGTTTGTAACCCTCGTCATAGCCTCCTGCAAAAACCTTGTCTCTCTTTTTTCTCTCTGTAATATATTTTTTCAGATCACTCATTTTCTTGCCCTCCTATGTAAATAATCTTTTTTGTATGCCTCGGCTTTTTCAATTTCACGCTGAGGTGTCTTCTGAGTTTTTTTAATCATACCATGAGTCAGTACAACAACAGAGCTTCCATCAAAGAAGCAGAATATACGATATGCGTTGGAGCCGAACTGCATCCTGCATTCCCATATATTCTCGGCGCTGACCAGCTTCTTGAAATATGATGCCGGTACTATATCGAGCTCTTCTATTAGGCTCAACACCCAAGTTGCTTTTTGCGCTACCTTTCCAGAGAGTGAATCAAGAAACTCCTGTACAGGACACTTGTCGTCTGCAGTTCTGTAAAAGATTATTGTTTTGCCCACACTGCTATGTTAACTTGCAAGTTAACATTTGTCAAGATGTTTTTAGGGAACTTGCAGAAAATATCCGGTTTCACGAGGACTTTTATCATGTTGCTACTATTTTTGTTATTATTAAGCTCTGAAAAGTTTTTCTTGAGCTTAAATCTAAAGGAGAATTGCGTTATGTGGAAAGATCCTATTGTTCAGGAAGTCCGCAAAGCCGGTGAAGAATTGGCAAAGAGATCGAACTATAATCTGAAAGAACTTTTTCAAAGTCTAAGGAATAATGAAAAGAATAGCAAGGCAAAAATTCAGACAATTTCAAAACATGTGGTTGAAAAGAAATGAAACATACAGATGAAATCATTGGATTTGTAAATGAGTTAAGTGATTTTTCATACGAGTTGTCATGTTTGGATTTTGTGTGGAATATATTATTCCCAGACAATAAGAAAAAATGGCAACACTTGCATATAAACAAATACAAGAATACCTTCTACATGACTCATGTTGCCGGAGAAGGTATCGGAATCGGAAATGGCAGTCAAACAATAGAGGTCTCCGGATCCTCCTATAGCTGTGGTGCAGATCATAATCATCTATCCATAGAGTGGAATCAACTAATCACATCCGCGCGCAACTGGCTTAAATTTGTCAGGAGAGACTGGATATCAGCCAACAAACAAGTTCAATCCTGTTATCCCTTGAGTTACAGATATGGCATTGTACCCCATACTCTTATACGAGCCTCTCTTCCTGATTGGTACCGATTGGACAAAGAACTCGGCAGGAATAAAACAGGAAAGTTTATACGCCTTATCGAAGACGGCTATTTTCATAAAGCGGAGAATACCGAAATCGCATCTTTGACAGCGGATGATTACTTTCGGTATTGCAAAATTGCATATATAGCTGGAAAACGCAAAGATGAGGAAGTGAACAAAAGTTTATCCGGTCGTGAAATGTATATTCTATATGCCGATGGCCGACACGAAGGGTTGCTGGATATAAATCCAACTTCCGAACAGGAGTTTGCTGACTGGATCGAACACACGCATCCCAATAGGAGCGTGGGCGGTCATCCATGGGAGATTAAGCGAGGCGGGAACACAACGCATATCGACCTTATGGTTTATCGTCCGTCTCCATATCAGCAAAAGGTATTTAAGATTGAACTTAGTGGAGAATCAATAGGAAGAATGGTTGAGACTATACGTATGTTCTTGGCAATTCAAGAGGCTAATCTGCCCATTGCCATAACTGATCCGGAGGGCGTTCGCAAAAGGCTTCTTGCTCAGGACAATATTGGAATTGTTCCATCTTACGCCTCTTTGCATCGGGCAAAACAGGATTTCGGCAAGGATAAAGTGGTGTATGACGTCATGTACTATGATGATTTGGGTAGATTTAAGCGTAGAATAACCCCTTTTGTGACATGGGAACCATTGCCTATCCTTAAGCCAAAAGATGCATGAACAGGCCATTATGAAAGATATCCACGAAATCATATATTCCAATATCAAACAATTGTGAAGGTGGAATGATGGGTATCTCAGGTCATCAACTTGAAGCAACTGTCATGCCGGATCGTTCCATACAGCTCGAATGGAACGATGCTCCAATACATGAAAATAGAAGCAGCAAGCTACTTGAACAGGAGTTTTACCAACGTTTCTTAATTGATAAGAACAGAGCATTCCTTTTTCTTGGGTTATCGGACCTGACAATTCCACTCTCACCGTCACTTGAGTACTGGCGTGAATTCTGTGGACTCTATTCCAAAAAACTCAGGTTGACGCCGGATATCGAGAACCTCCGTCACAACACGAAGATACAAATTGAAGACCAAGAGCTTGACAGCATATTTGAAAGCGCCCCCTTAATGATCGGCGCCGAATATTTGAGCAGAGAAGCTCTGAGTGAGGTTTGGGAGGGTATCAACAGCGCATTTAAAAGCGAGATAAAAGATTATCACGGCACAGTTCAAGAGTTTATTAAGACATACAGCCCTGACATGCATTTGGTTGGCCGCGTATTTTTTCACCTTGTTGAGAGTAAAAAAGAGGACTATCCGTTTGCCTTTGTCGCAACATATTCCACCGGTTTGAATAATCAAGGCTTGTCCAAACATATGCCTTTGAAACACGCATTAGAGGAGTTTAAGGGTGACCGCCATAAATTGCTCGAACTTCTTGTTACAGTACACCGCGCGGCAAAACAAAGTCAGCTTATTGCAGGTCTCCTTGAAAGCGGAGATATATTCCATCCTCTAGCGTGGTCAGAGCGTGAGGCGGTTATGTTTCTTAAGGAAATCCCGTTTTATGAAGAATCAGGTATTTTGTGCAGAATCCCTAACTGGTGGAAAGGGAGATCCTCCGGAGTGCGAATAAATATCAGTGTTGGTGGGAAGGCACCGTCCTGTTTGGGTATGGGTGCTCTTTTAAGTTTCGATGCCTCTTTGTTTTTGGAGGACACTCCAATTACAGAGGAGGAGGCGAGATGTTTACTACAGGCATCGGAAGGACTTGCCTTTATCAAAAACCGCTGGGTTGCGGTTGATCCCGAAAAGCTGCGTCAGACGCTTTCGGCTTATGAAAAAGCAAAAAAGCTAAGCCAAGAAGGCGAGTTCACGCTGCGGGATGCCCTCCGCATGCAACTGAATCCGAGACTGACACTGCCTTTTGATGTTCCGGCTGATGCACTAACCATAAATAGTGGCGACTGGCTGGCATCGCTTACGAGCAAACTGCGGAGCCCAGAACTTATGGATGCTCTTACTTTAGGGGATGGTTTTAAGGCAAAACTTAGGCACTATCAGCAAAATGGTGTAGCATGGCTTTCCATTCTTGACTCACTCAGACTCGGCATCTGTCTGGCTGATGATATGGGCCTCGGCAAAACAGTTCAGATACTGGCATTGCTGCATCTGATTAAGAGCAGAGGAGAACAAGGCGCAAGCCTTCTTGTCATGCCTGTTTCCCTTCTTGCCAATTGGGAAAGCGAGATTAAACGCTTTGTCCCTGATCTGAAATTTGTTATCGCCCATCCCAGTGTTCGGGATAGATTTATGGGGGAACTCAAAAATCCCGATGCAGTAAAGAAATTCGACCTTGTGATAACCACTTATTCTCTTATTAAGAAATATGAGTGGCTGCAGTCGCATAAGTGGAACTATGTGATTCTGGATGAGGCTCAGGCGATAAAGAATCCATCGGCTGGACAGACAAAAGCTGTTAAAAATTTTCACTCGAAAAACAGGATAGTTATGACCGGCACACCTGTAGAAAACAGCCTCTCTGATCTATGGTCTCTCTTTGACTTTATAAACCCCGGACTTCTCGGAAGTGCGAGGGAATTCTCTGACTTTACAAAAAGCCTAAACAAAGACCACGGCGGTTACGCACGGTTAAGGAAAGTTGTAACTCCATATATTCTTCGTCGCCTAAAAACAGACAAGACAGTTATATCCGACCTTCCGGAGAAGGTCGAAATGAAGACCTATGCGTCATTAAGCAAAAGGCAGCTTGTGCTTTATGAGCATATGGTTAAGGATCTAAAAGAAACCATTGCAAAAACAGACGGCATAAAAAGAAAGGGACTGATCCTTTCGGCTCTCATGAAGTTTAAACAGCTCTGTAATCATCCTGACCATTATTTAGGCACAGGTGGGTTCGAGGAGGATGAGAGCGGAAAGTTCCTCAGGTTGCGTGAGATTTGTGAAACAATATACGAAAAACGGGAGCGAGTGCTTGTCTTTACTCAGTTCAGAGAAATGACAGAGCCGCTTAGGGTCTATTTGAAAGGCCTCTTTCACCATGATGGCTTGGTGCTGCACGGCGGCACACAGGCGGGCAAACGCAAAGATATTGTTGCCAGATTCGAGGCTTCCGACTATATGCCCTTTATGGTGCTATCGCTTAAAGCAGGAGGTGTGGGGCTTAATCTTACGGCAGCAAATCATGTAATTCATTTTGACAGGTGGTGGAACCCTGCTGTAGAAAATCAAGCCACAGACAGGGCGTTCAGAATCGGGCAGAAAAAAAATGTGCTGGTTCATAAATTCATTACAAAAGGCACTATAGAGGAAAAGATAGATATGATGATTGAAGGAAAGCTTAAGCTTTCACAGGAAGTCATTCAATCCGGAAGCGAGGCTTGGATTACAGAAATGAGCAACGAAGAGATTATAAAGCTCTTTAGCGTCACGCTTTAGCTCTATGGTAAACTGCCTATTATCAAAATCACAAAACGGAAAGGGGACTTAATGGGATGGTCAAGATACAATAGATATTCAGGGTTTCCTGAATATGTTACCGTAGGTGAGAAAAAAGCAAAGGCAGAAAAGAAGCTCAAAGAGCTATTGAAGAAAAACCCCAACGCAAAGCCGGTGCTTATTAAGGGCAGCGCAATTGCTCGGACATGGTGGGGCAAGGCTTGGAATAAAAATCTCGAACAGTACGCCGATTACAGCAATCGCATAGGTAGGGGCCGAAGCTATGTAAGGCACGGAGCTGTACTTGACCTTCAGATTGCCGCAGGCTCTATTCAGTCGTTGGTGCAAGGTTCATCCTCAAAACCTTATTCTGTAGAAATAAAGATAACTCCGCTAAACAGCGGTATCTGGCAGACCTTGATTTCGGAGTGTCAGGGAATGATTGATTCAATACATGAACTTTTCGCCGGAACTTTTTCCAGCGAAATTGGAAACCTTTTTATACGCAAAGAAGCCGGTCTTTTCCCTGCACCAAAAGAGATCAGATTTAACTGTTCCTGTCCTGACTGGGCGGATATGTGCAAACATGTGGCCGCAACACTGTATGGGGTGGGGGCAAGGCTTGATGAGAATCCTGCTCTGTTTTTCGTTCTTCGGAATAAAGAGATGGATGAACTTATACACAGGGCGGTGCTGGAAAAAGCAGAGCGTCTGATATCAAAAACTCCGAGAAAAGGCGCGCGAATTATTGAAGATGCAGATATTTCTTCAGTATTCGGTATAGAGATGGAAGAAACAGTATTGGCCGTAAAGCCGCTTACTGATAAGGAAAAAGAAAAAAATGCACCTATCAAAGTGAAGGCAAAAAACATAAAAAAGAAGAAAAGTGTCATTTCAAAAAACAGTACAACAGCAAAAACAAAAAAATCTACTAATAAGAAATCTAAAACGCACCTAAATGCCTAAAAAATAGGCATTTAGGTGCGTGGACTAAGAAGTTGTGGCTATAACTAATTGATAATAAAAGTGAAATTGGTCGGGGCGAGCCGATTCGAACGGCCGACCTCTCGCACCCCAAGCGAGTGCGCTAAACCAAGCTGCGCTACGCCCCGAACTTATGAAAGATCCCCAAGCAGTTTCGCTAAGCGTTGTTTAACCGCTTTAAGGACCTCAGCATTGCCACTAGTGCTTCTTGCATCTTGTACTGCTGGTATAGGTGCCTCTAAAATCTTGTCATCTGAATTAGTTTTCAGAGCACCTGAGCTAAGCTTTTTTCTGACCCCTTCAATCGTATACTTTTCTTCATGTAAAAGCTTCTTTATCTGGGTCAGAAGGTCAACGTCATCTTTTGTGTAAATTCTTTGTCCTGAAGATGTTTTCCTGGGTTTTAGAAAAGGGAATTCTGTTTCCCAATATCTAAGGACATAAGATTCCACGCCGACTATTTTCCCGGCCTCGCCGATCTTGTAAAAAATTCTTTCCGGAAATAGCTTCAGCGGTTCGGGTGATTCTAATGCGTCATGCATTGAGATAATTATCTTCCCTTCGCTGACAACAGAAAAAAGCTCAGGCTTTTTCTACTGCTTCTTTAAGCTGGTCGCTTGCCTTAAATGTGATGACTCTGCGAGGAGTAATCTCGACTTCTTCTTTTGTCTTGGGATTACGACCCACCCTCGAATTTTTATTTCTTATATTAAAGGTGCCGAACCCAGAAACCTTGATAGATTCATTTTTTTGCAAGGTTTCCTTAAGTGTATCGAACACAGCTTCAACTATAAGTTGAGTCTCATTTCTCGGAAGCCCCACTTTTT
>PEAD01000003.1:31229-183080 GCA_002753335.1 Nitrospirae bacterium MYbin3
AACCAGATTAACTATATCAGCCTTTGTCATAAATACCTCACAATTTTCCTGAAAAAATAGACACTTTCAAATATTAATAGCTAACTCTGATAAATGTCAAGTATCATAACACATTGACATTTTTACATTTACAGGCTTTGTGGCGTATTTTTCCCTACGGTCACAGATGTCCAGCGGCCGTCTTCAAAACGCCTCAATAGCGTAAGACCGCATGACTCCATTGCAGATAGAACTTCTATCTCTTGTCCAGTGATCATGCCGGAAAGCAAAGCGATTCCTTCAGGCTCAAGCCTTTGAGCTATCTCGGGTGCTATTTTTATGAGTGTTTCGGATACAAGGTTGGCGGCGATCATATCGTATGAACCTAGGGCACAGGAAGCATCACCTTCGATTACCGATACGTTTGAAAGTTTGTTTAAAGCCGTATTTCTGCGTGCAGCATCAATAGCTAGCGGATCGTTGTCGATAGCCGTAATCTTTTTAAAGCCGAGCTTTGCTGCTGCTATTGCCAGTATGCCTGTTCCGGTTCCCAGATCTAGGAAACTGTTTTTTGTTTTTGCTGTTGATGCATAGTGTTCTATTATTGCAAGACAAAATCTGGTGGTCTCATGATGTCCTGTGCCGAAAGCCATGCCGGGATCAATTATAAGGTTGGTCTTAGAACTTTGCTGTGTTTCCCACGGAGGCAGGATTGACAATGTTTTTCCAACATCAATTGGTGTGAAATTATTTTTCCATGTTTCGTTCCAGTCTTGTTCAGGCACAAAAACATGATCGTAGGACAGATTTGAAGGCAGTCCGCTGTTAGTTAAATTCAGAGCGGATTGTTTGAGACCCTCAATAATAGTTTCGATTTTTTCTGAGTCAGAAAAATAAGCTGTAATTTTTGAGTTTGATTCTATAACCCCGGCAAGCCCAAAACCCCGCATAAGTTCAATAAGGGCATCTTTAGACTCATCAGGAACCTTGATGCTGAATTCGTAATACCCCACAGATTCTTCTATTTTTGTTCTGTCAAGCCTTTCAGTACCAGTTCTCTTTCTTCAGGATTTGACATAAGTACCAACGTGCTTGATGGTTGTACAAGGTAGTCTTCCTGTGGATTGAACACCCAGTCCTCTAGAGTTCTTATTGCGAGAAGCAGCGTGTGCTTATACCTTTTTAAAGATAATGCCGACAATGGTTTGCCGACATAGGAGGCCGGTATCTCAACCTCTTCTATTCTCAGGCCGCGTTCTTTGTCGCGAAGCATTATATCAAGAAATGAAACCACAGCAGGCCGCACCATTTCCGATGCCATTCTGAGGCCGCCTATAAATGTTGGAGAAACTACTGCATCAGCTCCGGCCATCTTCATCTTTTCGATGTTTTTAAGGTCATGGCTTCTTGCAACCACCCGTATGGAAGGATTAAGCTGCTTTGCGGTAAGGCTTATAACCATATTCAGGTTGTCATCACCCGAAACCGCAAAAAGTCCGGTTGCCCTGTTGATACCAGCCTTTAAAAGGGTGTCGTTGTCGGTGGCATCACCTTCTATGTACACATTTGTATGAAATGTCGGGAGTATTTTTTCGATCTTCTTCCTGTCTATATCAACGATAACATACGGTCTTTTGGTTTCGTACAGCTCATTGACTATGTGGAATCCCACCCCCTCTATACCGCAAACAATATGGTGGTCTTTGAATTTTTCGATGAGCTTCTCCATCTTTCTCCTCCGGAACGCTTCGTTTAGCTCGCCTTCAACAATAAAGGCAGTGACATTAGAAAGGATATAGGTAAGTGATCCAATCCCGCAGAGCGCAATTACCATTGTAAAGACTCTGCCTATCGGATTGTTTGCCAAGTCAACAATTTCACCATAGCCTATTGTGGATATGGTTATAACTGTCATGTACAGGCAATCTACAAGCGAATATTTGTCCCCGCCTATCACTCTGTAGCCCAAGGTACCCAGAATAATAACTAGAAACAGAGCAATGCCAGCCCATGTGAATCTCTTTAGTATTTGTTCTGTAAGTTCGTCTTTCATAATTAAATTAGCAGATGGTTTTAATAATAACTTTTTGGTCGAAAAGTTACAATCATAAATAGTGTGAAATTCTGTTTGGTTTTTAAAGCAGCAGTTTAACTAAGCTTCGAGAAATCAGCAAGCTGACGGCCTACAGTCTGGATATACTTTACCAGTGCAAGCCGGTTATTTTTTATATCTTCGTTTTTGTCCATGACCAGCACTTTGTCGAAGAAATTATTGACAGGATCTTTCAGCGTAAGCAGAACTTCTAAGGAATCTGAGTATCTCTCAAGCGCGAGCAGAGGGTAAAGTTTGGATGCCGCAGACTCGGCCGCGCTGTAGAGCGCTGATTCTTCGTCCTGAGTGAACATCTCTTTCTTTACAGGCTCTGATTTGTCCTGAGGTGCTATATTGTTAATTCTCTTGAAAGCAAGTAGGAAGCTTTCATATCCGGCAACAAGTTTGAATTTCTTAAGAGCCTCAAGTCTGTCTTTCACAGAGTATAGAGGTTCGTCTTTTGCAAAACAGGCCACTGCACTAACACAGTCTGCAGTGTATCCCTGAGACTGCAGAAGTACCTCAAGCCGCTGCTCATAAAACCTTAGCATGCCTTCAAGTACGGATGCTGTTTTATCTGACTGATATGGCTGAAGCGCTTTGGTGAAAAGCTCTATTATGTTCATTCGATATCTTTTGCCGATAAGAATCGCAATTATGCCGAGGGTCTGTCTTCTTAAAGCAAACGGGTCTTCGGTAGCTGTCGGTGCAAGCCCTATGCTGAAAAACGAGGCTATATTGTCCAGCTTGTCGGCAAGGCTTACTGCAGCACCTGCATCGGTTTCAGGAATTTCATCACCCGAAAAAGCAGGACGGTAATGTTCTGAGATGGCCTTGGAAATTTCGGAAGAAAGCTTATCGTTTGCAGCGTAATAACCGCCCATTGTACCCTGAAGCTCAGGGAACTCCCTTACAACACCCGATGCAAGGTCCGACTTGGAAAGCAGAGCTGCGGTCTTGATTTCGTCTTTTATATCAGGCGAACACTTGTCTGAAATAAGTTCGGCTATAGCAGAGATCCTCAAAACTTTGTCATGCAGATTCCCGAGTTTTTCATGGAAAGTGACTTTTTTAAGTTCTTTGAGCCTTTCCTTTTCAGAGACCTTTTTGTCCTCGTGATAATAAAAGCGCGCATCTTCGAATCTTGCTTTTATTACACGCTCAGCGCCTCTCTTTATTGTTTCAGCATTGTCTTCTTTGGTGTTGCTGACAATGATGAAGCGGTTTGTTAGCTTGGCCCCCGAATTCACAGCAAAATATTTCTGGTGGCCCTTCATGACCGTTATAAGGAGCTCAGGAGGCAGTTCAAGGTATTCTGCAGGGAAGGTTCCCATAAAAGGCGTGGGATATTCGATGAGATAGGAAACATGATTAATAAGCTCATCATCTTTTACGATGGAGGCTCCTATTGCTTCAGTAAGACTGTTAGCTTCTTGCAGTATGTTTTTTTTGCGTTCTTCAGGATTAAGCACCACAAAATTATTTTTCAGTAGGTTGATATAAGAGCGGGTATCCTTGATTTCAAAAGAGGCTGGAGAAAGAAACCTGTGGCCCTTTGTCATATTGCTGCTCTTTATTCCCTCTATCTCAAAAACAATTTTTTTATTAGCGTATAATGCAAGTATCCAGTGTATAGGCCTCGCAAACCTGATGCTGCCGTTTCCCCAACGCATTGATTTAGGGAAATTTAGAGAGAGTATAAGTTCAGGCAGCATGGCCTGCATGATGCTTTCGGTGTCTTGAGCATCTTCTCTGACAACCGCAACCAAATATGAGCCTTTGCCTTTTTCTTTTCGTTGCAGGGAATCTATCGGCACACTGTTCGTTTTTGCGAAAGCCTCTGCAGCTTTTGTAGGATTGCCGCTGCTGTCAAAAGCCACATTCACAGGCGGTCCCCAGATCTCTTTTTCTGAAGCTGTTTGATAAGAAGGCACATCCTCGGCTATAAGAGAAAGTCTTCTAGGGGTGGCATAGGTTTTCAGTGACGAGAATGAAAGCCTTTTGTCGGACAGCATTTTTTCTGCATTGGAGCGTAGCTTGTCCATCGCCACCGGCAGAAAACGGGCCGGTATTTCTTCGGTGCCTATTTCCAAAAGCAGCATTGCTGTTGTATTGCTTTTCTGTTCCATTCTATCTATCCGTTGTTGTCGTTAAGCAGCGGAAATCCCTTTTCTTCACGCTGCTTCAGATAAGCTTCAGCGCAAAGCTTGGCCAACCCTCTGACTTTTGCTATATATCCGGTTCTTTCTGTGACAGAAATAACTCCTCGTGCGTCCAACAGGTTGAATGTATGCGAACCCTTAAGGCAGAATTCATAGGCCGGAAGCACTAAGCCGGCCTCGATCAATCTTTTAGACTCTTTTTCGCAGGCGTCAAACTGTTTTACAAGCAGCTTGTCGTTAGAGTAATCGAAATTGTATTTTGAAAACTCAATCTCCCCCTGCTTGTGTATCTCTCCGTATTTGACGCCTTTGCGCCATTCGATGTTGTAAACATTGTCTATTTCCTGAAGGTACATGGCTATTCTCTCAAGCCCGTATGTAAGCTCTACAGAAACCGGCTTCAGGTCTATGCCGCCCACTTGCTGAAAATATGTGAACTGCGTTATCTCCATTCCGTCAAGCCATACTTCCCAGCCGAGCCCCCATGCTCCGAGGGTAGGAGATTCCCAATCATCCTCAACAAACCTGATATCATGTTTGGTAGGGTCTATGCCGACCATGCTCATGCTTTCAAGGTATAGCTCCTGACTTTCAAGCGGTGATGGCTTTAGAATTACCTGATACTGGTAATAATGCTGAAGCCTGTTTGGATTTTCGCCATATCTGCCGTCGGTGGGCCTGCGGCATGGCTCCACATAAGCGGTTTTCCATGGCTCCGGGCCGAGCACCCTGAAAAAGGTGGCAGGATGAAATGTACCGGCGCCGACCTCGAGATCATACGGTTGAAGCAGTATGCATCCTTTGCCGGCCCAGAATGTGTTTAATTTTTGGATTAGGTCTTGAAAGTACATGGCTAAATAAAAAATGAATACTCATGTTATACAAAAGCTTATTTCTTTGTCAAACGAATTTTATATGGTAAAATTAATCATGAAAAATAAAAAATTTCATATCAGAATGCAGAAGATATCAAGCAAAAAAGGTATAACAACAATAGAGTTGCTGGTCGTTGCGTCTATAATTATAGTAATGGCTACGGTCGCATTACCTAATTTGATGGTCTATATTAAACAATACAGATATGACAACTATGTTGCAAAAATGGAATACCTTGTAAAATATTCGAAGATGCTGGGGATGGAAAGGACAACCAATATTAGTGTGTGCGTAAGTGGAAGCTCGGTAACTCTTTATGATATAGGGAACAGCAGGTCAGCCGCTATCTGTTCAGGGACCGCAGTACCTCAGCAAGGGCTAAGCATTTCGGAATCATATATTAGCCTGTCCGGTTCAGGCGCTTCGTTTGATCCGCGTGGGATGGCGATTCAAACAGGCTATGTATGCCTCGCATATAACAACGGGTACACCCGTTTATGCATAAGCTCTACTGGGGTAAGAAAAGAAATAGGGTCAGGAGACTGCGCCTCATGTTCAAGTTGAAGCCAAAAGGATTTACTCTTATAGAATCTTTGATGGCGGTTGCGATAGTAGCTATAGCTATCATAGGCCTTATAACAACTTTGGCAAGATTTTCAACACAGACTGCCGACAGGGCAGCGATGGATTGTGTTATAAATGCAGCGGCTTCGGCTGTGACAGAGTGTCAGGCACTGATTACGCCTTCAAACAAGACATGCGCAGAGCGCAATAACGCAACCATAACAATCTCTGCAAGTGGGAGCTGTTCTCCTTCAAGCGGCAGCTGTAATGATGTGACTATTACGGCATCGGGTGTCGGCAAAAATTTTGTAATGACCACAAAAGTTTGCAATTAACGGGGGAATGGTGAGACGCAACCACAAGGGTTTTACAATGATTGAATCTTTGATGGCCTTGGCGATAACTATTATTATCGTTGGTTCGATTACAGCGGCATATATGGCTGTGGTAAGGGATTTCAAGGATGTAAAAAGCATAGCTGATAATCTTCAGACAAAAACCCCTGCTATTGAGCTGATGGGCAGATTTTTTGACAGGTGGGGTGTTGGGGTGGTATCACAGCAGGATGATTCAAATTGTACTAACTGCCCATCAACTCAAAGAGCGATGACCATAACCACTACGAACGGTTGTTCTGATGCCACTTTCTACGGAAACATTTATGGCATGGGATTTGTTTATTCGGTGTCCGGAAGCACAGCCAACATTATAAGCTGCAGGCTTAAATCAAACGCAACTGATAACTGTTATGTAATCTGGAGAGACAATGTTACTGCAAACTCAATTTCAGGAGGCAGCGTCGTTCCTGAATCCATTGCTAATTTGAGCTCTGATGATAAGACTTGTTCGGACTTAACTGCAGGTGCAACTTCGAATGTTACTGCGAACTCTGCAATGACTTCTCAGACTGTTCAGTCGGGAGATGTGTTGCAGCGATTTTGGCACACAATAAGGTTTTATTGTTCAACAAATTCTAATGATTCTAACAAAAATTGGTTGTATGTTGATTTGACTGATGCTTCTATTTGCGGCAATTCGCAGTCTGCAGTGCCGGTAGCTCCGGTTGAGGCGTTTTCTGCAACCGCCATGCCCAGCGGAACGAACTGCAGTTCATCCGCTGGGGGAACTGCATGCAGGGCTGTGAATGTAAGCTTAACTTTTAGAAGTCAGAGCGCAAAATATACCGGAGGCAGCGGATCATATGACAACTACACTACATCGAACAAGGTTTTTGGGAGATGACTGAGAAATGGGAAAAATAATCAGAAATGAAAGAGGAATGGCTATTTTAATAGCCTTGACGGTGATGCTTTTAATTCTGGTTATTGCCGGAGCATCCATGACAATTTCGCAACTTGGATATATGTCGGTGGGGAGTGAACAAAAATACCAGCTTGCAACCGCTGCGGCAGAATATGCGCTAAATGCAGGAGTTGCGGCTGCGGCAACATGCTCCCCAACATCCACAAGCGGCAGTTTGACCGGAGGCGCGAGTTATAGCTACTTTGGCAGGCCGGATAATTCAAGCACTTATTGCTTTGTGTATGGCAAAGGGCAGATGGGGACAGCATCTATTATAAGGGTTACGGTGGTTCCTATGAGCACCAGCGATGTAACCGCTCTTGTTGCCAACAACATAAGCAACGAAACATTCAACGGAGACAACTCTGCTATCAGTTCGAATGGATGCGGCTCTGCAGTTATATACGAATCCTGCGGCTTTTCGAATTGCTCAACCACAATTTCAACCGAATCTCATTTTATTGGAGAGCCCAAGGCACAGCAGAAGACAATTGATGATATGACCTCTAAGCTCTTTAATGCTTCAAGTTGGAGCGATTTGGTCACACAGAATATTGCGGCTGCAGCCACATTGAATTCTAGCGTTCCTGCTGCATGTAAATTTTATTCAAGCAATGCCACCACAGTTGCGAATACCACATGCACTACTATCAATAACTCAGGAGATATACGATGCGAAACCAGCGGAGGCGGAACCACCAATATATTGGCGTCGTCTAACTGCACCACAGTTCTTATAACGGCTGCTCAGGTGACTATCAACGATACGCAGAATCAGGCTCCGGATATGTTTGTGTATGCAAGCGAAACTCTTTCTGTCGGGTTGAGTGGCAACCAACCAACCTTGAGTGGATACTTCTGTACAGGCACTTCCGGTGAGACCAGCTTTAACATGAGCGGCAGCGGTGGATTTACAGGTATTCTTGCAACTGCCCGCGCCAGCAATATAACTCTGAGCGGAAATACAACCAGTGAAGGATTGATATTTGTGGGCAATTCAGGCACAGAGACTCCGAATGTAACGATTAACGGAAATGACAAGATGCAGGGGGCTATGGTGTTTAACGGGAATGTGGAGATAACCCGAAACGGGGGCGGGACAGCGTACCCAAACATAGAGTATAGCGCTGATCAGATCAATGCATGGAAATCTAAATTCGGCGGCTCTCTTCTCAGCAGTCTTATAAAAACAGCCTCATGCGGCGGAGGTTCACTTTCCTCTGCAACTTCGAGAACTAAGACAACGGTGTATTAACTGAATTGAGGACTGCGTTTATTGTTCAGGCTTCATCAAAGGGAAGATTATTACATCCCTAATTGACTGGCAGTTGGTCAACAGCATAACAAGCCTGTCTATGCCTATGCCTTCACCTGCAGCAGGCGGCATGCCGTATTCGAGGGCGCGCACAAAATCTTCATCCATAGAATGGGCTTCGTCATCCCCGCGCTCTTTTGCCTCGACCTGCTTAATAAAACGCTCTTTCTGGTCTATCGGGTCGGTAAGCTCCGAGAACGCATTGGCTATTTCTCTGCCCGCGATGAAAAGCTCGAATCTTTCTACAAGGTCAGGATTGTCCGGCTTGCGTTTTGCAAGAGGAGAAAGCTCTACCGGGTGGTCGGTTATGAATGTCGGTTGGATCAAATCAACTTCAACTGTCTCTTTGAAGATCTCGTCAAGCACTTTGCCGAAGGAGCTGCCTGATGGAATATTCATGCCTTTGCTTCTCGCCCATGCGACCGCAGCATCACAGTCTGCAAGCGCTTCCTTGGGTACGCCTTTTTGTTCCATTGCATCAAGCATCGGCAGGCGCGGCCAAGGCGGAGTTAGGTCAATAGTCAAATCACCATAAGGAATTTTAAGCGTTCCAATTGCCCTCTTTGCAACATACGCAAAAAGTTCTTCGGTAAACGACATAAGAAAATTATAGTCCTGATACGCAATATAAAATTCCATCATCGTAAATTCAGGATTATGTCTTGTCGAAATTCCTTCATTCCTGAAATTTTTGTTCAACTCGAAAACTCTCTCGTAGCCGCCGACAAGAAGCCTTTTTAAGAACAATTCAGGTGCGATTCTTAGATACAGCTCCATATCGAGCGCATTATGGTGAGTTTTGAAAGGCCGCGCAGTTGCACCGCCCGGAATCTTGTGCATCATCGGGGTTTCGACCTCTATAAAACCTTTTGACTCTAAAAAGTCTCGGATAGATTTGATGATCGCGCTTCTTTTTGCGAAGATATCCTTTGCTTCGGGATTAACTATCAGGTCAACATATCTCTGTCTGTATCTGATTTCGATATCTTTTAGACCGTGCCATTTTTCGGGCAGTGGACGAAGGGATTTGCAAAGCATCACAAAGTCAATAACTTCAACAGTTAGCTCGTTGGTTTTTGTCCTGAAAAGCCTGCCGCTTACGCCTATGATGTCGCCTATATCGAGCTTTTTGAGAAGTTTGAATTTTTCTCCCAGCATATCTTTTTTTAGATACATCTGGATCTTTCCGCTCGCATCCTGCACATGGCCGAATGCAGCCTTACCGAAATCTCTGAACGCGATAACCCTGCCTGCAACTGTCACATTTATAGTCTGTGATTCGAGGGTTTCCTTGTCCATATCACGGTATTTGTCCAGTAAAAAAGCTGCGCTGAATTCGGGCATAAACTTGCCGTTGTAAGGATCTAAGCCGGTCTCACGCAGTTCAGATAATTTTTTGAAGCGTTGTTGTATAAGTTCGTTGGTGTCTTCCATGAGATAGTGATTATACTTTCCCAAATTCGTGCAAGTCAATTTATGCGCAGTAATTTTTTGTTTTGTTGAATAAAAAAAGGCCGGTGATTTCTCACCGGCCTTTCAAAAAAAATTAATAGCGGCTATTTCTTTTTGTATTTGATTGCGGCCTGCGCCCCTGCAAGACGGGCTATCGGCACGCGGAAAGGCGAGCAGCTTACATAGTTCATTCCTGCGCGGTAACAGAACTCTACGCTCTCAGGATCACCCCCATGCTCTCCGCAGATTCCGACCTTCAGGTCTTTGCAGGTTTTTCTGCCTCTTTCAATTCCTATGTTTATAAGCTCTCCCACACCAGACTGGTCTATGGTTGCAAAAGGGTCTGCGGGTAGTATCTTGCTTCCGAGATAGTCCGGAAGGAACGAGCCAATGTCGTCACGGCTAAAGCCAAAAGTCATCTGTGTAAGGTCATTCGTGCCAAAGCTGAAGAACTCTGCCGTCTCTGCCATCACTCCTGCGAGCAGGGCCGCCCTCGGGATCTCTATCATAGTTCCGAACAGATACGGAATTTTTTTGATCCCAAGTTTTGCGCAGACTTCTTTGTAAACGCGGTCTGTTATGGCTTTTTGGTCATTCAGCTCTGCAACTGCGCATGTGACAGGGATCATTATTTCGGGGAAGGCCTTTTTGCCGGCTTTCACAAGTTCTCCTGCTGCCTCGAGAATAGCGCGAACCTGCATCTCTGTAATTTCGGGAAAAGTTACGCCCAAGCGAACGCCGCGATGTCCGAGCATCGGATTGTTTTCACGCAGACCTTCTCCGCGTTTTTCGATCTCGCTTACCGGTACCTTAAGCGCGTCCGCAAGCCCTTTTATCTTGTCTGCGCTGTGCGGTACGAACTCATGCAGCGGCGGGTCAAGAAGCCTGATAGTAACAGGCAAACCGTTCATAACTTCCATAGTTGCTTTTATGTCATTTTTGACAAACGGGAAAAGCTCATCAAGCGCCTTCCTGCGCTCGGCTTCGGTTTTGCTCATTATCATCTTGCGAAGGAGGAACAACGGCTTGTCGCTGCCTTCTCCATAAAACATATGCTCTGTGCGGAAAAGTCCTATGCCTTCGGCTCCGAACTTGATCGCCTGAGCCGCGTCTTTAGGTGTGTCGGCGTTGGTTCTGACCTTCATCACGCGGACTTTATCAACCAACGTCATCAATTCTTTGTAGGATTTATTGTGGTCGAGGTCGATATCAACAAGTGGAAGCTCTCCCTGATAAACCAAGCCCTTTGTGCCGTTGAGGCTTATCCATTCGCCTTCGTGAACGGTTACCCCGCTTTTCGTTGTAAAGGATTTTCCGTTGTGCGCTATCTCTACGTCGCTGCAGCCAACGACGCAGCATTTGCCCCATCCCCGAGCTACAAGCGCTGCGTGGGAGGTCATTCCTCCCTTGCTTGTGAGGATTGCCTGTGATTTGTGCATGCCGTCAACATCTTCAGGTGATGTTTCTTCGCGTACGAGGATAACCCTTTCTCCTCTGGAGGCCCATTCAACAGCGGAATGCGAGGTGAATACCACACGGCCTTTTGCTCCTCCCGGCCCTGCCGGCAACCCTTTTGCGATAACTTTGTGCGTCAGTTCCGCTTTCGGATCTATCATAGGCAGAAGAAGTTCAACAAGCTGGGTGGGCGCAACGCGCTGTACTGCGGTGTTCAGGTCTATAAGTTTTTCTCTGTGCATTTCTACAGCCATGCGGACCGCTGCAACGCCGTTGCGTTTTCCGATACGGCACTGGAGCATGTACAGAGTGCCTTTTTCGATTGTGAACTCGATGTCCTGCATGTCTTTATAATGCTTTTCGAGCTGCTTCTGGTACTTGAATAGCTCCTTGTACAGATGCGGCATGGTCTTTTCGAGCGTTGGCAGATGGGAACTCTGATCATTTTTTGAATATTCGTTGACAGGCGCCGGTGTGCGGGTTCCTGCCACAACATCCTCACCCTGAGCATTGGCAAGGTATTCGCCGTAGAACTGGTTCTCACCGGTTCCGGGGTTTCTGGTAAATGCCACTCCGGTTGCACTGTCATCGCCCATATTTCCAAATACCATTGACTGAACATTTACGGCTGTGCCCCACTCATCAGGAATCTTTTCTATGCGGCGGTATTCTACGGCGCGCTTGCCGTTCCAGCTTGCAAATACTGCGCTTACTCCACCCCAGAGCTGTTCCATCGGATCGTCCGGGAATGGCTTGCCGAGCACCTCTTTTACCGTGGTCTTGAAGTCTATTGCAATCTGTTTCATCTCTTCTGCGGTGAGGTCAGTGTCAGCTTTATAGCCTTTGCGTTTTTTCAGCTGGTCGAGCTGTTTTTCGAGAAGCTTGCGTATGCCTTTTCCTTCTTCGGGCTCTATGCCTGCTGCTTTTTCCATGACAACATCAGAGTACATCATGATAAGTCTGCGGTAAGCATCCCAAACGAACCTTTCGTTGTTCGTCTTCTTTATAAGGCCCGGAATGGTCTTGCTGGTAAGGCCGACATTCAGGACAGTCTCCATCATACCCGGCATCGAACGCCTTGCACCGGAGCGGACCGAGACGAGAAGCGGGTTCACCGGATCTCCGAAGCCTTTGCTCATAATTTTTTCGATTTTTCTTATAGAGTCTTCGATCTGTATTTTAAGTTCTTTGGGATAGGTGCGCTTGTTTTCATAAAAATAGGTGCATACTTCGGTGGTAATTGTGAAACCGGGAGGAACAGGCAGACGTAGTTGAGGATGTCCCGCCATTTCGGCAAGGTTTGCGCCTTTGCCGCCGAGAAGATTCTTCATCGACTCGTTTCCGTCAGCCTTGCCGCCGCCAAAGAAATAAACATATTTCTTTGCTTTGCCTGCCGCAGGTTTTACAGCCTTTGTTTTTTTTACAGCTTTTGCCATAGAGTCCCCCTTAATAATGTTTTGTATTGATTTAGTATAGAGTCTATAGTGTTTTGCAGGGATAGTCTATATTACAGATACGGTAAAATTCAAGAATCTGTGAATCTATGATAAGGGGAAAAGCCTGCTGTATTTTACTCTGCTCTCAAGGCGACGATGGGATCGAGTCTTGATGCTTGGTGCGCCGGATAAAGTCCGAAGAATACGCCGATTACAGTAGAGACACCCACACCGCTTATTATTGATATGAATGAAAGGCTGAACTGCCATTTCGCGAGATGTGCCATAAGCGCAGACGCCCCGGTTCCGAAAACTATACCCAGCGCCCCTCCTACAAGTGACAACACAAGCGCTTCGAGAAGAAACTGATCTCTTATGTCTTTTCTTTTGGCTCCCAGAGCTCTCCTTATTCCTATCTCTTTGCGTCTTTCCTGAACAGATGAGATCATAACATTCATAATCCCAACCCCGCCCATAATAAGAGCTATGCTGCCTACCGCGCCGAGCAGAAGTGTAAATAGTCTCATCTGTTTTTCCATGTGTGCAATCATTTCTTCAGGGCTGGTCACTTTGACGCTCTTTACCTTTGTATTTTTTTGAAAATATTCTTCGACTTGTTCTTTGGCTACGGCATTATCGAAATTTTCTTTTACCTGCGCTATGGTTGTTGCTGTTTCTGCTGCCCCGCTTATTCTTAGGGTCGTGGTGATATGAGTATAAACTGCCTGATTCGCATCGAAATCACGCAGCAAGCCTTTTTGTGCCGGCTCTATGGTCCCTACTATGGTAAAAATAGCGCCGCCAACTTTGATTTTGTCCCCGATTATATTTTTGGAACCTGCCTGTTCGATCTTTGCGCGCAGCGAATCACCCACCACGCAAAAGCGCTCCAACTCATCAAGGTCCGAAAGAAACCGGCCGTTTTTTATCCGCAGTTTTTGAAGCTCCTGAAAAGCCTGATTGACGCCGAGAACTACCGTCCCGTCAAGTTTTTTGCCGGCATAGGATGCATCCATCTTTGGATTTACGGAAGGCGCCACTTTTGCTATCGCCGGGCAGAACGCAGGAATTTCTAGAAGCTCGGATATCTGCCGGGAGAAGTTCGGTCTGCTGCCGAGGGATACTCCGGCCGGACTGTTCTGGATGGTTATGATATCTGTGCCCATCTCCAAAAACTGCCTCTGGGCCTCGCCCTGCGCCATCGTGCCGACCGAGATCATTGCGATGACCGACCCTACGCCGATGACTATTCCGACCAGCGCTATGAGGGCTCTCTGTCCTGCAGCATACAGGCTCGATAATGCCTCTTTTAATGCTGTTTTGTTTTTCACTGTTCTACGATCGTCCCGTCCTGCAGTAGGGCAAGACGTTTGCATTTCTTTGCAAGCATTGGATTGTGTGTGATTACAACCACCGTAATTCCATCATCGGTGTTGAGTTTTCCGAACAGGTCCATTATCTCTTCGCTTGATGCGGTGTCCAGAGCCCCTGTAGGCTCGTCTGCAAGTATCAGCTTGGGATTGCCTGCCAGAGCTCTTGCTATCGCGACCCTTTGCTGCTGGCCTCCAGAAAGCTCGGACGGTTTGCGTGATGCCAGTTCCTCTATGCCTATTCTTTTCAGGAGTTCATAAGATCTGCGTTTTATCTCGTCGTCATTTGTTCCCTTGTATTTGAGAGGCATGCCCACATTTTCCTGAATCGTGAGCCTCGGCAGAAGATTGTAATGCTGAAACACAAAACCTATTATCATATTTCTCATGCCGGACAGCACGTCGTCATCGTCGTATTTTATCTCTTTTTCTTCGAACAGGTATGAACCGGAAGTAGGTTTGTCGAGGAGTCCCATTATATTCATCAAGGTGGATTTTCCGCTGCCGGATGCGCCCATGATGGCCAAAAACTCACCTTGCGCAACGTCGAGATTCACATTTTTTAGAACTTCTACGAATGCAGGCCCGACCTGATAGCTTTTTTGTATTTCATTCAGTTTAAGCATTGCAGATCATCGGCCGTCTGTCAGCACCTCGTCGCCTTCGGCCAATCCGCTCAAGATTTCAATCGAGTTGTAATGTGTACGGCCTGTCTGCACTTCGGTCTTTTCAAAACTCTTTTTGCCTTTTACGAGCTTCTGTTTTTTTACGAATTGCTTGCCGTCAGCCTCTGTAACCGCCGTAATCGGTACGGTAATGGCTTTATCATTTAAATAAGTGAGTATCTCCAAGTTGGCAGACATGCCTACGAATATCCTGCTTTTATATTCTTGTTCGATATTTTCGATGACCACCTTCATCTCAAACGTAGGCACCCCGCCGCCCTGAACAATGTTTCCCTGAGAGGAAAGGTTTGCTATCGTGCCTTCATGCGAGATGCCGGGGAAGGCGTCTCCGGTAACAACCACACTTTGCCCAACATCCACTTTTGTAATATCGACCTCATCAACCTTTGCTTTGACCGAAAAGCCTGTCAGGTTGCCTATCGACATAATTATTCCGCCCTCCTGAAGATGAGAGCCTTTTTCTATTTTCTTTGCTTCGCCCGCCTCGAAAACCGATCCCGGGAGCATGATTACACCGCTGACCGGGGCTGTGACTGTTGAGTAGGTAAGCTGATCTTCAAGGTCTTTAAGCCTTGTTTTGGCGTTTTCCATCTCATAATGGGCTATGTTTTTGTTTTCGCCGGTGCCTTTTTCTATCGCGGCCTTGAGCTCATCCGCAGCGCTCTGATAGTCGAGCTGAACGCTTGTGTATTGCTGTTTGGCGTAAGCAAGTTCGCTTGCGGATACGAGCCCCTTTTTGAAAAGACGCTCGGTGTCTTCGTAAGTCTGTTTTTGCAAGTCCAGAGCTAACTTGGATTTAGAGAGAGAACGCTTGACCCTTACAACTTCCTGACTGTCTTCCCATTTTTCTATCTCTTTGTATCGTTCTGCAGCCCTTATGTAAACAGCCTTTGCCTCGCGGTGCTTTACTTCAACCTCAGAGGTGTCCATCCTTAAAAGCACCTGTCCGGCATTTACTATTTCACCGTAGCGGAAGAATATCTCTTTTACCTTGCCGTATATAGGGCTTGTTATGTTCACCACATTCAAGGGTTCGAGAGTTCCTGTCAGGTAAAGAGATGAGGTGACGGTGCCGGTGACTATTTTATGGGTTTGTGACGCGGCTCCCTTTTGTTCGGTAGTTGCCGCCGCGGCTTTCTTTCTTTCGGGCAGCAGAACGCGGTTCCACGAATATACTCCTACTGCTATAAACAAAAGCAGGATGAATACGGTGGCAGCGACGCGTATCATCTGCACTTTTTTCAACGCTGCTTTCAGCTCTTTGTTTGCCTCTTCTGTTTTTATATATGCATCGCGCAGTTTAGCGCCCAACTCTTTTTCTGAGCGTTGAAGCGACTTAATTTCTTCGATGTCTTTTATAAGGTCTTTTATGAGAGCCGAGTTTGTCATAGCTATCGCAGCCTGAGAGGCCAAAGACGAGACATAGTTTTTGTCATCCTCAGAGAAGGGGATTACATCTCCTGTTACAAAATCCTTTGCGTTTATGAGCTGAAGCACCCCGATAATTTCGTTTTCATGGTTTGTCATCGGGATGACCAGCATTGATTTTGTGCGGTATCCGGTCTTTGCATCGTAGTTTTTAGGGCCCGCAAAATTGAACTCGGTCGATTCATACACATCCGCAATTGAAATGGTTTTGCCGGTCAGAGCCACAAAGGATGATACGTTTGAATTGTTCTGCTGCCCCTCTATATACAAAGGCACCGGAGGAGGCGCGGCAACTTCCTTGTGTTTGCTGCTGATACGGGTTTTCATCGTATCGTTTTGTAGTATTTCGAAGCTGAGGTGTTTTTCTTTTTTGTTCAGAATATAAAGCGTTCCTGCGTCTGCGTTTGACATGCTTCTTGCAGCGTCAACTATCATCTCAAGAAGCTTGTCGGTATCTTTTTCTGAAGACAGCGCTATGCCTACCCGCGAAAGCAGGTTCAGGTTTTGGGTTTTTTTGTCTTCTGCTGTTTTTCCCTGTGCCATAAAATAATTTTCCTTAATCGAATGCTATCAAAAATTATAGCATCATTTAAATTTTTCCTCACCGTATCTGTCCACAGCGCTTATATTCCACCTGTCTAGGGTTGTGCCGATAGTTTTGTCGAGTGCGGTCTGTGCATTTAAGAAACTTATTATAGCGGTAAGTTCTGCTATTTGCGCGTTGAAGAGGTCGTTCTGCGCAGAAACCACCTGAAAGTTTGTAGAGCGTCCTGCCCTTAATTTTTCACGCTCAATTTCGAGTTTCTTTTCGTAGAGCCTGCTTGAGTGTTGGGACAACTTCATCTGTTTAAGCTTTATTTCATAATCCCTCAGAGCGTCTTTTATTTCTAGATCAATGTTGTCCCGCAGTTTTTTTAGATTCAACTCAGCTTTTTCAAGACTGATTTTTGAAAGGATATAATTTTGTTTTAGGGTAAGGTCTCTCAATGGTATTGTAAGCCTTGCGCCTGTATTCCATGTCTTTTTGTCTGCTCCGTCATCAACTATAAGACCGCCTACAACTTCATTCCTGCTGTAGCTGCCGAACAATGAGAGGTCCCATAGTCTGTTGTTTTTTGAGACCGCATAATTCAGCTTTGCTATGTTTACAGCGAGAGCGTTTGAAATAAAGTCCGGTCTTTTTTCTAAGGCTGTTTTTTTTAGGGTTTCAAACGCAGGGACTGCAGGCGTTTCATCCAGTGTTTCCTCAGCTGTGAACTGGGTGTTTATGTCTATATCAATCAGTTTTGCGAGCGCTATTTTTGCATTATCCTCTGCATTAATCGCGGTAAGCAGCAGGAGCTCCCTGTTTGCAACTTCTGCTTCAGCCTGAACTATTTCAAGTTCTGCCATTCTGCCTGCTTCGATAAGGGACCTGCTTATAGAAACGATGCTTTTCGCTCTTTCCAGTGCCTGCCTGCTTATTTCAACCTGCCTTGATGCCTGAAGAAAAGTCCGATAAGCCCATATCACGGAAGTTACCGTATCCGTAATAGTATTTTTTAGAGTCAGCAGGTTTGTCTTTTCTGTAAGCCTTGCTATCTGTACTGACGCTGTATTTGCCTCGATGCCGCCGCCCTTTAAAAGCGGTTGCGTAATGCTGACACTCCATGAATCGGTTTTTGAGCGTTCAGGATCGTAAGTTCTTTCAATATTCAGAGACCTTGAGGTAGAAAGGGACAGAAGCGCCCCTGTATGCAGTGTTTCTGTTGCGCTTGCGGTGATGTCTCCGGTCCTATTTATGGTCCTGTCGCCGTCTTTTGTTGTAGAGGTTTTTTGTGCGGTCGAGCTTAATGTCAGTTTCGGTATGAATTTGTCTTCAGCCACAATAAGATCGAATTTTTGGGTCACCCGGTCTAAATAAGCTATCTCTATTGTGCTGTTTTTTCTTAATGCGAGCGCGATGCTTTCTGCGAGCGACATCTTTTTTAAAGGAGCTGTTGCATTGTCGGCGGATAAGGCGAATTCAGACAATAATAAAATCCCCAAAAAGGAAATTGCCTGAACTAAAAAAATATTTTTTCTGAGTGTTGAGATTTTCATACTGTTGTTGCTTTGAAGTTGAATTATAGCAGAACTTGGTCCGAAAAACTAAAAAGCTAACGGGATATTTTATCCCGTTAGCTTTAGGTTTTTTTTATTTTTATTATTTGCCTTTTGGCATAGGTCCTTTGCCTTTGTGGTCAGGGCCCTTTTTATCAGGAGACGGGGAAGGCATAGGATTAGCTTCTCCAGCTTTTCCCTTTGGATCAGGGCCTGGGCCTTTGCCTTTCATGTCAGGGCCTGGGCCTTTGCCTTTCATGTCAGGGCCTGGGCCTTTGCCTTTCATGTCAGGGCCTGGGCCTTTGCCTTTCATGTCAGGGCCGGGACCTTTGCCTTTCATGTCAGGGCCGGGACCTTTGCCTTTCATGTCAGGGCCGGGACCTTTACCTTTCATGTCAGGGCCTGGACCTTTGCCTTTCATGTCAGGGCCTGGACCTTTGCCTTTCATGTCAGGGCCTTTCGGAGCTGGGCCTTTTTCAGCAGGAGCTGCAAACGCAAGTCCTACGGTAAGGCTTAAAGAAAGAACCATAACTAGAAGCACTAACGACAGTTTCTTCATACTACCTCCTAAATTAATTAAGATTCTCAGAAAAACTTAACTTCCGAGCTTACCATTAAGATAAAAGCATTTTTTTTAAAAGTCAAGGTAATTTTCACATTTTTAAAGCCTTATGGAAGTAAAAAAAGGCTAACGGAATGAAATATTCCATTAGCCTTTAAATGCTTTAATGTTTATTTTTTTAGTCTTACTTGCCTTTTGGAGCAGGGCCTTTACCTTTCGCTCCGTACTGCTTCTGCTTTTGTTCCTCGTACTGTTTTTGCTTTAACTCTTCGAAAGCCTTTTTGCGCTCTGCTTCTGCTTTTGCTTCTGCTTTAAGTTTTTGTTCTTCTGCCACTTTCCGTTTCGCTTCTTCGGCTTTTTGTTTCTCTAAAAATATTTTCCTTTCCGCTGCTCTTTCTTGGTTTAACTCCCACTTGCTTTTTATCGCGCCTGTTGCGGGAGCAGCTTTTGGTTCAGGGCCTTTTGCCGGTGCAGTGGTTGGGCCTTTGCCTTTTTCTGCTGGCGCTGCAAAGGCAAGTCCGAAGGTGAGGCTTACAGAAATCATAATTACTAAAAGTACTAACGACAGTTTACTCATACTACCTCCCCAATTAATTAAGATTTTCGGAAAAACCTAACTTCCGAGCATACTATTAAGATAAAAGCATTTTTTTTTAAAGTCAAGGTGCTTTTCACATTTTTAAAGCCGTTTATGAAAGTAAAAAAAGGCTAACGGAATGAAATATTCCGTTAGCCTTTAGGTGCTGTGAAATGTATCTAAACTATTTATTTGCCTTTTGTAGTAGGTGCAGGCCCTTTAGGAACTGTTGGGCCTTTTTGTTCAGGAGCTTTTGGGGTTCCAGGTACAGGGCCCTTAGGCGGTATTGGCATAGGCCTGCCTTTCATGTCAGGGCCTTTACCCTTCATATCCGGGCCGGGGCCTTTCGGACCCATCGGGCCTTTTGGCTCAGGACCCTTTCCTTTCATGTCAGGACCTTTGCCTTTCATATCCGGACCTGGGCCTTTTTGCGCAGGTGCAATGGGTTTAAGCAGTTTTTTCTGGTCTACACCCCTGCTTTCAATAGACTTCTTTTTCATATCAATGATTGCTTTTTGCTGCTGCTGTTTGTTTTTTGCGTTTTCAGCTGCCAACCTAGCTTTCATCTGCGCTTCTGCCTGTTTTGCATCTTTAGGTGTCGCAGTGTGGGTTCCCGGTACAGGCTTCTTTACAGGAGGCATAGGCTTGCCTTTAGGCTCAGGGCCTTTGCCTTTCATGTCAGGGCCGGGGCCTTTAGGGGGCATAGGCTTTGGCATGGGTTTTTTTACCATTGGAGGCATAGGCTTGCCTTTAGGCTCAGGGCCTTTGCCTTTCACGTCAGGGCCGGGGCCTTTAGGGGGCATCGGTTTTGGCATGGGTTTTTTTACCATTGGCGGCATAGGCTTGCCTTTAGGCTCAGGACCTTTGCCTTTCATGTCAGGGCCGGGACCTTTAGGCGGAAGGACAGGCTTGCCTTTCATGTCAGGACCGGGGCCTTTTGAACCCATCGGACCTTTGACTTCAGGGCCTTTGCCTTTCATGTCAGGGCCGGGACCTTTTGGCGGTGCAGGCATTGGGCCCTTACCTTTTTCAGCCGGAGCTGCAAAAGCTAGGCCGAAGGTGAGGCTTACAGAAATCATAATTACTAAAAGTACTAACGACAGTTTTCTCATACTTCCTCCTTTAATAAATGGTTTCTCAGAAGAATTTTTGTTTCCGAGCTTACATATACGATAGAAGCATTACTGCCAAATGTCAAGGTACTTTTCACATTTTTTGATATTCAATATTTTTGGTCAAAACAGTCGCAATATTCTTGACTTTTTGCGGTCAATAATACGACACTTTTAATTAAGCCTAAGAGTTTTTGCAGTGTCAAAATGACTTATCGCTCTTTGGCCTTAATAATCATTAAACGGAGGATTCCTTGGCAAAACGTGCAGGTGCATACAAAAGTGATAAGAGAAAGAAAGAGCTGACGCGTCAGAAAAAGCAGGAAGAAAAAAGGCAAAAAAGGTTCGGCAAAACCGGCGCTGAAATTTCTGCTGAAAGCCAGCCTCAATCTGCCGGGGCAGACTCTGAAGTTAAAGCCTCTGCCGGCAGTATCGTAAAAGTACATTACACAGGCAGACTTGATGACGGCTCTGTTTTTGACTCTTCACGGGAGCGTGAACCGCTTGAGTTTACTGTCGGTGCAGGGCAGATGATTCAGGGTTTTGACAAGGCGGTAAACGGCATGTCTGTAGGTGAATCCAAGACGGTCAGGATTCCTTCTGACGAAGCATACGGACCTTATAAAAAAGACCTTATGTTCGAATTGCCGAAGGCCCATTTCCCTGAAGATACAAAAAAAGGGGCTGCTTTTAAATTAAAGCATCCTAACGGCAACTCTCTCGATGCGGTGGTCACAGACATTACAGCGGATACGGTCACATTGAATGCCAATCATTCTCTTGCAGGTAAAGACCTTATCTTCGATATAGAGCTTCTGGAAGCTGAATAAAAGGCCTTATTCTTTAAAATTTCAAAGTGCAAAAAAATACTTTGAGGCTCGGAGTTCATACCTCTATTGCTGGAGGGTTTCATCTCTCTCTCGAAAGAGCTAAGGAACTCGGCTGCAACACCATGCAGATATTTTCCCACAGCCCAAGACAGTGGCTTGTGGGCGAGTTAGCAGGCGATTCTGTCAAACAGTTCAAGGAATTTAAAAAGTCCTACGATATAAGCCCTGTATTTATCCATGTGTCGTACCTGATAAATCTCTGCGCTGCTGATGAACTGCTGGAAAAATCGGCCAATCTTCTGGTGAAGGAGCTTGATATTGCCGATACCCTCGATGTTGAGTATGTTGTGCTTCATACCGGCAGCGCGTCCTCGATGGATGCTGATGTCGCCCGCGCCAAAGCTGTAAAGGCGCTGAAAAGCATATCTTCAACAAAGAAATGGAAGACGAAACTTCTTCTTGAAAATACCGCAGGAGAACGCGGGGACATAACTTCCTCAATACTTGATCTAAAAGAGCTGATGACCGGTGTTGGCGGTTCCTTGATAGGAGGAATCTGCATAGACACCTGCCATGCTTTTGCAGCCGGTTACGACATTTCATCAAAGGCTGGTGTTGATTCATTTGTTGATGAGCTGCGTGCGCTTCAAATGCTTGATTCTGTAAAGCTGGTCCACCTCAATGATTCCAAGAAAGGCCATAATTCAAGGGTTGACAGGCATGAGCATATCGGCGAAGGGCAGATAGGCAGCGCAGGTATAAAGTATTTTATAAATCATTCCGCATTTAAAAATATCCCGATGATACTTGAAACTCCTAAACATACAGAAGAGGACGATCCAAGAAACCTGAAGCTTGTGCGTGAACTGATCAGCCGCTGACAGGAACCCGGACGTCGTCCCCGTGAATACGGGGCCCCAGACAAAAATGAACTGGATTGAATAAGTAGAGGTTTAAGGCTGCTAATTGGTTTTGCTTTTTAAGAGATTAAGAAAAGTTTGATATTTCTCAGTATTGCCTTCTTTATCAGACCATCGTTTCACTTCTTTTATATTGATCTTTTGCGCTTTTGCGACCATTACGGCCTGCTCCAACGCTTGCGGGTCATTCCAGTGATAAAAAGCGGCCAATCTATCTTTCACACTGTCGGTAGGCGTCAACATGACAAGCGTACCAAGTCTGGTTTTAAGTTTGTTTTCATCTTTGATAGGTTCACCGCCTACGAGGAGCGCATCGATATCATGCTCTCGTAGCTTTTCAGCCGCTGACGATCTCTGTTCCGATTCCTTCTTTTGTAAATATCTCAAGCAGCAGGCTGTGCGGAATCCGCCCGTCAATTATATGGGTCTTCTTTACGCCTTTTTCTATGGCCTTCATGCATGCCTGAACTTTAGGAAGCATTCCGCCGGATATTGTTCCATCTTCTATAAGTTTGTGGACATCGGTTTTGCTTAGTGTAGACAGGGTATTGTCTTTTTTATCCTTTATGCCCGGGACATCCGTGAGAAACAAGAATTTTTCTGCATTCAGGGCAGCCGCAATAGAGGCTGCAACATAGTCAGCGTTAATATTGTAGGCATCGCCATTGCTTCCCACCCCTATTGGGGCGATAACGGGTATAAAGCCGTCTTTGTCCACAGAATTCAGTATTTCCGGGTTTATGGAATCAACCTCTCCCACTAATCCAATATCTATCAGGTCGTCGCTGTTTTCTGGCGAAGTTTTTTTGAGCATTTTTTTCTTTGCCTTTATAAGATTGCCGTCTTTGCCGCTCAATCCCACCGCTTTACCGCCGTGGCTGTTTATCAGCGCGACTATCTCTTTATTTATAAGCCCTCCCAGCACCATCTCGACTATATCCATAGTATCTTTGTCGGTTACGCGCTGGCCCTGAATGAATGCAGGCTCTTTGCCCATCTTCTTCATAGTCGAGCTTATTTTCGGGCCACCTCCGTGGACTATTATCGTTTTTATGCCGATAAAGTTCAGCAGCACAACATCCTGGGCGAATGAATCTTTGAGCGCATCTTCGACCTGAGCGGCTCCGCCGTATTTAATCACAAAGGTCTTGCCGTAAAAGGTTCTGATATAAGGCAGGGACTCTATAAGTATATTTGCCTTTTCGATAAGTTTTTTCATTGCAGCATCCTCCGGCTGTATAAGCTTTTCTGACCAATATTATATCGACATGCATCAGGTTTCCACAATAAAGTTTTTTGTATGATATAATAATCAACATTAATCGCATTGATAGGAGATAACCTTGCCTAAAGTTCCTGTAGAGAACCTTAAACCCGGAATGAAGCTTGCGAAGCCGGTCACAAACGATGCCGGTATGGTGCTTATGGGGCCTGGTACAGAGCTGACGGCAGCTTCAATCTCAAGACTGGGCAATATGAATGTAGGTAGTGGGACTATCGAAGGCTCATCGCAGCCTACTAAACCTAAGGAAGTAATGCTTGCAGAAATCGATGCCAGGTTCAAAAAGACTTTATCCGAACCCAATATGTCGTTGCTGAAAAAAATCCTACAGGAGCATACGGAAGGCTTATACAAATAATATGGATCTACAAAACCTGCGTGTACAAATAGAGAGAATAGATACGCTGCCTACAATACCTAAGGTGCTGCAGAAGCTCCTTAAGGTCATAGAGAATCCCAAGGCATCGATAACCGAGATAGGTGACTTTGTCGCGAGCGATGCGGTTCTTACTTCACGGGTGCTGAAGGTTGTGAACTCTCCTGTTTATGGTTTTCCCGGACGCATTTCATCCGTGAGTCAGGCATTGATCCTTCTGGGGATGAATGTGGTCAGGGGTATGCTTCTTGGTGTTTCGGTTTTTGAGGTCATGGAAAAAGCTATGGTAGGCTTGTGGGAGCATTCACTGGGTTCTGCTGTTGTTGCCCGGATCATAGCAAGGCGCAAAGAGGTAAAAGAACCTGAAGAGGTTTCTATAGCCGCGCTTCTTCATGATATCGGCAAGGTCGCGATGAGCCTTAAGTTCAATGATGACTACAAGAAAATACTATTTACAGCAGAAAAGAATTCACTTTTTATAGCTGAAGCAGAGAAAGATTTTTTTTCGGTCACCCATGCTGAAGCAGGCGCTTGGATAGCCCAGAAATGGAATTTCCCCAAAGGACTGATAGAAGCTATAGAGTATCACCACAAACCCCATCTTTCGAGGAATGTTCCGCTGTTGTCTTCAATCGTGCATTTTTCGGACATACTGATTCGGGCCAAGGGCTTTGGTTTTGCAGGTGATAGCTTTGTTCCTGCAGTGCATCCCTCTGTATGGACGCTGCTCAATTTTTCGGATGCTGAAATCCGCGAGATTTTTGATGAGATTGAAGACTCGCTAGGACAATCCGAAGACATGCTTTTCAAGGAAGAGTAAAAAATTGAAAACCGTTGTAGCCGTATCCAAGGATATGGTCTTGTCAAATATTGTCAATCGCATGCTCAAGGAGCAGTTCAGTATCGTCAACTTTTCAAATATTGAGGCCTCTCTGGACTATATATACAACTCTATGCCGGACATTCTCGTTTTTGACGGAGTTACCGCTTCTACGAATGCTGTTACTATGCTTAACGAGCTTAAGAACGATCCTATTTTCGGACAGATTCCTGTATTGATGATAGTCGCCGACAATTTTTTTGTGGCTGACTGGGAAGCATTTTTTGTGGAAGATTATTTAAGGATTAGAGATGTTGAAAAAGATTTGCTGGACAGAATAAAGCTCTGCCTGCACAGGTCAGAAAGGGTTGTGGAGGTGAATCCGCTTACAAGACTGCCCGGGAATATAGCGATAAGCAAACAGGTTCAGTCGAGGTTGGACAAAGGTGATGCGTTTGCGCTCGCTTATGCGGATCTCGATTATTTCAAGCCATACAACGACAAGTACGGTTTCAGCAGGGGAGATGAGGTGCTCAAGATGGTTGGGCGGCTTGTGATGAACATGGTCAAGGGAAGGCAGCCTGTGGGCAGTTTTGTTGGCCATATCGGCGGCGATGACTTTACATTCATAATGGACGCAACCGTTGCTGAGCAGGCGGCAGGAGACATCTTAGAGAATTTTGACAGGATAATCACAACATTTTACGACCCTGAAGACAGAGCAACCAACTCTATCGAATCGGTTGACAGGGAAGGGAATAAGAGGGTGTTTCCTATAATGGGGCTTTCTATTGGTATAGCTGTCAATATTGAAAAGAAATTCAAACATTACGGCGGAATAATACAGGTGGCTTCCGAAATGAAAAAGCATGCTAAAGAATCTGATGGGAGCTGCTTCAGGGTTGACAAACGGCACTACGCAAAAAACTAATCAAACAGACGTATAATCTTATCAGCCTTATCTTCTATATCCTTTAAGCCTTTAGACACCGATTTTAGGTCCCGTTTTGTTTTGTGCAGCTCATCCGCTATGGTCAGCGAAGCAAGTATGGATGCCCTGAGCGGGGTTATCCCCGGAGCATTTGAATAAACTTCCCTGAGTTTTCCGTCAACATAATCCGCAATCTGCTTTATGTATTCAGGCGGCTCGTCGCCCTTTATCACATAGTGCTGGCCGAGTATATGGACTTCTATGCTTCCCATTGTTGCAGTTATTTAATATCGAGGGTTTCCAGAAGCTTAAGAATGCTCTCTACCTGATCTTTAGCAGAGGCTTTTTCGGAGCTAAGCCGCTCCACTTCCTGATTCTTTTCATCCAGCTGCTCTTCAAGGAGTGTGACTTTTCTTTCGAGGGTCGCTTTTTCTTCCTTAAGGGAGTTAACTTTTTCTATAGCAAGCGCAATTTTTTCATCGAACGACTTAAACATCAGGCAAGACCTCCTGTTATGGTGTTGGTTTTACTAAAAGATAATACAGGATTCCGCATCTAAAAATAAACCTTGACTGCTTGGTAAAAATCCCCTTTGCGGTGTAAACTGTTTTCTGAACTATTTGACACTGAGGAGGAGCTATGATCGCAGGCATTTTATCAGACAGCCACGACCATCTGGACAACTTGAAAAGAGCTCTTGATATTTTTGAAGCGCAAGGGGCTGAACATATTATCCACGCCGGAGATTTCAGCTCGCCATTTACGTGGCGGGTTTTAAAAAACTTCAAAGGCGGCATTACCGCGATATTTGGAAACAACGACGGCGAGCGTCTGCTTTTGCGCAAGTTATACGGAGACATTATCCATATTCAGCCGCATAGATTTATCCTGAACGAAAAGAAGATAGTGCTTATGCACGAACCTGATGTAGTTGATGCCCTTGCCGACAGCGGCCATTTTGACCTTGTTATTTTTGGCCATACTCACGAGCCGATAATAAAAAAAATAAACAACACCCTTGTCATAAACCCCGGAGAAACCTGCGGCTGGCTTTATCGGAAACCTACCGTCGCGGTGGTTGATCTAAAGAGCATGGAGGCCGAGATAATTCCTGTTGCAGTATAAAATGCTATTTTTAATGCTATTTTTAAGTTGACAACCGGTTTGTTCTCTATTATCATTTCAAAATTAAGAGTTGCTATAAATTTCCCACCAATGGCGAGGAAGGCATGAAAGACCTGCAATATGTGATTTTGAAAAAAGAGAACCTCGACGGGTTTATTTCACGTATGTCGAGGCTGCGAAAAGTTTCGGCCCCTGTTGCAAAGGGCAATGGAGAATATGCCTTTGAGGAAGTTGATTCCTCCGACAGGATTGAGCTCAAGTATAAACCTACAATAATGCCTCCAAAGAAATATTTTATGCCGCAGGAAGAGACGCTTCTGGAGTTCAGTACGGCAAAAGGATTGGCAACAAAGCCTGTGGTCGAATATGAGAAGATGACGCTTTTTGGTGTTCACACCTGCGACCTGGCCGGAATTCAGTGCCTGAATGCTGTCTTCTCTGTACGGCCCCGCGATTACAACTATCTGACCAGAAAAAGACAGATAGACATAATCGGCCTTGAATGCGGTGATTACTGCGACGAGCATGCAAGCTGCAGCATGGTGAGCGCACATATGCCGAGCGGTGGCTATGATCTGTTCTTCACAGACCTTGGTGATTATTTTATAGTGCACATGAATACGCAGGCGGGCGAAGAGATGATCGAGGCCACAAAATGCTTTGAGAGCGCCGAGGAGACACATTTTGATGATTTGCAATCATTCAGGAAGAAGAAGAGGGATACCTTTAAAAGCGAAGTGCAGATAGAGCCGAGATTTATTCCCGGACTGTTTGACGCCTGCTTTGAAAGTTCTATATGGAAAGAGCTTGATGCCAAATGCTTGGCCTGCGGCAACTGCACCAATGTATGCCCGACATGCTACTGTTTCGACATAATAGATGAAGTTGGGCTCGACCTGAAAAACGGCAAACGCTACCGCAAATGGGATTCCTGCCAGCTCGAACCTTTTGCCAAGGTGGCGGGCGGCGAGAACTTCAGAAAGGAACGTGCTGCAAGGCAGAGGCACAGGTACTACCGGAAATTCAGATATCCGGTTGCCAAATACTCAAAGTTTTTCTGCACAGGCTGCGGCAGATGCAGCCGTTCTTGCATGGCAGGCATACATCTAAAAGACACGCTGAATGCGCTTATCAAGGAGAGTGATTCTAAGATATGGAAAAAGTGGTTATAAAAGACTCCAACTACAGGATAAGAAAAGGCAAGATACTCCGCACAAAGCAGCTTACGAAGCTGGAGAAGCTTTTCGAGATTGCGCTTGACGGCGGAGAGAGTCTCGATCAGGAGCCGGGACAGTTTGTTATGGTATCAATTTTCGGAGTGGGTGAAGCTCCGATTTCGGTCTGTTCATCCCCAACGAAGAGAGGCTCGTTTGAACTCTGTGTTAGGGATGCAGGAAAGGTCACCGGAGCAATGCACAGGCTTGAAGCGGGCGATGAGATTGGAATAAGGGGCCCTTACGGGAAGGGCTTTCCTATAAGAATACTTGAGGGCAATGACCTTCTAATGGTTGCAGGAGGCCTTGGCATAGCTCCGCTCAGGTCGCTCATTAAATATGCGTTTGACAACCGCCGCGATTTCGGCAAGATTCATATTATGCTCGGCTGCAAGACCTCCGATGACCTGCTGTTTGAGGATGAACTCAACCAGTGGTTCAAGAGAATGGATGTGCATTACGAATGCACCGTGGACCGTGCAGCCTCTGACTGGGATGGTCATGTAGGACAGATAACCACTTTGCTGCCGGGCGTGCATTTAGAGACCGAGAGGACTTTTGCGATAGTTGTCGGGCCTCCGGTCATGTACAAGTTTGTTTTAAGGGAGCTCATTAAAAAGAATATTCCTGAAAATCAGATCATACTTTCTTTTGAAAGGCATATGAAATGCGGAATGGGCAAATGCGGCCGCTGCCAGATACAGAACCTTTACTGCTGTCAGGATGGGCCTGTCTTTAATTATGCTGACATAAAAAATATGAGCGAGGCATTGTAATGAAACGACCAAAGGTTGGATTTTTCGATTTTGCCTGCTGTGAGGGCTGCCAGCTTCAGGTGGCTAATTTCGGAGAGGAGCTTCTCGATATTTTAGATGTAATAGATGTTGTGGAGTTCCGCGAGGTGATGTCCGAAAAGTGGGAAGGTGATTTTGATGTTGCCATAGTTGAGGGCAGCATCACAGACAAACATGCTGTTGAGCGTATAAAACGCATCAGGGAGCGCTCTAAAGTTCTTATCGCTTACGGCTCCTGTGCCACTATCGGCGGAGTCAACGGCATGAAGAACGCTTTCGACCTTACGGATATCAGGAAGTATGTTTACGGAAGCGACTATAAATTTTTCAAGACACAAATGACCAAGGCGCTGCATCAGGTAGTCAAGGTCGATTATTTCGTGAACGGCTGCCCTATTTATCCTCCTGAGCTTGTTAAGGTGTTGAAGGCCGCTCTTCAGGGCATTCCTTATTATGTGCCTGATTACGCCGTCTGTGTGGACTGCAGACTAAATGAAAATGTCTGCATGTACGAAAAGGGCGTAACCTGCTTCGGGCCGGTGACGAGGGCCGGATGCAATTCGTGGTGCGTGAACAACGGGAACATCTGCTACGGTTGCCGCGGTATCGTAAGCAATCCAAATGAAAAAGGCATGAAAGAAGTGCTGACAAAACATAATATACCGATCGAGTTTATCCTGAATAAAGTGAACATGTATAACAAATGCAGGGAACTGGTGGAAGGCGGCGAAGATGACGAATAAGAAAACTTTGAACATTAATGTCGAATATATTACGAGGGTCGAGGGCCACGGCAACATAGTTGTAAATGTGAAAGACGGCAGCCTCGAAAAATGCCAGCTTGACATAGTGGAGTCGCCGCGCTTTTTTGAGGGCATGCTGAGAGGCCGGTCGGTTTTTGAGGCGCAGCATATCACATCGAGAATATGCGGCATCTGCTCATGCGGCCACACGCTCGCATCAATTCAGGCGGCTGAGGATGCTCTTGGCTTTGTACCTTCGGAACAGACGATAAAGCTCAGGAAGCTGCTGCTTCATTACGAAACACTTGACAGCCACATACTGCACATATATCTTCTTGCAGCTCCGGACCTTCTTGGTGTGAAGAGTTTTGTTCCTCTTATAGATTCACACAACAAGGTTGTCAGAAGGGCGCTTAGGATGAAAAAGACCTGCAACGAGGTCTGCGAAATACTTGTAGGACGCCATGTTCATCCTATATCCGCTATCGCCGGAGGCTTTACCAAGCTGCCGCGTGAAAAAGACCTTGACGACATGCTGAGTAAACTTGAAGGCATGAGGCCTGATATGCAAGCTACAGTCGAGCTTGCGCTTACGCTCAAATTCCCTGACTTTGAACGCGACACAGAATATGTTGCACTTGTCAGTGATGATAACGAATATCCGATGCTTATGGGAGAGGTCGGTTCGACCGACGGCGTGAGGATGAATAAAAAAGACTACAAAAAGATCACAAATGAATTTATAGTCCCGCATTCATCCGCAAAACATACAAAGCTAAGCCGCGAGGCGTATGCTGTGGGCGCGCTTGCCCGCTTCAATCTTAACTCAGACAAACTTCACCCAAAGGCCAAGGAAGTGGCTACTGCAGTGGGTTTGAAGCCTATATGCAAGAATCCTTTCTTGAATACCGCCGCGCAGCTTATAGAGAGCGTGCATTGTCTTGAAGACTGCATAAGGATAATAACCGAGTTGAAAAACAGCGGCATAAATTACAACGAAGAAATTGTGGTCGGCCTCAACGAGCATGGCAAGATACCTGTGAAGGCCGGCAACGGTGCAGGAGCAGTAGAGGTGCCGCGCGGAATTCTCTTCCATAACTACGAGATTGATGATAAAGGTGTAATACAGAACGCTAACTGCATAATACCGACGAACCAGAACCTGAATAACATCGAATATGACATGAAGAAACTGGTTCCTGAAATGCTGGATAAGAGCGAAGCCGAAATAACCCTTGGCCTCGAAATGCTGGTGCGCGCTTATGACCCCTGCATATCCTGCTCAACCCATTTCCTGAATGTGAAGTTTGTCAACAGGTGAGATAAAAGATCTTTTTAAACCTATTCCCGACGGCTTGATACTTGTCATCACCGTCGGGAATTCTTTTCGTTCTGACGATGGTGTCGGTCCTTATATTTCGGCTAACGCTGTTGCTCTTCTTCCAGGAATAGCTGTTCTTAATGCCGGAGACAAACCCGAAAACATAATAGATAAGGCTGTCGAGCTTAAGCCAGCTAGAACTATAATAATTGACGCTGCAGATTTCGGCGGGTCTGCGGGCGAAATCAGGCTTTTGCCTGTCGAGATGATTCCATCCACTACTTTAAGCACACACACATTTCCCCTGCCTGTGGTCGCAAAAGTGATTGCTGAAGATACCGGCTCAGAAATATTTTTTGTGGGTATTCAGGCCAAGGGCATGGATTTTGGCGAGGGGCTTTCGGATGAAGTAAAGGCGGCGGCGGAGTTTGTTTTGAAATGTATTTCGGTTTCGCATGAATCATAATTTTTTATACCAAGATAAAAACATGTTATATTACTAAATGGAACTGGTACCGATAAAGATCGACAACGGAGAGGAAAAAGCCTGGAATCAGGTCTGCGGACTTCCGCGCAAGGATGTCTGTCAGAAGACCGGAGCCGATTTTGATACTAAAGAAGGCGCTTACAGGCTCAAAAGTTTTGGCCGCGATTTCCTTGTAAATCCATGCGAAATGGGCATTAAGGGCACATCAGACAACTGCGGGCTGTTTTTGGGAAAGCTCAAGGATTTTTTCAGGATCGCGACCCTATGGTATATGAACAGTGCTCTGGACATTCCTCAAACCGGAAGGCTTGTGCGTCCTGTTGATGTGAAGGGCGGCCACAGGTTTACGGTCGGCACGCATGTTCTTCCTCTCGATGCTATTGCTGCAAAATTCGCTAAAGACCCTGAAGGCTTCATCAAAAAAGGACAGGAATACGGGGCCGAAGTTCTGACAGGCTATGGCGATGCCTATATAAAACTATATCCGTTTCCGCGAGTTCCTGTAACAATGCTTCTTTGGCTTGAGGATGAGGAGTTCCCCGCAAAGGTGGATCTGTTTTTTGATTCAACCTGCGAACTGCAGTTGTCACTTTCTGATGTGGTCTGGGCAGTATCAATGATGTGCTGTCTCATAATGCTCGAAGATTAATGCATGACGAACTCCTCGAAATAGTTGACTCTGACGGCAATACCATAGCTACAGCCCCGCGTTCAGAGATTCACGGCAATCCTTCGCTGCTCCATAAAGTTGTTCATCTGCTTGTGTTCAACGATGCCGGAGAATTGCTGCTCCAGAAGCGCTCCATGAAAAAAGATGTTGCCCCCGGAAAATGGGATACCTCGGTCGGCGGCCACATATCGCCCGGAGAGGATTTGATAACGGCAGCAAAGCGTGAAACAGAAGAAGAACTCGGCATAATTCCTGATAACCCGAAATTTTTATATTCATACATACATTCAAACTCGCATGAAAGCGAGCTTGTTTATACTTACTCCGGCACCTACAACGGGCCGTTCGAGTTCAACAGGGATGAGATTGATGAGGTTAAATTCTGGAGCCTTGATGACATAAAAAATGAGTTCGGCAGCGGCAGGCTCAGTGATAATTTTGAACACGAGATTAACAAGTATTTTGAGGCAACTGCGTAACCTTTTAACCTATTTTCCCCATGTTGCGATGAAGTCTTTGTATGTTGTTCCGAATGAGTCTTTAAAGGCCTGATTCAGGTCTGTTCCTTTGCCCATTGCCTGCAAGAAATCCTTAAGCCTGTATAAGCCGTATCTATCTACCAAATATGAAACAGCCGAATAGCTCTGCCAGTAGGCTATCCAGACTTTGTCTCCTCTAATGCCTGTAAATGTATTTTCAAGATAGGTCATCGGGATTATCTGTCCGCTTTTCTTTTCGTATGGCGTCGAGAAATATTCTGCGAGCCCCTCGTTAATCCATAGGGGACAGCGCGATGTAAGCATATGAACCAAAGCATGAGTGTATTCATGGAAAAGCACGCGCTTCAACTCCGGATCCTTTCCTTCGATGCCTCTGATAGGCAGCCTGATCTTTCCGTCATAATGGTCATAAGCACCTCCTGCCCATCCCGGCGCTCTTGTGGTGTCCATGAAATCTTTAGTGGTGTAAAGAATAACCGTAACAGGCTGTTCAGGATAATAACGCAACTCGCTGCCAACATGCCGGTATGCGTCTTCAAGCAGGCTCATCACGGTTCTGTTCACGCTGCCCTGCTCGTAGCCGTCGAAAACCACCTTAAAGTGGTTGGTGCTTTCGTTGATATAATCTTTCTTCGCCGATTTCTCCCGGTTAAGTCTGCTGAGTAAATGCTGCAGATCATCGTCTTTGCGGATAGAGAGCGCAGCCTCAGCATTTTTCAGGCTGCTCTTAAAATCGTCATTTTGATAGTACGCAAACGCGAGCATTTTTTTAGAATCAAAGTCATTGGGTTCGACAGCCGCATATTTTTCGATGTGCTCGATAGATTTGCTGAAATTTCCGCTGATCAGATAACAATAACCAATACCGAACAACGCGCGTTTGTCTTTGTCCTCGATTTCTTTTAACAGAGATATGGCCGAACTGCAGTCTTTCTGCTCGATTTTTTCAACAGCCTTCTTCAATACAGCAGCTGTTTCACTGCCGCTGTCTGCCGGTGCGGTTAATTGCGAAGGCGCAGAAGCGGACGGCAGCAGCTCCTGCATTTTTGGCAGTTCTTTTTCGGGCTCGTTTTTTTGTTCGGAGTGACGGGCTTGCTGCGACTGGACGGTGTTTTCTGCCACAGTTGCGGGTGCAGGCGCAGGTGGCTTTTTTTTGATGTAATAGTGACGGCCGATTAATATTATCAGGCATACAAACAATATGTTTATGATTGTTCTGAACATTGCGTTTTCAAGTTACCCAAAAAACATTCACCACAGAGGGCACGGAGTAAAATTTAGTGTAAGAATAAATAAAAGACACAGAGAAAATATCCCAAAATTAAAACAAGAAAATCTCTGTGCAGTCTTTATTGTTTTTATAGTGTTCTTCTCTGTGTTCTCTGTGGTTTGATTGCCGTTTTAGAATGATAGCATAATATTTTGTGTTCCATGCTAAAATTTCTGTTATGAAGACGGCGCTTACTATAGCAGGTTTTGACCCCACAGGCGGAGCCGGGCTTCAGGCCGACTTGAAGGTTTTTCACCGCTTCGGGGTTTACGGCCTTTCTGCTGTTGCGGCGTTGACCGCGCAGAATACTTTGAAAGTGGCATCAACCGCAGGCATTGATGCTGGTCTTCTCGAAGAGCAGCTCAAAACTTTAATAAACGACATAAGGCCGGATGCATTAAAGACAGGCATGCTGTTTTCGAGGGATGCGGTATCTGTTGTGGCCAAAATAGTCAAGGGTTTTGCCCTCCAAAATCTTGTGATAGACCCTGTAGCTGTATCATCAACAGGCAAGAGCCTTGTTGATGATACAGCTCTCGACATGCTTAAAGAAAGGCTTTTCCCTTTTGCCAAGGTCATAACCCCCAATATTTACGAGGCTTCACTGCTTTCGGGCGTTGCTATTTGCGATGAGGAATCTATCGAGTTTGCAGCTAAGGAGCTTAAGAAAACAGGCGTAGATGTTGTGATAATAACCGGCGGCCATTTTGACGGCATCAAGACAAAAAAGAAAAGTTCAGGCCGCACAATGGAGCTGATTTATGATGGGGTTTCTTTTAGCAGGATAAGGGGCAGAAAAATGCCGGGAGAATATCATGGAACAGGATGCGCTTTCTCGGCAGCGATTACCGCTTGTTTAGCAAAAGGGATGACTGTGTATGATGCGGTCAAGAAGGCGCGGAGATTTGTAGAAGGTGCGGTTAAGAATGCGGTTAATTTAGGCAAGGGAATGAGTCTTCTAAAAATGTGATCTGTTTGCTGGTATAATATAAAGCAAGCTGAGGGGCAAGGGAAAAAGGAGGCTATTTATGAATTTTAAAGACATGAGGATTAGCGCAAAATTAGGTCTGGGCTTTGGATTTTTGCTGGCAATTGTGTTGGTTATGGGGATTGTCGGCTGGTACGGCATAAAGATGCTTTCTGAAACCACCGAGAAGATACTTAATATTGACGCTAATGTGGCCGAAAATGCTGCCCGTGCCCGCGCAAATGTCGTGGGCATGAGAAGATACGAGAAAGACCTCTATATGGAAATGGGCATCAAGGCAGAAGAGGAAAAATATATTGAGCGGTGGAAGGCCGAAAACGAAAGCTTTAATAAAAGAGTGGCAGACCTCGAAAAGTATGTGGAAGACCCCGATCAAAAACAGAGGGTGAAGGAGATAAAAGCCGAGGTTGCTATATACGAGTCCGGCTTCAAGAAGATTTTGGATATGATTTTGTCAAAGCAGATAACTGCGACACATAAGGCGCAGGACGAGATGGAAAAATATAAAGGCGCTGTGCACAAGGTTGAGAAGCTTTCAAAAGAGTTGGCGGACGAGGCCAACAAGCGTATGGATGCAGCGCTGCCTACGGTGCATTCGGTGAGAAAGAAGACCTCTGTAACTCTGCTCGTGCTTGTAATATTATCAATGGCTGTCGGTGTGGGATTCAGTGTTGTTATCGTAAAGGGGATAATGAAGCAGTTAGGTGCAGACCCATCCGAGGTTGTGGGTATAGCTGTCAGGGTGGCAAAAGGCGATCTCTCTATGAGCATCGAAACAAAATCCGGAGACACAACGAGCCTTTTGTCTTCGATGAAAGATATGGTTTCCAAATTGCGCAATATGATAGATACCATCAAAACCTCGGCAAGCAGCATGGCTTCGGCGAGCGAAGAATTAAGCGCAAGCTCTGAGCAGATGTCTCGCGGCGTATCGGAGCAGTCCGGCAGGGCCTCACAAATAGCCACCTCCTCTGCAGAGATGTCTCAGACCGTAGTGGATATAGCCAAGAACGCTTCTAATATAGCCTCTTCTGCCTCCAATACTACGGTCGTAGCTAAACAGGGCGAAGGCATAGTCGGAAAATCTGTAAATGAGGTTAAGGCGATAGCAGTAACGGTTGGCGAGTCTTCAAAGCTTATAACGTCGTCCTCGGAAAGGTCTAAGCAGATAGGCGATATAATAAGCGTTATTAAGGATATAGCGGACCAGACGAATCTTCTTGCGTTGAACGCCGCAATAGAGGCGGCCCGCGCAGGTGAGCAGGGCAGGGGGTTTGCGGTCGTGGCTGACGAGGTGCGCAAACTTGCCGAACGGACCGCAAAGGCCACATCCGAGATCAGCGATATGATAGGCGCAATACAGCGTGAGGTGGGAGAGGCTGTCAAATCGATGGGCGATGCTACCGAAAAAGTGAATCTGGGGGTTGACGATGTTATAAAAGCGGGCGATTCTCTCGGCGAGATTGTTGATAGCGTAAACAGTCTGCAGTCTATGGTCCAGCAGATAGCCTCGGCGACCGAGCAGATGTCAACTGTTTCGGAGACCATAAGCGGAGATATCGATACCATAGCCAATGTTTCGAGAGAAGCATCTTCCAGTTCGACACAGATAGCACAGTCGGCATTGGATCTTGCTAAGCTGTCTTCAGAGTTGCAGAAGGTTGTTGGACAGTTTAAGATATAAAAAATTGGGAGGACGAACATGGATGCATTGATTCCTTCGGGAGGACAGTTTAGCGGTAAGGCGGCTACGGATGGGGGACTTTTACAGCTTGTTACATTTAATCTGGATGACGAAGAGTACGCCATAGACATACTCAAGGTGCAGGAGATAAACAGGATGACCGCGATAACCAAGATACCGAACGCTCCGTATCATGTGGAGGGCGTGGTCAATCTGCGGGGAAGGGTCATACCGGTGGTGAACCTCAGAAAGAAATTAGCAATGGCAGAAAGGGAGCACAACGAGCAGTCCAGAATAATGATAATGGATATTCAGGGCTCTATAATGGGGTTGATAGTTGATGCTGTATCAGAAGTCTTGAGGATACCGGCAAATATCGTGGAGCCTCCTCCTCCGCTTTCTATGGGCATAAGCACAGAGTATATAAAAGGCATTGCCAAGCTTGAAGACAGGCTTATAATACTGGTTGACCTCGGAAAGCTTTTCGGCATAGGAGATATTGCGCTAATTGGAGAGGCTGCCACACAGACAGCCGCTTAAAAGCTCGCCTTTAAAATGTCTAAAGACAAGACTGTGTTTCAGTGCCAGGGCTGCGGCTACAGCAGCCCTAAATGGATCGGTAAATGTCCGGACTGCGGCGCATGGAACAGTTTTGCTGAAGAAAAACTATCCCCAAAATCTTTAAAATCGGGCAACTGGCAGAGCACATCATCAGAAGCCCAGCCTTTGAGCGCTGTTGCGGGCGGCAGGGAAAAACGAATCCCCATAGGCATAGCCGAGCTTGATAGAGTCTTAGGCGGAGGGCTTGTGGCGGGCGCGGTCATACTTATCGGCGGAGACCCGGGCATAGGCAAATCAACCTTGATACTTCAGGCTGTAGGGCGCATTGCGGGCAAGATAGGCAGCGTGCTTTATGTGTCTGGCGAGGAGTCGCCGGAGCAGATAAAACTCAGGGCCGAACGGCTCGGCATAAATTCTGATGCAATAATCCTTCTGCCCGAAACTCTGGTCGAGAACATAACGGTTGCGGCCCAGGGCATGAAGTCTGCCGCGATGGTGATAGACTCAATTCAAACTATTTACACCGAAGAGCTGACCTCAGCCCCCGGCTCTGTCGGACAGATTCGCGAGTCTGCTGCGCGGCTTATGATGTTTGCAAAAAAGAATCATGTTCCGATTTTTCTTATAGGGCATGTTACGAAAGATGGCGCCATTGCTGGGCCTAGGGTGCTTGAGCATATGGTTGACACGGTGCTCTATTTTGAAGGAGACAGGGGGCATCCATATCGCATACTCAGAACAATTAAGAACAGGTTCGGCTCTACGAACGAGATAGGCGTATTCGAAATGGGCGATGATGGCCTGCGCGAGATAAACAATCCTTCGGAACTCTTTCTTTCTGAACGGCCGCTAAATGTATCAGGCTCTACGGTCATTGCGAGCATGGAAGGCACGCGCCCTCTGCTTGTAGAGATTCAGGCGCTGGTGTCGCCTACCACTTTCGGGATGCCGCGAAGGACTAGCATGGGTATAGACTTCAATAGAGTGAACCTTTTGATTGCTGTTCTCGAAAAGAAAGCGGGCATACATCTGGGCGCTATGGATGTTTTTATCAATATAGTCGGCGGCTTCAAGGTTATAGAGCCTGCTGCTGACTTGGGAATTATTTCTGCAATAATGTCGTCGTTCAGGGAAGTTCCGATAGACTCAAAGACCTTTCTTTTTGGAGAGGCAGGGCTTTCGGGAGAGGTGCGGGCTGTGGCTCAGGCAGAACATAGGCTGCGCGAGGCTGCCAAGCTGGGGTTTACACATGCGGTTATTCCCAAAGGCAATGCAGACAGGCTTAAGAATGATTTCGGGCTTCAGATATCCGGAATAAAAAATGTCGAGGAACTTATTGACCGCCTTAGGGCTTAAGCGCCCTGTTTTTTTATTTTTAGTTTTATTCATTGCTGTTTCGTGCGCCCCTAAACAGGCTGCAAGGCCTGTGCGCGAAGGCGTTGCACTGGAAGAACTTATCTCATCTCTCAAGAATATTCAGGCATTAGAGACGGTTATGACGCTTGAATACGAAAAGGGCGAAAGCATTATGAGCGGTGAGGCTTTTATGAATTTGTCCGCCAAGGAACTTAATTTGCGGGTTTATTATCTTGGATTTCTGGCCGGCGAAGTGAAAGAAAAAGAAGGCGTAATCGAGACGAACCCTAAGCTTGACAGGAATAAAAAAATATTGCTGACCGATGGTTTGAGGAGCAGCTTTTTCTGGTGGAATATTGCCGAATATACTCTGGAAAATGAAGATGACAGATATATTTTAAGAAATGATTTCAGAAAAGTAGTGATAGACAAAAAAATGCTTCTGCCTCTGATTCAGGTGATAGAAATGCCAGACGGAGAGAAGCTTACGGTATATTATGATTCTCCGGTTGTGCAGCCCGAACCTGCTTTATGGTATCAGTCTTCATTGAGGATTGAATACAGGCAGAGCATTGTTAAGGCCAAGATAAAATCTTTTTTGCCTCTCAGGTGAGATGCGAATTTTTCTGCCTGTTTTCCTTTACAAAGCTTAAATTAAGTTGGTATTATACCAATTGAAAATCTGGTTGTTTTGAAATTTTCAAAACACGGTATTTCAAGTATGAAAATAAGAAACACTTTATGTTAAGGAGGCTTTAAGTATGCTGAAGAAAGTTTTGGTTGCAGGAATGATAGTTGCGATGGTCGCTGCCGTGGGCTGCAAGAAGAAAGAGGAAGCGCCTGCTCCGCAGCAGGGAGCACAACAGCAGTTGCCTGGCGGACACCCGCCAATGCCGGGAGCTCCGGGAGGCCAGCAGATGCAGGGCGGTCAGCCGGGAATGGCTCAGCCGGGCGGTGCACCAATGCCTAAGGCTGGAACACTAAAGGTTGTTGTTCCTGATTCGGTAAAGGGCAAATGGAGTGCGGTAAAGCTTATAGTTGAAGACAAGGCTTCGAAAAAGCGGCAGGAATATTCTGTGAATCTCAACAGCGATTTCAAGGTTCCGAATACAAACCTGAACATATCGGTTGGTGATTTTATGCCTGATTTCAGAATGGCAGACACGATCACCTCTGCTTCAAATCAGCTCAACAACCCTGCGGTTTATGTAAAAGTCACCGAAAACAACGCAGAGATATTCAAGGGATGGCTCTATTCCAAGTTCCCGACTATTCATCCGTTTGAGCACCCAAAGTTTGGAATTTCTCTTAAAGAGGCTGTTGCTAAAAAAGGATAGTTCAACCGGAAGTGCAGAGGCGGTGGCCTCTGCACTTCTTTTGTTTAAAAAACGGGTAGGCACAGAGGCCGATGACTACTAAAGAAATACCCTACCTTACGATCGAAGATTTTCCGAAAGTCCCGTTTGTTCTCGATGGGATTTCATCCCGCTTCATCCGCGAAAACAGAATAATTCCTCTTGAACTAAAAGAAAATGTGCTTCATGTTGCTATGGCTGATCCTGATGACAGCAGCGTAATAGATGCCATGCTGGTTGCGACCGGAGCAGAGATGCGAGTATCCTCTGCCGACCCCAAAATAATCGACGATTATATCTCTAAATTCTACGGGCATGAATCTCAGGATATAGGCCGCATTATCGAAGACATGGGAGAGCGAGGCGTTGAGCTTTTGAGAGATGAGGAGGAGGATGTGGGACACCTCAAAGACCTCGCCTCTGAAGCCCCGATAATCAAGCTCGTAAACCTGCTCATAACCCGTGCTGTCGATGGCAGGGCGAGTGACATCCATATAGAGCCTTTTGAGGATGAGATGAAGGTCAGGTACCGTGTGGACGGCCTGCTGCATGACATAGAGACTGTGCCGAAGAAACTGCAGCCGGCGATTGTTTCACGCATAAAGATAATGTCGCGGCTTAATATTGCCGAGCGCAGGCTTCCTCAGGACGGAAGGCTCAAGCTCAAGGTTGGGGAAAAGGAGGTTGACCTCAGGGTTTCGACAATACCTGTTCTGCACGGCGAAAGCGTTGTGATGAGAATACTTCACAAGGAAAGCATCGTAATTGATCTGAACCGCTCCGGTTTCAATCCGGTTACGCTTGATGCCTTTGAGCAGGTGATAAAAAAGCCGAACGGAATAGTTCTTGTCACCGGCCCCACAGGCAGCGGAAAGACCACAACACTGTACGGTGCGATAGACAAAATAAATTCTCCTGACAAAAAAATTATTACGGTCGAAGACCCTGTGGAGTATCAGCTTAAAGGCGTCAACCAGATACATGTCAAGCCGCAGATAGGTCTGAATTTTGCAAACACTCTGCGCCACATAGTCAGGCAGGACCCTGACATAATAATGATCGGTGAGATAAGAGACCTTGAAACTGCCGAAATAGCGATACAATCCGCGCTGACCGGGCACCTTGTATTTTCTACGCTGCACACAAACGATGCAGCAAGCGCTATTACAAGGCTCATAGATATGGGGGTGGAAAGCTTTCTGCTTTCATCCACAATAAGGGGCATATTAGCGCAGAGGCTGGTGCGCGTAATTTGTTCCGACTGCAAAGAGTCTTATTCTTCGGCAGCTGACAAGGAAGGATTGCGGCTGCTAGAAAGCTTCCGCGACGACCGCTACATGATTTATTCTATAGACAGTGAAACCAAGCTCTACCGTGGCAAAGGCTGTGAGCGCTGCAACTACAGCGGGTATTTCGGCAGGACCGGCATATTTGAACTGCTTACTGTGGAGGATGACGTCCGCAGGCTTATAATCAAGAACACAGATTCAGCTCAGATTAAAGAGGCTGCTCAAAAGAAAGGCATGAAGCTGCTGCTCGACGACGGAATCGAAAAAGTTAAGGCCGGCATAACTACTCTGAACGAGGTGTTCAGGGTGACACAGGAATCATAAATGTCCTTTTATTCCTACCGCGCCACCTCTATGGATGGTACTATCATGGAAGGCGTTATAGAGGCTGCAGATGAATCAGCGGCCTTTGAGCTGGTAAGGAGCAGGGGGCTTATCCCTTTAAAACTGGTTGCTCCCAAGGAAAGCTCAGGGAAAAAAATCTTTTCTTTTAAATCCACGAATTCTGACCTCTTAATGTTTACTACCGAGTTGTCCGCTCTTTTGAGCGCCGGACTCCCTATAGACCGAAGCCTCAACATACTTTCTGATATTTCTGAGAGCGCAGAGATGAGGAAGGTTATTCAAAATATTCTTAAAGCGATAAGGGAAGGCGGCTCCTTCTCTGATGCTCTTCAGCGCCACCCTGATATCTTTCCCAGAATTTATGTGAATATGGTCAGGGCAGGTGAGTCTGGGGGCGTAATCGATGCTGTTCTCGAGAAGCTCAACGAATTTTTAGAAACTAGCAAAGAGCTGAAGGACAGTGTTTTTTCGGCAATGATCTATCCGCTTATCCTTAGCTTCACCGGCGGCGTTTCGGTCATAATACTTTTAACGTATGTGCTGCCTAAATTTTCGGGTATATTTTCTGAGCTCGGCAGCACGCTTCCTGCATCCACGCAGCTTTTGCTATCTTTCAGCAGCGCTCTGCAATCATACTGGTGGATTTTTCTGACTCTGATTGCAGTCTTTTGGATAATAATCAAAAACTACAACAAGACGCCTGAGGGAAAACTGAAATTGGATTCAATCAAGCTGAAACTTTTAAGAGATGTAATAACAAAGCTGGAGACGGCGCGCTTCTGCAGGACGCTTGGCACTTTGATAAAGAGCGGCGTGCCGCTGCTTCAGGCGCTCAGAAACTCAAAGGATGTTATAAGCAATCTGGCGATAGCCACGGCCATAGACAATGTATCAAAGGGGGCAAAAGAGGGAAAAGGTATTGCCGCCCCGCTTACAGAGGCTAATGTATTTCCTCAGCTGGCGCTCTCTATGATCAAGGTGGGCGAAGAGACAGGGCAGCTGGATGTAATGCTCATGAAGGTTGCTGTGACCTATGAGAAAAGTCTTCGTGTATCTGTCAGGAGGGTTGTAAGCCTGATAGAGCCTGCAATGATTTTGATAATGGGTTTGATTATAGGTTTTATTGTGCTGTCGATGCTGATGGCCATTTTCAGCATCACCGATATGCCTTTTTAGCATTCAATGAAGAAGACCGGCGGATTCACACTCCTGGAACTGATGATAGTTCTTGTCCTGATATCACTTATTCTTGGCCTGTCTGCAGCACTTTTTACAAAGACTCTTGGCAAAAGCTCGATGGATGCAACTGCGAGGGATATCATAGCGGCCGTGCGTGCTGCACGGGTCCTTGCACAGAATAACGGTGTCAGCCAAAATATAGTCTTTGACCTCGAAACAAAGCGCTACTCGATCGAGGGGCGTTCAGAAAAGGTCTTGAGTTCAGGCATAGGTATTAAGATCATTGATCCTCTTTATGGCGAAGTTATTAAAGGCAAATACAGTCTGACCTTTCATCCCGGCGGAGCTGTGGAAGGAGGCACGATAGTGCTTTCGGACACTAATAGGCGCATAAACATCCATATGGATCCGGTGATCGGTGCGGTCGAAATGAAGGCAGAATATTGAAGGCCTCAAAAGGTTTTACTCTGCTTGAGGTGCTTGTAGCCCTTTCCATTCTGGGAATTGCGGTTTCTGTTGTGTTTCAGGTTTTCTCTGCCGGCTTGCGGGGCATCGCTGCATCCGAGGATTATGTGTTCGCTTCTGCAAAGGCTCTATCGAAGATGAGAGAGTTTACCGAAAGCGAAAAGTTTTCTGAAAAGTCATCAAGGGAGACCACCGATGACGGCTATACCGTTGATGTGAAGGTGTCGAAGGTGTTTAATGAAAGAACGGACAGGCTTCAGGTAGATATAGTAGAGATAGATCTAACGGTCAGCTGGACTAAAGGAATCAGGAATAAATCAATAAATTTTAAAACACTCAAAACGGTCGGCAAGCAGATATGATACGCTTCAAACGCAGTGCCGGTTTTACATTGTTGGAGTTGATGCTCTCGATGACAGCCTTGAGCCTTGTGGTTGTCATAATCGCCGGCGCCATGAGGCTAGGATACAGGGCTGTTGAGTCGGGCGGGAAAAAGATAGAACTGCTCGAAAGGCTGAGAGCTTCGCTGAATATAATAGACGCACAGATTAGATCGCAGATACCGCTTACTGCCGGCGAGGAAGAATCTAAAAAATATTTATTCAAAGGCGACAGGGAATCGATGAGTTTTGCATCTAACTATTCGATATGGAGCGGACAGAGGGGATATGTTATGGTTGCCTATAAAGTGTCTTCTGAGTCCGATAAGTTTTCTTTGTACGCATCAGAGAATGTGATAAACCTTAAGGTTATGAATGAAACCAAGCTTTTGGAAGGGTTTGACGAGATAAGATTCGATTATTTCTATAAGGAGCCTGATGCTGAACAGGGCAGATGGACAGACCTCTGGAAGGAAGAAAATGGCCTGCCGGAGAAAGTGAGAATAACCATGATGTTTGACAAGAAAAGCTTTCCTCTTGTCGTACCGATAAAGGCGGTGGGCACATTGACGCCTCTTTTTGGGCAGATACCGGTTAATAAGCCGCGATGAAGATTCAGTTTAAAAAAAGTCGCGGCATAGCTCTAGTGCTGGTTCTTTGGGTGCTTGTGGTGCTTATTGTCACAGCCTTTTCATTTGCTTTTACGACGCGAACAGAGACTAATTCCACATTAGCCTTTAAAAATTCGATAGAAGAGAAGTTCTGTTCAGAGGCCGGAATCGAGAGGGGAGTAATGGAGCTCTTTTATAGAAGACAGAATTTGAATGTCGAGGGCCTCGAGACATGGAGGGCCAACGGTACTCTTTATAAAGGAACTCTTGGCGACTGCACGTATGAGGTGCGCATTACTGATGAGTCAGGCAAGGTGGACATAAACACTATGCCTGATATAATATTAAAAAATTTATTACTGACGCTCGGGTTCGGTGCGGAAGAGGCGAACAGCATAACCGATTCTGTTATGGATTGGAAGGACGCTGACGATCTGGTCAGGCTGAACGGCGCAGAGAGCAGTTATTATATGTCTCTTTCCAATCCCTACAAGGCAAAGAATGCTGATTTTGAGACGCTCGAGGAGTTGTCGCTGGTAAAGGGACTAACTGCTCAGGTCTTGAATGGGAGCGGTGAAAGAAAGGGGATAATGGGTTTTCTTACGGTTCATTCTCGGAGCTCTATGGTCAATATTAATGCTGCGCCGAAAGAGGTTATAATGGCGATTCCGGGTATGAGCTTGTCTGTTGCAGATGCGCTTGTCAATTACCGTAGTGCAAAAGAGATACAAAACATAAACGAGGTACAAACGCTTCTTGGCGAGGCCTATCCTATGGTTGCACTTTACGCTCAGGGTGGGGCCGGCGATATTTTTACCATAACATCCACAGGCGTCAGAAAGGACGGCAAGACAGGCTACACAACCAGCGCAACCGTTGTGCTTAAGGACAACAAGCACAGGTTTGTGTATTACAAAAGCCCTGCTCAGGCAACACAATGAACAGTTCTATATCTTTAAAAGGTTTTTCTGACTCGGTCTCGGTTATGGCCGACAGGCTATCCGGGCTGCTGCGGCCGGTGGGGAAAGCTCTTATGGCAAATCATTTTGAGGATCTTCTTACAATGACGCGCAGTCTTTGCATCTCAATAGATGCTGAAGGCTTGACGGTGCTTTATGGCAAGAGGTCGTTTTCTAAGATGGTGTTGAGAGGCGTAAAGAGATACTCCTTTGATAAGGGAATCCCTGCTCCTGACAGTGTTGCCTCATACTCGTCCATTGCTTCAAATGAGCTGAACGCATCAGGGGCTGCTGTTGCTTTGGCAATCCCCAAGTCATGGGTCATGTTCAGGACCGCTGAGCTTCCTGCTGTTATTATGGAGAATATATCAGAGGTTATTTCGCACGAAATTGACCGGTTGACGCCCTTTTCAAAGGATGAGGCCTTTTATGACTTCAGGGTTCTTGGTGTTTCTGAAGAAAAAGTAAATATACTTTTAGTTGCTGCAAAGAGAGATAAGGTGAAGCCGTATATTGATGCATTGGCCGAAAACGGTCTTGTTGTTTCTAAGCTTCTGTTTGATGATCTGTCTGATGCTTTGAAGTCTGTCGGGCAGCCGCTTGCTGTGGATGCAGTTCTCGTGAAGTCCATGTCACAGAATCTTAACGAAGCGCTGGCTTTGAAGGCAGCAGGGGTTTTGATGCAGGCTTTAAATCCATCCGGGGGGATTGACCTGCTGACAAGCGGCTTCCGCATAAAGGAGAAAACCCCGCTTGCAGCTTCTGTTGCTTTAGCGTTGGCTGTTGCAGGCGCCTTGATATTTACGGCAGTTTATCCATACATAACCGAAGAGCGTAAGATAGAGGAGATAGATAAGCAGATAAAAATAAAGAAGGAAGAGGCCAAGAAGGTAGAGAAGCTTAAGCAGGAAGCCGATGACCTGCAAAAAGAGATAACTACTGTCGAGGGTTTTAAGAAAACAAGATATATGACGGTGGATGTGTTAAAAGAGTTGACTTCTGTACTGCCTCATTCGGTCTGGCTTACGCGGACACGGATTACGGATTCGGGTGTGGAGCTTGAAGGCTACGCAGTAACCGCAACAGAGATGCTGCCTAAGCTCGAGGCGTCAAAATATTTTTTGAAGGCTGAGTTTGCGTCTCCTACGGTGAGGGACGCAAAGCTAAACTCCGACAGATTTTCACTGAAGATGGAGTTTGAAGGCCTTGAAAAGGCCGAGCCTGCAGATAATAAGACCGTAAAAGCCGCTAAAAAAGATGAAAAAAAATAACACACTTATAATCACATTGCCTCTTTTGCTAATTGTAGCGGTTGGGGTGATTTATCAATACGGCTACCTCGGCATAAAATCGGGCATAGAATCTCTTTACGAAAGAGAAAATGCGAAGGTCAAGTCTCTCGAGAAATATGCAAATCTTATAGCAGAAAAACCTGAGATAGAAAAACGCATAGCAGTACTTAAGGAGATGAAAAAAGAGGTTGACACCAAGCTCATAGAAGGCAAGACCCCTTCGCTCGCTGCTGCAGCCTTGCAGGACAAGGTAAACGGTATAATAGTCGGAAGGGGCGGGCTCGTTACCAGCGGAAGGGTAAGCAAGCCCGAGGATTTAGGCGCTTTCAGAATGATAAGCGTCAGTATGGACGCTGCCATGCCTGACATGAGGGCATTAAACGATGTTCTTTACATGATAGAAACCCAGACACCTTATTTTATTTTAAAAGAGCTCGATATCAGGGTCAGGGACTATAGAAACCCCAAAGAGCTTATGGTAAGGTTTGACGTTGCCGCGCTTCTGAGAGGCAAATGATATGAAGATGCTGCGATATCTGTTAAGAAACCTAAACACTCTCAACCTTATGTTGGTTGCTGTATTTCTGGTGATATTAAAATATCTTGCTATGCCGGCGCTTATACCGCAAGATAATTTTAAAACACCTGCACCCAAGAAAGCCGCTGTTCAGCTGCAGGCAGCAGCTTCTGACAATAAGACCTCTTCACCTCTTGACTATGCGCTGATAGCCGAGCAGAATCTTTTTCATCCCGAGCGCAAGATACCGATAGAGAGCAAAGATGACAACCAGGCGCCTAAGCCGGAGTTTGTTCTTTACGGCATATTGGCAACCGAAGATACAATGATAGTCTATCTCGAGGACAAAAAATCGTCATCATCTTCTCCGGGGCGGGGGAAAAGGCAGCAGGCTTTGAAGCGTGGCGATACTTTAAGCGGTTTTAAGCTGGAATCTATAGAGGAAGACAGGATTGTAATGACAAGGGGCGAAGAGAAGATTACGGTATTGATAGATGAAAAGCAGCGCCAGAGGCAGAAAGCTGTAACAGGTTCTGGAGGGACCGAACATAAATTGCCCCAGCAAACACAGCCGCAGCGTCAGCCGATCGTAGTTCAGCCAAAGAAATAAGGATAGATTATTTTCCGTTTGATTCTGTTGCAGACTCTTTTTCTACGGGAGCCAAGCTTTTCTGCAGATCTTTTTTGTTTATCTGTTTGGTTCTGTTTAGATATCCTGAAGAAACATCCTGCGCATCCTGCTGGCTTTTGATCACATGGGTGGTTATCAGCATCAGCAGTTCTTTTCTCTGCTCGTATTTGTGTTTGTAACCGAACAGATAGCCCAATATAGGTATTTTGCTCAGGTATGGAATGCCGGCGCTGTCAGGTTTTTTGTCTTCCCGTATAAGGCCGCCTATTACAATAGTCTCACCGTCTTTCGTAACAAGATTTGTGTTGACTTCGCGCTTTGAAACAGCTACCTGAGCACCGCCCATAATAGTTATCAATGAATAATCCGAAACCTCAAGGGCAATGTCTAGAGTTACAAGTCCGCTTTCGTTAATCTGCGGCTTTACCTTTGATATTATGCCTACATCCTTATATTGAATGGAGCTTGTCTGGGTGGGCGATACTCCTGTTCCGGTGGTAGCGGTGGTCAGAGATGTGAGGATAGGCACCTGATCTCCTATCTGTATCCTTGATTCGCGGTTGTCCAGCGCAAGGATATGCGGAGATGCGAGTATATTCACTCTGTTTTCGGTTGCGAGAGTATGTATCAGATTTCTCACAACACCGGCAGCATCCTTTGCTATAAAGGCAAATTCACTTAATCCTGTAGTGCTTGTTACGGTGCCAAGATTCCCTTGGTTAAATCCGGTTTCGGTATTGACCTTAAGCTTGCTGAAGGCATCCATCCGGATATTTCCTCGAAGCGACCATTCTATACCGAACTTAAGGTCATCCGTTAGGGTAACCTCAGCAATAAGCGCCTCGATCATCACCTGACGCGGGAGTATGTCTATTTTCTTTATCGTCTCTTCGATTGTTTTGTAATCTTCGGGAGTGGCAAGCACTATCAGTGCATTCGTAACATCATCAGCGAATATTTTGGTTATGTCGGATACTATTGTTTCCCCGCCCTTTGGTATTCCCGTAACCTGCGGCTGCTGCGGCACAGTAGCAACCGGCTGCTTTGTTGTCGTTGTTGATGTGGTTGTAGCTGTCTGGGGAGTGGATGATTTTGCGCCCAAAAATATCTGCTGCAGAATATTTGCGACATCCTTTGCCTTGCTGTTTTGCACAGGGTAAACGAAGACTTGCGGGTTGGTCTTTTTTGCCGACTCATTATCGAAGATGTCAACGAGATGCAAGAGGCGTTTTATGTTCGCATCCGTGTCAGCTATTATCACATGGTTGCTTTTGGTCACATCAATTATTAAGGCATTGGCAGAAAGAAAAGGGGTAAGAATTTTTACAAGCTCTATCGATTGGATATACTTGACAGGGATGACCTGAATCAGGGCCTTGCCGATGATTTTCACCTTTTCGTATTCTCTGCCCAGTCCCAGGGGGCTTGGTTCGCGGGCTATATCAGCAATAGGGATTATCCTGTAGAGTCCTCCATCTTCAACAATGCCTATTCCGTTCAGTCTGAGTATTATCTGCATCAGCGGCAGGACATCCTCTTTAGATATTGGCGCTACAGACCTGAAGTTGACCTTGCCGCTCACCTTTGAGTCTATAAGATAATTGACCTTTAGTATGTCTCCGAAAATTGTTTGAATTACAGAGAAAATATCTGCATCATCAAAATGAAAGCTCACCTGTCCTTTTTTCAGTGTGGATTGCTTTGTTTCTGCCTGCGGCGCTGCCGGCATCTGCGGCTGCTGCAAAGGCTCAACAGTAAGAGGCTCCTGTATTGTTGGCTGCAACTGTACAGGCTGAAGCTGAACAGGCTGAGTTTGCACCGGCTGCAGCTGGATTGGTTGAACAGGGTTCTTTATTATATTTGATGCAGGCGACTGTGGCGCTGCAGAAGGCTCCTGTGCTGCAAAGAGTGCCTCTGAATTTAAATTTACGAGAAGGCCAAGCAGAAGGCCTAATGTTAAAATTCTGTACAAAGGAGAGCTCCTTGCATTATCATAAATATCTGTTCAGGATAATTTAGATGGAATATTTTGTCAAGTCTTGTTTTGTTTGATTGCGTTATGGTATATCTGCCTTCAATACTAAAGATACAGCGAGGTGTTAAGCAATGAAATTTAAAAGTCTAATATTTAATAGAAGGGGTTTCTCTCTTGTAGAGCTTCTTGTGGTTATGGTCATCATAGGATTGCTGGCATCTTTAGTTGCGCCTAAATTATTTCCCAAACTGGGCAAAGGCAAGCAGGCTGCTGCAAAGGCCCAGATAGAGTTGTATGGTGAGGCATTGGATCACTTTAGGCTTGATACCGGACGCTATCCCACCACACAGGAAGGATTGAATGCACTGATAACTAATCCCGGCGGTGTTGCCAAGTGGGAAGGCCCGTATCTGAAAAAAGGTATTGCGGCAGACCCATGGGGTGCGCCGTACATATATCAGGCACCCGGTACGCATGGAGACTATGATTTATCATCTTACGGAAGGGATGCAAAGCCGGGCGGCGAAGGTGAAGATGCAGATATTTTTAGTTGGCAATAGCCCATATTTTTTGCGTATATTTACACAACATTGAGGGTTTTCACTCATTTTTTGCCATAAAATCAGAATGCATTTAATTTCGTGTAAAGCAAATTTAACAGTTATTTCTCAAAAGAGTTCTATTTTAAACTTGGGTTTTAGAGGCAAGCAGCTAATCTGGTACAATAATTGCAAATACTTACACAGCAATTCCTATATCGGGAGGGAAAAATGCTGGAAAATATACTAAAAAAGACAAGGGATGTGGATAGAAAATCAAGCCTCTTTGCATTGTTGCTGCTCGTGTTGGCGGCAGCTATTGCGGTAAGCAGCGTAGCTGAGGCTGCCTTGTCGGTAACAAATGCGCCTTCTATCTCTACACAATCTTATGGAAACCCGGTAAGAATTGCTAAAGACAAAGCAGGTCTTATATATGTAACAATCCCAAGATCAGGTAAGGTATTAATATATTCCCAGAATGGAGCGCTTTACAATTTAATAGAGAGTTCTTTTAGCAAGCCCCTGTCGATCGCAATTGACAATCAAAATAGAATATATGTTGGCGATGAAGCAGACGGCAGTGTAACGGTTATTGATTCCACCGGTAAATTTCTTTTTAAATTAGGTGTAGGTAATGGCGAGTTTGGGTTGCCGAACGATATAGCTATTTCATCCAGTGGCAATGCTTATGTTGTTGACAGTAAAAACAACACCGTAAAGATGTATTCAAAAGAAGGGCAGTACTTGGGTGTGTTCGGTGGCATTGGTTCAGCTGAAGGTAAGTTTAATTTCCCAACAGGTATTGCAATAGATGATACAAAGGGTGAGGTTGACGGAAGTGTTTATGTTGTTGACTTTAATAATGCAAGGGTTCAGATGTTTGATTTAAGTGGATCCTTTAAGAAGAGCTTTGGAAGTTTTGGAGACGCGGTTGGTCAGTTTGCAAGGCCTCAGGGAATTGCTGTTGCAGAGGGTTATGTTTTTGTAACTGATGCTTACAACGCAAAGGTTCAGGTTTACGACACGGCAGGAAACTATCAGAATAATGATATCGGTTCTTTTGGGACCGCTGTCGGAAACCTGAAGGTTCCTATGGATATAGTAAAGATCGGAACTAAGATTTATGTAACAAATTCGGACAACGCAAGAATAGAGGTATTTGAAGTAAAAGATCCTAATGGCCTTACAATAACACCGGCATCGGTTGTTTTAGATTACGTTATAGGTAAGGATTTTGCTATTTCAAGCAACGCTAATGTTGAGGCGCAGGGAACGACAGCGCTTTCGTGGACCGCAAGGTCAGATGTTGATTGGCTTACCTTTCCAGCTTCTGGCGATACCACTCAATCAGGTGTGCAGGTTTCTTTAAATCAGAATATAACCAACCTTGCAGAAGGTGTATATACAGGCAGAGTAATGTTTCAGGCTCAGAATGGATCTGATTATGTTTTGACCGTTACCGCAAATGTTAAGCAGAAATATGATCTCAGTGTATCTCCGGCAGCTTTAAGTATCGCTTACAATCAGAATCTTGCATCAACAGCCAAGACATTGAATATTAGCGCAGGCAACGGAAAGCTTACATGGACAGCCGTATCAAGCGTTAACTGGTTGGATGTTGCCGCATCAGGCACAACTCCGGTTGCTATCCAAGCTGTGCTTAATAATAATGCAGACTATCTTGCAGCGGGTGTTCATTCAGCATTTGTCACCATTAATGCTCCCGATGCATCCAACAGTTCAGTAACAATTCCGGTAACGCTGACAGTAAAGAAAATAGCGGTATCTTCCGAAAGCATAAGTGTAACCCACAAAAAAGGCAGTGCGCTTGAAACTGTATCGGTTGCGATTTCGGGTGGTGTTAATTGGGTAGCATCCAAGGACGCCTCTAACTGGTTCTCGATTGCTCAGACAGCAAGCGGTGTTGTTATGTCTCTTAATCAGTCGGTTGAGCAGATGGGTGGTGTATCTAATGGGTCAATAACAATTACGGTTGCTGATGGCTCTGCAGCAAACAGCCCGTTGGTTGTTCCTGTTTCGGTAAGCTCGATAAGCGCAGGCAAGATAGTGGTATCTTCTAATATTGATCAGTCTGTATTTAGCATAAGCGGTCCAGCAACACTTAGCGGCGCAGGAAAGGCTTGGGTAAAAGATGAAGCTGTTCCGGGCATATATACAATTACATTTAATAATATTCGCGGATACAGAAAACCTGCTACAAAGACTTTTGAGGTATTCAGCGGAAACACAGTTACCCTTAATGGTTCTTACAAGCAGAATGCAGTTGCTAATGTTGTTGCGGTCACTCAGGGGCCGGGATCGCGGAACGATGCTAATGTTAGGCTTTTGGACTTAAACGGCAATCTTATAAATGAGTTCAGGGCTTTCAGTTCTAAATACGGAGCAAAAGTTGCTATGGGTGATGTTGACGGCGACGGATCATCAGAGATAGTTGTCGGCAGCGGTGCAGGTTCGGATATAGATGCGGCCGTTAAGGTGTTCAAGTACAACGGCTCGCTGATGGCTTCCATAGGTGCTATCGCAAATACCTCTTACGGCGCAAACGTAGCCGTGGGTGATATTGACGGTGACGGTACAAGCGAAATTGCGGTAAGCACGCTAGATGATGTGTTGAAAACGAATAAAGTTTCGATTTACTCGTATGACATTAGTAACAGACTTGTTGAGAAGGGATCAGTAACTATTGCTGATGGCAGCAAATATCCTGCTAATATCGCATTTGGTGATGTGAACAATGACGGCAGGCTTGAGCTGATTGTTGTGGGGTCTAAGAATATCAGCACATATACTGTTAATGGCAGCGTTGTTGAACTTTACAACACTGTAGCATTGACCGTAAGCAGCGGCTTAGATTATGCTGCACAGATGACAATCAGTGCTGGTGATGTGAATGGTGACGGGATGGATGAAATTCTTTTAGGATATGTTGATAATAATGATTCGGTAGTCGGCGTTTATAGCGGCAATATGTCAAGCTTTATGTATGCAGTAAATGTTTTTGCAAACGGCAAATCAGCGCCTTCCATATCTTGCATGGATTGGAGCGGCGAAGGCATAATGGAAATAATAGCGGGTCAGGGTGCAGCTTCTGACGGAAGGTCGGCAGCTAGAATATTCGGTTCAGACGGTTCGCTGGTAAAAGAGATAAATGCCTTTAGGGCATCTAAATATGGCGTGAATGCAGCGTTCGGAGTTATAAAGTGAAAGGGAGGAGGATAGTCATGCCGGCAATATTAAGATATAGTTTGGTTGCGATTTTTATGTTGGGGTTGCTGTTGGTTCCTTTCACAAAGACTTCAATGTCTATTGAGACCATGCCTCCTCATAGCCCTGAGCTGAACAACAGCATCACATGCGCTTCTTGCCATACGTTTAGTGATGCACTGGGCCCAAGCAGCACAAAATATGCAAATGACAACCTTTGTCTAAGCTGTCATAAGTCGGGAGGGCTGGCTTCAGCTTCGCCTTTTACTTCTAGCGATCAGGCAAAACCGGGCATTGACAACGGAACATCTCACAGTTGGAGCGGGACGATGCCGGCTGCTGATAACACTAGTAATCAGTATGGATTAAGATCCGCTGCGAGCTTAACACTAAATAAAGATACTCGCAGAGGAACTACACCGTTAAAAACCTCACTGACAAAATTCGGTGGTACTGTGGCTTGCTCTACATGCCACAATATACATACTCACTGGGGCAGCACATGGGATCAGGGCCATGAAACTAAAGGCACAGCAACATCGGGTAGCACCACTACTTTAACCGATAGTTCTAAGAACTGGGCAACTAATCAGTTTGCAGACAATAAAACCTATTTGGTTTTTAGTGCAGTATATGGAGGGCTAAACGGAGGTCAGTACCGTTTAATTACGTCCAATACATCTACGACATTGACTGTTGCGGCTTTCGGCAATACAATACCTGCCGGTGCAAAGTATTTCATATCTAAAAACAGACGTTTTCTCAGGGTTGACAATGCTGCAAACGAAATGTGTAATGACTGTCATTACTACAGGACAGCCGCCAGCGGTCAGGCTACCCAGACTAATGTTAGGACATGGAACAACGGATTGAAAAAGAGTCATCCTGTGAGTGTTCCTTTGGTAGGCGGTACTACATATAATTCGGTTCCACTTGAGCCTGCAGCTGCAAGCTTTGCTGCGCAAACTGGATCAAGGTATGCAAGCAATGGTGGCACTGATAATAACACGTCAAACAACATGGTTTTTGATAATTCAACAGGAACTCCGAAAATCAGCTGTATGACATGCCATAAAGTGCATTTCGCAGACTCGGATTCGGCAACTAATGACGCTCCATAGTATGAAACATATAAAATGCTCAAGGGGGAAAATATGAGTTACAAGATATCATCGAAGCTTACAGCAGTATGCGCACTAATAAGCTTCCTCCTGATTTCATATTCCATTACAAAGGCGGCCATCGGCGTCGGTGATGGTAATCTTTTGCGGCGCTCGCAAGAGGAAACCTGTCATGCGTGCCACAAAACCGACCAGAATGCCCCCAACGATAACAGCTCAATAAAGACCCACAGCTCCGAATGGGCAGGCAGCTGTGATAACACTTCATTTATAAGAAAAAGTGCTTGTATTAGTGCTGGGAAAGTATGGACTCAGAAATGGACCGGTTGGGGTGATAACACGACCGCAAAGTATGGAAAGATTGTATGTACAACATGCCATACAGCGCATGATACATCAAATATATATCTTATAAAAGAAAACATCACTTCCCCCAAAGTTGGTGATAACTTTCCGGGGTCAGCAGTTGATTTCAGGGTTCTGACAGGTGTTGCAGGTACAACATTAGGTACTATGGGCGATGACAACATAACACATACAACGTCAACAAGGGTTTGCGAAGTTTGTCACACACAAACTAAATATCATAATTATAACAGGGCATCAAATATTGACAACTCACATAATAACGCAACTAACTGCGCTACATGTCATCAGCATAGCAGAGGTTTTGCAGCAGGCGGTGCATGTAATTCATGTCACGGTTCATCCGGTTCGACCGGAGCGCCGCTTATAGCAGGCGATTTGGTTACCGGCGGCAATGCAACTGGATCAACAAACTATGGCAAACATCAAAAGCATGCTGCAGATCTAAACATTGCGTGCGATGTATGTCACGGCGCTTATGTTATGCCGGAAAATACAACACATGCTATTGACATTGGCTTCAGCGGCAATGCAGTAATAGGGGCAGTTGTTCCTTATTATAATGGTCAGACCACCGTTACTAATTATACCTATCGCTCAAATTCTGCGACGACAGGCAAAGACGGGTCGATGAATTGTACAGGAATATATTGTCATAGTAACGCACAAGGTGCTAATGGGTCTGGCACTCCAAGTTCATTTGGAACGCCCTCATTTAGTTCAGCATCAGCCGCAATGACATGTGCTAGCTGTCATAAGGATATGAAAACAGATGCGACGCCAACAGGTAGTCATAAAAAACATGCTAACGCATCTACTGGATATAATATGAGTTGCAGTGTTTGTCATACAGGCTACACAGATAATTCGACTAATGCATCTACTCACGTTGACAAAAGCATAAATGTTGCCATTAATGCAACTTACGGTGGAACATACGCGGGCACATCGACACTGGGAGACGGTTATTCAACATGTTCGTCAGTCTATTGCCATTCCAATGGTACTAATTTTGTTACTCCTGGAACACCAAATATCGCTCCAACATGGGGCAATACTTTAGTTTGTAATGGATGTCATGGCGATAACAGTAGCACTAGTGGTATGCCAAATTACACATCAGGTTCGCCTAAGGCCAATAGCCATTATGTTCATGTTGTTACTAGGTCGATGGGTTGTCAAAACTGCCATGCGGATACAACAACAAGTGGTACTGCAATCGATAACAAAACAGCACATACAAATAAAGCCTACAACATAAATCCTACAGGTACTTATAATAGTCAGGCAGTCACTTTTGTTAAGAATGGCAATACTTCGCCGGTTTCTTGTAACACCATTAGCTGTCACGGCGGTCATGCTGCTGCATCAGTAACATGGGGTGTTTCTCCTTCATGTAATAACTGTCATGGCGCTAGCAACAATGGTGATTTAAGTGGAAATCATGCAAAACATTATAATAGCGCAACACCAGCAACATCTCATACTGGAGCAGATAACCATACCGGAAGTGGCTATGTTTTTGGTTGTGTGAATTGTCATCCGTCTGCAACCCATATTTCGGGTCCTGTATCAAATAATATTCAGGATGCGGAAGTAAACGGAACAAAGCAGACTTCTGTTAACTATACTGCCGTACCGGCAAGCACAGCGACAGACGCTAAGGGTTTCCATTACACGCCAGGCACATGCTCCAACGTTTGCCATACAAAGGATGGCGTAACACTTGGTTCGGCCATTACAGCTACTCCTGCATGGAACGGCACGAATGCTCTAGGTTGCGGTTACTGTCATAGCAAAGCTGGAGATGGATCACCGACTTGGTCTTCGTCACACACTCCGCATATGTCTCAGGCAAATGTAACCTGTAACTATTGTCACAAGGCTACAGCCGATAACAACACAACTGTCAGCAACCGTTCAAATCACCCGAATCAGAACGTGACGATTAACTTTAATGCATCAGCAGCTTCCAATGCAGCGGCTACATATAAAGGCAATACTGCAGGCGGAGCCACTGTATATCAAACCACTGCTGGTACTTTTGGAACATGTGCGACCACAACATGCCACGGCGCATCATCACCGACATGGGGAACTGCCACAAGCAACGATACCTGCACAAAATGTCACGGTACTGGGACCGTTACGGTTAATGCCGCAAACAAGTATGTTATAGCGCCACCTAGAAATCTTGCAGGCGATAATGGAACAGCAACAGGCACCGGTCAGGTAAGCAATGATGCAAAGGTTGGGGCGCACCAGACACATCTGCGGTTGCTGAATGGTTTAAGGCTAGATAACGAGACAATTGAGCAGCGTTGCGAATATTGCCACGGAACATTGCCTGTAAGCGGTATGCATGCAAACGGCAGCTCAACACCAGCATTCCAAGGCCTTGCAACCAAAAACGGGGCAATGTCAGCATCATACGCTAGCTCGACATGCTCGAACACCTATTGTCACAACCCAGCAGGGACGGGCGGAACACTTGCTTCAGGTAATGCCGGCACAGGTATTGCTCCTAGATGGGACAATGCATCTTATATAGCAGACGGTACGCTTAAGACAGAGGCTAACTGCAATGTTTGCCACAAGTCACCCGGTACAGTTGCCGGTACCATAACAATTGCGGGAACAGACCACGCAAGTGTAGCAATTGGAGATAATTGCGCTGGATGCCATGGTCATAATGGTGATACAGCAGGTTCAGTAGGTCAGAGGCATATGGATGGCATTAAGTATGGTGCTGGGTCGTGTAATTCTTGCCACTGGTTTGACAATGCTACCGATGCAACTGCATGGACTACTACAAAGGGTTCCAGCGGGTTGCTTACAAACACTGCTTCGGCATGGGGCGCTCATAATAAGCATATTAACCATCTTAAGACGCGCTATGGTGTGTCGTGGACTAAAGATAATGTCACCTATGGTTCAGGAAGTTATAACTTGGTTTGCGGTGTTTGCCATACGCAGACTGGCTCTGAACATATGGTGGGTGCACGCAATATTAACTTTAATGACAGTACAGCACACCAGTTTGGTCTAAGTAAACCTATCTTTGACAATGTAACAACGCGAACTTGTTCTAATCTCGATTGCCATTTCAAGGCATCGCCAGTGTGGTAAGGGGGATGGATATGATTACACTAAAAATGATAAAATCAAAAATTGCTGAATCGGGGATAGTTAGGAGCAACAAACCTATAAGAGGGCGAGGTGTGGATAGAATGGGACCGATAAATACCGCTACTGAAAAAGGTACATCTTGGAAAATGCGCTTTAGCCTCGTGCTGGTTATTGCCTTGCTCTGGTCTGCTTATATGTTTTTAGGAGTGGATGGTATAAACCAAGCGCAGGCATCGGGTGTAATAAATAGTTGCAACCCATGTCATGGTGACAACAACAGTTTTAGGGACAACTCAACTCATAGAGATCCGGTGCTCGGCAGATTCCCCGGCTCGCATAACAAGCACGCTGATAACTCGACAGGGTATGGTTATGTATGTACTACTTGCCATATAAACAATACGACATTTGGACACCAGAATGACAATATAACCATGGCAAGTCCGATAACCGGTACTGCTGGAAGTTATTCAAGAGGCACCACATGGGTTAGGGATAATAACACTGGCGGTAAAGGCACTTGCAGCAATACATATTGCCACGGTGATGGTACTTCAGTTGCAACTGGTAATGTAAAAGCCAATACATCTCCAACATGGGGCAGCAGTGGTCCGCTAGCGTGTTCAACATGCCACGGATACAGTCCGGCGTATGCAAATCTTAAAAAATCGCCAACCGCAGCAACCGGTACAAACTGGACATTACCCGCAGCTGTAACCAAGGATAATGGCACATATGCTACATATGCTAATACAGCACAGAACTATTTATTTGCTACCAATTTGGGATATTCCACTTCAGATGTTCCAGACAACACTACAATACTTGGTATTGCTGTTATTGTTAGTGGAAATAGCGCTAATGCTACTGCCGCCAATCGCGCTATTAAGGTCGGTCTTACAAAAAATGGTACTGCAGTTGTTGGTACGACTCAAGCATTTATTCTGCCGCTAAATTATGATAGTCCTACTTTAAGCGGTGGTCCCGGTAGTTTATGGGGTACAACATGGACACCAGCAGAAATTAGGGCAACAACATTTGGGGTTGCTATCGCAGACAATGATACAACAAGCGCAATTTTTAAAATTAATTCTGCTAAAGTTGTTGTCTATACTACTGATGCCCCAAAGATGAACAGCCATCAGGGACCTAGCCACAGTGTGGCTGGTTGTGCAAAATGCCATAATAAAACTACGACCGATAATACAACCATTACTAATAATAAGATGCATGGTAGAGGCCAATATAGTGTAGATAATCAATCCGGAACTACTTTTACTTACACATATAGCTCTGGTGGAGGCACATGCGCAACAATAAGCTGTCATGGCGGTGGTTCTGCACAGTGGGGTGGACAGCTTGGCTGTGTTAATTGTCATAGCGCTGCAGTAAATACAACCGTAGCTAAGGCTCTTGATGCAGCGGTAACGACGCGGTCTGCTATAGTGCCATCATTTGTGGCTGCTTCAAGCCATGTTCGTTCAAGGGGCGGAACAGTGACCAATAATGACTGCGGTGTCTGCCACATGGAAGGCAGCAGCCAAACAGGGCTACCCAGTGCAACTTATCATGGTAACGGATATATTGATCTGCGCGACCCAGATTCAGGAACAGCAATTACTGTAGCGACATGGTCAAATTCACCAGCAGGTCCCGGTAGCTATTCAAGTGGCGCTACCCCTTTAAACGATAATGCTACAACTACTAACAGGCTTGTCAGATTCAGCAGGAACCTTGCTAGTGCAACTCTTGAAGTTCAGGCTGTTTCAATAATGATTAACCAGTGTCTTAAGTGTCATGATGCAAATGGTGCAAATGCAGCCGATAACTCATCTAGAGTTCCGGGAGGCACAGCTACTAAGCCGTTTGCCACGACTGTAGCAGCAAACCCGTCAGGTGCTGTGCTTGATGTAGCAGCTCAGTTTGCGTCAACTAACAGGTCATATCATCCAATAACGGTTAAACAGAATAATGGTTATGCTGGTGGTACGAGAATGCTGGCGCCATGGAATGCTGTAACTAAATCAGCTACCACTACAGTCTGGGGTCCGCTAATGACCTGTTGGGATTGCCATGCACCGAATGCTTCGACCGGCACTTTAACTACATCTGGCATTCATGGAGGTGCAGTTAATGGAACGGATGCTGTTCCGTTAAGGGGTAATGTGTATACAGCTGGTGGAACAACAGCAACAAACCTCTGTGCCAACTGTCATTATCTTAACCCCACTAACACAACTCATGGTACGGGATCTGCCTTAACAAGCTCTCCTAATGGTAGTATGACGTACTTTAACAACCAATGTTACTATTGTCATGGATCATATTCAACACGTGCAAGTGCCATTAGACCGTATGGTGCTGGCGATGCGCATGGATACAACACTCGTGTAGCTGGCGGTGCATTTGCTGCAGCTCAAGGTTATGCTTTTATCCGTCACGAGGGTTTTTACGGAGGTACATATAACCAGACAGTAAAGCAAGTTGGTGCTACTACATATACCGCACAATGCTCTGGTGTGTCTAATACTACTGGCGGCGCTTGTAGTCGTGGCTCCATGGGTAACTACACTCCTGGTGGTATCTATTAAGAATTGTAATCTAATTTAGATCTAATAAAAACGGCTCCGCTTTTTAAGCGGAGCCGTTTTTATTATGATACTCAGTAAAATCATAAAATTTTGCTGGAGGTTAGTTGCTGTGAAAAAAACATCTGAATTTAACATTGTTGTTTTATTGTTAAGTATATTGATTGTTCTATCGGGTTCAGGCTGTAAGCAGGAACAATTAAATTCGCCAGTTATAGCTAATCCATCTCAAAATGATGTGGTATCAACCACGACAGTTCTTGACAGTTTCGCGGCAGGGGTAAATACTGATAACCTAATTATCGAAATGAATCCTTATGGAAAGGGTGTGGCATATATCGAATCGGTCGATGGCCAAATGAGGGTTGTCCATAATGGGAAAAAGGGAAAGCTTTATCAGGTGGTTGAGTCAAATATGGCTTTAAGCCCAGACGGCAGGCGGGTGGCCTATGGCGCCAGATTAGGAGAGAAATGGTTTATTGTAATAGATGGTAATGAAGAGGGGCCCTTTGAAGAAAAAGGACAACCTGTCTTTAGCCCTGATAGCAAACATGTTGCTTATGAGGCCAAAGTCCGTGGCCTTTGGCATATGTTTGTAAATAAAAAAGCGGGACCTAGTATTCCTGTGTATTTTAATGATAAGGCTACATTTAGCAGTGATTCAAGTCGATTGTTGTCTTTGGAAAATTCGGCAGACCATACAGGTATTGTTTTGCATGTGACTGACTTATCATTCAATAGGCTAGGTTATAGAATGGTTAGGGGGAAGATAATTGTAGTAGATCCAACAAAGACAAGGATTGCTGCTGTTGACGTTATAAAAGGCAAACACAAGGTTATTGAATTCAGTTTTGGCCAGCCTGATAATGTAAAGGAGGGGGCTTTGTATGATGAAGTTTCGCACCTTGTTTTTGGCAGCGAGGGCAACTCGCTATCATATATCGCTAAAAAAGACGGGAAGTTCTATCTCGTATTAAACGATAAAGAAGAACTGATTCCTGATGGAACATATCCTTCACCACCTGTAATTCGTCCTGACAACAAGGGAGCAGGACTTCTAATTACCGGCAAGGATGGAGCTTATTTTCACCAAGCTTTTTACAGCGACGGAAGTAAGAGAATCTTTTATAAGGAGTGCGGTTCACTTACTTACAGCAAAGATGGGCGATTTCATTCTTATGTTGCAATTAGAAATGAGAAATTTACTATTGTTGTTAATGGCAAGGAGGGGCCTTTTTTTGATCGAGTAATGGAACCACAATTCAGCCCTGATGGGAAATATGTTGCATATCGTGCACGGCATGGTGAAGAGCGCTTTGTTGTTGTGGCTGATACAAACGGCAAGATAGTAAAAAAACATTCCTCCTATGATAGGGTATTTGAAACTGTATTTACTGATGATGGCAAATCGATTGCCTATGGCGTGATAGATGGGGATAAGCTGATTTGGAAGGTTGAAAGGCTGGATAATAGGTAGAATATAACGGTCAGTAGTAAAGCAGTATTTCAGTATTTGCAGATTTCAATATGCTATTTTTAAAAGGTGACAATTAATATTTCTATGTAAGCGCTGAAGATGAATAAACTAAAATGGAAGATTCTAGCAATTGTTCTTGTTCTGATATTTGGAGCTTTTTTTCGTTTTTGGTGCTCCTTTAGCGTTCCTACATATCAATTCGATGAAGGTCTTGTTGTTCCTGCGGCTAAGAGCTTGCTTCAATATGGAACAACTACTGAAATGCAATGGCTGCATCCTCATTTAAACCTTATCATTTTGTATAACATGATCAATGTTTTTGGCGATAATCCGTATGGTTGGAGAATAAGCAATATTTTTTTTGGAACGGTCTCAATTTTTCTAATTTATCTAATTGGCGTAAAGCTCTATCCAAACACTAAAGTCCCTATCCTTGCATCATGTATTCTAGCGTTTGACCCGTTTCATGCTCATTTTTCGCGTACTGCCTTTATGGAAATTCCGACCAGCTTTTTCTTTTTGCTGTTTTTTTATTTTATGATCGAATATAGTGAAAATCGCCGTTCAGTCTTAGTTTTAGCCGGCATCGCATTGGGGTTGACAGTGGCTACCAAAGCCTATTATTTTTTTGCGATCCCGGTGGTTGTACTTTACACTCTCTACCGGGTGTGGCAGAGAGGAGATTTATCTCATCTTGTCTGGATAGATTTTGTGGTTGCACTTGTTATTCTCCCTATAGGCATTTATCTTTTGTCTTACTTCCATTGGTTCGGCCGGGGATATACGCTTCCAGAGTTTTTCGCAATGAAAATGGATGCAATTTGGCTGCAGCAGAATTTTTCATTAGATGATTTTGAAATCCCTTGGTACATAGAGGTAGGGGGAAAACCTTGGCAGTGGTTTCTTCGACCATTCATATCAGGACACCAGATATTTTCGGACGGTGAAAATGGTCGGTTTCTTCTGGAGATTAATAACCCACCTTTTCGTCTGATGGTGATACCTTCTTTAATTCTGGTCAGTGTATATGCATGGAGAACGAGAACCGTTCAGGAATTATTAGCTCCGATGCTTTTTGTTGTATGTTATTTTATTTTTCTGATAGTGGATAGACCTCTATTTAGCAGCAATTCTGTTGTATTACTGCCATTTGCATATTTAGCGGTTGCTAGTGCAGTTGTAATCTTTGCACGATGGCTAAATAGAGAAAAGCAGGTATATTCATTTTTTATATTCGGAGTCGTGGCCTGGGGATTATACACATTCCCTCTCATATCGGGAGAACTGGTCCCTATCTCTTTTTACCGCCCATTAATATCTATTGCAAGCATTATAAGGGCTTACTACTGATGCTCCAGAGGGGCATCACTATTGCTAGCATTGTTGTATTTACTACAAGCGTAGTTTTCCTTTCTTTTATTTATGGACCTTCTAAAAGAACTTTTGTTTCACCCGGAAAAGTTGAACTGCTCACCTCACCAATAGATATTTACGAATTTTGGCACTCAACAAAGGTTAGGGGGCGTGTAGCTGTCCTATTTACACGACATCTTGATTCTGAAATTGGACTGAGCGAGGAGCCAGGAGAAAAATATACCGAACTTGCAATGCGTCATGGAATTGTAAGAAAAATTTACCATGTTGTTCCGGATAGTGTGTGGCCGGTTGTTTCTGATAATTTATATCGTCGTAAATTTGCCCGTATTACGTCATACGGCTTTGTGATGGCGCTTGCAAATGGAAGGATACATGTCCTCCCTCTTTCTCGTTTCAATCCAGAAGACGAAAAATCACTGATAGTTGTAGAGCCTAGTGTATGGAGCAGTGATGAACTTGCAAAGATTGTTAAATTGATTAAATCAGGAAATCTCAGAACAGATATTATTACTATTGTTAGAGGTTTTTTGTCTGATGCAGAAACTTTCCGATCTGTTCTGCCTCCTTCCATGTGAAATGACCAGGGGACTATATCAAAGTGAACGATACGGTTTTCGAAAAAAGCTCATTCCATAAAGAGACAGATGTCGCATATACTTAATGTGTTTTCTTGTATATATGCCACTCAGCATAAAGCTTAAAACATGCAGGCTTTCCACAATAGGCAGGTAAAGATATGAGCGCTTCAATTGGCGGACAAATGAAGGATTGTATGGTGGATTTAAATATATAGTTTCCAGTGGCTCAAATCCAATTTCTTTTGCTAAAGCCTCAATTTTAGTTAAACTTACTGCCTCTTCCCTATCATCGAAGTAAACATCGTGACGGAGTGGGCTTATGTACAGAAGGCGGCGCAATATAAAAGCATCGTTTGGTTCAAATACAATGAGCACTCCCCCTTCCTCGAGAGCGATAAACGCTTCCTCAATTGCCAGGCTTCTTTGCTTTTCATTCAGATGATGAAGACTTACCCAGAATGCTGCTGTCTGCAGAGTTTTGGGGGCAAAGATTGGTTTTGTTATATCTGCCCATATACGTCGCAGAGAGTGGGGAGCATATTTAAGTGTCGACATGCTCGCATCACACACGAATACTTCTGCCTGCTCAAAGTTTTTCAGGATATATCGTGCGCAGTGACCTTCACCTCCTCCGAGTTCTGCAAAACGCAAGCCTGCTTTCAGCTCTACACCTGTTTTTTTTAGATGATTACATAGAAGTTTAATCATTTTCTGATAGAGGAGTGGCCGAAAGTATGAAAGCCCTCTGACGTTTAGATTATCAAAAACCTTCATCTCCTGATTAAGTGTGTCGTCAGCACTACTCCGGTCTAGTAGTAATTCGATTCCTTGCTCAACACTAAAAGATTCTTTTCCGTCGTTAGTTATAAGACGGTTATCTTGCAAGATGAGAGGCAAACGGGAGAGGGGACTAACTAGTACTGTGGTCTGTTTGTTGGTCACGGTGTGTTTACTGGAGCATAAAAAAAGTGTTTTTCTAGTTCAGTAGCAACTTTTTCTGGCGTAATCGATGATAGGCAAACATTTTTTTCGCAGGTTTCAGCGTAAAGTGACTGCTTGCTGTCGTAAACACACATGCATGGAGAGCAGTACAGGTTGTCTGGATAGAAGGATAGAGAGTTTTTGTTAACAGGTCCGTATAGCACAGGGGTTTCAGGGCCGAAAAATGCTGCAAGGTTTTTTCCATAAAGTGAGGCAATATGAAGTGGACCACTGTCGTTTGTAATGACGAGTTCTGCTAGCTCAATAAGTGCGAAAAGTTCTTTGAGAGTTGTATTTCCTGCACAGTTAATAATACGTGCATTGCGTTTAGCGACCTTATTGGAAATCCCCTCTACATATGCATGTTCTGATTTGCTCCCTATCAGCAGATAGGTGTACTCAGGATGATGATCAGTCAGCAATTCAAGCAATGAGACAAAGTTTTGCTCCGGCCATTTCCTGAATGCAAATAAATCTCCTGAATTAACGTTTATGAGGATGATTCGTTCGGATTTCATCAACTGGAGGCGGGACCGGAGACTTTCTTCCAGTTCCTCTCTAAACGATGGAAGGACAGACATATAATCTTCCGGCATGACTGTAAGATTAAGCCCAGAAGCATATGCAAGATAAATATCCGAAATATGTCGATAAAAATTGAATGTTACTTTATGAGTAAGAATGCCTTCAGGTCGAATTCTACGGTGATATAGACCGATTCTTATAGGTGCAGCTGAAACAGCCGAAATAAGCATGGGAAACTTCGCAAAAAATTCCAGATCGACCGACATATCGAATTTTGTCCTCAGTAATGCTATCGCAATCATGCAACAACTTTTTAAAAACGCAGAAACAGAACTTAGATCAGCGATAAGTACTTCATCCGCTATACCGCATAGCGATATCACTTCCCGATAGGAGGTGGCTGTGACAAAAGTAATCTTTGCCTGTGGGTAGTTCCTGCGAAGTATAGTAATGAGCGGTATTGAGTGTAGAATGCTCCCCATGCCAAAGTACTTCTGTATCAGTATCCGAGTTACCAGATTGTTTTTCTTTTTCTTTCGTGATGGCAGTAGAAGATGTTTTATTTGCAGTAGAATCCCGCAAATTCTGCAAAGGAACATTCCCAAACTATCATCGATTATCCTCATGAACCGATATGTCATATTATCCACCATTTACCATGTACTTGCCGCTGATGTGGCTGTCTCATAGGAGCCTTCTTATCATACCGTATATTCTTTCTTCTATGAGGAACTGATAAAGACCATTCCGGAAACGGAAATTCGCAACAGGCCGATAAAACCAGGCCAATATTTTCAGCAACGCATACTTCAGGCTTTGTCCTGATGCCATTTTGAAAATTTTGCCATCTATGAAGTACATACATAAAAACATCATTCTGATAAATTTATTATGCTCCTTTGTCATCCATACCGGATTGTAATCCGATGCTTCTAGCTCGTATATTCCCCACTTTTCCAGACTGTCTGGAGGTGAATACCCATGCAGCACCGCAAGTTCGTACAGTTCTGTCCCAGGCAATGGTCGTGGTTTGTTCAGCGGGATTACTATACATTGTGGATTATCCTTGATCAACTGCAGGATGAGATTTCGTGTCATTTTTGTTTCTTCCAGCGTTTCTGTCGGAAAACCTACGATAAAATTATAGTACGCAGTAATATTTGTATGGCGAGCGAGTTTTAAATTTGCCTCCAATATCTGCTCTGCTGTGATATTTTTACGCATAAGAGATAGCAGCCGATTGCAGCCTGATTCTGCACCTATATGCATAGTGTTAGTTCCTGCATCAGCAAGCTTGTTCAAGAAACTGTCGCTCATGGTGAGTATCTCGTTTATCCTAGCACCCCGGAAGCCCAATTTTATATTGATACCACGTTTTTTTATCTCGTCTATGATCGACTCTACGTGTCTAAGGTCTACGAATGAGTCATCATCGATAAAATAGATCAGCGTAGCACCGTACTTTTTCTGTACCATGTCAATATGAGAAACAACCTCATCTACAGGGTAAGGCATCCATTTTTTTGCGAATTTGGCGTAAAGCACAGGGGAACTGCAGAACGCACATTGGTAAGGACAACCCATAACACTATATATAGGGAATACAATGTCGTTTTTATTGACATGCTTATAAACAGTCATGTCGGGAATAATATGGTAAGGAATATGACGGTAGTTGATAAATTCAAATTCTGTGGCAATGTCGTTGTGATACACATGTCCTTGCTTGTCGCGCCACGACAGGCCTTTTATCTCTCGCAATGGTATGCATCCAGAGTTGCCGATGAGGTATAGGAAGAGCTCATGGAACGGCTGCGCGCCATAGCCTCTGATTATGTAATCAATGGACTTCTCCTGCATAACATCCAAGGAGCTAAAAGTGGGATGCGGCCCCCCCCATACTATAGCCAGCTCTGGATATTTTGCCTTGACAGCAAGTGACAATCTTAAGCTTTCAGTAACGGACACCCCGCTCATGACCGAAAAACCTATTATCCGTGTTCTTTTATTAATTAAGCGGAATAGTTCGGACTCATCAAAGGAAGGGTTAATTCGAGTATCAAGAATTTGCACTGGGAATTCATCCAGTACAACTCTGCTCGCGGCATACAGCAATCCAAGTGGAATCATCCGGATGAATGCTCCCGTAAGCGAAGTCTTTGGCTGGATCATGATTATTTCTGGTTTCATCAGCAAGTTGTGTCCAGATCTTTTAAAGGAATAGGGTTGGTCGGATGACAATCTATCCGGACCGGAACAGTCATTCCGGATAGCGGCTTGATATATTTTTCAATATAGTTCAAGTCTGAGCCGATAAGGCAATCTCGACTTCTCTTTTTAAATGCAGGAAAGTTTCTCATCCGTTTCCAAATCGTTTCGAGAGGTTCATAACGGACATTCCCGAAAGAAATATAGTTCATTCCACACCCCATTACATCCCCATAGCAGGAAATACTTAGTTTTTCTCTACCTCCAGGGCATTCCTGCCGCATAGAAAAATTGATGGTCCAATCCGATCGTACATGTGGATTTTGCTGCATATACTGCTGTACTCTCCTCCACTCTTCAGGGGTCAACAGCACGTCGTGCTCATTAGTCCAGTTTCCAGAAACGCAAGCAAGAGAAAATACTATCCCAATATCATTTTCTGCTGCATACTGTACCATCTCATCCATTTTTTTCAGTCCATTGTGCATGATTACAGTGCTAAGATAGACTGAGAAACCTTGGCGCTTCGCTTCATCAATAGTCTCCATAACCTTATTGAAGTGTCCATCTGCTCCGCGAATTCGGTCATTTGACTGGGAATCGGTACTGTCTAGGCTGAGGTGTATGGTCTCGACGCCGGCTCGCTTTAGATCAATAAGGTAATCTTTATCCAGATTTAAAGAATTAGTAACGAGAGCGAATATCGTGTTTCTGGGATCCATGACGGCAAGTATGTCAAAAAGGTCCTTACGAAGGGTAGGTTCTCCTCCAGACAGTATGACCGAAAAAGCACCTAGATGTGATGCTTGTTTCCATATAGTTTCGTACTCTTTGACGGTCAAATAAGAGTCATTCTGCCTCTTCATACGCGATGCATAGCACATAATACATTTTGAATTGCATTCAGCAAGAAGTGCAAATTCAACAGTCCTTAGTACAGGACGATTCAGAATGAGGGTTTTTGCATATCCTGACAATATTTTGGGGATCAGACTAATGCGCCGCTTGATAACTTGTGAGTGATAAATATAGTGCTGTATTTCCCTGATTATCATCGCAATCCTAAAGTGTTTCGAATGATTTGAACAGCATTCCTTGCTTTATGATAGGCGATCATCACCCAGTAAGGGAATGTGCTGTAATCTCCGAAGCGAGCCTGGTTAAAGGCTCGTCGCATAAGCATTAGTTTGTAAAGCAACGACTTCAACCAAGGTGCAGATACATCTTCTCTTCCCTTGATTAATTTTTTTAGATAACGCATGACGCAGGAAGGCGGCTTTATGATAGCGAAAACGCTAACAAGGTTGTTTAATAAAATAGGCTTGTATGAAAACATGTATTCTTTTTCCATGTGCTGCTCAATCAGGGAATAATCAGTTGCATCATCGCTTAAGGCAGTTCCGGGCATAAACTGTAAAGAAAATAAACTGATTGTAAACGGCGCGGGTGTCTGGTGAAGGAAATCCAATGTCTGATAAAGTTGCTTATGTGTTTCAAATGGATTGTCAACTATCATTTCATATGAGGGGGCAACCATTTTATCGCCAAAATGTGCCAGTACCTCCGTTGCCCTCCTGAGTTGCTTGGTCGTAACGGGTCGCTTGAAAAGTTTTAGTATATCATCACAACCCGATTCAAACCCCATTTTTATACGTACCAACCCTCCTTCTAACAGAACCCTAATCTTGTCCTCTTGAATGGATGCAGGATTTGTCCCGCTTAGTATGAACTTGATCCCAATCTCGTCTCTGAATTTCCTGGAGAACGTGGTCAGCGTAGTAAGATCCCGTCCAAGAAAGTTGCTGTCATAAAAGATCACATAATCCAACGGATACCTTAGTTGTGCTGCTTTAATCTCAGCAATGACATAATCAGGTGATGGACCACGGTAGTACGCATATGCGTGATCTAGATCTATAAATTTAGACTGTGAGCAGAAGGCGCAGCGATATGGGCAACCTACAGACCATATGGTATTGTAGGTTGTACCGACATGTCGGATCAATGTGGTTGGTGTTAATGGAATGAGTTGCCCATCTGAAAAACTGAAGATAAAGTGCCCTTCAGTATCATAGTCCATAAAAGGCATTTGCTCCATTTCAGCAGGAGTCATAATGGGAACTCGTGGGTTTTTGATGATTTGTTCATTTTCTCGTACCCACGTATTTGCCAGACCGCTAAACTGCGTATTGTATTGAACACGCTCAAGAAACTCTACGAAGGTTCTCTCTCCTTCGCCGAGGCATATGACGTCTGAGAACTCGATAGCATCCTCAGGGAAAATCGTGGGGTGATAACCTCCGATAATAATCTTGACCGTAGGCCTGAGCTTTTTCACTTCCATGCATATAGTTCGGGCAATATTCCTCTGGACGCTCATAAGTGAAAACGCCAGTACATCCGCTTCGGCCAAAATCTCGGCTAGCCTGATTAAAGCATAATCATTTCTGACATAATTGACATTGAAGTTGTCTCCAGTTTTCTGCTTCCACCAACTCCCGGCAAGTGAGGCACGATTTGCATCATCCAGAAAATAAACAGACCGAACATTGTAGCCCGCTTTTTTTGCATTGGCTATAATTCGTCGAAACCCAATGGCAACCAAATTTCTGTCCATGCTCAAAGCATATATTTTCAATGGACTAGATTGCATTGCTTCATCCCCTTCGGAAAAGAAACTTCAGGCTGTTTATTACTGTTTTTAGTTGAAAACTAAAAAGGTTATTAAATTCAGTTGATCCTGCACAATAATGGCAGGGCAGATATTTTAGCCGTTCCCATGCTCCTCGCACTCCATGTTCCACTATGGAATAGGAAAAATCTTTACGCCCGAATTGAATAGCGCAGGGGTGCAGCATGCCTGAGGAGTCCAGCCAGCAGACGAGGTTTCCCATGATACATTTCGGATAGTATTTTTTCTGTACCTCGTCATCCGATCGGATATAACTGTTATAGGCATGTTTTTCTGTCCATGAAATGATGTCACGCAACCCCTGTTCAGAATTGTTAGTCGGCATTCCTAGATGCTTTTGTTCCAGTATAGTTTGATACAATGCATGTACCTGCTCATTTGTAGCAAGGTTCTTGTCTATTGCAAAGCCCGTGGTGGCAGGGATGCAAAAGTTAAGATAGGTCTTATATATATTCGCAAGATTTGTTAGAGGATTAAGCGTGTTTTCTACTGTTGCCAATCTTGTCAATACCGTGTGGAGATGGAAAGGAATACGGTGTTTGTCGCAGAGCTTCATCGCCTCTATTAGTGCCTCATAGACCCCTCTGCCGCGATTTGCCTCGGTAACTTCAGAATTCCCGTCAATGCTCAACTGTACTTGATCAACTTGCCGGAGTGCTTCAAGATGTTGCCGGAGGTACATCCCGTTTGTAGTAATAGAACAATATGCGTTTTTTGCCTTAATATAGGTGATAATTTCGTCGATATGAGGGTGCAGTAAAGGCTCGCCGCCTTGCAGCATGAATACTCTTGTGCCAAGAGCGTGAAACTCATTTATGATGCTAAACAACTCTTGCACAGGCACATCCGTGGCATGGCGGTTATCTTCATATGAATAGCAGTAAATACAGCGTAAATTGCATCTACTGGTAACGCTAAGTGATAGTACTACAGGGGTCCTTTCACCAGTAAATTTATAACGTAGGGTGTTTATTGCAATGCTCAATAAAGTAGTATACATATCGCCATGGGGCAAAACTAGCTGCATTCTATTTTTTTAAATAGCATTAACATTTCGCCTGTGTTGATTTTAAAATGATTCGCCCTCCAACGCTGAGGCAACCACTGTATGAACTGTACTATGGCGCGCGCTAACATATTTCGATGATACCCATTAATGATATTAGAAATATAGTTGAGGGTTAGGGTTTTATAAGGGGTAGTGACAGTAAGAAGCTTAAAGTGAGATGAGCACATTTTCAATAGATTAAATCTGTTGAAGTAATGAAGATGTTCGATTTTGTAATGCGGCCAGTATTTACCTAATAACCGGCATGTAAACGACGAGGTATCTGGTGTGACTATCAACATTAGGCCATTAGATTTAAGCATTTTGCTGAGCATAGCAATAAATTCTGGAGGGTCTGTCAAGTGCTCAAGGACGTCGGAAAGTGTTATAACATCAAAAAAACCGGCAGGGAAATCATCGTATTCTATGTTTTTTCCTTTGATTTTATGTTCCCCGAATAATTTTCTGCACAAGCTAACCCCTCGGGGAGAGACCTCAACGCCATATACATCAAACCCCATCTCTCGTGCAAGTGCCAACATCTCTCCAGTAGCGCATCCAACATCCAGAAAAGCACCGCGTTCTGCCGGTAGTTTAAGATAGTTTAAATAGCTACTGAAAGTTTTTTTTTTCATAGCCGATATTTCTTTATCTAATTGGTCTATTCCCCATACAGAATAATAATCTTCGTAGATTTTATTTAGGCTTTCCCTATCGGGCAAGGGCGAAAGAAACTGCAATGAGCAAAGACTGCAACTCAGTAACGACGATTTCCCGATAGGAAACAGTGCATTTAAATCCATGCTCCCGCAAATACAGCATTTGACGAATTTTAAGTCTGTATTGGGCATTGAAATATCTTGAAAAAGTAATTAGTACAAGTTAAAAAGTTGTGCTTGTTTAGTATAAAAATATGCTTTTACCTTGTCGTGATGAGGCCAAATATATTTTATCGTATAATATTTTATCATATCTTGATGGAATTTGTAGAAACCTTCTAGGGTACTATCAAGGATGAGTTCTATATTGTGGTGTTCAGAAAAAACTGTACAGTACGCTTGAAGAGTTGCAGAGATACCTTAATCTGTGGTTGAATGAGTATTAACGAGGAACGAACCCACACAGGCAAATACTGCTTAAGTCTTGGCGATTATAAATTAATGGTGATTATTTCATGATTAATAAATGGCTGTTATTCTGGTCTGTCGTGATTATTGTTTTTGTCTGTTTTGCACCTGACTTGCGCAATCAATTACTTGACTGGGATGATAACGGCTATATTTATAATAATGAATACATAAGGTCGTTATCTTTTGAAACGGTCGTATGGGCTTTTACAGAGTTTTACTGCAATTACTGGGCGCCTCTTACATGGCTATCATTCTCTTTAGATTATGCTGTTTGGGGTATTAATCCTGTCGGATATCATTTGACAAACAACCTAATCCATGCCTTTAACGCGGGGTTGTTTTTCCTTATTGCATTTAATTTGCTAAGACGATATGCGGTAGAGTATGGGGATTCTAGTGCTGGTAATCACACCTCTATGCTTTATTGCGCGGTCCTAGCAGCGCTTTTTTTTGGAATACATCCTTTACGGGTAGAGTCTGTAGCTTGGGCCACAGAACGAAAAGATGTATTGAGTATGTTTTTCGGTCTGGGGGCTGTGCTTGTATATTTAAAATACACGAAATATGCGGATGCAATGCCCGGAGCTCGAAATCTCGGATTTTTATGTCGATCCACACATTATTGGGTCTTGCTGGTACTGTATGTATTGTCGCTGATGAGCAAGGCTATTTTGATAACGTTGCCGCTTGTTCTTCTTGTTCTTGACTGGTTTCCACTTAAACGCTTTAATCAGAAGAATAGTAAGCTTATATTTTTTGAAAAAATACCCTTGGTTTTGATTGCCGTATTCATATCTAATGTTACGCTGCGTGCAATTGCAATAGAAAGCAAGACACTCTCTGAAATCAATATTCAAACACGCTTGTTGATAGCCTTTAAATCAGTAATCACTTATCTAGGCTTGATGCTTGTGCCGACGGATATAAGTCCTGTTTATTACCATCCGGGAAATGTAACAATAGGCTTTGATTATATTTTGTCAATTCTAATAGTTGTTTTGATATCATTTTATTGCGTATTGATTATGAGAAGGAGGCCGGTTTTTCTGGCGGTTTGGCTTGTTTTTTTGTTGACACTTAGCCCGATGCTTGGTCTTACGCAAAGTGGTCAACAGGAAATGGCGGCTAGATTTGCATATATCCCTTCGCTATCAATTTCTCTCTTGGCTGCATTGGGCGCCTTTGCTGTTCATTCAAGGGTTTCCGTTTTTAGCAAAATAAAATTACTTGTTCCAGTTTGTGTATTATTTGTATTGGCAACCCTTGCTTTTTTAACGGTTCGAGATATTGGGTTTTGGAAGAATGATATTGCTCTTTGGAGCAGGGTTATCGAACTTCAGCCACATATGTTTGGAAAGGCTTATTTTCAGAGGTCTCTTTTTTTGAATCTGGAAGGGGAATATCAAAAGGCATTGTCTGATGTTGATGAAGCACTCACTATAGCATTGCGGAAAAATTATGGCGGCATACATGAGATATATGCACATCGTGCTAGAATATTTAAAAATATGAAAGACTATGATTCAGCAGTTGCTGATTTTGACAGGGCAATAGAATTATCTGGCCCCCCGTACAGTACCATATATAATGACGAGCGTGAAGCTCTAGAGCGCTTTGTTAAGGAAGCAGATTTGGCAAGTAAAAAATAAGTAAATCAAGGCGCTTGTCCTATCGGATAGGGTAGTTTTTCATGTCTGGCGAACTAGGTGTCTTATAACATTTAGCAAGTACTTTACCCATACTTTAGAGACAATTACCTTTGATTTGCCACCCTTTCGCCTATATTCGTGGCTAGGAACATTTGCAACCCGATAACCGCAGGTTAACGCTTTCATGACCATTTCTTGTTCTATTGTGGTGCTGTTTTCAACCATATTTAGAGCAAGTCCTGCATCTCTAACTACAGCACGATACCCGTTTTGTGTGTCGCTCAATCTCACATTCCATCTATAGTTGATGGTTAAATTGATAAGCATACTGCCGGTCAGCCGGATTAATTCGGCTGCATCATAAAAGAGCTCATCACTGCCGCCTGTCATTCTCGACCCGATTACAATATCCGCTTGGTTTTGTCGTATCGGTGCCAGCAGTTTGGGGATGTCTGATGCTTCATGGGAACCGTCAGCATCAATGAATACTACGATAGGATTTGAGGCAATCTGCAATCCAAGACGAATTGCTGAACCTTTTCCCATGCCATTGTCTGTGACAACTTTTACTCCGGCCTCGTTTGCAATAAGCTTGGTGCGATCTTCAGATTTGCCATCTATTACAATAAGTTCATCGGCATATGGTTTTACCTGTTCCAATACTTCGGCAATTGTTTCTTCTTCGTCCAGAGTAGGCACAATGACGGTTACTTTCCAGTTGATTCGTGAGTCTTTTACTGTTAGATCCATCTTAAAAAACCTGGAATTTTGGAAATGAACGCAAACAGGTCTGAAGGTTGACTTATGTTATTTATCAAGGTGTTTATCACTTTTTTGGGGCTCAGGTACCACTTTAGCATCAGTTGCCGGCGAATCTTCATTATTTCTTTTGCTTTTATTTGGGGATAATTAAGTACAGATATATTATGTTCGAACTGTCTCCAGTCGGTTGTTGTAAGCCAGTTATTGTTAATGGCATCTGTATAAAGCTGTGTTCCTGGATAAGGTATAGCACAGTAATACTGCACAAAATCTAAGGCGAGGGATTTAACGAATTGCTCGGTATTTGATATTGTTTCCCGTGTTTCATTTGGAAATCCAATGATAACATGTCCTGTTACTTGTAAACCAGCATTCTTTGCGATTGATACGGCATGTCTAATCTGATCAAGAGTGATTTTCTTGTTTATCATGTTGAGGATACTTTGATTCCCTGATTCTATGCCGAAAGCTATATTCCAACACCCTGCACGTCTTATGGCTGTCATTGTTTCGGGATCAACAGCATCAACTCGACTATTGCAGACCCATTTAATTGACAGCCCAGCATTGATAATTGCATGGCATAGTTCAAGAACAAATTTTTTGTCGAGTATAAATTCTTCGGCCCAAAACATAAAATTGGTGATTCCAAAAAGTTCGACGTTATTTTTTAACTCCTGAATGATGGTTGCGACGCTACGACGGCGGGGTGTGCGGCCATAATAGACATAGGCATTGCAGAAAGTACAGCGATAAGGACAGCCTCGGTTGGTATTGACGAGGAGAAATTTCTCATTGTTTAGAGGTAGTCTGTAGTTCCCTGTGTCGATGAAAGACCAGTCTGGCATAGGCAGATTGTCCATGTTGATAATCGGTTCACGGGCGGTCGTAACAACAAGCTTTTCGGAGTTGTCAAGAAATGCTATGCCAGCCACTGAATTTAAATTGCTCTTCAGTTTAATGCTTGCTGCAAGGTCTAGCGCGGTGTATTCAGGTTCGCCAATTATGCAGAAGTCTACACAGTTCTCTGTTAGCAAGGTTGGATATTGGCATGATGGATGTATTCCAAATAGTACTATTATTGCTGAATGATTGTTTTGTTTTTTTATGCATTTTGCTGCATAAATGTCATCGTCAATGGTTGGAGTAGAGGTGTTTATATACACTATATCTGGAGCTATTAGCGCAATTGATGCAAGCATTTCTGAAAAAGAGGTTCCTGATGCAGGACAATCTTTAATTGTAACTATATGGCCGTTATTACGCAACAATGTGCCCATAGTAACTATGGTGATCGGCGACATGATATATCCCCAAGCGCCTTTGCGCTGCATGCAACGACCTTCTTTCACCATGATTATATTGTCGCGCTGCGGTGGATTAAGAATTAGTATGTTCATTTTAACTTGGAATTGTATATGACTTTAATAAGTGGTAGTTTTTTGCTCTTTAAGTTTTGCTTTTTTCTGCAAGAAATCTTTCTTGTATATTGTGCTATTTTTTCGCTTTTGAACATATTTTAGTATAATATCCTATCATATTTTAATTGGTTTGTAGCCACAGTTTTATCTGAACGTATCATAAATTTTAAATATGAAGTATCTAAGAAACTATCTTATTTCTAGAATGCTGTATTTGTTGCGCAAACATAGCTTTGAGTCTCCTTTGTTGGACGTTGGGTGTGGCCCAGGCTATTATTTACGACCGCTTAGTAGCTTATATAATGCAACCGGAATAGATATTTCTGAATACGCAATTGAATTGTGTGTTTCTGAGGGCTTGGAATGCAAATGTATATCCTTTTATGATGTTGAAGAGTCATATAATTCTATAGTATGTATAGATGTTCTGGAGCATTTGCAAGCTGACATAAATTTTCTGGAGAAAATGTATGTCAGCTTGTCTCCAAAGGGCAAGATATTTATCGTGGTGCCTTCGGGACCTTTAAAGAAAGACGATGTTTTTTTTGGCCATTATCGAAGATATGAAAGGAAGGAGATAATTGACAAAGTCCTCTCTTGTGGATTTAAGGTTTTGTATACTGAGTCTTTTGGTTATCCTTTGTTGTATTACGCTAGGCTAATTTTTCTTGCACTGCATAATGGGAAAGCTGAGGAATATGGCTTGAGAAATAATGAAGACCGTTCATGCAGCAGTTCCTATAAACATTATGCAGACGACACTATCTTAGGGAAACTGTTTTGTAATCTGGCTAATGTATCAATCCTGAATTATGTGTTAAATCTTATATTGTCTGTTCAGCATTTATTTGCTTTTCAGAATAAGGGATTTGCCCAAATTGTAATTGCTGAGAAACCGGTGGAAGTTTTTAAAGGCGGCTTTAGCTATAAAAATTGTGATATGTAGAACGATAGATAATATTGTTTCAAAACTCGCTTATGGCAAATAATATTCTTGCAAGATATCACGCTTGCTTTATACCAGCAAGCATAGTTCTGCTTGTCCTTGGAGTTTTTTTTCCAGTGCTTTGGCATGATTTCGTTGATTATGACGATTTCACCTTTGTTGTGCGTAACCCTAATATACAAGCAGGAGTGACGTTTGAAGGCATTATTTGGGCGTTCATGTCTGAGTATGAAGCAAACTGGATCCCATTAACCTGGATTTCGCATATGCTTGATGTGCAGTTGTTTGGCATGAATCCAGCGGGCCATCATTTTGTGAACCTTTTATTTCATATCGCCAGTACACTTCTGCTTTTTTCTTTTTTTAAGATGACAACTGGTGCCCTATGGCGCAGCGCAGCTGTGGCGCTGCTCTTTGCCTTTCATCCGCTGCATGTTGAATCAGTTGCCTGGGTGGCGGAGCGCAAGGATGTGCTCAGTGCCTTCTTCTGGATGCTGACCATGTGTGCCTATGTTCGCTACTCAGACAATCCGGGTGTTGTCAGATATCTGACTGTACTAGGTCTTTTCGTACTAGGGTTGTTGTCTAAGCCAATGGTTATAACCATGCCGTTTGTGTTGTTGATGATTGATTGGTGGCCTCTTGGCAGATTCAGTCCGGCAGGCTATGCAGAGGGTGTTTTGAAAAGAAGCAACCTTGCAAGATTGCTTGTAGAAAAAATACCGTTTATCATTCTGTCCCTTTGCTCGGGTGTCATAACATATATCGCCCATCAGGCTGACATCTCTTATAAACTCTCGTTTGCTGAGAAAGTTGGAAGGGCAGTTGTGGCATATACATCCTATCTTGGCAAGATGTTCTGGCCGGCCAATCTTGCGGTTATTTATCCGTTTTCTGTTGAGCCGCCGGGTTTAGTAAAAATTATTATTGCAACAATAACTGTACTGACAATCACCGCCTTAGTATTTGTGATGCGGCAACGCGCTTCATATCTTATAACCGGATGGATGTGGTATATAATTACTCTGCTGCCGGTTATTGGACTGGTGCATATTGGACATCATGCTATGGCAGATCGCTATACATATATCCCGCTTATTGGTGTTTTTGTAATGCTTGTATGGGGCATTTCAGAGGTTTTAAAAAAATGGCATTTTCGAAAATTTATCCTGCCTATGCTGTTTTTGTTGACCCTTGGGGGAATTGTGCTAATTACACGGATGCAGCTTCAGCACTGGAAAAACAGCATCACACTGTTTAGCCATGCAGTTGAGGTTACCGAAAAAAACTGGATGGCACATAATAATTTAGGGAAAGTAATTCTTGATGAAGGCAGAATAGATGAGGCTATAATGCATTTTACCAAGGCGGTGGAGGCTAATGCGTCCTTTGCATTGCCTTACTTGAATATGGGTTTTGCATACTATTATAAATATGAGTTCGAGTCTGCACGAAAAGCGTTTGAGAGCGCACTTTATGCTGACCCTAGCTGTCATCCGGCCCATTTCGGGCTTGGCCTAGTGTATCTGGGGATTGGCAACATGGGGCGTGTGCGGGATGAATATAACTATTTAGTGCGTTTCGGATCGAGCTATGCAGCTGAACTTATGAGTGCGATAATTAATTATAATAAACTGGTAGGCGCGAATCCCAGTTAGTATGTTGTAATGTTGAGCGCTTTTTTTATGCTGAGATTGCACACTATCTTCAGGAAAAAATGAGAAAGTGAAACGAGAATTTGCCAACATGACAATGCTATTGGAGAAGCGGCGAGAACTACTCTTTGGTGCTTTAGTTGCGATAATGGCTTTTTGTGTTTATGCAAATTCTCTTGGTAACGGCTTTGCTTTGGATGATGACAGCGTTATTCTAAATAATCCTGTACTTCGTGGCAGCCCTCTTTCACTTTTAAGCGCTATTGACACCACCAATGAGGCTCAATTATTACCCTTTTATCGTCCGTTTACATATCTTACATTTTATGTCGAGGGACAGCTGCATGGTTTTAACCCATTCTATATAAGGCTCTTTAATGTTCTTTTGCATACTGCTAACGCCTTGTTGGTATATTGTTTTGCAAGAACGCTTCTTAACGATAACAACGCCGCATTGCTTGCGGGTCTTTTATTTGCGATTCATCCGCTGCATGCAGAGGGGGTGAATTTTAATGCGGGCGGTCGGAATACTATGCTGGCCTGTTTTTTTATGCTTTTGGCTTATCTGTTTCATAACAAAAGCGTTACACGGTGCAATCTCTTTGGGTCAATTGTAGGAGCGTTACTTTTTCTTTTCGGTCTTTTTTCAAAGGAGACTGCACTGATGGTGTTACCTTTTATCATAGTGCAGGAGATTGTGTACATGCGAAACAGTTCCAATTCACGGCTGGGTATAATCTTTAGAATTGTTCCTTATTTAATAGGGGTAACATGTTATCTTGTTATGCGATGGGTAGCACTTGCAAAGTTTGGCATTCAGACAAGCCTGATTCCTGGAGTTGCTACTCAGAAGATACAAGATATGTATATAGTGCCTGAGATTACTGAGAGGTTGATTAATAATCTCTATATAATTCCAAAGTATCTATTAACTGTTGTTTTGCCTATATCTTTAAGCTCCAGGTACGAAATTCCTGGTGACTTTCATCTCTTGTCTTTGCAACTTGCCTTAGCTTGGTTGGTTATAATTATCGTACTTGGATGGCTTCTAACTAGGGGGCGAAGCTGGACTACATTCTCCGGATTGTTGTGGTTTATGCTATTTTGGATTCCTGTAAGTGGTATAGTTTATGTGCCGGGAGCATCCTTGGCTGATCGTTTTCTTTATATTCCAGCAATAGGTCTTTGGCTTGTTGCGGCTGACCAGTTTGTTCGATTTGTTACTGCTGGCAGTACTGCACGCAAGTATGCTGTTTTTGTTTTAGTGATTTCTTTTATTATGTTGGCAATTTTGACTGTTAGACGCAATTTTGACTGGAAAAATAATATCACTCTTTATTCTAGCCTTGTAGAGAAATATCCTGAAAATGCTTATGGCCATGCTGGGTTAGGAAGCGCCTACTTCGGCGAAAGTAGAAACTCTAGTAGCTATCTGGTTTTGGCCGAGCAGGAACTCGAAAGAGCGCTAACATTATCGCCGACGCCTGCAACTTTTCCTGCTGCGCATAAACAGTTGGGGCATATAAAACAAAACCGAGGGGATTACCAAGGAGCATTGTATCATTATAGCGAAGCTTTGGCGATCTTTCCTAATGACAAAGAAGCACGAATAAACCGTGGAATAGTATTCGAAAAGACTGGCAGGTATAAAGAAGCATTACAGGAGTATCAGTTTTTTCTTTCTGTACCGGGAGACAATAATATTTTAGGGTCGCAAGAGTATGCGAAAGATAGGATACGCGAACTTTCGGGCGATTAGATTAGATATGATTAAGATGAGGAGCAGCTTTTCTCTTGTTTCTCCTTATTCTCCAATTCATTATAGCGATGGAAGGAGTGTCTATGCGTTTGCTTAGATGTATAGGAGCCATGCATTTCAAAAAAAATGATACAATTGAGGAATCATACTAATGTTAAATTTTATGAAAGATCTTTTGGGTTTTATGCGGGAACGAAAAAAGTTTTGGCTGTTGCCCATTATCATTGTTCTGTTTCTATTAAGTATTTTGATGATTCTGACGCAAGGCAGTGCAGTTGCACCGTTTATTTATGCTCTCTTTTGAAAAAATGATTTTACTTTTTAAAATTGACCCGAATGACAACTGAACGCTCGCCAATGGTTTTCAAGTCTATGGATAGACGACACCTTGTCTTTTGGTTCCTGATGTTTCTGATCGTTATTGCCGGTATTGAGCTCGGCGCGCTGCTTATTGAGCGAGTAGAGAACTCTGTGGCGCGAAGCAAGAACCCATTTGTTGAATCAGTTAATCCGGCCTCGGCGTTTAAGATTGTGGATATTGGCGGAACTAAGATGGTGGTAAGATCTGAATTCCATCCACTGATGAATACTGCGATGCAGCCGTTTCCCCTAAAGCGTCCGGAGGGAGGCCTTCGTGTATTCGTCCTAGGTGGCTCGGCCGCGGCTGGGTGGCCTTATCATGCTGGTGATACAAATATCAGTGCATTGCTCGAGCGAAAGCTTCGGATGTTATATCCGAGGCGACAGATTGAGGTGATTAATGCTGCCGCAGGAACTTATGCTAGCCATAGGGTTAAGCTGATTTTCGAGGAAGTCCTTAGTTACAATCCAGACATTGTATTTCTTTACAATGGGAACAACGAGTTTCTGGAGAGTCTTGTCTATAGGCCGCAGAGACCTCAGGCACCGTGGGATCGTTCGGCTACAATTCGTCTAACATATCGAGCTGTAACGTCACTTATGGTTCCTCTCCCGCGTGTTGATGTGGGAAACTATGATATCAGCGCCCAGGTCCCGAACACACTCTCTTTCGCGTTTTCCAAGGCCTCGCTCTATCGAGAGGATTCGCGCCAGTTTCAGATGCTTCTTGAGCACTATCGGTTTAATCTAGAAGAGATGGCTAAAACCGCGCGTGCTGCCAAAGTTCCGCTATTCTTTCTCACCTGTCCTGTGAATCTTAAGGATTGGGTTCCCAATGTTTCTAAGCATCGGAAAGATCTGTCTCTTGAGGATAAGGCGCGGTGGACAGGCCTATTTCGTGACGGATACCTCAATATTGAGAAAGGAAACTTCTCTGCAGCGATTGTTCCACTCAGAGCTGCTATCTCAATCGACGACGAATATGCAGAGGCCCATTACCGCCTTGCGGAAGCTCTTAGGCAAACCGGAAAGTGGGGCGATGCTAAGAATGAATACATACTAGCGCTTCAAAGAGATGCCTTTCCTTTTCGCGAGCTACCTGAGTTTCAAAATATTTTGAGAGAAGTTGCTGCTAAGCAAGGAGTTCCTCTGGTAGATATAATCGCGCCGCTTGAGGCGGTTGCCGGGGAGGGTATTATAGGGCTTGACGTACTTATCGATTACGTCCATTTGTCGGAGCGAAGTCAGGAGATTGTCTCTCATGAGATGGTGAAATCTCTTTTGATTCACGGATTGCTGCAGGGAATTTCTGCTGCCGATGTCGAACGTGTGCGTATATCGATTCCGTTGAAATTTTGGGCATTGAGGGATGTTATAGCTGCCGACCTTAAATACAACATGGCTATGATTATGCACCAGTATGATAGGCTTGATGCGTTATATAAGGAGGCTGTTGAGATATTCAGCCGTGCAGCAAGGGAGGACCCATCTATTGCAGAGGACTGCAAGTGGAGGCTTGTTTCGTTTCGCCATATTCACTCGATAGTTGGGGCTTATCGAGATCTTCTGCGCGCTGAGAAACTGGGATTATTGGAGAAAACTTACACTCCAGAGGAAGCGCAACGAATATTTTTTGAATATCGCGATATGATACACCAGGTAAAAACTCCGAGTTTGTCTTGGGAGGAGTTCAAACAGAAGGTTCCCCAAGGCCCATTCCAATAGAGTGAGGATTGTAAATTATATCTGAAAAATAATCGATTCAACGTAGCAAAGAATCTGACTGTATGCCGGTTGGACATGCTATAGCTATTAGTGCTATGTGCTTTTTGAAATTTATAGTGGTTTGTTTAAACTTTCGGTATAGCGAATGTTTGTTTGAAAAAGCATGGAAAAACTTATTTATGATAAAATAAAGATATATTTATGAGAGGAGGAATAAACCATATGCAGATCGCATTGATTGTTTTGATATTGTCTTGTATTGTTGGGGGATCAACCGGTTGGGCTGAAGAGCAAACTATTATGACCGATCCAACTACAGGTATGGAGTTTGTTTTTGTAAAAGGTGGCTGTTTTGAAATGGGTGATGTCTTTGGGGGTGGTGAAAAAGATGAGACTCCTGTTCATGAGGTCTGTGTTTCTGACTATTATATCGGTAAATACGAGGTCACACAGGGGCAGTTTCAAAAGATAAAAAAAGAATATTCTTTAGATCTTCAGCAGTGCGGACTCGATTGTCCTGTTGGTAACTTAAGTTGGAAAATGGTGCAAGATTATATTTCTGCATTGAATGAAAAGAGCTCAAAACAGTATAGACTGCCGACCGAAGCAGAGTGGGAATATGCTGCTAGGAGCGGGGGAAAGAAAGATAAGTGGGCAGGGACAAACAGCGAGGCAGAATTGACTGATTTTGTGAATTTTAATAAATCTGATGATAAGGCTTATGCTAAAGTTGGTAGTAGAAAACCAAATGGTCTTGGTATTTACGATATGAGTGGCAATGCTCAGGAATGGTGCCAGGACTGGTACCATGAAGACTTTTATTCTAAGAAAATAAAGGATAATCCGACAGGACCTTCTACTGGTGTAATACGCGTTCTCCGCGGGGGGACTTTTAATGATGATAAGATTTATGTAAGAACAACTGCAAGGAATAGTTCTTCGCCTGACGGGATTGATGGAGGGTTTCGTCTCGTGCTTCCTGTTAAATAACAGTATGAGATTCTGTTAAGCGGCTGCCTTTGTTTCGGCCAGCTAAGAATTTTATAGCTATACTATTTCAAAATAAGTTTAAAGCAAGAAGTCTCATGAAGTATAGTTGGTCATTTTCACTTCTGCTGCTGTTCATCGTTTTTGCAATATATGGAAATTCACTCGGGAATGATTTTGTATGGGATGATGCCGTTGTTATCGTCAAGAATCCTCTCTTGAAAGGGGATGCCCTTTCTCTATTTGCAGCCATAGACTCTGGTCGAGAGATAGATTTGACACCCTATTATCGGCCGTTGACCTTTCTCAGTTTTCTTGTTGAAGAACGTCTGCATGGCCTGAAGCCGTTTCCAATGCACCTCTTAAATGTCTTGCTTCATACGGTTAACGCATTTCTTGTTTATCGACTTGCTCGATTTATTATCAAGGACGAACAGGCTTCATTTTTTGCGGCGCTACTTTTTGCAGTTCACCCTATAAGCAACGAAACGGTGGATTTTCTTTCTTGCCGCAATACATTGCTTGCTTGCTTTTTTGCACTTATGGCCTATCTTTTTCATATAAGAAGCGCTGTTGCTGGTGCGGTATTTTTTCTTGCCGCTCTTTTTTCAAAGGAAATAGGGTTGATGATTCTGCCGTTTATAGTAGCGCAAGAGATATCATCTGCCCGAAATATTTCAGGCTATAGATATAGGTCCCTCATAAGGTTGATCCCTTATGTTTTCTGTACAGGTGCATATTTGGCTTTGCGGGGAAATGCCATTGATGCTGCTGGCGTCAAGATAGACATACTGTCCGGCCTTGGTACACGCCTTCTGGATAACCTTTATATTATTCCCCGTTATGTTCTTGCGATTGTATGGCCTTCATCCATCAGCATAAGATACTATGTTCCTGACGATATTCATCTTTTAGCGCTGCCTCTTGTATTTGCTTGGATAGGCATATGCGGCGTGCTTGTATGGCTAATGATTCGTTGTCGCACCAAGGCAACACTTTTTGGACTGGCTTGGTTAGTATCATTTTTGCTGCCGGTAAGCGGCATTATTCCAATCCCGAGTGCATCAATGGCCGACCGGTATTTGTATGTTCCTGCGATTGGTCTTTGGATTGTAATAGGAGATCAGTATTCAAGGTTAATTTCATCTCAGCTAAGATATCGTCGATACTTCTTGATTGCTTCAGTATTTATTCTTGTCTTTTTGTCAGTTGTTACCGTTATACGAAACAACGACTGGAAAAATGATGTTACGCTTTTCTCTCATTATGCTAAGCAGAATCCTGATAGCGCCTTTGCCCATCACAACTTGGGCTGCGCCTATCTTGATAAGGTGGGAAATCTTGATGCTGCAGAGAGGGAGTTTTTTAAAGCTATTGATCTCAACCCCAGTTTCCCTCGGCTTTGGACGCAGATGGGGTATATAAGTTTGTTGAGGGGGAATTATGAGCTTGCTGTTAGCCGATATGATGAAGCGATCAGTCAGAACCCATTCGATGCTGAGGCTTATTTGAATAGAGCAATAGCATTTGATAGACTTGGGAAGTATGAATATGCGGTTGCTGATTATAGGCGTTTTCTTGCTATTCCCGGGAATGAATTGGCTGATGCTCGGCCTCAGGCAACAGAGCGGATGCGCGAGCTTGCAAAGTAAAATTGTTTTGTACTCTGCCAGTATTTTTTTGCTGATGAGAATCTCTTCTTGTTTACTGCCTTGCTTGGTAATATCAAATAATAATATCATCTTTATTGTCTCAATTCGTTTGATATTTCAGCTTGTCAGTTATGTGCACTTTGACAGAATTACTTTATCATGATAGTGTAATAATAAAAGGAGAGGAGGACAGACATGCTGACAAAATTAACTAGAGGAAATCAGATAACCATTCCCAAGCCTATAATTGAAAAATCTCACCTTAAGGCTGGCAGTGATTATCTAGAGGTTGAATACAAGCGTGGAATTATATGTTTAAAGCCTGTTGAGGTTGAAGAGAGAATAGCTCCAGAGATTTTTGAAAGGTTTCAGAGAGAGGTGTTAAGGAAAGAGCGAGGCGATGTGGAGGTAGATGCAAAGTCAGGAGAGGGATTCCTGTCAAAAAGAGCCAAAAGAGCAAGGTGAAAGCATTTCTTTACAAGAAGTCATTTTTAAAGGCTTTTGATCAATATAATGCGTCTGAAAAAGCATTAATTATTTTTGCTGATAAACAAGTCAGGCATTTCTATGTGATGCAGAAAGCACCGTATGGTTTAAGGATTAAGAAGCTTTTTGAGAAAGAAGGGGAAAAGACTTTTGAGGCAAGGGTGACAGATAAAATTCGCTTGCTTTATGTAGAATCAGAGTTAGTGGTTTCATTCGCTTTTCTTGGCAATCATGAGCAAGTCAGGCGATATATAAAAAGTTTTAAATAGCAGATGTGAATTAGGGCTGAAATGAAAAATCAATTAGTATTGACAAGGTATTTTATATTTTTACATCTAACTACATATTTAGGATTATAGGATGATTTTTAAAAAAATATATGATTTTTTTTCCTCCTCCAAGCTCGCCATGTTTTTGCTTGTTTCTATTCTTGCATGCTGTGTTATTGGTGTAACCGTTATTCGGGGCGAAAAGGCATGGGAATTGATATTTAGTACGCTTTGGTTCAATTGTCTCTTGGTGCTTTTGGTCTTAAATGTAGCATTTTGTTTTTTCGGCAGGGTATGGGGCAGGAAGGTGACGCTTATATCTTTTGGCATGATTCTTTTTCACCTGAGTTTTGTTTTTATGTTATTGGGTATTATCTATAACAGCCTGTTTTATTTCAGAGGGAATATCAGACTTACAGAGGGAGAGACTCTGCCGAGCGGCCAGCCTCAGAGCTACGATCTTATTTACCAAGGAAATTTATTTGACTTTTCGAAGTTGAAAGGCGATACGATGCTAATTAAAATGCATTCCGGTTATAAGGTTGACGGGATAGACAAGAGAGCTGCTTACGAGATTGCTGTTGGCGAGGGAATAAATAAAAAACAGGGAATTATATATATTACGCACAATCTTGAACATAGAGGCTTTACATATTTTAATGACAAGGAGGGCTATTCTATTCTGGTTATACTTTATGATAAGAATGGCAAGGAACTTTACGGTGCGCATATTCCTCTTCAAAGTCTAAAGCAGAAGGATGAGTCGTATTTTTACACTACCGGAACCAAAGAGGGGCCGGCAGCGTTTTCTTTTCCATTGGATATGGGCAAACCTCTATTTGATCTTCAGATTATATATAAGCCATCTAAGTTAGAGGACAGGAAGGGTAATGTTGCTTTTAAGTTATGGCCTCTTAAAATGGCAGATGCAAAATTAAATGATAAGCCTATCGCAGAGGGTGAGGTATTGATTGGGGAAAAGATTCTGATGGGTGAGTATTATCTTTTTGCAAAAGAGGTTCGTTATTGGGTCGGCATGAATGTTCGCTACGAACCCGGCAATCCGATTGTTCTTGCGAGTCTTTGGGTGGGACTTGCTGGAATAGTGATAACTTTTATAGGGAGGTTGATAAGGCGCAGTGGCGATTTTGCAGTTGATGGGGGACTGAAAAATTAATTGTGTTATTTGTCTAGAAGTTAAGCATTGTCGACTAAATTTATCAACATCAATCCTATATTGACTACAAATTTTCTGAAACATCAGGATTTGTTTTTTTGCATACTGGCAGTATTCATTGTCTTTTTCGTTTATGCCAACTCTTTGAATAATGGTTTTGTATGGGATGACACCAATGTTATCGTAACCAATCCGGCGCTAAGAGGACCTGCTTTTGATGTATTCAATCGTATTGATAACACACGGGATTATGAAATGCTGCCGTATTATCGACCACTGACGATATTTACATTTATGGTTGAGGAAAGAATGTATGGGTTGAACCCAGCTTTTATGCATTTAGTTAATATACTGCTTCATTCTATAAATGCATTATTGGTTTATATTCTTGCACGGTCTTTTATAAGCCAAAACTATGTTGCTTTTCTGGCCAGCCTTTTGTTTGCAGTTCATCCTGTAAACACTGAAACCGTTAATTTCATTGCTGTTCGCAATAATTTATTGAGCTGTTTGTGCGTTCTTTCTGCATATCTTCTTTGTCGTAAAAGCATTATTGCGGACAGGCTGCACATTGCCTTTGCGGGAGCGAGTTTCTTTATGGCAGGGCTTTTTTCGAAAGAAACTACTATTATGGTTTTTCCGTTTATTATTGCATTGGAGTTTGCTGCACTTCGCGCTAATGCATTTCGTGCATTTGTGAGGCCGATAGTACGTTTAATTCCATATGTTTTTGCATTGATTTTTTATCTTGGCATGCGCTGGCTGACACTTTCAAATCTTGGGATTCAAACAAGTATTATTCCGGGATTTGGAGCAGAAAAATTGCAGGGTTTTTATAAAATACCGGATTTGTGGTCGCGTCTGTTTGACAATATTTATATAATTCCACGTTATTTAATGACAGTTGTTTGGCCAACAGCTTTAAGCCCTAGATATTCTATTCCTGAGAGTTTTTCAGATCTTTTTTTGGAGCTCTGTGCTGCGTGGATTTGTATTATTGCGATGCTCTTCTGGCTTATGACGCGAGGACGGAGCAAAACCACTATATTCGGTCTTTCATGGCTTATTGCATTCTGGATGCCTGTGAGTGGACTTGTGATGTTCCCAAGTGCACAGATGGCGGATAGGTATATGTATATTCCTGCTATAGGGGTATGGTTGATAGTTTCGGATCAGATTGGTAGATTGTATTTTTCTGTAAAAGATTCACACAAGTATTTTATTTCTGTTGTCGTGATTCTGCTTTTGCTTCTTGCCGGTTTAACGGTGAAACGAAATATGGACTGGAAAAGTGATATAACTTTGTTTGGGAGGTTTGTTGAACAATACCCAAATGATGCTTACAGTCATTTAGGTTTGGGTGATGCCTATTTTGGTGAGCGCAATATTGATAGTCGTTATCTCGATTTAGCCGAACCAGAATATAAAAAGGCGCTTGCATTGAAACCTGTCCTGCCGGGGGCACATACAAATTTGGGATATATTCGACTGGCAAAAGGAGACTATGAAGGCGCGGTACATTATTACACAATTGCCTTAGGGGGGTACCCTTTAGACAAGGAGGCATTATTGAACAGGGGAATTGCACTCGAAAACCTTGGGAGGCAGAAAGAGGCGGTTGAAGATTTTAAGAGATTTTTATCTGTTCCAGGTTACGAACTATCAGAGGCGCGGCCGTATGCCGAAGCAAGAATAATAGAACTTACAAAGTGATTTATTTTCTTAGAGGTGGCCCCCAAAGGTTGGACATCTTTAGGGCTGAGTTAAGGTGTAAACCGTAGCCATTCTTCACATGAAACTATATACTATCTAGACAACGGAACTGAAATGAAAGATGAATTAACGCTTAGTAATGCCCTTCTGGATATTATTCCTGGGATAGCTTTGGTTCTTAAAAAACAGAGCCGCGAGATCGTTTTTTGCAATGAGGTTGCTCAGCAGATGGGCGCGGTTGTGGGCAAGACCTGCTTCGAGACTATCTGTAAATCTGACGATGCATGCCCTTTCTGCAAAGCCCCTGACCTATGGGAATCGGGTGAAAGACAGCAGGTTGAAGCCGAATACTTAGGCAGGTTCTGGGAAGGGATATGGCTTCCATACAACGATGATTTTTATCTGCATTACCTTTTTGACATAACCGACCGAAAATGGACCGAAGATAAACTTAGAAAGAGCGAAGCTACCGCGCGAACCCTTTTGAATCTGCCAAACGCAGCAGGATTTCTTCTCGACCGCAATGGTATTTGTCTGGATACCAATGAAACCTTGGCTAGAAGGCTTTCCAGAAATCGGATGGAGATAATAGGCAAGTTGATATGGGATTTTTTTCCAAAAGATGTTTCCGAAAGTCGCAAAGCTCATTTTGAACAAGTACTCATGGGGAAAAAGCAAGTTCGTTTTGTGGACGAGCGTCAGGGCATGTGGAACGAAGCTGTTGTTACGCCGATACTTGATGATAATGGCGAGGTTGAGGTTGTTACTGTCTTTGGGTTTGATATTACGGAACACAAACGTGCGGAAGATCAGTTGCGGAATAATTTATATCTTTACAGTACAATCCTGCTTACTGCTATGGATGGTTTTTTGCTTATGGATCTGCAGGGCCGCATACTGGATGTCAATGAAGCCTATTGCCTTATGAGTTGTTATAGCAAACAAGAACTGCTGTCTATGGGGATTGCCGATCTGGAAGTTATAGAGACACCGGAAGAAGTAGCTGCACATTCACAGGAAATAATAGGCAAGGGCAAAGGTCGTTTTGAATCTCAGCATAGGCGCAAGGACGGTACAATTTTTGATGTGGAAGTAAGCGTTCAATATCAGCCCATTGATAGCGGACGGTTCGTGTCTTTTTTGCGCGACATTACCGAGCGCAAAAAAATCCAGACAGAGCTTAATGATGCCAATGCATTAAATAAAAGCATAATTGACAACAGCACCGACTGTATCAAGGTTTTGGATCTAGATGGAAGGCTTAAATACATGAGCGTGGGTGGACAGCACCTGCTTGGGATTACTGACATATCCAAGTATATAAATATGCGTTACGATAAGTTTTGGGAAGGTGATGATAATAAAAAGGCGATAGATGCTATTGAACAAGCTCTTCAGGGGAGGCATGGCAGTTTCATCGGTTTTTGTCCAACGGCGGTCGGCACCCCAAAGTGGTGGGATGTTAATATATCTCCGATCAAAAATGATTCCGGAGCGGTCGAAAAACTGCTTGCGACATCACGCGATATAACCGAGCGCAGAAATGTAGAACTCGAACTCGAAAAACACCGCAATAGCCTCGAATCATTGGTTTCTGAGCGTACCGAGCAGTTGGAGTTGCTAAATAAAAAACTGAACATTGAAATCACCGAGCGCAAACAGGCAGAAAAGGCGCTTGAAGAAACTAACAGCGCACTGAAGGTTCTTTTAAAGCGTAGAGAGCTAGACAAAATAGAGTTTGAGGAAAAGGTATCGTCAAATATAAAACTTCTTTTAACGCCTCATCTTGAGAAGGCCAAGAAAGCTACCAGTAAGCATGATATTAATGTGCATTTAAATATTCTTGAATCCAACATAAAGGAGTTGGTCTCGTCTTTCGCTCTTAAATTGTCGTCAACACAGGTTGGATTGACCCCCAAAGAAATAGCGGTTGCAGGAATGGTTAGGGAGGGTTATCAAGATAAAAATATAGCTAAAGCATTAAAACTTTCGATATATACGGTCAAGGTTCACAGGAAGAATCTCAGGAAAAAGCTTGGTATTACAGGGAAAAATGTTAATCTCACCTCTTTTCTCTCCTCAATTAGTGAGTAGTTAATTGGGCTAACTATTAGGTCCCCAATTTTTTGTCCTTGTAAAAAAGAAAAAATAAAAGTAGATTATACTGAGCTGTTTCTATCAGAGTTCTCTTTAATTTTATAGCCTGAAAAGGTTATGGATTGGTAGGGTAGAATTTTGATGAAAAAAGTTATTGCGAGGGTTAAGGGCTGAATCGGTGAAAAGAAAATATCTTTTTTTTGCTGCATTAATCTTAGCGGTGCTCGCGTGTATAGGCGCTCCTTCTGTTATTCATGCACAGGAGCCCCTTATCCTTGGCTTTCCATCTTTCTTGTCAGCCACAGAATTGCATAAGCGCTTTGGTCCGCTTGCTGAACATTTAGGCCGCGAGCTGGGCCGGCCGGTTAAAATTCTTAATGAAGGCGACTATGAAGCCCACATGTACAGGATAAAGAAGGGCAAGGTGGATATAGCCTTTTTGGGGCCGGCAGCTTATATCGCTTATACCAAAAAATTCGGCAAGGTTCCGTTGCTTGCGGTGTACGAGACTGATGGCAAAAAAACTTTCAGAGGCTTTATTGTGGTGAACAAAGCAAGTACTATTACAAAGCTTTCACAACTTAGGGGGAAAAATTTTGCTTTTGGTGATGCAAAGTCAACAATGGGGCATATACTGCCGCGCTATATCATGATGAGGTCCGGAATTGAGGTTAAACATCTCGGCAGACATGAGTTTCTTGGCAATCATGAGAATATTGCTTTGGGGGTGTTATCCGGAAAGTTTGATGCAGGAGCTGTTAGAGAGGATATCTACAATACATACTCTAAAGAGGGTCTGAATGTTTTGGCAATAAGCGAGCCGATGCCTGATCATCTTTTTGTTGCGCGCCCCGGACTACAGTACAAGACGGTTAGCAAAGTCACTAAAATTCTTGTTTCTCTCAAGGATACAGAGGATGGGCGCAAGATTCTCAGAAGCATGCAGAAGAACCTTACCGCCCTTATTGCTGGCAGTGATAAGGACTATGATTCATTGCGGGAAATTATCGATTACCTTGCAAAGGCCGGAGTTAAACTGTGAAGCCTTTCAGTAATACGCGTGTATTATGTATTTTCATCGTTGTTCTTTTCTGCTTTCTCTCTCTTACGGCTTTACTGGTAGCGTATCAGCAGAAGGAGATTATGCGTAAAAACGCATATCGGGATATCGTTGAAGACAGTGAAATTATGGCATCTGCCTTGCTCGAATCGATTCTTAAATCCGATTATGTTACTATTCGCACCATTGTTAAAGAAATGAGCAAGAAGCGCAATGAATTCCATGAGATAAGGGTGACATCGCCAAACGGCTTTGAAATTGCCGGTTATAAAAATAATAGGGTAACAGAAGGCGAAACCTATTCTGTAAATAAAGAAGTGATGTTTGAGCAGAAAAAGCTTGCAACTATATTTCTTCATGGCGACTACCATAGTGTCGATATTATGGTAGATCAGCTAAGGAACAGATTAATCTTTGCAGGCGTGGCAATTACTTTAATGCTAGGCTCAGCACTTTGGTTTTTGTTCCGTTATATGGCTATTGAGCCGCTTGAACAAACTGTAAATAACCGTACACAGGCCCTTTTGTATGCAAATAAAAAGCTTCAAAATGAGATTGAAGAGCGTAACACTATACAGCAGAAGCTTATAGCAAGTGAGAATCGTTTTAAATATCTGATTTCGAAATCTCCCGCTATCATATATACCTGCAAGCCTGATGATGAAATGACCGTAACTTTTGTAAGCGAGAATGCCAAATCAATTTTAGGATATGAACCTCAGGTTTTTCTGTCTGATAATAAATTCTGGTCAGGCCGCGTTCATCCTGAAGATACTCCGAGATTTATGTCCGAATTAAGGGATGTGTTGTCCAAGGGCGGACATAGCCAGGAATACCGTTTTCTACACAGCGACGGATCGTACCGCTGGATTCGTGACGATATGATACTTGCATGCGCTGAATCAGGCGAACCTGTTGAAATACTTGGGTCATGCATCGATATCACAGAACACAAAAAAATTGAAGAACAGCTCAGGCAGTCACAGAAAATGGAATCTATAGGAACGCTTGCAGGCGGCGTTGCACATGATTTCAATAATACACTGACAGCAATTATAAGCTATGGCACGCTTGCAAAAAGGCGCATAGACAATGACGAGACAACCCTTGAGTATATAAACGAGATGCTTAATGGAGCAAAGCGTGCTGCAGACCTGACGCAGAGCCTCCTTGCCTTCAGCAGAAAACAGATAATAAGCCCCAAGCTCCAGAACCTTAACAGCATAGTGGCCAATATGGAAAAGATGCTGCGCAGGATTATAGGAGAAGACATAAAATTCAGAGCTGTTCTTGACAGCAGAGATATTAATGTAAAGGTTGATACGGCGCAGATAGATCAGGTGCTTCTGAACCTTGTGACCAATGCCCGTGATGCTATGCCTGATGGCGGCGACCTTATTATAGAAACGAATATTGTGAATAACTGCTCCGAAGTGAATCTTTTAAAAAGCTCAGGGATCTGTGCGGTGTTGAGCGTATCTGATACAGGCAGGGGCATTGACCAGCATGCAATAGATAATATCTTTGAACCATTTTTTACCACAAAGGAGGTCGGCAAGGGCACCGGCCTTGGGTTGTCAATAGTTTACGGCATAGTAAAACAGCATGGCGGTGAGATAGCGGTTGAGAGCAAGATCGGCAAAGGCACAACTTTTAAAATATATCTGCCTTTAGTGGATGCTGAAGGTGATGAGGAAGAGTCCGAGGCTGATATGCAGGCTCCCTTGGGAAAGGGCGAGACGATTTTGTTGGCGGATGATGATGCCGGCGTCAGAAAGGTTGTAAATCTGCATCTTACGATGAGCGGGTATAAGGTTATAGAGGCAGAAAACGGTGAAGAAGCTGTATCTAAATATATCGGAAATTTTCTTGAAAACAAGGAATGGGTGGACCTTCTTCTCATAGATGTGATTATGCCTGTCAAAAACGGTAGGGATGCATACGAAGAGATTAAGACGATCAATCCTGATATAAAGGCTATTTTTATGAGCGGCTATACCGACGATATAATTTCGCAAAAAGGGATAGTTCAGGGAGGCTTTAATTTTATGTCAAAACCCCCTGACCACGATGAACTGCTGAGAAAGATAAGAACGGTATTGGACAGGCATGACACTGCGTGTACTGCCTTGGGAGCATAAACTTGCAGATTGCCGGTTATAAAATAAATAACAAAATTCAGGAAGACGCTCAAAGCATTATCTGCCGAGGTTATAGAGAATACGACAATAGGCCGGTGCTTTTTAAGATCGGGAAAAAGCAGCACAGCAGCAATGTTTCTTCTGATGGCATTTATAAATCGTATGAACTTTCGAAGAATCTTGATATTGATGGAATCTTGAAGCCGTATGCTGTTGAGTGGCAGAGCGGGGTATCAGCTCTTGTGCTTGAAGATTTCGACGGCAGGCTTTTAAAGAATGCTGTCTCTGATAAATTCTTTGATACAAAATCATTTCTGAAAACAGCGATAAATTTGTGTGACGCGCTTTCTTCAATCCATAACCACGACATTATTCATGGCGTCATTAAATCCTCGAATATCTTCATTAACCAGGATCTCGGCAATGTAAAGTTTGTTGACCTGGGCCTTGCGATGCTTTTTCAGCGCGGAACACAGATACCGCGCTCCTATTATCCTGTGCTTGGCACTGCGGATTATGTGTCGCCCGAGCAGACCGGACGGGTTGACTATCTTGTGGACAGCCGCACAGACCTGTATTCTCTCGGCATAATCTTTTACGAAATGCTTACCGGAAGGCTTCCTTTTCTTGCGCGCGATGTTCTCGAAATGATCTCGTGCCATATAGCAAAATTGCCGATTCCTCCTCATGAGCATAATAATGCGATACCTGTTGTTCTTTCTGATATCGTCCTGAAGCTGCTCGCAAAATCACCTGATGAAAGGTATCAGAGCGCGTATGGATTGAAGTCTGATTTGAAGAAATGTCTTGATGATTTCGATAACCATCGAAATGTTGAAGCTTTTCCTTTAGGAAGATTGGACGCCTCAATCACCCTGCCGATTTCATCAAGGCTCTATGGTCGTGAAAACGAGCTTATGCTGCTTTCTGAGGCCTTTGACCGTTCGTGCAAAAAGCGGTCTGAGGTGATGCTTGTCGCCGGGTATTCCGGAATAGGCAAGTCTTTGCTGGTAAATGAACTTTATAAAGATGTAATTAAAACTGACGGATTCTTTATTTCGGGCAAGTTCGATCAGTATAAACGCAACATCCCTTACAGCGCATTGATAGAGGCTTTTAACAGCCTAATTCAAAAGATACTGTCATCTGATGAAACTAAACTGAGATCATGGAAAGCCGGCATTGAAAAGGCGTTAGGCGCAGATGGAGCGATTATCACAGAAATTCTTCCTGATCTGGAGTTTGTTATAGGCAGGCAGCCGGCTGTTCAGCAGCTTCCGGCAAAGGAGGCGCAGTACAGGTTCCATCTGGTATTTAGAAAATTCATGTCTGTTTTTGCAACCAGCGAGCATCCATTGGCCCTGTTCCTTGATGACCTGCAATGGGCGGATGCCGCAACACTTAAACTGATCAAATACCTTACTGCTGACGCTCCATCCAAGGCGGTGCTTTTTATCGCTGCATACAGGGACAACGAGGTTTCTCCAGAGCATCCTGTCATAAAGAGCGTAATAGCGATGAAGGAGGCGGGGGCTGTTGTAAATACCATAGAACTGCAGCCTATAAAGACCGGAAGCATTAAAAAATTGCTTTCTGACACCTTAAATTGCGGCGAAGATAAAGTTGAATCCCTCTCCTCTCTCATAATGAATAAGACAGGCGGCAATCCCTATTTTCTGCACCAGTTTCTTAAGGCGCTTTATGCCAAGAAGCTTTTGGGTTTTGATTCCGATTCACGGCTCTGGACATGGAACGAAAATAAGATAAAAGAAATAGAAAGCACAGAAAATGTGCTCGAAATGATATTCGTCAGGATAAACGAACTTTCTACAGAAGCCCGTGAGTTTATCAGCATCGCATCCTGTATGGGCAATACATTCGATCTGCAGGTCCTCGCAGATATAAGGGACAGATCCGAAGCAGAAACTTTTTCTGCTGTCTTTGAGTTAATAAATATGGGTCTTATAACATCAGGTCTTTTTTCAAGAAAAGGCACTATCAAGAACATAACAGAAGCAAGCATTAGCAAAAAAAGCTTAGCGTTCAGATTTTCTCACGACCGCGTGCAGCAGGCCGCCTATACGCTGCTTCCAAAATCTAAACGGGCAGAGACTCATCTGAAGATAGCCAATTATATGATCGCTCACTCGGAAGAAGATGAGTTTGAGGACTCTATATTTGAGGTGGCAAACCAGTTTAATAACAGCATCGACTTGATAACAGAACAGGACTATAAACATAAGGTCTCGAAGCTGTATCTTACCGCCGCGCTCAAGGCAAAGGCCGCAACCGCTTATGAACCTGCATTGAGGTACATAAAAACAGGCATGTTGTTGCTGCCGCCCGAAAGCTGGACAAGCGACTATGAGCTTACTTTTTTATTTCAGATAACGCGGGCAGAATGCGAATACCTGAACGGCCATTTTGATGATTCCGATGCTGTGCTTTCGGATATTTTTAGGCATGCGCGCTCTAATCTCGATAATGCAAGGGCTTACGAGATAAAGATCAATCTCTATAACAATCAGGACAGGATGAAAGATGCTGTTGAGATAGGGCTGGATGCGCTAAGGCTTTTCGGTATAGACCTGCCTGATAATCAGGAAGATATAGGCAGAGCGCTTGAAGCGGAAGCTAACGAAGCGAAAGGTAATCTTTTAAATTACAAGATAGAGGACATTGTTGATCTTCCTCAAATGACCGATTCCGAAATGCAGACAGCTATTAGTATTCTTGTGATGCTCAGCCCGCCCGCATATCAGTACAATCCCGATTTGTGGGTATTGAGCGTGATAAAAATGTTCAATATATCTATCAAGCATGGCAATTCACCGAAATCGTCATACGGCTATATGGCTTATGCAATAATTCTTGGTTCGGGCTTCGGAGATTACGAGTCTTCATACAGGATAGGGCTTATGGCATTGGAGCTGAACAAGCGCATCAACGAGGCAACATTAACCGCTAAGCTGCCTTTTCTTTTCGGTAATTTCGTTGCGCATTGGAGAGTGCATGGCAGGCATTCACAGGAGTATTTGTCGCAGGGATTCCGCTACGGTTCTGAATACGGCGATTTTTTGTATATGGGATATGCCGCCTTTCATCTTCTGAGGAACAGGCTGCTTTTAGGGGAAAATCTGGATGAGATTTATCAGGGCGCTGCAAAGACGCTAGATCTTCTTATAAGGTCAAAAGACCATAATACTGTTTCGTATGTAATAAATATGCAGCTTATAAAAAATCTGCAGGGATTCACAGCAAGCGCATACAGCCTGAGCGATGAGACTTTTGATGAGTCTAAGGTTTTAGAAGAAATAAGAAGCGGCAGCAATTTTACGACGCTCTGTTATTATCTTCTCGCCAAAGCGCAGATATTCTATCTTACCGGAAAGTATCAGGAAGCTATTACCGCCGCTTCGGAGATGGAAGACAATATAAAGGCGATGATTGGAAAATTCGACCTCGGAGAGTTCTATATATACTATGCGCTTTCGATCACATCTCTTTACGCTTCTGCTGACAGAAAAAAGCAGAAGGCATATTTTGAGAGGCTTAAGCAGATTAAAGATAAGCTCAGACTGTATGCGGATAATTGCCCTGATAACTTTAAGCATATCGAGCTTCTTGTTGATGCAGAGATGTCGGCGCTTAAGGTCGGAAAGCAAAAAACGATCAGTATGTACGAGTCTGCAATAGAGTTAGCGGTCAAGAACGGTTATCTTCATCATGCTGCAATGGTTTATGAGCGCGCTGCTTTGCATTCCGAAGCAGAAGGGATGAAAATAACTGCCGGACTATACAGGGATGAGGCGATCAAAGGCTACCGTAGGTGGGGAGCTCACTCAAAGGTTAGCGCGATGCAGGCATCAGGAGAAACTTCAGGAATAGTAAATGGCGGGGCAGTACAGATGAATGCTGCAGAATTTTCGTTGTCTAATCTGGATCTGCTGACCGTTACAAAATCATTGAATGCCATTTCGAGCAGCATAGATATGAAGGATCTGATAAAAAAACTTATAGATATTACGATCGAGAATGTGGGGGCACAAAAAGGATCATTGCTGCTCAAAGATGAAAAAGATGAAAAAGATGAAAAAGATGAAAAAGATGAAAAAGATGAAAAAGATGAAAAAGATGAAAAAGATGAAAAAGAATTTGTTTTGATTGCGGAATGGAGCGGAGATAAGAATTATACTGACCAGATGCCTTCCGGAAGGCTTGCTGAGCTTGTTCCTGAGTCGTTGATAAAATATACCGCAAGAACCGGACGCGGAATAATTCTGGATAAAACTCACAACAAGGAGCAGTTTAGCAAAGACCCGTACATAATAAAAAACAGCCCCAAGTCAGTTTTGTCCATGCCCTTAATCTATAACGAAAAACTGTTAGGTGTGCTTTATCTTGAGAATAATCTTTTAGACAAAGCTTTCAGTCCTGAGCGCTTCTCTTTGCTTCAGGTTTTGTCAGTCCAGATAGCTGTTTCTCTTGAGAATGCCAGACTTTATACAAATTTAAAAGAGAGCGAATCTATCAGGCATACGCAGATGGAGCTTTCGCCGGATGGAATTCTTGTGGTTGATAAAAATGGCAGAATAATATTGACCAATGACCGCTTTTTGGAAATGTGGGGCATCCCACCCGAGATATCAAAGCTTAAATCTGATGAAAAGTCTATTCAGTTTGTTTTGAATAAGGTGGTTAACCCAAAGGGATTTATAAAAAAAGTGAATCAACTATACGATAAAAAATCTGAGATGAGCACTGATGAGATAGAGCTTAAGGATGGCAGGATTTTTGAGCGCTATTCCGCGCCAATGGTGATCGCTGATGAAGAATATAATGGCAGAATCTGGTATTTCAGGGATGTAACAGAACGCAGGCGGGCAGAAAAAGATTTAGAGGAGACCAACAGCGCGCTTAAGGTTCTGCTGAACCAAAGAGAAGGTGATAAGGTGGAGCTGGAGGAAAAGATAGCTTCAAACATAAAGCTTCTGATAATGCCGCATCTCGAAAAAGCAAAGAAAAGTTCTGACGGAAAAGACAGCTCAATTTATCTCAAGATACTTGAGTCGAATTTAAATGAAATGGTATCACCTTTCACCCAAAAGATGTCTTCGGCTCAAGCAGGGCTGACCCCAAGAGAGATAGCTGTTGCCGGTATGATAAAGGATGGATATCAGGATAAAGATATTTCTGAAGTGCTAAAAGTATCTGTTGAAACGGTAAAAGCGCACAGGAAGAATATCAGGGAAAAGCTTGGAATTAAAGGGAAAAAGGTTAATCTCACCTCTTTTCTTGCGCAGATGTCAAAGTAGTTATTTAGGCTAACCATTTAGTCCCCAAATTTTTATTCTTGTAAATTAGCCCGCATGTTATTAATATTACTATGTGTTTTTATTTGTTAATCAAGGAGGTTTCTCCATATATGAAAACTATCAGGATTAACGAGGCGTTGGTTTTGTTGTTCGAGAATATTCAGGCGGTCTTAGGTGAATCTGCAAACATATTGGGGAAAGATCAGATTTCTGAAAAGCAAAGAAGAGAGATGATAAGCTGCTTTCTTAAGCTTCAAGAGAATCTCGACAAGGTAAAAGATTGCATTTCAAGTATCGAGATAGCGGCATCCGCAAAACCTGATTTGCCTAATGACGTTATAACTTATGGAAAGAACTAAAAATAATAAATTTTGAAGCCGGGCTTTAGTTCCGGCAAATTTAATTATCGGGGGAAGAAAATGACAAAGGCAGAAATGATCGAGAAGGCAGCAAAAGATAGCGGTATGACTAAGGCTGCTGCTGCAAAGGCTATTGATTCGGTGTTTAGCCAGATAGCCGCCAATTTGAAAAAGGGAAAGTCTGTAATGCTGTCAGGCTTCGGCACCTTCAGGATCACAAAGAGAAAAGCGAGAAATGGGAGAAATCCGAGAAACGGCGCTGCCATTAAAATAGCTGCGAGCAAGACCGTAAAATTCAGCGCTTCCGGCCTGCTGAAAAAAACATTAAACAAATAAGCGTCGGAAGCATTTGCGGTGAAGAGTATAAAAATTAAGCCCTTTCCCCGCTGCAGGCAGCGGATGCAGTTATTGTCCGTTGCCTGCGCTTTCTTCTTCTGCACAGGCCTGCCGGAGGTGATAGATGCCGTTTACATTTAAGCATAACACTACGCAAAACCTGATAAGGATTGTGGCTATAGTGACGGTTTTGTCGCTCGTTGCGTTGCCTGCCTATGTTTTCTGGTTTTTATATCCTTCGTTCGTAGAATACATAACAGAAGAAACCGAGCATGAGACCGTAAGCATCGCAAACCATATAGCGCTGGAGCTTATTCCCCCCAAAGCAGAAATAAATAAAATATTTTTCCCGGACGAAAGAATAAAGCAGTACCAGAAAGACTTTAACATAAAAAAAATGAGGGTTTTTCTGCCTGATGGCCTGCTGGTTTACTCGACTAATCCCAAAGAGATCGGGACCCGCAATAAGGCGGACTATTTTCAATCAGTGGTTGCAAAAGGGCAGGTATTTTCAAAGGTGGTCAAAAAAAATATGCCGACCTATTCCGGAGGCCTAGCAGCTACCGATATTGTTGAAACGTATGTGCCGATTATAAGAGAAGAAAAGTTCATAGGCGCGTTTGAGATTTATTATGATTTCAAAGAGAGGAAAGCGGGGCTGGATAGGTTGATAGCATATTCTTATACCGCCGTCTTTGCGATTATCTGCGCTATTCTTGCGGTCTTATTTGTCTTGCTGCAGCATGCCCGCAGGATAGAAAAAGAGCGGAGCCGTATGGAAGAGGCAAATAAGGAGCTGGGGCTTGAAATACAGGAGCGGAGAAAGTTAGAGGCGATAATAACCGAATCAAAAAATGACTGGGAATATACATTCAACGCTATTGCTGACGCGGTGACAATACATGGTGCGGATTATAGCATCATAAGGGCCAACAAGGCCGCTGAGGTGATGTTTAAAATCTCCCCTGAAGTCAGGTCTCCCAAATGCTATGAACTTCTGCACAATGTGGCGTGTCCGGTTGCCGGTTGTCTGGGAGCGGAGGCGATGCGAACCAGTAAGCCGTGCCAAAGAGAGATATATGAAGATAGGCTCAATAAATTTTTTGAAATTTCTGCATATCCTAAATTCGACAATTTTGGCAGGATTCAGGGGTTTGTTCATATCATAAGAGACATAACCGAATTTAAGAATGCCCAGACAAAGCTTATTAAGGCTTATATGACCACAAAGGAAATTACCGATTATGCTCCGTTTGGAATTTATGTTGTTGCATCGGATGGACAGATAGAGTATGTGAACAACGCAATGCTCGATATATCAGGTACCACAGAAGAGTCGTTTAAGTCGATGAACATATTCAATCTGCCATCATATTCAGGAACATCGCTTGTAGAAAATATACAAGCCGGACTTAATGGTGAAAGCTTTAAACTTGAGAATCTGAAATTCACCTCTTATTTCGGCAGAAAGACTACGATACGCAATTTTACCGGAATCCCTATAGATGAGGGCGGCAATAAAAAGCTTCTTGTGATAGTTGAGGATATTACCGAGCGCTCCAAACTGACTGCACAGCTTTTTCAGTCGCAGAAGATGGAGGTGCTCGGCAGGCTGGCCGGAGGTGTTGCCCATGACTTCAACAATATTCTGACCGGAATATCCGGATATGCCGATCTGGAGAGAAATAAACTAATAGGTATTAGCAGAGACACAAAATATCTTGACAATATAAGGGAGTTGACAGATAAAGCGGCTAAGCTTACCAAGAACCTACTGTCATTCAGCAGAAAAAAAGAGATAGAGATGTCGGTGATAGATTTGTTAGTTGTTGTCACGGGTTTTGAGAAGATGATAGAGCGCATAATAGGATCTGATATCAAGATGAAAATACATATGCCGGACTCTCCTATTAATATTATGGGGGATGCTGGGCAGATAGAGCAGGTGCTTATGAACCTTGCAACCAATGCCCGTGACGCTATGCCGGGCGGAGGGTTGATCAGTATAACAGTTGATAAAGTCAAACTTGCCGAAAGCTCTAGTCTGAAAAAAAACATGGCGAATCAAAATTGTGTTCTTATAACTTTCAGCGACAGCGGTACGGGAATTGACAAGGAATCGGCAGCACAAATATTCGAACCATTTTTCACAACAAAAGAAGAGGGCAAAGGAACAGGGCTTGGGCTTTCGATCGTTTATGGCATCGTAAAACAGCACAACGGTGTTATTGATGTTTACAGCGAGCCCGGGCAGGGAACCACATTCAAGATATATCTGCCTTTGACAGAGAATTCAACAAAAAAGGAAACCGCGGGGAGGGTTATGCTGCCTGTGAACGGCAACGGGAAGACAGTTCTGTTGGCGGATGACGATCCACATGTGAGGAATGTATTGCGATGCGCTCTCGAAACAGCCTCTTTCAATGTTATAGAGGCTGAAGATGGGGATGAGGCGGTTCATCTTTTTGTCAGAAGGCAGGAGGAGATCACGATTTTTCTGTCTGATGTGATGATGCCAAAGAAGAACGGATTTGAAGCGCATACCGAGATAAAAAAAATTAACCCCAAAATCAAAACCATGTTTATAAGCGGCTACTCACCAGATTTGGTAAAGCATAAAATGATTGCTGAAGATAACTGCAGGGTCTTGATGAAGCCTGTTTCTCCGATAGATCTGCTTAAACATATAGGTGAAATGCTGTAGAGAATGGTGTGATAGAAAATCAAATTGCTTTCTGGGAGGGGTAATGAAAGTAACAATTGTTGGGAAAATGGCTGTTTTGTTCGGGGTTTTGATTTCGGCATTTATAGGTTTTTGTATCTTCATTAATTTTGGAATGACCGAATTCAAAGAGGATCTTCAGCATTATTCGTATGTTCAGAAAGAGATAAAGCTTGCCAAGGAAATGCAGCTAAGGACGGCCAATGTCTGGCAGTTCTTTACTGACGCATCTTTGACCAAAGACAAGAAAGTCATAGACGAGGAAGCAAAGCCTAATTATGTTGCTGCCCAAAAAGTGATAGACAGGATAATCGACATGGAAAAGGATGACAAAGCCCATATAGAGAATCTTAAAAAGATAAAAGTCGAACTTGACCATGTCTGGAATGTCGGCAACAAGATGGTGGATGCCTATATTGCTGACTGGAATAAAGGCAATGCTGTAATGGATGAGTTTGACAAGGCTGCCGAGAAGCTTATTAATGACGTAAATGCTTATACCGAGAATGAAGACCTTGCAGGGGAAACTGCCCTGTCCGAAATGTTCGGCATGGTCTCAAAATATTCAAAAATTGCTTTATCAATACTGGTATTGACCATTATTGGCGGAGGAGTGGGCGGCTATATTGTATGGGGCTTGAGAAACAACGTAACAAGGCCTGTTGAAGAGCTGTCAAAGGCTGCCGAGAGAATTGCTGCCGGAGACCTTAGCGTGACGATAACCCATAAGAGTGAAGATGAAATCGGCCTATTGGCAAAGAGCATGATTGGGATGGTCGAAAACTTGAGACAGCTTATAAGAGAGCTTACTGAATCATCAAGCACTTTGGCGTCAGCAAGCCATGAATTGAGCGCAACGGCACATCAGCTGGAGAGGGGAACAAACGAGCAGACCGGACGGTCGGAGCAGATCGCCACGTCCGTGACCGAAATGACCCAGACATCGATTGATATAGCAAAGAATGCCACCAATATTGCGGGGTCGGCAGAAAGCCTCTCCAAGATAGCGACTGCAGGCGCACAGATAGTCAATCAGTCTATAGAGGGAGTGAAGGAGATTTCTTCAACGGTTGATGCCTCGGCAAAACATATCAGCGGGCTCGGCGATATGTCAAAGCAGATAGGTGAAATAGTCAATGTGATAAAAGACATTGCTGACCAGACGAACCTGCTTGCACTGAATGCTGCCATTGAGGCTGCGCGTGCAGGAGAGCAGGGGCGCGGGTTTGCGGTTGTGGCGGATGAGGTTAGAAAACTGGCCGAAAGGACAGGAAAGGCCACATCTGAAATAAGCGAGATGATAGGGGCTATTCAGACAGAGGTGAACAATGCGGTCGGCTCAATGGATACAGCCTCGCTGAAGGTCAGCAAGGGTGTTGATGATGTTACCAAGGCAGGGAATGCCCTTCGGGATATCGTGAATAGTGTTGGCGAACTCCAGTCTATGGTGCACCAAATAGCCACGGCTACTGAAGAGATGTCTGCCGTTGCAGATGCCATACAGACGGATATTGATTCGGTTTCCGGAGTTTGTCATGAAACATCGGCCTGTTCCTCACAGATGGCCGAATCTGCCGATAATCTTGCAAAGATTTCTTCAAGCCTGCAGCAGTCGGCATCAAAGTTCAGGGTTTGATAGCATTGCAAAATAACGGATTCAATCAACTGCCTGATCATCTGCAAAACGAAGCCTACCTTAGAGGTGTGCTTCTTGACAGCTTTTCCTGCGCGGCGCTGGTTTTAAAAAAACATACACGCGAGATAGTTGAGTGCAACCGGTATGCGAAGCAACTGGGGGCTGAGGTGGGCAGGGCCTGTTTCGAATCTCTCTTTAAAGCTGACAGACCGTGCCATTTCTGCAGGGCCGATGCTGTTTGGGAAACCTCCGAAAGACAGGATATTGAAGTGGAAAATGCCGGAAAATCCTGGCGCTGCATATGGATCCCTTTTTCGGACGACCTGTTTTTGCACTATCTTTCTGATATTGCTGAGCGCAAAAAACATGAGGAGCAGATCATATCTGCCCTTACTGAGAAGGAGATGCTTCTGCACGAAATGTCCCACCGGGTCAAGAATAATCTTCAGGTGCTGACGAGTGTTATGGGTTTGCAGGCTAATGTATCAAAAAATGATGAGGCAAACAACATTCTTAAAGAAGCACAGAACAGAATCAGGTCGATGGCTGTTGTCCATGAGATGCTTTATAAGACGAAGAATCTGTCCTATCTTAATTGCGGTGACTACATACATAAACTTGCAAAAACTTTGCTGCAGGCAGAAAAGGGTGAAACAGCTTATAAAATAAGAACGGTGTTCAATTTGCAGGAAGTCATGCTTAGTGTGGACAGGGCCACTTTGTTGGGGCTGATCTTTAACGAACTTATAACAAATGTCCTGAAATATGCTTTCTCTGCGGATAGGGACCGCGAGCTGAAAATAGATTTAACAAAAGATGGCAATACCTGTACTCTGTCTGTAAAGGACAACGGGGTTGGTCTTCCGCAAGGGTTCGATCACCGAAATACAGGAACATTGGGATTAACCTTAGTGTCCGGATTGGTTAAGCAGCTTAAGGGGGAATTCAAAATGAGCTCCGATAATGGAACCAAGGCCGTAGTCACTTTCAAGCTGTCAGAGAAAGACGGAGATCTAAACTGAAAAACAAAATTCTCGCATTCCTAATGCCAGTTGTAAATAATGCAAACTGAAAATTCATTAAGCTTATGGTCTGTGGTCAAGAACAGCAGGATTTCGCTGGCGTTATGGGCTATTCTTGTTCTCTTAATGTTCTGGTATGAAGTTTATAGTTGTGGCGAAAAGGCCCATGAAAGCATATTTTTGGTTTATTGGATAGTGGGAGCAGTTTTTATAGTAATCCACACTCGGCGCGAAATGAAGAAGAACATAGACTTAATCCGGAGCGAAGATAAATTCAGGATACTGTTTGAGCGCAGCATGGATGCTGTGCTTCTTTTGGATGAAGACAAATTTGTTGAGTGCAATCCTGCTGCGCTGAGCATGATGCATTGCACCAAGCCTGAATTGCTTGTAGCCCATCCATGGGAGCTTTCTCCTCCTGAGCAGCCTGATGGCAGGCCCAGTTCAGAAAAAGCTATAGAGATGATAGATATCGCCCATGAACGCGGAGGCCATAGATTTGAATGGATACACCGGCGCATGGACGGAAAGGATTTTCCGGTGGAAGTTACACTGGTGCCGATTCCCTTGGATCATGGCCGCAAAGTGCTTTTTACCACGTGGCGTGATATTACTGAGCGCAAAAAGGCTGAAGAAGCGTTAAAGCATAGAGAAGAGATGTACCGCAACCTGTCCAGCCAGTTCAATGCTCTTCTTGACGCTATTCCTGACAGCATTAGCCTGATCTCTCCAGATTACAAGGTGCTCTGGGCAAACCGGACCGCGGCCGAAAGGGTAGGCAGAAAGCCTGATGATATAGAAGGACAATCATGTTATGGATTATGGTTCAATGAAAAAGCTCCTTGTGAGGAATGTCCGATCAGGGACAGCATCCAGTCGGGTAAACTTTCCGAAAGACATGTGGTAAGGAATAACAGGAGATTTGATGTAAGGGCTGTGCCGGCACTAGGGGCTGACGGGGTGGTCAATGTGATAAGGGTGGCGAGGGATGTCACGGAGCATAGCAAACTTGAAGACCAGCTTAGGCAGTCGCAGAAGATGGAGTCTGTCGGCACTCTTGCGGGCGGCATCGCCCATGATTTTAATAATATAATCACAGCAATCATCGGTTATGGGTATATGGTGCAGAAGAAGCTCAAAGATGATCCTGCAACCCAGGAGTTTGTTGAAGAGATAATTGACGGAGCAACGCGTGCTGCTGAACTGACGCGCGGCCTGCTTACATTCAGCAGAAAGCAGTTAATAAATCTTCAGTACCACAATCTTAACTGCATAGTCAGCAATATGGAAAAGATGCTGCGCAGAATTATAGGAGAGGACATAGCATTTGAAACTGTTATTGGGGATAAAGATATCATGGTCAGGATTGATGCAGCGCAGATAGACCAGCTGTTGATGAACCTTGCAACCAATGCGCGTGATGCTATGCCTAACGGAGGACATCTTATAATAAAAGCTGAGGTTGTAGCTATTGACAGCAGTTATGCTGAAGCCCATCTTTTCGCAGGTGTCGGCGATTATGCCTTGTTGGCAGTATCAGATACCGGCATCGGCATGGACGCTGAAACTAGGGAAAGGATTTTTGAACCTTTCTTTACCACAAAGGAGGTTGGCAAAGGCACCGGACTTGGATTGGCAATGGCTTACGGAATAATCAAGCAGCATAACGGCAATATTCATGTGTACAGCGAGCCTGGCATAGGAACTACATTCAAGATATATCTGCCAATGGCCCCTTTGGAGAAGCAGGAGTCAGCTACTAAGCATGTGTCATATGCTCCTAAGGGCAGGGGTGAAACTATACTGATAGCTGAGGATGATTCTCATGTAAGGAGTGTTGTCAGTCTTTACCTTAAACAAGCCGGGTACAACACAATAGAGGTCGAAAATGGCGAGGAAGCGATAAGTAAGTTTAAGGAGAATGCCGAGAAGGTGGCTGTTCTGGTTTTGGATGTGATAATGCCTGTAAAGAATGGCAGGGCGGCTACCGATGAGATAAAGAAAATAAAGCCTGACATAAAGGTGATATACATGAGCGGCTACACGGATGATATCATAACGAAAAAAGGCATGCTGGAAGATGGATTTGATTTTATCTCAAAGCCCATAAACTCTGAGATCATGCTGACAAAGATTAGAGAGGTTTTGGACAGGCCATAGCAGTATCGCCTCCCGTCTTAATCCATTTCTGACTAAAAATATTATTTACCGATAATTAACACATCTTTACGAAAAAATTTCCTCTTAATCGACTATGATATATATATGGTTAAAAAACGCATCTTGGTGGTTGAAGACGAATGCATAACCTCAATGTCTATAGAGTCCAATCTGGTGAAGGCCGGATATGAGGTGGCTGCAGTAGTTACAAAGGGCGAAGATGCGGTGCGCATAGCTTTTGAACTGCATCCCGATCTTATACTGATGGATATTTCGCTTGAAGGCCATATGAGCGGGATAGATGCGGCTGATGAGATACGGAGCGCCTGCGAAGATATACCGATTGTATACATGACCGCCCATACTGATTCAGAGACGATTGGACGAGCCAAGAGAACAGAACCCTTCGGATATCTTACCAAGCCGTTGAACATGAATACCCTGATGAGCACAATAGAAGTGGCTCTTTACAAAGGAGAGGCTGATGCTCAGCGCAGGAAGGCAGAAAAGGCGTTGAGCGAGAGAGATGAATTAATAAAAAACATTCTCGAAAGCATTGATGAGGGATTTATAATCATAGATCGGGATTTCAGGATTATTTCGGTAAACAAGGCCTATGCGAACATGGTGAGAATGCCGATAGATGATATCATCGGGCGGCATTGTTATGAGATATCACACCATTCAAATAAACCCTGCTATGAAAACGGATCTGAACATCCCTGTACGGTAAAACAGGTTTTCGATACCGGAGAGCAAAGCAGGTCGATACACACACATTACGATGAAAAAGAGAACCCTGTTTATGTTGAGACAAAGGCGTATCCTCTATCTCTAGACAGAAAGGGCAAAGTTACAAAAGCGATAGAGATAGTCATCAATATTACAGAAAAGCAGAAGCTCGAAGCCCAGCTGCGTCAGGCTCAGAAGATGGAAGGCATTGGACAGCTGGCCGGAGGCATCGCCCATGACTTCAACAACATCTTGACCGCCATTATTGGCTACGGCAACATCGCTCTGATGAAAATGGCTGAGGACGAGCCCCAGCGCTTGAATATAGAACAGATGCTTGATGCGGCCGACCGTGCAGCTCATCTTACGAAGGACCTTTTGCTGTTCAGCAGAAAACAGATCAGTGAGAGTAAGCCGGTAGATCTGAACATTGTTATCAAGACGGTAGAGAAGTTTCTGAAGCGGGTCATAGGTGAGGATGTTGTATACCGGTCATCACTAACCAATGCAGCAATGACTATACTGGGCGATGCCCACCAGCTTGAGCAGGTGCTGATGAATCTTGCGACTAATGCTCGTGATGCGATGTCAATGAGCGGAGGAGATTTAACTGTTACTACTGAACAGGTGGTCTTTGATAAAAAATTCGTCAAGCTGCATGGTTATGGCAAAACCGGCAGGTATGCCATGGTTACCGTATCTGATACAGGCAAGGGCATGGATGAAGATACAAGGCAGAAAATATTCGAACCGTTTTATACAACGAAAGAGGCTGGGAAAGGCACCGGGCTTGGACTTGCGGTGGTTTATGGCATTGTCAAACAGCATGGGGGATATATCAATGTTTACAGCGAACCCGGCAGTGGCACAACATTCAGGATATATTTTCCGCTTATTGCATCTGAAGAAGCCGAGGAGAAGGTAAAGGTAATTGAGGACCGGCCTGAGGGAGGCACAGAAACGATTCTTGTTGCTGAGGATGAGGGGCCTGTCAGAGATATAACCGTAACGATTCTGAGGGAGTTTGGATATAACATTATTACGGCTGTTGATGGTGAGGAGGCGGTTAATAAATACAGGGAGCATAAGGGCGATGTGCATATGCTTTTGTTTGACCTCATCATGCCTAAGAAGAGCGGCAAAGAGGCGTATGATGAAATCAGGAAGCTGAAGCCGGATATAAAGATACTTTTTGTGAGCGGCTATTCGCCTGATGTTGTAAGGGCAAAGGCATCCCTTGAAGACTATACCACAATACTCTATAAGCCTCTGGCGCCTATTGCGCTGCTGAAAAATGTGCGAAGCATTCTGGACAAATAAAGTCTTATAAAATAGCTGCTGACAAATCGAAAACTACAGTCGTTTTTTCCTGAGGAATCTGAGTAATCCACTGCTTGACATTTTAAATAGGCAATCAAAAAATTCTTAATATGGAATTAGAGCTTCCATATTAAGACCTAAAATGGAAACAATAAGGCGAAAATTCAAAATCGAAAAGCAGAGTTTTTTTCTGCTTGGTCCTAGGGGAACAGGGAAATCAACCCTGATTAAAGGGCTTTTCCCAAGTGCCGTATATTTGGATCTTCTATTGCCTGACACATTTAGATCATATAACTACCCTGAGGCAAAAAAGATATTGCTTTATCGTGGTAAGGAACGACTTGTAAAAGATGGCATTTTAATTGAACCGTGTGAAGATTTTTTGATGAGATTGTGATTTATACGTAGTTTTTCAGCCTCTCGATGCTTTTCATAACCCTCTCGGGATTATGTGCCTCAATGGTGTATATGCAGTCAATCCCTTCTATTTCGGAAAAGAATTTTTTAAAATCGAAGCTGCCGTCCCCGATAGACAGGTGCTGATCAAAACTTTTGTCGTTATCATGGAGATGGAGTTCAAAGAAATATTTTTTCAGTGAAGACAGCCATTCAGCGAGCGGTACTTTTGAAAACAGGTTGAAATGGCCGGTATCGAAGCATATTCCAAAGTTGGCAGAAGCCATCTCTTCAACCAGCATTTTTAGGTTTGACGGCTCTTCTTCGAATATGTTTTCGATTGCGATTTTTACGCCGATGCTTTCTGCTCGCGCATTGAGCGGCTTCCATGTCTCGATGCTTTTTTCGAGCCATAGCTTCATATTCAGGGCGTATTTCCATTTTTCATAACCCGGATGAAATACAATGCATTTGGGCTTCAGGATTTCTGCTGCATCCAGAACTTGATTGAAGCGGTGTATGGTTGCGGCCCTGACGCCTGAATCCACAGCGCCCGGCGAAAGGTCGAAGAATGGCGCATGGAATGATAAAGACGGCGAATGGACAAGGCTGCTTTTAAGTTTGTCTAAATATTTGTTCGAAAGGCTGTCGAGGGAATCGCCGCTGAAATATATTTCGAGGTCAATGCGGTTTTCGATAATAAAATTCAAGTAGTCGCCTATTTTTTCATAAGGCACATGGACATGTGGTTTAATCATTTTGTTTAGTGGATGTTGTCTCTTTGGTGGTTTTTGACTCTGAAGATGATTCTGTTTTCGATTCGCTTTTTGTTTCTGTCGAGGTTTCGGTTTTTTTGTCGCCCGAACTAGCATCTGTTTTGTCTGTAGTTTTGTTCTTGTTTGAAGCGTAGTCGGTAACATACCAGCCGCTTCCTTTCAGGACAAAAGAGGTGTTCGATATAAGCTTTTTCATGTCGCCCCCGCATTCCGCGCAGGTCGTGATAGGCTCGTCGCTGAATTTCTGCATTACTTCAATGGCCTTGCGGCATTTTTGGCATTCGTACTCGTATATCGGCATATTTACCTCCTATGTAACAACCTTTAATATAATAAAGCCCTGATATTTTGGTCAATATTATTGACATTTACCTGAAAAAGCTGTTTTAATATTAATTCCTAATTTTGATGGAGGTGATTGTATGTACGCAGTAGTTGAGACGGCAGGAAAGCAGATGAGGGTTGCTGCTGGAGATAAGGTGGTACTTGAGGGCAAAATCGGTGTTGATAGGGGAGAATTCCTTATAGATAAGGTCATAGCCATTGCTGATGGAGAGAATGTAAAATTCGGCGCTCCATACATCGCAGGCGCAAGCGTCAAGTCCGAGATAATCGGAAGGGGCAGGCTTCCCAAGGTTGTTGTTCTTAAGCACAAGGCCAAGAAGGCGACCAAGAAGATGACCGGACACAAGCAGCACACCACTACGCTGCAGATTAAAGAAATAATCGGAGGTTAATCATGGCACATAAAAAAGGAGTTGGAAGCTCAAGGAACGGACGCGATAGCGAGTCCCAACGGCTTGGTGTAAAAAGATTTGGCGGGCAGGTTGTGCGTGCAGGCAACATACTTGTAAGACAGCGCGGCACAAAGTTCCATCCCGGCAGCAATGTAGGCATAGGTTCTGATGACACACTCTTCGCGCTGATTGACGGCGTGGTAACCTTCGAGAGAAAGGACAGGACACGCAAGAAGATCAGCGTGTATCCGGCTCCGCAGGCACAGCACGCAGCAGCTTAGGTTTAAGTATCCGGTTTTAAATACAGGCGGTCTGTTCAGTCAGACTGCCTTTTTTATTTTATGAGATTTATAGATTATGTAACCGCATATGTTAAAGCCGGCGACGGAGGCCGTGGATGCGTAAGCTTCCGTAGGGAGAAATTTATCCCGCGAGGCGGGCCCAACGGCGGTGACGGCGGACGCGGAGGCCATATCATTATCAGGGCCACAAAGGACCTGAACACCCTGATTGACCTCAGGTATCAGCGAGAATACAAGGCCCAAAGGGGACAGCACGGCAAGGGCTCCAATCAGCGCGGAAGCGACGGTGAAGATATGGTCATAAGGGTCCCTGTCGGAACTATAGTTAAGGATGAAGGCACCGGAGCTATTATTGCGGATTTAAGCTTGGATGGTTCGGAGGTTGTGGCGGCGAAGGCCGGCCGCGGCGGACTTGGCAATTCGAATTTTGCCACATCAACAAGGCAGGCGCCTAAATTCGCGCAGCCGGGGGAACCTGGAGAAGAGAGGGTCCTTTCCCTTGAGCTTAAGCTTCTTGCGGACATAGGGTTGATAGGGCTTCCGAATGCAGGCAAGTCAACGCTTATTTCGGTTATATCGTCCGCGCGGCCCAAGATAGCGGACTATCCATTTACTACACTTGTGCCGAATCTTGGAGTGGTCAAAATGGAGGACTACAGAAGCTTTGTGGTGGCTGATATCCCCGGTCTGATAGAAGGGGCTCATGCGGGTACGGGGCTTGGCTTTCAGTTCTTAAGGCATATCGAAAGAACAACTCTGCTGCTTCATCTCGTGGATATTTCTGATATACTAACGAGCGACCCTGTTGAAGAGTTCGAAAAGATAAACAATGAGCTTAGGCTTTATAATCCTGAGCTTTTGGAGAAAGAGATGGCGGTTGCAGGAACCAAGCTTGACCTTGCGAATGATGGTGAGAGGTTAAATAAGTTTTCTGAATATTGCAAGGCGGAAGGCATAGATTTTTTCCCGTTGTCATCCGCTACTCATGAAGGCGTGAAGGAGTTGGTTTCATATCTTGCCGATAAGGTGGAAAAGAGCAAGAAAGCATGAGCAGGATAGTCGTTAAGGTAGGCAGCAATATCTTGGCAGGCAAAAAGAGCGGGCTTAATCTCGAGAGGGTCTGCGCCATCGCCTCTGACCTGTCTAAACTTATCGAAGCGGATCATGAAATTGTGATGGTTTCTTCCGGTGCGGTTGCGGCCGGGATGACTAAGCTTGGCCTTAAGGAAAAACCCAAAGAAATATGCCTGAAGCAGGCTGCGGCTGCGGCTGGCCAGTCTTCGCTGATTCAGGCTTATGAAAAATGTTTTGGTGAGTACGCAAGGAAAGTAGCGCAGGTGCTTCTCACAAGGGATGATCTTTCGGACAGGGCGAGATACCTTAATGCCAAAAATACTCTAATAACTCTTCTTGATTACGCCATAATTCCTATCATAAACGAAAACGACACCGTTGCTACGGACGAGATAAAGTTCGGTGACAATGACCATTTGGCCGCGCTCGTTTCGGGTCTGATAGATGCCGACCGCTTGGTGATACTGTCTGATGTTGACGGGCTTTATTCAGAAGATCCCAAGAGCAGCAAAGCGGCCAAGGTTATACCTTTTGTTGATGCGATAACACCAGAGCTTGAGGGCAGGGCAGGGGGCTCGGGCAGTGCGGTGGGCACAGGAGGCATGTATTCAAAGGTACTTGCCGCCAAGAAGGCTATTTCGTTCGGCGTAAGCGTCAATATAATCAACGGCCGAAAGAAAGGTTTGATTGTATCTCTGCTCTCCGGCAAGCATCATGGAACCGAATTTATCTCTAAGGATAAAAAAATATCTTCACGCAAGGGCTGGATAGCTTACGCTGTCAAGCCTAAAGGCAGCATAGTCCTTGATGACGGGGCTGTAAATGCACTTTTGAAATCCGGGAAAAGCCTTCTGCCTTCAGGAATAGCAAGGGTTGACGGTGTTTTTGATACCGGTGATGCGGTGTTCTGTCTTAGCTCATCCGGCAGGCGCATAGCAAAGGGCATCGTGAATTATTCTTCTCAGGACATCGAAAAAATAAAGGGCAAAAAAACAACCGAGCTTGAATCTGTTCTTGGATATAAATATTCTGACGAGGTCATTCACAGGGATAATCTGGTTGTTCTTGTCTGAGGAATTTTTCCTTTAACGCATGATCAACAAAATAAGTTTTTTAAAAAATCTAACACTGAAAACCAAAATCACCTGTATGGTTTTAATGTTGTTTTTATCAAGCATCTGGCTGCTGACATTTTTTATTTCGAAGCGTGTGGAACAGGAAATGACCGCACAGATGGAACAGCAGCAGTTCTCAACCGTTTCATACATAGCTGACAGCATTGAGGGACAGGTTAAGCTGCGTCTCAATTCTCTGTCATCAGTTGCCGACATTATTACTCCGGAACTAATAGCAACCCCCGGAAAACTAAGGGAGTTCCTGCGTCTCAAGCCTATATTGAGAACCCTGTTTCAAACCGGTGTTGTCGTGATTTTGCCGGATGGCAGAGGAATTGCCGATTATCCTGTATTACCGGGGCGTACAGGTGCATTGTTTTCGGAACTCGAGTATTTCAAGGATGTTATGGAGACCGGAAGACCGGCTGTGGGAAAACCACGGATTGGCAGATTTTCGAAAGAACCTGTCATCGGTTTTGCGGTACCTGTTAAGACCTCATCAGGCAAGATTATAGCTGTGTTGACAGGTTATACACTGCTGACCGACCCTACGCTGCTTGGATCATATAAAAACTTTGCACAGAAAGACTTTGCGGACATTCTCACTTTGGTATCTCCTAAACACAAGCTGATTATCACAGGAACCGATCCAACTCGAATGCTTACCCCAACGCCAAATACCGGAGTTAATCCTCTGTTCGATAGGTTTATGTCCGGGTTTGAAGGTTCAGGGGTTGCTGTTAATTCAAGAGGTGTCAAATTGCTGTTGTCCGCAAAACAGATACCGACTCCGGGCTGGTTTGTCCGTATGGGGCTGCCTACAGATATAACTTTTGCGGCTATTCGCTCGACAAAGAACTGGGCATATGCAATAGCCTTTGGCATGTCACTGTTAAGTTCACTGTTTGCATGGCTCTTGATCAGACAAACAATGCGTCCGCTCTATGATGCAAGCACTCTCATAGAGGATATTACGGATGGTAAGACGCCGCAACAGAATATCCCTGTTAGTCAAGATGATGAAATTGGTCAGTTGATAAGGATTTTCAATAAGCATTTTAATTACCGCATGGGAGTAGAGGAAAAGCTGAATCAGTCGATGTCTCTGCTAAATGCAACTCTTGAATCAACTACTGACGGGATACTGGTTGTTGATAATGCCGGTGCAATTACCAGCTTCAATGAGCGGTTTGTAGCTTTATGGAGGATACCAAAGGCAATTATCGACACACATGATGACAAACAGGCTCTGGAGTTTGTGTTGAACCAGTTGAAGGATCCGAACCAGTTTATAGACAAGGTTAAAGAGCTGTATGCAAACCCAGAGGCAAGCAGTTTTGATGTGTTGGAATTTAAAGATGAGCGAATATTTGAACGGTACTCCATGCCTCAAAAAGTGGATGGAAAGACTATTGGCAGAGTCTGGAGTTTCCACAATATAACCGAAAGAAAGAAGATAGAAAAAAATCTTCTGGACAGCGAGGAGCGTTTCCGGTTGGCTATGGCCGGAGCAAATGACGGGCTCTGGGACTGGAACCTGCTGACTAACCATGTGTATTATTCCCCTCGCTGGAAGTCGATGCTGGGATATGCTGAAGATGAACTGGAAAGCCATATTGATACCTGGAAAAGTGTGGTGCATCCCGACGACATGGAACCCACGCTGTCTTTAGTCAGCGATTTTCTTGAGGGGCGAGCTGTTAAATATGAAATAGAGTTTCGTCTGCGGCATAAAGACGGTCAATATCTTAATATCCTTTCTCGGGCAACAGTGGTGCGTGCAGATGATGGAAAGCCATTGCGTCTGGTTGGAACGCATGTTGACATTACAGAGCGCAAAAAGGCTGAACAACAGATCACACAGTCGCTTAAAGAGAAAGAGATTCTTCTCAGAGAGCTTTACCACAGGACAAAAAACAATATGCAGGTCATCATCAGCCTCCTTAGACTTCAATCCATTAATATCGATGATAAAAAAACTTTGCAGATATTGGAAGATACAAAAAGCAGGATACAGGCAATGGCCTTGGTCCATGAGAAGCTGTATAAAGCCAAGAATTTGTCCCGGGTCATTTTAGGTGAATATATCAAAGACCTTGCCAACGCCCTGATGCAAAGCCATAATCCCGACATGGAGCAGATCTCGCTTCATGTTGACGTTGAGAATATCGGGGTATCCATAGATACAATAACGCCCTTGGGGTTGGCTATAAATGAACTAATGATCAACGCTCTGAAATATGCATTCCCGAACAATAGAAAGGGAGAAATAATAATAAGAGCCGGTTTCAAGGAAGATAAAATAATAGAACTTACCTTCAGTGACAACGGAATCGGAAGCCACCCCAAGGTTAATATAGAAAAATCTGAATCTTTAGGTTTAAAGATTGTACATGCTCTCATTGTATTGCAGATTAAGGGAACATTGGAAATGATAGTCCAAAACGGGACCATATTTATAATAAGGTTTAAAGATAAGGATATTCTGGAGGGGATTTAAGGCATGAACCAAGGCAAGATATTGATTGTGGAAGATGAGATAATTTCGGCGCTTGATCTGCAGGGCATTCTCGAAAGGGCAGGCTATGAAACAGCAAAAATCGCAACAACCGGAGAGGAAGCGGTTGAACTGGCCGCCAAAGAAAAGCCTGATGTGGTGCTTATGGATATACATATAGAAGGGAAGATGGATGGAATTCAGGCCGCTGAGAAGATAAGTATGGCATTAGGGATGCCGATAATATTCATGACAGGATACAGCGACGAAAATATGATAAAAAAAGCCCAAGCTATAAACCCATATGCGATTTTGAATAAGCCTCTGGAACTTGGGGTATTGAAATCAACCATCAAGTCGGCGATTGAAAGATAGAAAGACTTCTCTTTTATTCTAACAGGTTTTGAATTATGGCCAGAGATGCTATTGCCGCTGTGTCAGCTTTTAATATGCGTTTGCCGAGAGTAGTTCTTATGAGGCCATGTTTTTCGGCTTCAAGCACTTCATATACGCTGAACCCGCCTTCGGGGCCGATAACAATGTAGAGTTCATTTGCTGAAAATCCAGAAAGGTTTTTTTGTATCGGGGCTCCGCCTTGTTCCCAGAATATCAGGCCGGTCAATTTCTCGGATTCGTTAAGAAAGTCACTCAATAGTTTAGGCTCAGAAACCTCGGGTATGTAAGCCCTGCCGCACTGCTCGGCAGCCTCTTCAGCTATCTTGTTCCAGCGCGGGGTTTTGCGTGTATCCTTTACCAGGCAGCGCTCAGAAATTAGAGGTATGATTTTTTTGACTCCGAGCTCAACAGCTTTCTGAATGACCATGTCCATTTTGCTGCCTTTGAGTATGGCTTGGCACAAAACAATGCTGATTGCTGATTCACTATCATTGGGAAGTTCTGATTTAATTAAAATGGATACATCTTTTTTCAGTATTGATGTTATTTCTGCATCGTAGGCTTTGCCTTTGCCGTTTATTACTGTTAAATAATCGCCGACAGCGCAGCGCATAACCGAAGTTAGATAATGTGACTTTTCCTGGTCGAGGGTTATCGCAGAGTTAAGGCTGATTTTGTCGAGCGGAACGTAGATTCTCAATGTTCAGGCAGAGAAAAGATCTTTTAGCTTGCTTTTAAAGCCTTTTCCGTATTCGGGGTTGTCGTCGCCGCTGATGCGTGCAAACTCTTCGAGCAGCTCTTTTTGCCTTGGCGTAAGTTTCTTAGGCACATCTATATAGACGGTAACTATTTGGTCCCCGCGGTGATGGCTTCCCAGCTTCGGTATGCCCCTGCCTTTTACATGAAAGGTCTTGCCTGAAGGTGTGCCGGCCGGAATCTTTATTTTTGTGCTGCCGTCCAACGTATCCACTTCGATTTCTCCGCCGAACACAGCCTTGTGAAACTGTATCGGCGCCTGACAATAGATGTCCAGACCGTCGCGAACAAAGAACCTGTGCTCATCAACCGACAGTACGACATATAGGTCTCCTGCCGGGCCTCCGTGGCTTCCGAAATCACCTTCACCGCTTACCCTTAGGCGCGAGTTGTTGTCAACGCCTGCAGGAATTTTAAGAGAGATCTCTTTCTGCACTTTCACCTTGCCGCTGCCTTTGCAGTCTTTGCAGGGGTGGGTTATAACCTTGCCTGCGCCGTTGCATTTGCCGCAGGTTTTTGCAACGCTGAAAAATCCCTGCTGGAAGCGCACCTGTCCCGAGCCTTTGCAGTTGGGACAGGTGGCAGGTGTTTTGTCCGGCTCTGAGCCTGAGCCTTTGCAGGGTTCACAGGTCTGCCACTTTGGGATGGTAATATTTTTTTCAGCTCCGAACGCCGCCTCTTCAAGGCTGATGTTCATGTTGTAGCGGAGGTCTGAGCCTTTAGTGGTGCGGCTTTTATTGAATCCACCGAAACCGCCGAAGAAGTCATCGAAGATATTTTCGAATATGTCACCGAAGCCTGCTCCACCAGCACCGAATCCGCCCGCTCCTGCGCCTCCAAAGCCGTTGGCAGTGCCAAACCGATCATAATGCGCACGCTTGGCCTCATCAGAGAGGCATGTATAGGCCTCGTTTATCTCTTTGAACTTTTCTTCGGACTCTTTATCTCCTAAATTTCTGTCCGGATGATATTTGAGGGCAAGCTGCCGGAATGCCTTTTTCAGCTCTTCCTGTGAGGCATCCCGGCTTACTCCTAAAATGCTGTAATAATCGCTCATCTACTGCTTTTTCTTGTCAACATCTTCAAATTCTGCTTCAACAACATCCTCTTCAGGAGATTTTTTTGCTGAATTACATGCCGCGCCTGAGCCCGCACATCCTCCTGCGTCAGCACCGGCAGCCTGTTCCTGTGTGGCTTTGTAGATATGTTCTGCCAGCTTGTGAGAAACCTTTGAGAGCTCTTCTGTGGCCGACTTTATTTCGTTTGCATCGCTGCTGCTGTCTTTAGCTTTTTTGCATCTTTCGAGCGCAGCCTCTATATCCTTCTTCTCTCCTTCAGAAACCTTGTCTCCGTAATCTTTCAGAGATTTTTCGACCGAATATATCAGTGTGTCGGCATGGTTGCGCGCTTCGATAAGCTCTTTTTTCTTTTTGTCCTCATCAGCGTGGGTTTCTGCATCACGCACCATCTTCTTTATCTCGTCTTCGCTGAGGCCGCTTGATGCGGTTATCCTTATCGACTGCTCCTTGCCTGTTCCCATGTCTTTTGCTGAAACGTGCAGTATGCCGTTGGCATCGATGTCAAAGGTGACCTCAATCTGAGGTACTCCTCTAGGTGCAGGCGGGATGCCGACAAGCTCGAAGTTGCCGAGGAGCTTGTTGTCATTGGCCATTTCCCTCTCACCCTGATGTATCTTGATAGTCACGGCCGGCTGGTTGTCGGATGCGGTCGAGAATACCTGAGAGTTTTTCGTAGGTATTGTTGTGTTTCTGTTGATTATCTTTGTGAATACGCCGCCGAGCGTTTCGATGCCGAGCGAAAGCGGGGTAACATCAAGCAGCAGCACCTCTTTTACGTCGCCTTTAAGCACCGCAGCCTGTATTGCCGCGCCTACAGCCACCACCTCGTCAGGGTTCACGCTTCTGTTAGGCTCTTTGCCAAAATAGTTCTGAACCACCTGCTGAACCTTGGGAGTCCTTATCTGACCGCCTACGAGTATTACTTCGTCGATGTTCGATGCTCCAAGCCCCGAATCAGAAATCGCTTTTTTGCAAGGGTCGATGGTTCTATTTACAAGGTCATCGGTAAGCTGTTCAAACTTTGATCTCGAAAGTTTCATCAGCATATGTTTAGGTCCTGTTGCGTCCGCAGTTATGAACGGCAGGTTTATCTCTGTCTCTGACGCTGTGGAAAGCTCTATTTTTGCTCTTTCTGCAGCTTCTTTGAGCCTCTGCAAAGACATCTTATCGTTCTTGAGGTCAATGCCCTGCTCTTTTTTGAACTCGTCTATCAGCAGGTCCATTATCTTTAGGTCAAAGTCGTCGCCGCCGAGATATGTATCGCCGTTTGTGGCCTTTACCTCGATTACGCCTTCGCCTATTTCGAGCACCGAAACATCGAATGTGCCTCCACCCAAATCATATACAACAACCTTTTCCTCTTTCTTCTTGTCGAGGCCGTAAGCCAGAGCTGCTGCGGTAGGCTCATTTATGATCCTTAGAACATTGAGGCCGGCTATCTTGCCTGCGTCTTTTGTTGCCTGCCTCTGGCTGTCGTCAAAATATGCAGGCACCGTAATTACGGCCTCTGTAACCGGCTCGCCGAGATAGTCTTCGGCCGACTGTTTCAGTTTTTGCAGTATCATTGCAGAAACTTCTGGAGGAGAATAGCGCTTGCCGCGTATCTCAACATGAGCATCGTTGTTGTCTGCTGATACTATGTGATAAGGCAGCCGTTTTTTCGCATGATCCACTTCAGGCGTATTGTATTTTCTGCCCATAAGCCTTTTAATCGAAAATATCGTGTTCTCGGGGTTTGTTATCGACTGGCGTTTTGCGATCTGCCCTACCAGTCTTTCTCCCTTGTCTGTAATTGCGACTACCGACGGAGTTGTCCTTGTTCCTTCCTGATTAGGGATGACAACCGGCTCGCCGCCTACCACCACAGCAACCACCGAGTTGGTGGTGCCTAAATCTATTCCTATCGCTTTTCCCATGATAAAACCTCCTGTATTTTTGGTTTAGTTTATTCGCTGTTATTTTCTGATGTTCTTTTGCTGACAGTTACAAGCGTTGCCCTGAGCACTTTTTCTTTGTACATATAGCCTTTTCTAAGCTCCTGAACCACCATATTCTCATCCATGTCGTTTCTCTCCACCTGCGACATTGCGTGATGCACCGAGGGATCGAAGGCTTTCCCTGCTGCCTCGATCTGCGTCAATCCGAATTTTTCGAGGGTTCTGTTCATCTCTCTCAATGTGTTCTCCACCCCTTTGGCAAGAGCGCTCAATGCTTCTGAATTGCCTGTTGAGGAGTGCTGGAGAGCCATGTCTAGGCTGTCCATGACAGGCAAGAGTTCATAAACTATAGACTCATTTGCATATTTGAGAACTTCATCTTTGTCTTTTAATGCCTTTCTCCTGTAGTTTTCAAACTCTGCGTAGAGCCTCAGATGCTTGTCCTTGTATTCGTCGCGCTCTGCACGAAGAGTGTCGCATGTCTCTTGCTGTGTTTCGGTAGCTGCTGCTGTTTCATCAATTTCTGTTGTCTGTGTGCTATCTTCCATTATCGCACCTCCTTCTCAGCCTTTGAGTGTTTTGCTTATGCAGCCTGCAACGGTTTCGACCATGAATATCGCCTTGGAATAATCCATGCGGGTGGGGCCGATGAGCGCAATCAGTCCAATGTTTCTGTCACCCTCTTTGTAAGGCGAGGTTACTATGCTGAGATTTTTTAGTTCAGTCACAGGGTTTTCATCGCCTATCATGACCTGAACGCCCTCGTTGTCCGAAAGCGCATCAAGCAGCCTCAAAATCGTGTGTTTGTCTTTTATCGCTTTTGATATTTCTTTAATCCTTGAAATGTCAGAAAAATCGGGCAGGTTCATCACATCATGCAGCCCCGAGAAGTAGATGTCACTCTCAGAAAATGACAATATTTCTTCGCATAGCGTTATGGCTCGTGATATCAACTTGTCCCACAGCATCTTGTCCGCTTTCATTCTGCCTATCAGAACGCTCTTGATATCGTCTATGGTGCGGCCTGCGTATTCGTTGTTAAGATATTCTGCGATTCGGTTCAGATCATCCTGAGAAAGCGAGGGGTCCGATTTTATGATCTTGTGCTTCATTACGCCTTCATCGGTCAGTATTATGGCCACAACATGATCGCTCTTGTATTTCATAAAATCGATTCTGGTGAAATGCGATTTTTCGGGTTTAGGCGGAAGTGCTACGCCCACATAATTCGACATGGATGAAAGAGTATTGGACACCTCAGAGAACATGCCTGTAATGTCGTTCTTTATTTCATCCAGCTTTCTTGAAAAATTGTCTATGAATGCGGTCTCTATGCCGCTTGTATTGATTTTTCTGTCCTGCCCCAGAAGCGAGTTTACATAAAACCTGTACCCTTTGTCTGTAGGCACCCGACCTGCGGATGTGTGTGGCTGACTCAGAAATCCCATGTCTTCAAGATCCGCCATGATATTTCGTATTGTGGCGGGCGAGAAGCCAAAAGAATATTTCTTGGTCACGAACCTGGACCCCACCGGATCAGGCTTGTTTATGTAACTTTGTATTATGGCGTAAAGTATCTGTTTGCTTCGTTCATCAAGGGGGTCCATGACGTTAGCACTCTCCTTGTTCGAGTGCTAATAATTTAACAAGTATTCGGCAGGGCTGTCAAGCAGGATATTTAACAGATTGATTTTAAAAGGCTTTTGAGAGCTACCAGTTCAGTTTTCTCTGCATCAGTTTTTCGTACATTTTAGGCGGCATGAACGCCTGCTGATGGATTTCGTCGCTGTAATATCTGGTGTCAACCTTGAATTCACGCCTCATTTTGCGCATGTCATGCTTTTTGGAGGCTGCCGAAAATGTCCACCAGTTTCCGGCATATGTGGCGATGTTGGCTGTGTAGAGGTCCACAGTAGGGAATATAAGCTTCATCGCCTCCTGCACCTCTATTACCATGTCTTTGTGAAAATGCAGGGATTCAGAAAGCGTTACCAGCATTCCCTCATCGGTTAAGCAGTCTTTTACAGACTTGAAGAACTCTACTGTGAAAAGGCTTTTTGCGAAGCCCACAATGTCGGTCGAGTCAACTATCACAACGTCAATGTCGCCGTCACGGCCCTTCACGAACTCCGCTCCGTCCATGCATTTTATCTCTACACGCTTATCATCCACACCGCAGGCTACCGATGGGAAATATTTTTTCGATACGTTTATGACCTCTTCGTCTATCTCGATGAAATAGACCTTCTCAACGCTGTCATGGCGCAGCACTTCCCTTACTGTGCCGCCGTCACCGCCTCCGATTACGATCACGTTTTTCGGATTAGGGTGAGCATGCATCACCGGATGTACAAGCATCTCATGGTAGAAAAGCTCATCCCTTTCCGTAATCTGAACCACACCGTCAAGTATAAGCATCTTGCCGAAGTGTTTGTTCTCTATCACCATAATATCCTGAAAAGTGCTGCTGCTTTTATGCAGGACGTTTTCCACTTCATAGACATACTGTATAGGCGCATAAGGGTCTTTCTCGAAAAATTTGATCATAACTCCTCCTAATCTTTATATCAAAATTGTCTTGGGTATCGAAAAGCCGTTGAACTCCGAGGCGTAAGAAATGGTATATGCCCCGCTCGAAAGTATCAATATTCGGTTGCCCAACTCAGGTTCTGGCAGCAGGACATCTTTATCAATTACATCGAAGCTGTCGCAGCTCGGGCCGGAGATGGTCCATTTCATCGGATCGTTTCTGCTGCCAACAACGTATGTGTATTTGATTCCGCCAATGCTTTCCATCAGGCCGTTGAAAACTCCTACATCAATATGGAGCCAGTTCTCGTCTCCGCGTTTTGTTTTTCCGATAACGGTCGAGACGAATATTCCTGCATCGCCTACAACTGCTCGTCCAGGTTCGATAAACACCTCGACATCATCAGAAAACTTCTGCTTCAGGGCCTTGTTTATTTTTTTCTCTATGGTTTCGATGTCAGCAACATTTTTTGTGTATCTGATAGGGTAGCCGCCGCCGATATTCAGTATTTTGAGAGATATGCCTTTTTGTGAAAGACTTTCCCAAAGCTCTCTTGCCTTATCAATCGCGGTGTTCCAGTTATAAACATTGTTGCATTGCGAGCCTACATGAAAGGTTATTCCAACAGGGTCGAGGCCTTTATCTTTCGCATAGATTAGCAGCTGCTCCGCCTCTTCCATCTCGACCCCGAACTTCTTGCTCAGAGGCCATTCGCTGCCCTCGTTAGGCACGGTCAGCCTGATATAAACTTTGCAGCCGGGCGCATACTTTGCCAGCTTGTCAACCTCAGCTATCGAATCGAAGGCATAGTAACTAACTCCATAATCAACCGCGTGTTCAAGAAATCTGAAGGTTTTGACCGGATTGCTGGTGATTATTTTTTCTGGAGGAACGTTCAGTGTTGAGAGCAGCGCGAGTTCTCCCTCTGAGGCTATCTCAAAGCCTGTGCCTAGAGAATGCATGAGTTTTATGACAGAGATGTCAGGGTTTGCCTTTACAGCATAAAAGACCTTCGAGTTTCTGATACCTTTCCCTATAAGCGAAACCTTGTCAGCTACCATCTGACTGTCCATAAGGAGGTAAGGCGGCGACTCATCGCTGAGCGCGATGTAGTTAAGCACCTTGTTCCAAGTCTCTTTGCTTATGAATCCTGAAGGCAGTTCCAATATATTATCTCCTTAAAAAAATCAGATGAAAATTATACAACATGTGGAGCTTTAAAATCATTCGCCGAATTTCTATAGTTGCATATTACTATTTGAAGAAAAAGAACTATCCGGTTAACATATACAAATGGATGCGATGGATAAACTTAAAATTCTTTCGCAGGATTCACAGTATGATCTTGCCTGCGCTTGCGGCACGGGCAAGGATGACCGAAGGCACAGAGGACTTGACGGGAAGTGGCTTTATCCAGTGTCTTTGCCTCAGGGCGGATATTCGGTTTTATTGAAGACTCTTATGTCGAATGCGTGTTCCAATGACTGCAAATACTGTCCCTTGCGTTCAGAAAGCAATGTGCAGCGCTGCACGCTTCAGCCGGAAGAGACCGTAAATATCTTTATGGAATATGCGCGAAAGAAAATAGTTTTCGGGCTTTTTCTGAGCTCAGGCGTAATCGGCAGTCCTGACAATACTATGGACAGGCTTAATGCCGTAGCTAGGATACTCAGATACAAACACGATTATAGGGGATACATTCATCTAAAAGTTATTCCGGGCGCTTCAGATGCCGCGATTGAGGATTCTATTTCCTTATCAAATGCGGTTTCCCTTAATATCGAGACGCCCGGCAAGAAACGCTTTGAGCTCCTTTCGTCAAAGAAAAACTACATTGACGATATTATAAGGCCGCTTAAGCTTATGGCAAAGCTTACAGGTCAGGGCATGAAGCGCTCAAAGGTGAAATGCACCACACAGTTTATTGTGGGCGCTTCGGACGAGACCGACTCCGAAATTATACGCTACATGCTTAGCTTGTATAACCGCCTAAAATTTCAGCGTGTCTATTTTTCTGCCTATCAAAAAGGATTGGGCCATCCGGATATACCCGGAGAAAGGATGTTTCAGCTATCGCCTGACAAAATGTTTATGCGTGAACACCGGTTGTATCAAGCAGACTTTCTTGTGAGGAGATATGGTTTTTTGCAGGACGATATTATATTGGACGGCTCGGGGAATTTGAGCCTCGATAAAGATCCTAAAGAAATATGGGCAGACAGGCATCCTGAGTTCTTTCCTGTACTTGTCAACAAGGCCGAAAAAGAAGACCTGCTTAAAGTTCCCGGATTGGGACCGCAAACAGCGGATACGATTTTGAAACAGAGGCGTTGCCGTAAAATAAGCAGTTTCAGCGATATGGGACTAAAGGGCAGAAGGCTTGAAAAGGCCAATAAATATGTAATTTTTGAGTGACTCCCGAATTGTTTTCGGATTTGTTGTTTGTTTATAATTAAAATTCTATGACCTCACGCTCAGCCATTTCAAAAATGAATTCGACAAGCTGAAGCATTAGTTCGTATAATTACAGGTTATTTTGATCGCCGCCTTAGCTCAGTTGGTAGAGCAATTGATTCGTAATCAATAGGTCGTCGGTTCGACTCCGATAGGCGGCTTTTCTTTTCAGTATAACAGGTCAGTCTTTTTTCAATTCGTAAATCTTAAAGAACTCCGGAGCTATCGATAGGAAGGCTTCAAGGATTTCTGGATCAAAGTGTTCTGGTTTTGTTCTTCCATCTCCTTCTGCCAATATCTTTATAACCTCTTCGTGGGTCATAGATTTTTTGTAAGGTCTGCGGCATATCAATGCATCATACTGGTCGCATATAATCACTATTCTGGATTCTATAGGTATCTCTTCTCTTTGTTTGCCCAGAGGATATCCTGAACCATCCCATCTTTCGTGGTGGTTCAATGCGATGGAAGCGGCCATCTGAATATGAGGGAAGGAGGAGTTTTCGAACATTCTTCCGCCTATGACCGTATGCTGTTTCATGGTCTCAAACTCCTCTTTTGTGAGGCCGGAGGGCTTAAGAAGAATGCTGTCAGGAATGCCTATCTTACCTATGTCATGCATAGGACTTGTGAATGTTATGGTCTGGACAAAATCTGCTGACATGCCGAGTTTCTTTGAAAGCAGCTCAGAATACATGCCTATGCGCGTTATGTGGTGGCCTGTGTCTGTATCTCTGTATTCTGCTACGGTAAGCAGTCTTTGCATAAGCTCGTTGCTCATGTTTTTCAGCATCGCCATAGCATCAGCAAGTTCTTTAGTGCGTTTTTTTACCATGTCTTCCAAAATCTTTTTTTGCTGTTTTTCCATTTTTATCAGTGTGCCGTACTTGACAGCTTTTTTTATCGCATGGATAAGCTGCACCGCGTTGTATGGCTTAATGATAAAGTCGAATGCGCCTTTGCGCAGGGCATCCACAGCAGTTTCAAGATCGGCGTACGCTGTCATAAGGATAACCGGCATGTCAGGGTACATGTTATGGATTTTCCCGAGCAGTTCTGTGCCGGTTACTTCAGGCATTTTGATGTCAGATATCACGGTATCTATTTCATTGCGGGATAAGAAGTTTATGGCCTCTGTAGATTTGTTGCATTCCAGAGTAGCGAATCCCATTTCTTTTAAGATTTACGATGTGGATTCAAGAACAAATTTATCATCATCAACTATCAGTACTGTGCTCTTTTTTTCTTCCTGCATTTTAAAATCTGCTCCGGGATTTTGAATTCTTATTTTATAAACAAGGCACAATAGAGCTGTTCGTACTGTTATAATAAAGAAATTATTGACTTTAAACAAGCACTGGGAGCAAATAGGACAGTTGGGTAATCAGGATGAAAAGCAGGTATTCAGGCAGTTGTTGGAGGCGAGCAGTGTTGGCATTCATCTTGTATTGTCAACATTTGTGGGGCTGGCGATAGGGTATGGCCTCGACAAGCTTTTTAATACTTCCCCGTACCTTACGGTCTTTTTTCTTTTTGTTGGTATAGTGGCAGGATTTATGGAGCTTGTGAAAATCGCTAAAAAACAGGGCAGAAATTGAGCGGATAGAAAATGAAAGAAATGATAAGTGTAATAAACAGGCAGTCGGCCTTTATTGTTTTGCCTTTGGCCGTTGTATCTTTTTTTGTATTTGAGTGGCGTTTTGCTTTGAGCGTTATTATTGGAGGTTTAATAGGCGCTTTGAATTTCAAAGGCCTATGCTGGAGCGTGAACAGTCTTTTGGGTATAGAAAAGGCCGAGACCAAGATGATGTTTCTTAGCTTTATCAGGCTGTTTATAATATTCTCAGTTCTTGTGACGCTTGCGGCCTTGGGGATACTGAAGGCCGCAGGGCTTCTTGTAGGTTTTACGGTTGTGTTCATAATAATCGTTAAAGAAGGTTTGTTGAAATCAATAAGAGATGCTAAAAAACAAGATTCTGGCGGCCTTGATGGCTAATATCCTGCTTATTATAGGCATCCTGATTCTGCTTGTGGTTCTTAAGGTTTCAAAATATGTTACGATCGCTTTTCTGGTAGCTCTGCTTTTAATTCTTGCAGGTAAAAATATGAAAAAGTTTCTGAAGAAATAAACATCAAGGAGAAATTTATGCTCGCTAAAGTAAATCCTGCAACTACGGAATCTTGGAAGAAGCTTGAGAAACATTATGCTGACATGAAGGCTTGCAGGATGACCGATCTGTTCACTGCCAATCCGCAAAGGTTTGAGGATTTTTCGCTCGGGTTTGAGGATATTTTAGTTGACTACTCAAAAAATATTATCACAAAAGATACTATCTCTCTGCTTCTTGGTCTTGCATCTGAGTGCGGACTCAAGGACTCTATTGATAAAATGTTTAACGGCGACAGGATAAACGAGACCGAAAACCGCGCTGTTCTTCATGTTGCGCTCAGAAACAGATCGAATAAGCCCATTGTGTTTGATGGCAAAGACGTTATGCCTGAAGTCAATGCAGTTTTAAAGCAGGTTGAGGAGTTTTCTGGCAGACTGATTTCTGGAGACTGGAAAGGTTATACAGGCAAAACCATTACCGACATTGTGAATATTGGAATAGGCGGCTCTGACTTGGGCCCGCTTATGGTTACAGAGGCTTTAAGGCCGTACAAGGTTCCGAATATCACGATGCATTTTGTTTCGAACATCGACGCTACTCATATAGCAGAGACGCTGAAGAAGCTTTCACCCGAAACTTCACTGTTTATGATCTCTTCAAAAACATTCACTACACAGGAAACGATGGCGAACGCCCATTCCGCAAGGCGTTGGTTTCTGGATACGGCAAAAGACGAGGCGTTCATCAAAAAGCATTTCATCGCGGTTTCGACGAACGAAAAAGAGGTTGTAAAATTTGGCATAGATCCTGAGAACATGTTCAGGTTTTGGGACTGGGTAGGGGGGCGGTATTCGTTATGGTCTGCGATAGGGCTTTCTATTGCCTGTGCAATAGGCTATAAGAATTTTGAAGAACTGCTCGAAGGGGCCCATGCTATGGATGTTCATTTCAGCGAAAAGCCTTTTGAAAAAAATATACCTGTAATTTTGGCGCTTATAGGGGTTTGGTACAATAACTTCTTCGGAGCACAGACAGAGGCTATTCTGCCTTATGATCAGTACATGCACAGGTTCCCTGCATATTTTCAGCAGGGCAACATGGAAAGCAACGGCAAATATGTTGGCAGAGATGGAAAGGATGTCGGTTATCAGACAGGTCCTGTTATATGGGGAGAGCCCGGAACCAATGGTCAGCATGCTTTTTATCAGTTGATACATCAGGGCACTAAGCTGATACCATGTGATTTTCTGGCCCCTGCACTTAGCCACAATCCGGTTGGCAATCATCATGCGATTTTATTATCAAACTTTTTTGCACAGACAGAGGCCTTGATGAAGGGCAAGTCTTACGATGAAGTAGTTGCTGAATTCAGGGCTGCTAGTGTTTCGGAGGATCAGATAAAGAAGCTGGCACCGTTTAAGGTTTTTAAAGGCAACAGGCCTACGAACTCGATTATCTTCAAGAAGCTCACGCCGCGGACTCTGGGCAGTTTGATAGCTATGTATGAACATAAGATTTTTGTGCAGGGCGTTATCTGGAATATCTTCAGCTTTGATCAGTGGGGTGTGGAACTAGGCAAACAGCTTGCAAATAAGATTCTGCCTGAGTTGCAGAACGACAAGCCTGTTGTTTCACATGACTCTTCGACAAACGGACTTATAAATGCGTTTAAGGAGATGAGGAAATAAAACATAGCTCTGAACGAAAGAGACTTATCCCTATTTCTGAATGGTGTAATTTAGAAAATAGCCGCTCTTATTTTTGCGGCTTCGGTCTTTTGTTCGATTCGAGAACTCTTTTTCTTAGTCTTATAGATTGAGGAGTTATCTCGACAAGTTCATCCTCTTTAATAAATTCGAGCGCCTGCTCAAGATTCATTAACTTGGGCGGAATTAACTGAATGAGGTCATCCGAGCCTGAAGCGCGCATATTTGTGAGCTTCTTCTCTTTGGTTACATTCACATCAAGGTCATTCTCGCGTGAGTTTTCTCCTATTATCATTCCTTCATAGACCTGAATGTTTTCTGGAATAATCAGTGTTCCTCGCGGCTGCAGATGAAAAAGCGCATACGGGGTTGTCCTTCCTGCCCTGTCTGCAACAAGCGCTCCGGTCTGTCTTTTTGACATAGGGCCGCACCACGGCTCGTATCCGTCAAAAAGGTGGTTAAGCAGGCCGGTACCTTTCGTGTCTGTAAGAAACTGTGTTCTGAATCCTATGAGTCCACGCGATGGTATCCTGAACTCAAGCCGCACCCTGCCGTGGCCGTTGTTCTGCATCTTCTGCATGCGGCCTTTTCTCATACCTATTTTCTGAGTGACAACGCCTACATAATCTTCAGGAACATCAATTACGAGTAGTTCGAACGGTTCGCTTAGAATCCCGTCTATGCTTTTGGTTATAGTTTCGGGCATCGAAACTGCCAACTCGTAGCCTTCGCGCCGCATCATCTCTATAAGTATTGCCAGCTGAAGCTCGCCTCTGCCCATAACCTTAAAAGAGTCAGGATTATCGAAATCAACTTTGATAGCCACATTGTAAAGAAGCTCTTTTTCGAGCCGCTCCCTCAGATTTCGCGAAGTCACATATTTGCCTTCACGTCCAGAAAATGGCGATGTGTTTATGGAAAAGACCATAGAGATCGTAGGCTCATCAACCTTGATTCTCGGCAGAGGTCGCGGATCTTCTATGTCTGTGATAGTATCGCCGATATTGATCCCTTCTATTCCGGCAAGGGCTACGATTTCTCCAACAGACGCTTCTTTTACATCTACGCGATCCAGTCCCTGAAAAATATATAGGGAGGAAACCTTTGTTCTGATAGATTCACCGTTGATATTCACCATCGCTACTGTATCTCCGACCTTGACCGTGCCGGCAAAGATACGTCCGATAGCAAGTCTTCCTACGTAGTCGTTATAGTCTATATTAGTAACAAGGAGCTGAAGGACGTCTGTATTTCCCTCGGGCGGTTTAACTGTGTTGAGAATAATTTCGAATAAGGGACGCAATCCGTCCGCATCATCGTCCGGAGTGTCAGCATTCATTTTTGCGATGCCTTTTTTTGCATTTGTATAGATAATAGGAAACTCAAGCTGCTGCTCTGTTGCGTCAAGGTCTATAAACAGGTCATAAACCTCGTTCAGAACTTCCTGTATCCTGGCATCGGCGCGATCTATTTTGTTTATTACCAGCACCGGAGGAAGACTGAGTTCAAGGGCTTTTTTTAATACAAACCTTGTTTGGGGAAGCGGGCCTTCGGATGCGTCAACCATAAGCAGGACGCCATCAACCATCTTTAAAGTTCGCTCAACTTCTCCGCCAAAGTCAGCGTGGCCGGGTGTATCAACTATGTTTATCTTCACGCCGTTGTACTCGACAGCCGTGTTTTTTGCCATTATCGTTATCCCGCGCTCACGCTCAAGATCGATGTTGTCCATTACCCTTTCCTGGACGCGCTCGTTCGAGCGGAATATGCCGCCCTGCCTAAGCAACCCGTCAACCAGCGTTGTCTTGCCGTGGTCAACGTGGGCAATAATAGCTATGTTTCTAATGTCGTTTCTTTGCATGATACTCCTAAGGTATTTTTATTTTTGGGAGGAAAAGAGAAAAGAAATTTATCTTCTAACCCAGAAGGTTTCTACAAGGCCAAATTTCCAAGCACCGTTTTCTTTGAACATTTTTAGTTTTGCCGGCTGTTGAGCTGTTTTGTATGTGACAATTATCTCAGCCTTATCGCTTCTAACAAAGCCAATCTCCCACTTGGACTGGCTCAAAACCATTTCTGGGTCGAATGCTGTAAGGAAGTTATACCAATAAGTAACACACAATTCTTTGCATTCAGAAAAGTTATCCTCAACATACTTTAATGTAAAATCTTTTCTGAACCCCGCTTTTTTTTCTTCTTTATAAACGTCCTTTAAAATAGTTTCTTTAGATTCAGTTGTCAAAAAATTCCATATTTCGATGTAATTCTTGCTTTCGGCTGCTGTAACAATAGAATTGTCTTTTTTTGATTTTTTCATTGCTACAAATGTATTTTCTGCAGTTTTTAGAACAGCATCTGTTTCCTGATTTAATTCAGCGCAAAGCGCATAATTTGCGGATATAAGCAAGAAAAAAATAACAGCAATGATTAATAAAAATGATTGCTGTATTTTTGTTTGAAGTATCATTGATTTTGTGTAGTGGTAAGCAAAAAGGGGCAATGCCCAAAATGGCATTGCCCCTTAAATCAATTGATCTATGGAGCGGTGTGCTGCGTTGTGAATGTTGCTCCGTGTTTCGTTACGAACTGTGAATATAGATAGTTGTGGAATGCTGTCCAATTATTTGAATTGTTATACGTTGTATGTGCTTCACCTAATATATGATGCATAGTTGTTAAATCTAAAGAAGAACAAACATATTCGGCAACAGTAGTCAAGTTATTTCCAATTACTGCAGCACCACCGCTTTGATCTGCTCCATAACTTGCAGTACCATAAACAGGCAAACAGTTAGTTGTTGTAGAAGAAGCAACACTTGTAGATGTTGTTCCGCCTGATGCTACAACCGCAACCGCAACTGCTGCTGCAACCGCAACTGCTGCTGCAATGGTTCCAGCACCAATTCCTGCTGCTGCTGCTGTTCCTGCTGCTGCGCCTGCTCCGGCTGCACCTGCTCCGGCTCCTGCAGCTCCACTTCCCGCACCGGCTCCAGCGCCTGATCCTGCTCCAGCACCACTTCCTGCACCGGCTCCACCACCTGATCCACCACTACCAGCACCTGCTGCGCTACCTTTTCCTGCTTCAGCGGCATATACCATTGTGGTATAGCCAGGCAACATAAAGGTACTCAGTACGAAGATGCTGAAAAATACTAGAAAAATTCTTAAATCCAAAGTCTTTCTCATAATAAAAACCTCCTTTTTTTTTCTATTAATTATTGCCTGATTTATATTTTAGATGAAATCAAACTATATAAGTTATAAAGCAATAGATAGTCCTTTGTCAAGAGAAAAAATTATTTATAAAGTATCCCACTATTTTTGTCTTTATTGATAAAGACTTTAGTGTTTCTGTCTATGAAATCAAATAATGGGGTGAAATGGTCAATATCCTGTGCCACGTCTCGTGTCCATGGTGAAAGCTTATGCGGGAATACTGTTTTTGTATCCTTTCCTGACAAAAATCGGAGAGGTATTTTAAATTCAAAGCCTTTATCATGGTAGCCTCTGTTAACGGTATCTTCTGGTGGAAATACTGACGTGTCTGTGAAACTATAAAATACAGAAAATTCTACCCCGTTGATGCTCTTTGATACTGTAACCCTCGTCCCCACATCACCAGCAAGGAATTTGCCATATTTGATAGCCAATGCACTCTCGGATTCTGGGAAATTGATTTTCGTATTTACAAAAGATGTTGAATAATGTTCCTTTGGATCATTTTTTTTCAGCTGCAACGGGTTGTCAGGGTCTCTTTTTTTTACGATGCTTGTGCTTAATCCTGCCAGTAATCTTCCGTCAAAAAATGGTTTTGCGATTTCAAGGTCAAGTCCTGCGTATTCTAATTCAAGGATTCCAAATGCAAGCTTGGAATAAATCTGAGGTTCAAATCGGTTCATCTGCTGGAATAAAAATTTATCGAATACGAGTGTATCTAAATAGTTCACGTAGTCTGAACGGACAGGGTTTGATAGAGGTTCGTTTTTTGTTGAGATGTCAGAGAGAGGGAAGAATCCAATGCCTCCTACTACCATTCCGCCATCCCATATTTTGTAGCCAGCCCAACCAAGTGCGCCTAGCATGCCTTTGAAGAAGCCTGTTGGATCGTTAAGGTACAAAGAAAAATGGGGCTTGTAGCCGAACGCTAAATCACTTTCTTTCATTGTCCTTGTAAATTTTGGAACCGACAAATGCTCAGTTTCGAACTTTGATAGGTGGAAGAACTCTCCGGTGGTAAGCCTTCCATCTATATAATCGATAATATCAAAGCGTTTTGCATGGAATGAAAGAACCGGAAGATCGTTCTCTCTGAGTATTATTATTACGTCTTCGATCTCTTCAGGTATTATTGGGCCTATTTTTTTAAGGGCTATTAGCAACGCCTTCATGTTGTAAAAATATGTGGAGTTTGACATGCCTATATAGAGCGTTTTTCGATCGACTTTTATTCCAATATCTCCTAAGCCTGAAAACAGCAGTGCGATTTCTATACGCTTAAGCCAGTCGCCGCCTTTGTAATCCTTTGCCTCAATGTACTCTGTATTAAAAATCGGAACCAGCGGTTTTCCTATCTCAAAAGGAATAGAGTAATGGACGCCGACTTTATCACCTCTTTGATAGCTGACTCCAACTTCAGCATCCTTAATAGGCTTCCATCTAGCCCCAAAGTTGTACTGCGAAGGAACAGGGGTATCGAAATATTTTCTACGCGCAGGGTCTTGTGTTTGATTATGGTACTGGATAGGATTAAACTCAGCCATAAATGAATATTCTTTGGAAGGAGAGAACTGAACACCCCAGAAAAGCTGAGAATCTTTCATCCATGTTACTGGATCGCTCATTATTTCTAGCTTCCATATTTCTCCCTCTGAGGACAGTGGCTTTCTTCCAAAGCGGCCGTTGCCGTAGCCTACCGTAAAATCAAAAGGATATATTTGTTTGCTGAACGAAAGATATTGTGATGCATAAAGTCTTGTTCCGTGCGGGTCCATTATACCAACAGAAAAGGCCGGCAGATACTTGCTTTCTTTAATAGCCTGATATTTAAAATCAATAGCTTTGTCCTTGTAATCGCCGTAGTCATCCCCTGAGGTGAAGCCAGCAACACCAAGGATTTGCACTATCCTTCCGTTTATCTCCAAACTCTCAATCGGACTTATTGTTCCGTAATAGTATCTGTAGGGGCTTACCTGATCTATACCCAACCGGAACGTATGTTTTTTCATAACCCTTGCTGTTGGTATTTCCATTAAGCCGGTGCTGCCCCAGTTTGAAGGGCCTGTAAAAGGCTCATCTGCGGCGAAAGATGAAGTGGCGATGTATAAGACAAACACGAGAGAATATATGATAAACTTGACCTGAGAATCCCGATGTTTTTTTTTGAATCTAAAAAAATCCAGTTTGTATTCCCCTCAAATTTAGTGAAATTGCCGACGTCTTAACTCCTTAAATTGGCGTAAAAGCATGTATTATAAGGGGTGTACGGCAAAAGACACCTACGGTTTTTTAATCTGATATAATATAGGTAAATGTTATTCTTATTCAAGGAATCTGCGATAAAACCATACATTTTGAAAGCAGCAGTCCTCTTTTTCTGCATATTTTTTTCTGTATCTGATTGCATTTCAGAAGTCATCAGCTCTGACATAGAATATAAGATAGAACGCGGTGATTATGGCGATGCGATTGCCGGGAAGCTAGGCTTGAACTGGAGCTACATAGCAAGCCAGAACTCAATTGATTACAACTCGCCGCTTGCTGTAGGGCAGCTGCTGAAAGTCCGTTTTTTGAGGATTGTTCCGGAAGACAAGCTTGATAATGGAATTATAATAAATATACCCGACAGGACTCTTTACAGATTTGAAAATGGCAAGCTCAAGGATTATTATTTTATTGCTGCCGGCAAACCCACATGGCCCACACCCACAGGGGAGTTTATCATCACTACCAAGGCAAAAGACCCTGTATGGAGGGTTCCTCCTTCGATTCAGGAAGAGATGGAGGAAGAGGGCAAGGAGGTTGTGGAAGAAGTGCCTCCCGGGCCCGATAATCCGCTGGGTAAATATTGGATCCAGCTATCTATAACCGGTATAGGCCTTCATGGCACGAATGCGCCAGAAAGCATCTACAAGTTTGCAAGCCACGGCTGCATGCGCCTGATGCCTGAAGTGGCCGAGTTTTTCTACAAAGACATAGCTGTAGGCACCAAAGGCCGGATTATCTATAAACCGGTAAAACTTACCAGGACCGATAAGGGCCGAGTGCTTATAGAGGTTTATCGCGATTTTTATAAAACAGGTTTTAATTATCAGGATGAAGTAATGCGGCTTCTTTCGAAGTTCAATGCGATGAGACTGGTGGACTGGAATAAGATAAATGAAGCTATTGCGAAAAAGGATGGAATCGTAAAAGATGTTACAAAATGACGACTATCTTTTATACAGAGGCTTGAAAGATTTTAAGATTTTTTCAAAGACTGCGTCGTACCTGTCTGTCGATTCTTTTGGGTATCTCAATCTCAAAACATAAAACCCTTCTTTTGCAGGCAAAGCAACAAAACGTTCAAACACAGGCCGCTTAGATGCTGTTGAATGACTTCTGAAGCTTGCTGTGGTTGGATCGTATGCAAGACCTTCGTAGTCGAATACTGTGCGCTCGAAGGTTTTCCCTTTTAGGGATGAGATGATAATATTTTTTACCGGAGAGTATTTTTCATCCTTGTCGCTCAGGCCTTTTATCGGCTTAGAAAAAGTTTGTATAAAATGAGCGTAATTTTTATACATAGTATTCCCTTTTGCATAGAAGTTAATCGAGATAGTTGCCGAGCCCTCGTCATTTTTCGTGAAAACTTTGGTTCCATAAATCCTGTTGAGGTCATTATTTAGAGATGGGTTTTCGTGTCTGCTCCATTTTTTTGGGATCAGGCAACTGAAGAAGCCTTTTGCAGATCTGTATTTTATAAATTCTATGTTGTCAAATATCTGATAGGCGTCAACAGTGCATATATTGCTGACGGTGGTGGCGATCAAAATAAATAGAAAAAATAAAAACTTTTTAGCAGTCATATATAGTTGTTTTTAATATTATCATTTTTATCTGAATTCGTATGATTTGAGCATAATGGCATGGGGAAAATTGCCCCGACATGTGTGGTAAAATTACCCGTATGTTCTCGGCTTTATAACAGTATATGGTTGTTTTATCAGGATACTTTTTATGGCACTAAAGTTGCATTTTCTGCCTACCTATGGCCGAGGCAGTAAGAAAAATTCTTCTTTGCAGCCAGCATCCTATATTTATAAAAGGCGTTTATGGAGCGCTCAGTGATGCCGGATATCAAATTGAAACGAGCGAACATCCTGCCGGTGCCGTAAGGTCTGTATTTGATTCTTATTATTCTGTAGTAATTATTGATTCCAGAGATATAGGCTTACAAGCCTCGGATGCTGCTATGATAATCAGGACCGTAAGGCCTGATATTCATGTTGTGTTAATCGGAAAGTCCATTGTTGCTGATGGGTTTTATTCTGTAGAAAATCCTGATGAGATAGAACGAATAAAAGAGATTGTATCAAACATCTCAATTTTACATATGAAAGAAGCAAATAAAGGAGGAGTTTATGAGCATGACGCCGAGAGAGATTGTATTAAAAGCCTTTGAGGGCGGAAAGCCCGAAAGGGTCCCTGTCACCCTTTTTGGTGGTGGGATGTGGTCTATAAAGGATTACGGAACCAGTTTTGAAGAGCTTTCCAATAATGTAGAAAAGATGGCTGATATGTGTATCGTGGAGGCAGAAAAGATTAAGAGCGACGTGGTGTATGTGGGGTCGGGTTTTAATAATTTTCATATGATTGCGCTTGGTGAAAAGTTTGGGTGCGGCGTGAAATATCGGGAGATCGGCGCTCCTGATGTCACCTCTCATTTTGTAAATTCAGAGGAAGATCTTGCCAAGCTCGATATGGATGATATTCATAAACATCCTGTTGTTAAGACCGTGATGGACGCCACAAGACTGGTAAATCAAAAAATAGGCAAAAAGTATCTTGTTACCATGACCTGCTGGGGCCCATTTACGTTGGCTGCCCGCCTGGTTGGTGAAGAAACATTTATGAAGGCAACATTTAAGAAGCCTGCCTTTGTCGAGAAGGCTGTAGATTTTTGCGCCGACCTTTTAATTAAGTTGTATGAACCATTGATTGCAGATGGCATGGAATGCATAAGCATAGCAGATCCGACCGCCTCTGGTGATTTAATAAACCCTAAACAGATGGGACGTTTTGCAGTGCCACCTTTAAAGAAGCTGAGCGACTGGGCCAAGTCGAAAAATGCCCATACAATACTTCATATCTGCGGCAATACAGGTGACCGTCTTGAGCAGTTTATAGACACCGGCTGCAGCGTTATCTTTTTCGATCAGAAAGTTGATATAGCAAAGGCGCGAGACGTTCTTTTCGGCAAGATGTGTTTTGGAGGTAACGTTGCTCCTGTGCATGTTCTGTTGAACAAGACCGCAGCGGATGTAGAACAGGCCTGCAAAGAGGTTATAGAAATAGCCGGCAAGGATGGCGGCTTTATATTGGTTCCGGGCTGCGATATCCCACCTACAATAAGTTTTGAAAATATTAAGATGTTTCACGATGTTGCGTTGAACTGGAAATATTGATCCCGAGGGGAGGTGAAGAGCAAGGGCAAAAGGGAGTCTATGACCCCGTGAGTGGGGAGGTAAAATGGGACTTTTGGATCGCATTAAAAATTTTCTGGCCGGAGAGCCGGACATTAAAGCAGAGGAGGAAAAGAGTATGGCGATGACTGCAGAACAAGTAAATGAGTACATGAAAGAGAAGTGCGGGTTTGTGCCGAGGATGTTTCAGATAATTAACACGGTAACACCTGATCCGGGCAAGACTTTTGCTGATTTTTATGCGAGTATCTTCGGCGACGGCGCTCTTTCGAGGAAGCACAAAGAGCTTATGTTCATGGCGGGTGGAGTTGCTTACTGTTCACCGCGCTGCATAATTCATGTCATCCCTGCCGCCAATGCAGGAGCGACATGGAATGAGGTTTTTGAGGCTGCTGCTGTCGGAATGATACTGGGCGGCTTTGTTCCTGGCGGCCCCGGCATACCATACGCATTTGAGTATGCTCTTAAGTGCCTCGATATATTCGATAAGTACAAAAAAGGCGAGAAGTGGGAATATCTTCCATCTCCTAAATTCGACCACGGCGTATTCTAAGGACAGGGAAAAAGCGTGTGCCGGATTAGTTCGGTGCACGCCCCAAAATAAAAGGGGCAGCGCCTCATGCAAAGGCAACTGCCCGTGAGAATAAGATACAAAAATATTTTAGCATAAGTTAATGATGAAAGGAGATAGAATGTTCAGTTTTCAGAAAGAACAAAAGGTTTTCAACTTTAGCGGCATTCCGGTCGGCGGCCAGCCGGGCGAAAACCCGCCGCTTATGATAGCCTCGCTTTTTCACAATAAAGACAGCGTAAGCAAGACCGACCGCAAGGGCAATTTTGATCGTGAGGGAACAAAGGCGATGCTTGCGAAGATGGAGGAACTGTCCGAGGCTACAGGTGTGCCTGCGATGGTTGCGATGGTTGCCAACAGCCCTGAAGAAGCCAAGACATATATTGATTTTTATCTGGAATCCACCAAAATGCCTTTTGGCATAGATATGTGGGTGGCTGAGCAGCGTGCCAGGGCGACCGAGTATGTGGCGCAGCTTGGGGTGCAGGACAAATTTCTTTACAACAGCATCACCCCTTGGGATAAGGATATCAAGGGACAGGTTCAAAGGCTGAAGGACTTGGGAATAAAGCATGTTGTGATACAGGCTTTTGATGATAAAGACCAGTCTCCTGCTGGAAGAGTAACTTCGCTCGAATCTATCATGTCTCAGGGCGCCGATTCATTTGAGACGATAATTGTGGATACCTCGGTTATGAACATGCCGTCAACCTCATTTTCTCTTGTAGCCAATAGGATGATAAAAGAGAAGTATGGTCTGCCCTGCGGAGGCGCATATTCAAACGGCACTCACATGTGGGGCGAGATTAAGCAGAAATGGGGACTCGACGGGTTCAAGGCTATGGATGCTGTTGTTCAGGGAATGGGTTCTGCGCTTTGGTCCGATTTTAACTTCTGCGGTCCGGCGATTACGGCTCCGCGCGTTTTCCCTGCAGTTGCCAGCGCTCACATTCTGCTATCAACGCTTGTATATGACGAAACAGGAAATATTTATGACAATCCAAACCTGCCTATCAGAAAACATTTTGCCGACTTCATAACAAAAATGCAGGAAGGCGGCGGCAGGAAAAAAGCCAAATAACGAAAGGAGAATTTCATTCGATGAATTCAAGAGAAAGGGTTTTAAAGGTTTTTAAGGGAGAGCAGGTTGACCGTGTTCCATGTTTCAGCGGTATGGGCAATATAACGGAGGCAGCAATAAACCAGCTGGGATATAAATTTGCGGGCATCCATCTTGACGCAAAAATGATGGCAGAGACCGCAGCATCAACATACAAGATGTTCGGCCTTGAGTGCGGCGTAGTTCCTGTAGATCTTTGTGTAGAGGCCGAGGCGCTCGGCTGTGTAATCAATGTCTATCCGCAGGCCGAAGGCATACTCTATCCCACCATAAAAGAAAAGCTTATACACAACGAAGGCGAGATGGATTCGGTAAATATTCCGGCTGACCTTGGATCAAGGGGCAGAGTGCCTCTGCTGATGGAGGCTATTAAACTGATGAAGGCTGACATAGGCAGCGATGTTGCTGTCGGCTCTTATGTATTGGGTCCATTTACTTTGGCTGGGCAGATAATGGAGCTTAATGACCTTCTTAAGCTGTCATTTAAAAAAGCGGACAAAGTGGCTAAACTGCTCGACCTTATGGCTGACGCCATAATAGTAGTGGCAAAAGAGTATGAGAAGGCCGGCATTGATTACATCACAGTGCGAGAGATGGGCGCCACTTCTGATGTTCTCAGCCCGAGGGTATTTAAAAACCTGATAATGCCTCCGCTCCAAAAGATAAGCAAGGAGCTTAAGGTGTTTTCGGTGCTTCATATCTGCGGCAAGACCAACGATATAGTTATTCCTATGGCCGAGGCCGGATATACGGCTATCAGTGTAGAGCAGAAGAACGATGTTGCAGAGACGAGGAAAAAACTTGGCCCCGGAGCGATTATTTTCGGAAACTACGATCCCTACAATGTCCTTGTTTCTGGCACCGAAGATCTTGTGAGGAGTACCATGCGAAAATGCATAGACGATGGAGTGAGTGCGATATGGCCAGGCTGCGATATATGGCCTACTGTTCCACCCCAGAACATGAAGGCTATGATGGATGAAACCATAAAATACGGAGGTAAAAGCTAATGGCAGACGACGCAAAGAAAAAAGAGATTTACGAAAAACTCAGAAACGGTGTTATCCAGTATGACGAAGACGCCTGCAAGGAAGGAGCGCAGGAGGCTATAGACGCCGGTCTTGATGCGAATGAGGCTATATTTGACGGCCTTGTTTCGGGTATGGAAGAGGTGGGCAGGCTGTTTGAGGCACAGGAATATTTTGTTCCCGAAATACTGATGTGTGCCGACGCGCTCTACGCAGGGCTTGATATTCTGAAGCCGCACTGCAAGCAGATGGACCTTGGCGTAAAAGGCTCGGTGGTTATTGGAACTGTTGAAGGCGATGTGCATGATATAGGAAAGAACCTTGTTAAGATGATGTTTGATGTTGCAGGATTTAATGTTTATGACTTGGGCAGGGATGTTCCGCTCGACAAGTTTGTTGAAGAACAGCTGAAGACCGATTCAGAACTCGTCTGCCTTTCTGCAATGATGACCACTTCTATGGTCGGTATGCCTAAGGTTATCGAGAAGATAAAAGAGAAAAACCCAAACTGCATGATAATGATCGGCGGCGCGCCTACATCAAAGGAGCTTGCTGACAAATGGGGTGCTGACGGCTATGCCGAAGACGCAAGCAATGCGCTGAAAGAGGCTATTAAAATGGTGGCTTTCCTCAAGAAACTGAGGGACGAGAAGCTGAAAAAATAAAACATTGGTTGATGCTGCCCCGCTCAAACAACTGCTCAAGAAAGAAGGAGCGGCCCTTGTCGGCATAGGCGATATCTCAAAGGCTCTGCCGCGTGAGATAAGGCATCTGAACCGAGGTGTTGCTATTGCTGTGAATCGTGGGTTGAACAAAGACAGCATAGATCTTTTGTGCGGGCTTCAGAGAAGTGCTGAGGACTGGATAAGAGAGTTGGGCTTTAAAAATCTATCAATCCCTCCTGACTCGGACAGGCGAACAGGGAAGCTGATAACAAGGCTTTATAAACTGTTCTGCCATAAGACGGCAGCAACCTGTTCAGGGCTTGGATGGATAGGCAAAAACGGTCTCATAATCAACAGCCGCTACGGCTCACAACTGTCTTGGGCAACTGTGCTTACCGATGCGCCGCTGAAAACGGATAAGGCTATAACCGACTCTGAATGCGGTGATTGCGAACTCTGTGTTAAGCATTGCCCATCAGGGGCTTTAAAAGGCGGCAAATGGTCTCTGTCAGATCCATTAAAGCAGATGGTTTATTACGACAGATGCAAGGCATTAAAGAGCAACAGGCAAAGGTTTGACGAAAAGCCCAACTGCGGGCTGTGCGTTACTATCTGCCCTTATTCAAGGAAGAGCAGGAAAAAATCTATGAAGGAAAAAATATAGGAGGATTTATAGATGGCGCAAAAATTCAAGGTGATATTTCAGCCTGCAGGCAGGCGGGGAGAGATAGAAGAAGGCACAACAATACTTAAGGCGGCGCAGCAGTTAGGCGTTGACCTCGAAGCGCTTTGCGGAGACAAGAAGGTCTGCGGCAAATGCAAGGTCAGGATAGAGGAGGGATATTTTGAAAAGGACAATCTTGAGTCGGGCATGGCGCATATCACGCCGCTTGAGCCCACAACTGATGAGCTTAAGCATATCAAGCCCGAAGACGGTCCGGGCATAAGGCTGGCCTGCTCCTGCGAGATACACGGCGACCTGAAAGTTTTTGTGCCTGAACGTTCCAGAGCAGGAAAGCAGGTGGTGCGTAAAGCGGCCAAAGATATTATTATCGCTCTCGACCCGGCAGTCAAAAAATACACGCTGACGCTCACGCCGCCTACTCTGCATGACATGACCACCGGGGATTACGAGCGAATTGCAGCTGCTATGGAAAAGGACTACGGACTGAAGGGCCTTAAATTCGACTACTTGACGCTTAGGAGCACGCAGGATGCCTTGCGGGAAGGCGAATGGACGATTACCGTAACTGTATGGATGGACAAAGAGATAGTGAAGGTTGAGCCCGGACATGTGGATGTCTGCTACGGCCTTGCTGTAGATGTAGGCACAACCACCTGTGTAGGCTATCTTTGCGATCTTAGTACAGGCAAGGTTATCAACACTGAATCGATGATGAACCCTCAGGTGCCTTACGGAGAAGATGTAATGTCGCGCATAACTTATGCGATGACCAACCCGGAAGGGCTCAAAACCATGCAGGACGCCATTATAACCGGCTTGAACGAAATAATAGACAAAGTAGTAAGCGAGGTAAGGAAAGACGGAGCAAATCCCGGATATTCTATTGACGATCTGACGATAGTCTTTAATACCGCGATGCACCATATCTTTCTCGGCATGAATCCGACATATATAGGCCGTTCACCCTTCATACCTGCGGTGCAGCAATCTCTCGACATTAAAGCCCGTGATTTAGGGCTGCGCATCAATCCCGGTTCCTACATTCATGTGCTTCCTATAGAAGCCGGCTTTGTGGGTGCAGACAATGTGGGTGTTTTGATAGCTCAGGAGCCGTATAATCAGGACGAGAATGTTCTGATTATTGACATAGGAACCAATGGAGAACTTCTGCTCGGAAATAAAAATAGGGTTTGCTCTACATCATGCGCTACAGGACCGGCGTTTGAAGGCGCGCAGATAAAGTTCGGCATGAGGGCTGCGCCGGGCGCTATAGAAAAAGTGAAAATAGATTACGAGACAAAAGAGCCTAAATATAAGGTTATCGGCAAGGCGGACTGGCACACTCATATTGAAGGTAAGATTAATGCCAAAGGCATATGCGGTTCGGCCATAATTGATGTGATTGCAGAGATGTGCAAGGCAGGCATAATCGACAAGACCGGCAAGTTCGTTATGGATATTGGCACGAACAGGGTCAGAAAAGATGCTGAAGGTAAGCCTGAATATGTGCTTGCATGGGCTGAAGAAACCTCTATAAATGCTGACATAACGGTTACGCAGGGCGATGTCAGGGCGCTTCAGTTGGCCAAAGGCGCGCTGTACTGCGGCGCAAAGCTTATGATGAAAAAGATGGGCATAGAAAAACTGGACAGGGTTGAGCTTGCAGGCGCCTTCGGCAGCCATATTGACAGGGAGGCATCTTTGACGCTGGGCATGTTCCCTGATGTTCCGATCGACAAGGTTGTTGTTGTCGGAAATGCTGCTGGTGACGGCGCCCGGATGGCTCTTCTGAACAAAGGCAAGAGGATTGAGGCGGATGAACGCGCACGCTGGGTCGAGTTTGTGGAGATCGCAACAGACCCGACATTTGAGAAAGAATTCATGCAGGCTATGCACATTCCGCACATGAAGGACAAATATCCGAACCTAAAGGCGCTGCTCGAGGAGCAAAAGGCGCCGATGGCGGCCAATATCAAGGGTTAGATGACGAAGGTCAGAATAAATCCGGGAGCCTGCGGGCTCCCGGCTGTCGTAGAGATAGAGAAGAAGGACTCAAAGACTTACGCTCTTAAGGTCACCTCCGAATGCCCGATGGTAGAAAAATTGGGAGCGGAGGTTCCGGAGCTTACGATGATGGATGCTTTTAAAAGATTTCAGGACAATCCTGTTTATTCAAAAGGTGCGATATGTCTGAAGCATGTTGCCTGTCCTGTACCGTCCGGAATATTGAAGGCGCTGGAGGTTGAGGCTGGGCTGAATGTGCCGAAGGACGCAAGTATAGTATTTGAAAAGAAATTAGGTTAAACTGGGAAGGTGAATCTGACCGGCATTATCCTGACATCCGCTTTATATATTGCGCTGCTTTTTTTTATTGGTGGAGTAATAGGACGTCTTATTATTTACTCAGAAGTTTCTACCGCAAATGGGACGCATAGTTTAAAGCGCCGTCCTCTATTTTTTTCGAGGATGTCGTCTATATTTTCGGAACTGTTTTTGCTTAAAAGGCTTATGAAGGCCAATCCTTTGCTTTGGGTCGGAGAGTGGCTGTTTCACATCTCTTTTGCTTTTGTTCTTTTGAGGCATCTGCGTTATTTTATTGAGCCTGCGCCTGCGTGGCTTTTCGATTTCGATGTGTTTGGAATTATTTCGGGATTCATGCTTTTTTCCTCTCTGGTCTTTATTCTTGCGGTTAAGATGTTTATTGAAAGGGCTTATTTTTCTTCGTATAATTTTTCTTTGCTCGCACTGCTTGTTTTTATCAGCGTGACAGGGCTTTTGATGAACATGATTCTTAAAACCGATCTTGTCGAGATAAAGTTTTTCGCGATGGGAATAGCAACTTTTACGCCTCAGTCTTTACCAGTCAGCAGTATCTTTTTTACTCATTTTTTCTCCTTTATTATTTTTATTTTGCTTTTGCCTAGCCATATTTTTACTGCTCCAATAACTATATTAGAAGCCTTCAGGCGAGATGAAGATATTAAGACGATAATGCATGATGAAAAAAAATAACTCTTTCACGAAAGACCTTTCGGCGCAGCAGCGCATCGAGATTGATGCCTGCACACAGTGCGGCGAATGCCTGAAATGCTGCCCTGTTCAGGAGGTTACCGGCAAACCAAAAATATCACCTCCCGAAAAAATGCGCATGTTCAGAGAGTTTATCAAAGCCACAGATGGCATGAAATCAAGGCTTTTCGGGCAGTCGGAGATTGATAAAGAACTTCTTGAGGATTTTACCAAAGCTGTTTATGAATGCACAGTCTGCGGAGCCTGCGGCGAAGCCTGCACTGTTGGAATACACACGCAGAGGCTCTGGCCGATGCTGCGCAGGGAAATGGTCAAGAGGGGTTTGGGGCCGCTAGGTGTTCAGACAAAGATGCAGGAGGTCATAACGAACACAGGCAACCCGTACAACAAGCCTGCTTCTGAGCGCTTCAGTCCTTGGTTTCCTGCGCATGTTAGCGTTGAGGAAAAAGCGGAGATAGCCTACTACGCAGGATGCACAGGTGTTTATGAGGCGCAGCCTATGGTCAAAGGAGATGTGCTGATCTTAGGCGCATCGGGCGTTCCGTTTACAATGCTGCCACCTGAAGATGAGGTCTGCTGCGGCTTTCCGTTGTTTATCACCGGCCAGCACGATATGCTGGAAGGACTTGTGAAAAGGCTCGTTGACGCTTACGCTGTGAGAGGAGTGAAGACACTGGTCTGCTCCTGCCCCTGCTGCGTGAATATCATGGCGAGGGACTGGCCTGCTTTTTACGGCAAGGAACTGCCTTTCAAAATACGCCACATATCACAGTTTACTATTGATGCGCTGAATAGCGGCGCATTGCGCTTTAAGAGAGAGTTGAACGAGCGCCTAATTTACCATGACCCTTGCTATCTCTCCAGAGGTGTCGGAGTCATAGAAGAACCGAGGTCTGTGCTGCGGAGCATCCCGGGGGTTGAGCTTGTTGAGTTCGAGCGCCATGGCATGGATTCAAGGTGCTGCGGCTCCGGAGGCGCGGCAAGAAAGGTCTTTCATGACAACGCCATAGCCATGGGAAGGCTTGCAATAGATGAGGCTGTGGCAAAAAAGGCTGACAGGCTTATACTTGCATGTCCTGCCTGCTATGCTAAAGTTAATGAAGCTATGTCTGACCACGATAAAAAGATAAAGATCACTGATATAATGGAACTTGCAGCAGAAATGATTGATTGCGGGGAGAGATGAGCCATTTCAACATAAGATGCAGAGCGTGCGGAAAGAGTTTAGAACATGTTTACTGCGCTTTTTGCGAACACTGCAAAGATGCTCTTCTCGTAACCGAATACCACGACAAACTATTTTCCGAAAAAGATTCAGCCGGTATCTGGAAATACAACTGGCTTCCTGTGCATTTATCCAGCTTTGAACAACCCGGTCCGGTGGTTTATAAATCAGAAGAGCTTGCGGACGAACTCGAACTGAGAAATCTTTATATAGTCTTCAACGGGTATTGGCCCGAAAGAGGTGCGTTTATAGAAACCTGCACCTTCAAGGAATTTGAGGCTGCTGTGGTTTTGCAGAACGCAATCGACAACGGAATCGAAGGCCTGACAGTGGCGTCTGCCGGAAACACCGCAAGGGCATTTGCTCATCTCTCTTCAATCTCAGGCTTCCCTGTTCTTATAGTAGTGCCGAGGATGTGCCTTTCTGAAATGTGGTATCTCGAAAGCCATACGGGGATTTCTACTTTTGTTGTGGGTGACGGCGACTATTCTAATGCTATAGATGTGGCAAAGAGGATTGCTATGGCATCTGGTATGCCGTTTGAAGGAGGCACCAAGAATATTGCCAAGAGGGACGGGCTTGGCATTGTGATGCTTGAGGCTGTATCGAAAATAGGCAGGCTTCCGGACCACTATTTTCAGGCTGTCGGTAGCGGAGCCGGAGCTGTCGGCGTATGGGAAATGTGCGAAAGGTTTTTGAGGGACGGACGCTTCGGTTCCAGTTTTCCGCAGATGCATCTTGCCCAAAACGCGCCTTTTGCTCCTATGGTCAAGGCTTGGCTGAAGGGCAGCCGCAGTCTGTTTGCAGAAGATTTAAGACCTGAACTTATAGGCGAAATTTCTACAAGGGTTCTTTCAAGCAGGTATCCCGCCTACAGCGTTAAGGGCGGTGTTTATGACGCGCTTACCGCGACAAACGGAATGACCTACGGTATAAGGAACGAGGATGTATTTGTTGCACAGAATATATTTCACGCTGCCGAGGGGATAGATGTTGTGCCTGCCGCAGGCGTTGCTGTCGCAGCGCTGATGAGCGCAGTGAATTCTGGAGCTGTTCGCAAAAACGATACTATCCTGCTTAATATAACCGGCGGCGGAGAGAAGCATTTCAAAGACAAGAACAAGGCCCATATGCTCTCCGAGCCTGTTTTCGTGTCAAAAGACATTACCGATGATGATATGGAGAAACTGCTATGCGATACCCTGAAAAAGAACTCATAGGCATTCTTCAGGCGGCAGGCGTTGATTTCACCTGCTCGCTTCCGTGCGAGAAGATCAAGATTCTACTCGAAATGATTCAGGATAATTTTACCCATATCCCTCTTACGAGAGAAGAGGAGGGGGTGGGGATATGCGCTGGGGCTGCTCTTTCTGGACGTAAACCCGCAATGTTTGTGCAGAGTTCGGGCATCGGCAATATGATCAATGCCTTGCTTTCGTTGACCGGATTTTATGAGCTGCCGCTTGCTATCTTTGTAAGCCAGCGCGGCATTTATAAAGAAAAGATAGCTGCCCAGTTTCCGATGGGAAGGAATCTAACAGGGATTTTAGAGGGAGCGAAAATAGGTTATACGCTTATTCACAGGCGTGTGGATTTCAAAGTCATAAAGAGAAAACTGGACTCGATTTATAAGTTCGGAAAGATTCATGTTTTTTTAATTAGTCCTGCCGTATGGGAAAATTCTGAGGCGATAAGCAAAGGCATATCGGTTCAGCCGCATGAGAGAAGAACAGGCTTGGACAGTTTTCCCTGCACGCTGCATCCTGTTTCTCCGCCTGCCTTTACGCGTTATGAACTGCTTGGGGGCATAGCTCCATTTCTGTCTTCAAAAGTTGTTGTATGCAACTTGGGTTTTCCTGCAAAGGAAGTTTATGAGATTAAGCATCAGCCGTCTAATTTTTATATGCTCGGCAGCATGGGGCTTGCGACCTCGATCGGCCTCGGCATAAGTCTGACAACAAAAAGAGAAGTTGTGGTTATAGATGGCGACGGCAGTATCCTTATGAACCCAGGAGGATTGGCAACCGCAGCTTACAGCAATCCCCAAAACCTTACTATTATTGCGATCGACAACGGGGCTTACGGTTCAACCGGAAGCCAGCCTACGCTTGCCGGTTCATGCGTTGACTTGGAGCTTCTGGCTAAAGGCTTTGGGATAAGCAACACCATAAAAGTTTCTAAAATGAAGCAGCTCTCTGATGCTCTGAAAAAACATAAGCACGGGCTGTTTTTTGTCCATGCCCTCGCTATTCCGGGCAACCGTGATGTTCCGAATATACCTATAACTCACATCGAGATCAAAAAATCAGTCCAGAAATTTCTGAGTAAAAAGTAACGGCTTCGTTGAATAGATTCTTTTTTGCATGTTAGTATTAAGCAAATGCGTATAACTCTTATAATTGCTTTGTTGCTTCTAGGTTTCTCCACGGTCAGCGGCGAGATATTTAAATACCAGTCTGACGAGGGAGTTGCATATTTTACCAATGCTGCAGTGGGAAACAAGGACAGGCCTGCTGCCGGAGAGTCCAAGTCCTCGGCCGTAAGGATTAACCCCAAACAGTATGCGGCTTTAAACAAAAGTTTTTTTCATGACATAGCGGAAGAGAAGGCACGGGAGCATAATATTGATCCTGAACTGGTTAAGGCTGTGATAAAGGCAGAATCCAACTGGAATCCTGTTGCGGTGTCGAGGAAAGGCGCGCGCGGTCTTATGCAGCTGATGCCTTCAACAGCGGCTGATTTAGGTGTTTTAAATTCTTTTAATCCTGAAGAGAATATAGACGGCGGTATAAGGTATCTGAAGTATCTGCTTGAACGCTTCAACGGCAACCTTATGCTTGCGCTTGCAGCTTATAATGCCGGGCCTAATCTTGTTGACAGGATAAAGAGCGTTCCGGCAATACCAGAAACAGTTTCTTATGTTCGGCGGATTATCAGGGATTATTCTGGCAGCGGTTATGGCAGCCGGTCTGCTATGACTGCGGTGAAAGGCTCTAACGGAGACAGGATACACAAGATAGTCAACAAAGACGGAACGATACTTCTCACAAATACATACGCAGGAAAGCAAGAACTCTAAGATGCCTGTTGATCAGCAGTCTATTGTTGATGAGATACTGAGGCTCAAGAGCGAAAGAAACGCCGTAATCATTGCCCACAACTACCAGCGCGACGAAGTTCAGGACATTGCCGACCATACAGGCGATTCCCTTGAGCTGTCACGCATTGCCTCCGAAATCGACTGCTCTGTCATAGTTTTTTGCGGAGTGCATTTTATGGCAGAGAGCGCTTCAATATTATCACCGCAAAAAACGGTTCTTTTGCCTGAGTTGACTGCCGGATGTCCTATGGCGGACATGGTTCAGGTTAAGGGCATGCGTGAGGTGAAGAAAACATTTCAGGGTTATGAGGCGCAGCCTGTGTTTGCTTTTTCTCACGAGTTTTCCCTTTTGGATATGAAGGCTGAACACCCGGGAGTTCCTGTTGTAGCGTATGTGAACACAACCGCTGAGGTGAAGGCTCACAGCGATATCTGCTGCACCTCTGCGAATGTGGTTAAGATTATAGAATCGCTGCCGGGTGATACCGTAATCTGCATACCTGATAAAAACCTTTCTGCATGGGCCGCTAAAAACACTAAAAAGAAAGTTATCGCATGGGACGGTTTCTGCCATGTGCATGACCGCATTACGGTCAAGGATGTTGAGAAAGCTAGAGCCGAACATCCAGACGCGCTTTTGATGGCGCATCCTGAATGCAGGATAGAAGTGCTTGAAGCTGCGGACCATGTTACAAGCACTTCAGGTATGCTCAGATTTGCGAAGGTATCCGATGCAAAAGAGTTTGTGGTCGGAACAGAAGTTGGGTTGATGCACCGGTTGAGAAAAGAAAATCCGGACAAGATTTTTCATGCCCTAAGAAACGATATGGTCTGTCCAAATATGAAAAAGACTACATTGAACAGCATCTATCTTGCGCTTAAAGAGATGAATCCGGTTGTTAAAGTTCCGGAAGATATAAGAGTTCAGGCAAAGAAGTCTCTCGACAGGATGCTGGCAGTCAAGTAGTGTCTTTTCTCTCCGAAAAAATTCTTCAAAAAATAAAAAGCAGCGGGCCGATAAGTTTCGAGTCGTTTATGGAAATGGCGCTATATTATCCTGAGCTTGGCTACTATTCAAGGCCTGGGGCTGTAGTAGGTCGGTCAGGCGATTTTTATACATCTGCACATCTGCACAAACTTTTTGGAGCAATGCTCGGAAAACAGATGATAGAAATGTGGATACATCTGGGGCAGCCCAAAATTTTTAACATAGTCGAGATGGGCGCGGGCATGGGTCTTTTGGCAAAGGACATGCTCGATTATCTTAAGGCTCACGAAATCTTTGACCGTCTGAAATACAGCATAGTAGAGATTAGCCCTACTTTAAGACAAAAACAGGCAGAGACTCTTGCTGAATATCAGGATAAGATTCTATGGTTTGACCGTATCGAATCGCTGCATGATTTTGAAGGCTGTCTGTTTTCGAATGAACTGCTTGATGCCTTTCCTGTTAGGCTTGTTCAGATGGATGATGGTGTATTCAAGGAGGTAATGGTTTCTGAAGAAGGTGGAACTTTTCGCGAAACCCTTGCTCCCTGCGATGATGATACTCAGAAATATATAGACAGATTTTTTTTGCAGGATGGAGAAACCTTCCATGATGGCTACAGGACAGAAATCAACCTGGGTGTGAAAGAATGGCTCGAAACCTTGAGCAGAAAGCTTTTGCGAGGTTTCGTGATGACTATAGATTACGGTTATCCGGTTTGGGACTATTACAGTCAGCGACGCAACAGAGGAACGCTTCTCTGCTATCACAGGCACAGGGTCAATGAAAAACCTTATCAGAATATAGGGGAGCAGGACATCACCGCGCATATCAATTTCTCTTCGTTAAAGGTCTGGGGTGAAGCTCTGGAATTGAAGACTATCGGTTTTTGTCCTCAGGGCACCTATCTCGTCTCTCTCGGACTGGATGAGGCTATAAAGGAATTTTACGGAGAAGAGCCTGCAACCGGACTGCTTTTGAATCTGAAAGCTCTTATTTTGCCTGAAGGAATGGGTATGAGTCATAAAGTGATGATTCAGTATAAGGGTGAGAGGATACCGCCTCTAAGGGGCTTTTCTTTTCGCAACGAAGCAGACAGGCTTTAGCATTTTATCAAAAAAAAAGAG
>PEAD01000034.1 GCA_002753335.1 Nitrospirae bacterium MYbin3
TCATTTGCGTTAGACGCTTCACAATATCTTATAGCCTTTTCAATATGTTATCAATCACAACCCCTAATGGCGGTCATTAGAAATTATCCACTAACGACTTTTCTGGGTTTAATAAAGAATTATCTTCAACAAATTCACGACTAATCTCGCAGGCTTGTTTTTTGCAACTCTCTCCACCCGAGAAATATGTAAACTCCAGAGTTTTTTGTAAAAAAGCTTCTTTCTCATGAATTTCTCTGTTCATTGGTATCACCAGAAAACAAATACCGAAATAATCAGATAGCCAGATAATAAGTCCCTCCATAACAAATGAGTGTAAGGATATCCCTATCGATATATCCCAAATTTGACTTCATATCATCCATGCTACATACTAAAAATCAACATATGGACAGCATTATTCAGATAGACAATCTCGTCACCCACTATGGTGACAGGCAAGTCCTAAAGCATATTTCTTTTTCTGCTCCTCGCGGCAAGACAACCGTTATATTGGGCGGAAGCGGCTGCGGCAAAAGCACGCTGCTCAAGCATTTGATAGGGCTTTTAAAACCTTCATCAGGCCGAATACTGATAAACGGCAAAGACATAACCAGCCTTGACGAAGAGGGATTGAACGCAGTTAGAAAAAAATTGGGCATACTGTTCCAAGGCTCGGCATTGCTAAATTCCATGACCATAGCAGACAATGTGGCGCTGCCGTTGAGAGAGCACACAAAACTTGAAGAATCGACCATCGGAATAATGGTTAGAATGAAGCTTGATCTTGTGGGGCTTTCGGGATTCGAGCATTTTTACCCGTCCCAACTTTCGGGTGGAATGAAGAAGAGGGCCGGACTTGCAAGGGCTATTGCACTTGAGCCTGAGCTGCTTTTTTTCGATGAACCGTCAGCAGGCCTCGACCCTGTAACTGCAGCAGGCCTTGATGAACTGATAATCAAACTCAGGAATGTTTTTCATATGTCGATAATCGTTGTAACACATGAACTGCCGAGTGTATTCGCCATTGCTGATTATGTTATCATGCTTGACGCAGGACAGGTCATATTCGCAGGAACACTCGATGAATTCAGAGTTTCAAATCAGGACAGGATAAAAATGTTTCTTGAGCGCAGACCTGAATCGGCTGCATATTCCCCTGACGATTATTTCAGGTTTATAGCTGGCAACTAACGGAGGAATTTCTTTTGGCGTATCTGAAAGAAGAGATAAAAGCGGGAGCAATAATCATAGCTGCCATTCTGATATTAAGCGGTTTTGTGATATTCATAGGCGGAAGCGGCCTTTTCGAAAAGTTCGACACCTATTACGTTAAAGTTACAAACTCTGCGGGGCTTGAAGAAGGCGCTCAGGTCAGGCTCGGCGGTGTGCGAGTGGGAAGAGTGCTGAATATCAAAACTCCTGAAACTGCCGGAGAGCCGGTTGCAATTACCTTAGGAATAAAAAAAGGCACCCCGGTTTTTAAAGACAGCAAAGCCGTAATTACTCAAATCGGATTGGTCGGAGACCTCTATTTATTGCTTACGCTAGGCAATGCGGGAGCCGAAAAGCTAAAGCCCGGAGACCTAATCCCTGCCGAAGAGCAGATGCAGTTCGGAGAAATGATGGCCAAGGTAGGCGGCATATCCCAATCGGTTGACTCTTTGATAAAGGATGTCAACGGCATCTTCAGCAAAAAGAACAGCCAAAATATCGAGAAAATCATTGATACAGCAGATAAGACGCTCGCATCCGGCTCATCAAATCTCGACAAGATAGCGACCTCTCTTAAAAATACTAACGACAAACTCAGCCGCATTCTCGGCGAACTTGAAGATATTATAAAAGAAACCAAAGGGGATGCAACTAACTTGCTTAAAAAAGCTAAGGACGGAATAGACAAGGCAAACGTCATGATGAAAGCTATAGAGAATGCGGCCTCTGATGTAGGAAAAACATCAAAGGCGGTAGGAGTTTCAGTTGATCAGCAATCAAAAAATATAGAGGCATTAATACTTACACTTCAAAAAACAAGCGAAGACCTGAGAGATGTAATGCATGAGATTAAGAATAAACCGTGGAGCATAATTCATAAAGAAAGGAGCGGAAATGAATAAACGAAAACTTTTCATTTGCGCATTATTTTTATTGGTCTTCACTTTTGCAGCATGCAGCATGCCAGAAACCAAGATTTACAGCATCGGTTATTCAGGGCAGATTATCTCAGGCAGCGCAAAAAGCAGTGCAACAGCATATTTGACCATAGATGCCCCGCGCCATCTTTCACAGCCTTACATTGTTCACAGGACATCCCCCTATGAACTCACGATTTCAAAATATTCCAAGTGGGATTCTCCTCCAATAGAGACTATAAGGGATATTGTAAAAGACTCTCTGATCGCCACAGGCGAGTTCAGTGAAGTAAAAAGTTCGCTGGCATCACCTGCAGGAAAGTACGAAGCAAAAATTTATCTCAGAAAATTCGAGCGTTTTGACGAAGCTGAAATATCGTACGCGGAGCTGCTTTTTGACATCTCTTTGATTTCTCCGGAAGGCAAAGAGGTTTATAAAAAACGCATATCAAAACAGATTAAACTTGCTGACAAATCATTATCCATCCTTGCCAAAGCCTTGAACAATGCGGCTTTGGAGGCGGCCAAAGAAATTACGAAGAATATAACCGAAGCACTCTCGTCACCGCGTTAACAAATCTACGGCCACGCTGTCCAGTTTTTTTATGGCTTCCTTGGCGGCTGTCTGCTGTGCTTCTTTTTTGCTTTTACCCTTGCCCTTTCCCCCTAAAATTCCTTTTATGTAAACCTCGGCCGTAAACACCTTTTGGTGCTCCTCACCTTCCTGCTTTACGATGCGATAATCGGGCAGCAACTCGAACTCGGCCTGACACCTTTCCTGAAGCTCACTTTTAAAATCATAATCTTCTTTTAAATATACAACTGAATGAACATTCTCCCTTAGAAGCTCCTCGACAACTTTATAAGCGGCTTTGTATCCGCCATCCAAAAATACAGCTCCCAATATGGCTTCTACAGCATCCGACAAAATAGATTTCTTCAGCCTTCCACCAGAAATTTCCTCACCCTTGCCGAGCCTTATAAATTTTCCAACAAAGATCTTTTCTGAAACCTTATGCAGCACATTCTCATTTACAAGACAGGACTTCATCTTGGACATTTCTGACTCGCTGAGCAGCGGTGTCTTGTTAAAAAGAATTTCAGAAATAGCAAGGCCAAGCACAGAATCACCAAGGAATTCCAGGCGTTCGTTATAGCTCTTTGCCTCTAATGGGTTTTCGTTCTGGAATGATTTGTGGGTGAGGGCTTCTACTAAGAGGCTTTTGTCCTTAAAGACATAGCCCAGCGAATTCTCAAGCCCCTCTGTATTTTCTGAAAAGGAGGCAGGCATTGGTTCCGCCAAAACCGAAAGAGTTTGACATGGCGCATTCGACATCCACCTGCCTTGCTTTGTTGGGTATGTAGTCAAGGTCGCACTCTGGGTCCGGCTTTTCGAGGTTTATAGTAGGAGGCACCATATTATTAAAAAGGCTTAGTATCGAGAATACCGCTTCAACGCCGCCTGCAGCCCCGAGCAGATGCCCGGTCATAGACTTTGTCGAACCCACGCAAAGTTTGTAAGCATGGTCTCCGAATACGGTTCTAATCGCAGCAGTTTCGAGTTCATCCCCATATTTTGTGGAAGTGCCGTGGGCATTGATATAGTTAACACTCGTGAGATCTACGCCCGCATCTTTTAGAGTCGCTTTCATACACCTGACCGCGCCCTCTCCTGCCGGAGCAGGTGTTGTTATGTGATAGGCATCGCTCGACATTCCGTAACCGAGGATTTCTGCGTATATCTTAGCGCCTCTTTCTAACGCGCTTTCGAGAGTTTCGAGCACCATAATTCCTGATCCCTCACCCATTACAAAACCGTCCCTGTCTGAATCAAACGGTCTGCTAGCCCTTTGCGGGTCGTCATTTCTTGTGGATAGAGCCTTCATCACAGCAAATCCTGATATTCCGAGGGGAGTTATTACCGATTCGGTTCCGCCAGCAATCATAACATCAGCTTCACCACGCTGGATTATTCTGAAGGCATCACCAATCGAATGGCTTCCGGTGGCGCAGGCAGTCACGGCAGCAGAATTGGGCCCCTTTGCACCGTATTTTATTGATACATTGCCCGACGCAAGATTTATTATTATCATAGGTAGGAAGAAAGGGGATATTTTTCTGGGTCCCTTTTCCATAAGTATTTTGTGGTAATGCTCTATTGCAGGCAGGCCGCCCATGCCTGCTCCTATTGTTACACCCACCCGTTCGGCATTATCTTCGGTAACCTTAAATCCGGAATCGTCCATCGCCATAGTTGCTGCAGCCATGGCAAAATGGATAAACCTGTCCATCTTTTTTATTTCTTTAGGCTCGATATAAGGAGCAGGATCAAAATTCTTGACTTCACCAGCAATCTGCACCGGAATCGGTTCAGGATCGAACAGAGTAATTCTGTCTATGCCCGATTTCCCGGCTAAAGCGGCGTTCCAAGACTCTTCAACCCCGATACCTATTGGGGTCACAAGACCGAGTCCTGTGACTACAACTCTTCTTTTGGAGATCATCCTACCTTGTTCTTAATGTAGTCGATAGCGTCTTTTACTTTAGTGATCTTTTCTGCGTCTTCGTCCGGGATCTCGATATTAAAGGACTCCTCAAAAGCCATGACGAGCTCAACAGTATCTAGAGAATCTGCGCCCAAATCATCCACAAAAGAGGCCTCTAACGTAACCTCAGACTTATCCACCCCAAGCTGCTTTGCGATAATATCGCTTACTTTTTCATCTACCATTGTACCCTCCAAAATTGTTTTTAAACCCGAGCTTAATAAGCTTGTTTTCTACATATACATCCCGCCGTTTACGTGTATAACCTGTCCTGTTATGTACGACGTATCAGGCGAAGCCAGAAATGCAACCGCGTTTGCTATGTCTTCAACGCTTCCGAATTTTCCCATAGGAATTGCCTTCATCATTTCCTGCTTTACATTGTCACTTAAAACATCTGTCATGGCTGTTGTAATAAAACCGGGCGCCACCGCATTAACCGTTATGCCCCTGCTTGCATACTCTTTTGCTATCGATTTCGTAAGCCCTACAATGCCGGCCTTGGAGGCGCTATAGTTCGTCTGCCCTGCGTTTCCTATAAACGCAACTATTGAGGTTATGTTTATAATCCTGCCGTAGCGCTGTTTCGACATTAATTTAATCGCCTCTTTTGAACAGAGAAAAGTTCCTTTGAGATTTGTGTCTATCACAGAATCCCAATCCTCTTCTTTCATGCGCAGCAGAAGCCCATCTCTCGTAATGCCTGCATTGTTTACAAGTATATCAACCCTGCCGAATTCCGCGACCGCTTTTTCGAATAAAGCAGAAACATCGCTCGACTTGGCTATGTCGGTCTTGACCGCAATGCTTTTCACGCCAAAGCCTATCAAAGCGGCCGAAGTCTCTTCAGCAGCCTCGAGCTTAGTTGCGGCAACAACCACATTAATGCCACGCTTGGCAAGGCATTCTGCAATCCCTTTGCCTATTCCCCGGCTTCCGCCCGTTATTATCGCTGTATGTCCGTTCATGGTTTAGAAATGCCCTCAAAAAGCAGAAATCATTTTAACAGAGAGTATATTTGATTTTCCAGTCAATAAAAAATAAAAGCGCTGCAACAAATCTGGTGTGGTATAATTAATCTGCAAAATGACTCAGGTTAACACCCCAAAAAAAACTGCAAGAACAAATCCAAAAAAAGATACAACGGCTCAATCTCGGGCTACGCTATGTTCAAATACTGAATGCAAGTTAAGAAAACAGGGCTGTAAAGGCTTCGAGGGATGCCCCGGATTTAAAAGCCGCAACTGAACATTTCGAGGTCTTGCAATCTTTTAAGAAAAAGTTTTATCCTCATAACTCATTTACTATCAATTCATATACACCATGGAGACCAGCATGACTGCACGTTATATCCTATACATATTATTATTGGTTCTTTCTCTTGCGGGTTGCGCTACCGTTGATGTAATACTATCTGAAGAAGCTGATGAAAAAATGGTGGCCTCTGTTTCGGGTTCTGGAGAATTCTGGCATTCCAGGTCTTGCCGGGGCTGCCACAATAAAATTTATATCCAATATGCCGGGTCTATGCATGACAAGTCCTTCGATAACCCGGTGTTTCAGGCTCAGTATTTTAAAGAGGTGGTTCCGGCTATAAAGGATAATGCGACGATGGTTGAAGAAGCAAAAAAATGCACCGCCTGCCATACGCCAATATCCTATATCAAAAACAATGGACACATCACTTCAAAAGATCAGGTTAAGCCCGGAATGGCCGGAGTAACATGCGATTTCTGCCATACAATGACAGGATTCATAGGAAAAGAACCGGGCAACGGAAACTTTTCCTCTACTCCTGGGGATATAAAATACGGACCAATCCCTACTATCCGTGACCACCACAAGGACTACTCCGATTTTTTCAATAAAAGCGAATTCTGCGCCGTCTGCCACAACGCAACCAACCACAACGGAATAGAGATTAAATCAACCTTCACCGAATGGAGGCAAAGCGATTACGCAAAGAAAAATATTCAGTGTCAGGACTGCCATATGAATATAAAAGGATATCTGACAGGAGGGCAGGCTTTGTTCGAATCGGGCAAAGTTGGAGAAACCAACTGGATTCATTTCAAAGATTACGCGAAGCTTTATACGCACAGATTCCCCGGTGCTAACGACAAGAAACAGGTTGAAGCTGCAGTTTCTGTTACGATTGACAATTTTACCGTTGAGGGAGAAAATGCAATCGTCACAATTTTGGTTGATAACACCAACGTGGGCCACATGATGCCTACAGGAAGCGCTGAATTAAGGCTCTTATGGCTTGAGGTTCAGGTAAAACTGGACAATACGGTAATACAGATTCCGGCCCTTTCTTCGGTGGCAGCAGGTGAAAAGTTTGACTTATCCGGAGGTTCGGCATCTGATGCCGAAATAATCGGGGATGACATACCACGCGGAGCACGAATATACAGAACTGTTTTTACCGACAGCCAAAACAAACACACTTTTTCTTCTTATAAGGCTGTAAAAATCGTTTACGACAACAGGCTGCTTCCTTCAGAAGTGAGAAGAGAAACTTATAAATTCAAGATGCCCAAACAGGCAACCAGCAAGATGACTGTGGTTGCAGACCTGAAATATCTGCCTTACCCCACATCTTTTACATCCAAGCTCGGCGTTAAAAGTGCTTCGCAGTACAGCTTATTCACAGCAGAAAAAACCTTGCAGCTAAAACAGTAGAGTTGACTTGCAAATGTCTTTATAGTGTGGTATTTTTTAAGCATCAACCATTGAAAAAATCTTTTTGCTAATACAAACAAAACAAATCAGGAGGCGTTTATGTCGATCAAAAAAGTAGGAATCATCACAAGCGGAGGCGATTGCGGAGGTCTTAATGCAGTAATCAAGGGAGTTGCACGTTTTGCATATTCACTTGGAATAGAGTCTGTGGTTATTCCTAATGGCTACGCAGGGCTTTATAATCTTCTCGAACTTGACGCGGTTGTTACACTAAACGCAGAAAGGGTCAGCCGCATTGAAGCGTCCCTTGCAGGATCAGAGGCAGGACACTCCAGAGTTAAAATAAGCAAGATTAAAGATGACAATAAATACCAGCGAATCAAGGATGGGTTAAAGAAATTCGGAATTGACGCGCTCGTCATCAGCGGCGGAGATGACACCGGAAGCGTTGTTGTTGACCTATCGCAACAGGGAATCCCATGCATACATGTTCCGAAGACAATGGACTTAGACCTTCAGCCCTACAGCGTAGGAGGAGACTCCGCAATAAACAGGATATCTGTATTCACAAGGGATTTAAAGACAACCGGCTTAAGTCATAACCGTGTCATTGTAGTAGAGGTCTTCGGCAGATATGTAGGACATACAGCCTTCCGGGGTGGAGTGGGAGCCGAAGCCGACTGCATACTTATCCCTGAGATTCCGGTTGATTTTGATGTGGTCTATGAGCACATGAAGACCACCTATTCTGGACGTGTGCTTCGCAGTGATGTTAAAGCAGGCACCTATATTATAGTTGTTGCTGAAGGTCTCAAGATGGCAAATGGAGAGATGCTGTATGACGAGTCGGCCGGCATTGATGCATTCGGCCACAAAAAACTTGCAGGCGCAGGCAAATTTGTCAGGCAGCAGCTCGAGAAACGACTAAAAGCTGATCCGGAAATAAAAGAGTTCATGAAAAAGACAGGAATGTACGCTCCGGGTATTTATGAGGTGCCTGAAGTAAGGGAAGTGACTCCGGGACATCTCGTGCGCTGCGGTTCATCATCAGCATTTGATGTTAATTTTGGGCACAAGGCCGGCTCTGCAGCCATACTTCTTCTGCTCGAAGGCAAGTCAGGCACCACCGTTGTAAATGTTGATGGCGACAAGGTTTCTTACATGCCAACAACCGAAGCAATCAAACACAGAACTGTTGATACAAAAGAAATAGCGCTCTTTGAAAGCTTGGGAACATGTTTCGGCAGGAAACCGGAACAGTACAAAGCATCATTTAACGAAGTAAAAGATAAGGTAGAAAGACATCTATAATATCCGCCATAAAGACAGCGGCTGTCTATAAAATCGGACAGCCGCTGTCTTTATCTTTTTTTGATAAATCTGTCCTGCAGATCATCGAAGATATCGTAGGCTGCAGGCACAACTATCAGCGTAAGAAAAAGTGAACTCAGAAGCCCGCCTATTGTGGCTATAGCCATAGGCGCACGCGTTTCTGCACCTTCACCAAGACCGAGCGCTATCGGCATCATTCCTAATATCATCGCCACCGTAGTCATAAGTATCGGCCTGAGTCTAATAGGTCCTGCCTGTAGTATCGCCTCTCTCCTGCTCATGCCCTGCCCTCTCAGCGTGTTTGTATAATCCACAAGCAGAATAGCATTCTTCTTGACTAGGCCCATTAGCAATATGAGTCCTATAAGGCTGAAAATATTCAAAGTATTATTTGTCAGCAGCAAAGCTCCAAATGCTCCGATAAACGAAAACGGCATTGCAAGAAGTACGGTCACAGGATGCACAAAACTTTCGAACTGTGCCGCCAATATCATGTAGGCCATTACAACGCCCAGCACCAAAGCGAATATCAGATAATAAAAAGATTCTCCCATCATATCTGCCGCGCCTTTGTATGCTGTGGTGTAGTCCGGCGAGAGCGTTTTGGCCGCAATAGCATCAAGCTCTTCCTTGGCCTGGCCAAGCGGCTTTTTTTCGAGATTGGCAAACATCATCACGGCCCGCTGCCTGTCAACCCTGTTTATAACACTAGGCCCCCCGCCTTCCTTTATTCTTACTATGTTCGAAACCTCAACCAGCTTTCCGTCTTTTGCCCTCACATACAACCTGCCTATATCGTCGGGGTTTGTCCTGTCGGATGGATTAAGCCGCGCCCTTACATCATAACGCCGCCCCTTAGCAGTATCCTTGAACTTTGTCACATCCACTTCACCGCCGATAAGAAAGTTTATCGCTTCGGCAACAGTCGCTGTTTCAACACCTAAGTCAGCTGCCTTATCCCTGTCTATAAAAACCTTCACTTCCGGTTTCCCGGCTTCAAGTGATGAGTCAATATCAACTATTCCGGGCAGCTTAGAAAATTCTGTCGATATTTTATCCATATGTTTTTCGAGCATCGAGAGGTCTCTGCCTCTTATCACATACTGTATCGGCACATTCCTTATGCCGCCGCCTATGAGAGAGATATCTTCTGCACTCGCCTTTAGGCCAACTATATTTTTGAGGATCTTGCGCATCTCTGCCTTAACCTGCTCCTGACTTTTCTTTCTGTCCGACTTAGGTTTAAGCGCTACAAACATCGTGGCTTTATTCGTCGGTCCAAAAAATCCCTGTGCATAAAATACAGACACCACTTCAGACATCTTGCTTATAGACTGCTCTGCCTGCATAAACATTTTATCCGCCTGCTCAACAGAATAGTCTATAGGTGCCTGAAGCCTTACAGCCACCCTGCTCTGGTCTTCGGACGGCGCAAACTCTTTGCCTATAAATTTTGTTATGAACAGGCTAAAGACAAACACAAGCAACGAAATCACCAGCACTTTAACCCTATGCTCTATCGAGTAGAAAAGGAGCTTCCTGTAAATTTCTTCTATCCGCATATACATTCGTTCGAGCATGTCAGAAAGCCTGCCGCAAAAGCCTGTGCTGCCGGTCAGTTCATGACAATGCCTTATTTTATCTATCCTCAAGTATCTCGAAGCCATCATCGGAGTCAGGGTAAAAGAGACAAACATCGATACCAAAACAGCAAAAACTACGGTGAAAGCAAACTGCACAAAAAATCTGCCCACAAGCCCCTTCATAAAAGCCACCGGCAAAAATATCGCTACGATTGCGAGAGTTGTGGCCATTACGGCGAGACCTATTTCTTTTGTTGCTGTGGAGGCGGCTTCCATAGGCTCTTTGCCGGCCTCTATATGCCTGTGGATATTTTCGATTACGATTATAGCATCGTCAATAAGTATTCCTATCGATAGAGAAAGCGCAAGCATAGTCATATTATTGAAGGTAAAACCAAAAGCGTTCATTATGGCGAATGTCGAGATTATGGATGTAGGAATCGCCAAAGCGCTTATTAAAGTTATTCTCAGACTCTTAAGAAAAATAAGCACCGCAAGTGTTGCAAAAAATCCTCCGTAAACAAGATGGTGCTGAACTTCGTTAATAGAGCGCTTGATGAAAACCGACTGGTCAAAGCTAATATCCAGATTCATGCCAGGAGGCAGGTTTTTTCGTATTTTTTCGAGTTCTGCCTTGACCCTGTCTATAACCTCTACGGTATTAGTGCCTGACTGTTTTTGCACTCCCATGCCCACGGCATTTTTTCCACCAAACCTGATAATAGAGCGCTTCTCTTCCATCCCGTCTTCAACCCTTCCGATATCGCGAAGCCTTACCGGCGCTCCTTTTGCGTAAGCCACTATCAGATTATTAAACTCCTGAGGGTCTGCAAACTCGCCCTTAATCTTGACCGAATATTCCTTAGTGTTGGTTTCGATCCTGCCGCCAGGCAGCTCAACATTCTCCTTCTGAAGCGCCCTGATTATATCGTGAGCCGTGATTTTGTAGGCATTCATTCTGGCCGAATCGAGCCATATCCTGACCTGTCTCAGCCTCAAACCGCCTGTTCTTATAGACCCAACGCCGTTAACTTTCTGAATCTGCTCTTTCAACACCTCATCAGCATAAGTGGATATCTCTCTCACCGATCTATCGCCCGACAGAGCCATCCACAAGACAGGAGCGGCATCCGGATCAACTTTTTCTATGATAGGTTCATCAATATCTCGCGGCAGTTTGCCCCGAACAAGAGAAATCTTTTCTCTGACATCCTGAGCTGCAAGCTCTATATCCCTTTCGAGCACAAACTCTACAGTTACTGTTGATACCCCTTCAATGCTCACTGACGTAAGGGTTTTGACGCCATTTATGGTATTTACAGCCTCCTCTATTTTGTCGGTAACGTCAATGTCCATTATCTCAGGGCTTGCGCCTTTGAGCTTTGTGGTTATGTTGATAATAGGGAACTCTACTTTAGGAAAGAGGTCAACTCCGATATTGGGGTAACTGACCACGCCTAAAAGCACGATGGCAAGTATCACCATCGTTGCAAAAACAGGGCGCTTTATAGATGTGTCAGAGAGCCACATTAACTTTTACCCCTTCGGCTAAATTCTGCTGTCCTACAACTACTACCTGCTCAGCATCTTTAACACCTTCGATTATTTCGACAAAATCACCGTGCTTCGCACCTGTCTTAACCTTGCGAGCCCTTGCCTGCTCTCCCTCAACAACATAAACTGTTACAGACTCTCCTTCATATAAAAGCGCGGTTGCCGGCACAACAACGGTTTCCTTTGAAGAGCCTGTAAACGCCGTGACCTTAGCAAAAAAGCCAGGCTTCAATATTCCTGAAGGGTTGGGAATATGCGCCTCTATCTGAAGAGTTCTTGTTTTGTCGTCAAGGCTCGGGAATACGGCTGCAACCTTACCGGCAAATTCCTTTTCGGGCAATGCATCCACTTTCAGAGAAATATCCTGTCCTGTTTTTATTTTAGAAACATCTTTTTCGGATACCGAAAAATAAAGCTTAAGCGGATTGGCCTGTATCAAAACGAGCATGGGAGAGCCGCTCCTCACAAAATCCCCCTTCGAAGACCTCTTCTCTTTTACTGACCCTTCAATTGGCGACTGAATTTTCGTCTTGGACAATTTATGCTTTGCTATGTCGAGGGCAGATTTTGCCCTGTCAGCCTCGGCTTCGGCAATATTAAGTCTTGTTGCAACATCGTCCATCTGCTGCCGGGGAACAAGTTGTTCTTCAAACAGGGCCCTCTTTCTTCCAAACTCGACCTTGGTATTTTCTAGCGTGGCCTTGGCCTGCTTCAGCGCTGCTTCTGACCTGCCCGCTTCGAGAGAGTAGTCTGTTTCGTCAAGCGCTGCGAGCAGCATGCCTTTTGATACAAAAGATCCCTCGCTTACCTTCAGCTCCTTAATTATGCCCTCTATTTCTGCGCTGACAACAACCTCTTCAAAAGGCGCCAGTGTTCCCACCGCTTCAACCATAGGACGCAGATGCTGCTTGCCTGCAGGCTGTACCGTTACATTTATTCTTCTTTCAACAGCCTGTTTCTCGGCTTTTTTAGTGCATGAAACAAAAAATATCAAACTCATCAAAGCGCATGAGATATAGCAAATTTTAAACATGATACCTTGAGTCTTCATGAAATATATTCTCCTTCTCATTTTTTTAGCTGAAGCTAAATGTAAGTGGTTACTAACATTCTAAAAGAGTACGCGTTTATTGTCAACGATGACAACACGATTAACAATAAAGAAGTGGGATCAACCAAATAGATAAAATACGGCCGTAAAAAAAAGGTCAAACACAATAACTAAAAATATAGAAGCTACAACCGATGCTGTTGTGCGCCTGCCCACCTCTTCAGCCCCGCCTTCAACCTTAAAACCCTGATACGCGCCGACAAGCGTGATGGTAATACCGAATGCAACCGCCTTGACCAGCCCTGTGAGCACATCCTTCACAACAAGCGCATTTGCGGTCTGCTGCAGATAACTGGAAGGGTGTATTTCAAATGCTGTTATCGAAATCAAAAAACCTCCAAACAACCCGATGATGTCAGAAAACAGGGTGAGCGCCGGTAGCATGACTATCATCGCAAGCATCTTGGGAGCAACCAAAAACCTGATGGGATTAATTCCCATGCTGGTAAGGGCGTCAACCTCCTCTGCCGCTTTCATAGAACCAATCTCTGCAGCATATGCAGAACCGCTCCTGCCCGCAACGATTATGGCGGTAAGAATAGGCCCCAACTCACGAGTTATAGAAACCCCGACAAGATTGGCAATATATATCAAGGCCCCTACTTTCTTTAGCTGATATGCAGACTGAAGAGCAAGGATTATGCCCACAAATAACGATATGACCGACACAATAGGAACAGAATTGTAGCCTGCCCTTACCATCTCTGAAACGACCGCTTTGATGCGAACAGGCATGCCTTTGAAAGGGGAAATAAAAGTCCAATAAAAAACAGTGTTAATCAGACTTGCTGCAGAATGGCTGAATTTAAATACCGATAAGCCCTTGCGCCCTATAGCTCCGAACAGGCTGTCAGCTATTGCAGGCATCTTCTATGGTTCCGTATATGTCAAAAACCTTGTCGAGTTTAGAAAAACTGAATATCTCCATTATCGCTGGCCTAAGACCGAACATCTTCATTTTGCCTCCGAAAGACATCACTCCCTTGAGCCCTTCTACAAAGGTGGCGATGCCTGAGCTGTCTATGTACGACACTCCTCCAAAATCTACAATCAGCAAAGATTCTTTTTTCTTTACAAAAAACATAAGCTGATTTCTCAAAAGAGGCGATGAGTAAAGATCTATCTCTCCCAAAACCTCTATCACCTTGCCGCCTTTATATTCTCGGATATTTATTTCCATTTACCATCCTTTCTCTGTCTGACAAGGTGGAGCCTGTTGCCTTTCTTTTTTCGAGCATCAAACTTAACAATGTCAAAAGCCCTGCGTATAAAATGCGTTCCCAGCCCTCCCGGTTTAACTTTACTTAAATCCCGTCCCTTTATTTTTTCGGGCGCTGCCTTGAGCCCTTCGTCATCAATGACCACCTCAAAACCCTTTTCTGAAACTTCATAGCGTATCCCTATATTTTTCCCTGAATCGCCTCTATAGGCATGTCTTATGACATTAGCGCAGGCCTCGTCCACCGCAAGTTTAACATGCTCCCGGACAGACTTCGGCATTCCGCTTATCTCAGCAACCGTAACGGTTACGGTTCTTACCAGAGCAAGATATCTAGGATGCGACAAAACCTTGATGGTAACTCTTATTTTGCCTGTATCAGCCAAGCCATTTAACCTCAAGCAATGTAATGTCATCGGCCCTTTCCACGCCTTCAGAGAAGCTCTCAACATAATCCGTAACCATCTTTATAAGATTCTCCTCATCTTTGTTTTTTGAAACAAAGTCAACAAAAGCATCAAAGCCTATTCTAAAGCCATCCTTGTTTTTTGCTTCATAAACCCCGTCCGTAAAAATAAGCAGCCTGTCTCCTTTTTTAAGATGCATTATGGTCAGCGGATACTCTACAGGTAAAATGCCGATTGGAGGAGCCCCGAGCAGGTCTTCAACATATACGCCTTCATTGCTAATCCTCAGAAACGGAGGATGCCCAGCAACAGCAGCTCTAAGCTCCCCTGTGTTCACATCAGCAATAATATATACGGCAGTAAGAAACATTCCCCTCGGAGCATTTGTGAGCATTGCGTTGAGCCTGTTGAATGCTATCCCAGGAGAATCGCTCTGCATCGCAATATAGCGAAAATCGCTTATTATCTTTGCCATGTATAAAGCCCCCGAAACTCCCTTGCCAGATACATCACCAATAAAAACGCCTATCTTGTCGTCAGACGTAACAATAAAATCATACAAGTCTCCGCCGACCTGTTTGGCAGGTATATTGACTGCAGATACCAAGACATTACCTTTGCCGAATACAGGCAGTTCGGGCAGAAAGCTTTTCTGGAGCGCTGCCGCTATATCAAGCTCCTGCTTAAGTTTTTCCTGCTCTACAACTTCTCTGTGAAAGAGCGCATTTTCTATCGCTATAGCAAACTGGCCGCAGAGTATATTAAAAACCTCTATGTCATAATCTGTCTTGCGGGGGTTAATAAGCTCAGCTACTCCTATTAAACCGCCTCTACCAACAAGAGGCACAGCAATAATGCTCTTTGTGATGAAGCCGGTCAGTTTGTCCGCATCCGCAAAAAAGCGAGAATCGGAGCTGACATCGTTGATCACAAGAGGCTTCAAATTTACCGCAACCCAGCCTGCAATGCCCTGCCCCATATCGAGGACAATCTTCTTTTTCAAAATATCCGAAGCGCAGTCCTCTGAGCATAAAGCCACCTCAAACTCAAGCTTATCCGTATCCTTGTTGTAAAAGAGAATCGAACAGGCCTCTGCATCCAGCTCCTGCTTGGCCTTTTCCATAACAAGATTCATTAAATCATCAAGCTTTAATGTGGAGGAGATAATGGACGACACATTAATAAGCGTCTCGTAATCCGAGAGCTTTCTCTTTATGTCATGCAAATATTTTTCGGAAACCGTTATGGCCGGCTCGGTTGTCATATCTTATTGAATAACAGATTTTTACGAATCTTTCAAGCAAAATCGTGAAGACAAAAATAAAAACAAAAATAAAAATATGTTGTCTTTTTAATTTCTTGGTGATACTATTGTTCATTATCAGCCTTTCTGAAGGGAGAATGTTTATGGCCAAGCAACAGACTAAACCACCTCAAAAATCCGGAAAAAATGAACTTAAAGACAATCCGCTCAGAGAGAATCTGCACAGGCTTATCAGCACAATGCTCGGCAATGATTTTTATCCTCCAAGGAAAGACACCTTTTATAACGGAATAGCCTATTACGTTCGTGAGCGGCTTATCGACAGATGGCTCACAGCCCAACGTTCTTATTACCATACAAAGGCAAAACGGGTGTATTACCTCTCTATGGAATTTCTCCCTGGCCCTTTCCTGCAAAACTACATCATCAACCTTCAGATGGAAGAGGAATGCAGAAAGGCGCTTGAAGACTCAGGCTTTGATTTGTTTCAACTGGCTGAAGAGGAAAGCGACCCCGGCCTCGGCAACGGCGGACTGGGAAGGTTAGCGTCGTGCTACATGGACTCCCTTGCCTGCCTCGATATCCCCAGCTATGGCTATGGCATCCGTTACGATTATGGTATTTTTCAGCAGAGCATCGTAAATGGGTACCAGATAGAAATGTGCGACAACTGGCTCATGAACGGCAACCCATGGGAAATAACACGAAGAAATTTTCTCTACACAGTAAAATTCTACGGACGGTCAGAGCAGTACACAGACGGACAAGGAAAGCAAAGGCGCAGATGGGTAGATACAGACAATGTAAGCGCGATGGCCTGCGATACCCTCATCCCCGGATATGGCACTAACACCGTGAACAATATGCGCTTGTGGGCAGCCATGTCGAGTAAAGACTTCAATCTACAGTTTTTCAATCATGGTGATTACATGAAAGCTATGGAGGCTAAGGTGCTTACCGAAAATATTTCAAAGGTACTGTACCCTAGTGATGAAGCGGAACAGGGAAAAGAGCTCAGACTGAAACAGCAATATTTCTTTGTGGCGGCGACTTTCCAAGACATCATGCGGAGGTATAAAAAGAAGCACGACTCCTTTGATGACCTGCCAAACCTTGTGGCGGTGCAGCTTAACGATACACACCCATCTATCAGCATTGCTGAACTGATGCGTATTCTGGTGGATGATGAGGGGATTGAATGGGAAGCAGCGTGGAATCTGTGTGTCAGAACATTTGCATACACCAACCATACGGTGCTGCCGGAGGCCCTCGAAACATGGCCGGCAAGCCTTTTGGGCAGACTGCTGCCACGCCATCTTGAAATAATATACGAGATAAACCACCGCTTTCTTCAGGAAGTAGAAAAACGCCATCCCGGAGATGACGCTATGCTTTCGAGAATGTCCATTATTCAGGAGGGAGCAGAGAAATATGTGCGCATGGCCCATCTTGCTATTGTGGGCAGCCATTCGGTAAATGGCGTTGCTGCCCTGCACACAAAAATCCTGAAAACAGATCTGTTTAAAGAGTTTGATATGTTTTTCCCCGGCAAGTTCAAAAATATAACAAACGGAACCACACAGCGCCGCTGGCTTTTGCAGGCCAATCCCGGGCTCTCAAAATTTATCACATCAACTATAGGGGCTGGGTGGGTGCGCGACCTTTATGAGTTAAAAAAACTGATCCCCCATGCTGACGATAAAAAATTCCGCTCTTCTTGGAGAAAGATTAAACTCGAAAACAAAAAGCTGCTTGCAGATTATATCCTCAAAAAAACCGGCGTCAAAGTGAATGAACATTCGATGTTCGATATGCAGACAAAACGCATACACGAATACAAACGCCAGCTTCTGAATCTGCTCCATGTGATAACGCTTTACAACCGCATAAAAGAAAATACCGCATCCAGCTCTGTTTCAAGAACCGTTATATTTGGAGGCAAGGCAGCCCCTGGATATTTCATGGCAAAGCTTATTATAAAACTGATAAATTCTGTTGCTGCTAAAGTTAATGCCGACCCTGATATAAAAGAAAGGCTGAAGGTGGTTTTTTTGCCTAACTATTGCGTTTCACAGGCCGAAAAGATCATCTCTGCCGCAGATCTTTCGGAACAGATTTCAACAGCCGGGCTGGAGGCTTCGGGTACAGGCAACATGAAGTTCGCCCTTAACGGAGCCCTGACAATCGGGACGCTTGACGGCGCAAACATCGAAATAATGGAAGAGGTTGGAGAGGAAAATATATTCATCTTCGGCCTCAAGGTTGATGAAATTGAAAGCCTAAAAAATAACGGATACAATCCTTATGAGTATTACGAGCATGATCCTGAACTGAAAAAAGCTGTGGACATGATCGCTTCCGGTTATTTTTCACCAGAAAAGACCGACCTTTTTGTGCCTGTAAAAAAAGCTTTGCTGGATTACGGAGACAGATATTTCTTAATGGCTGATTACCGTGATTTCATAGACTGTCAGGAGAAAGTTAATAAGGTTTATACCGATAAAGAAGTATGGACGCGCAGATCAATTATGAATACGGCCAATATGGGGAAATTTTCGAGCGACCGCGCAGTCATGGAATATGCAAACAACATCTGGAATGTGGGCAAGATAAAATAAGACTTTATACAAAGAAAGTTTGAGGATACTACAATGAGAAAACGTATTATTGTTACAGGCGGCGCAGGGTTCCTTGGGTCTCACCTCTGCGAGAAGCTATTAAAAGAGGGCAAGGACATCATCTGCGTTGATAACTTCTTCACCGGGAGCAAGCATAACATTAAACATCTTATGGACAATCCCTATTTCGAAATGCTCCGGCACGATATTACCTTTCCTCTTTATTTGGAGGCTGATGAAATTTACAACCTAGCCTGTCCTGCAAGTCCTGTTCATTACCAATTCGATCCGGTGCAAACCACAAAAACAAGTGTTATGGGCTCAATCAACATGCTCGGACTCGCAAAGCGGCTTAAAATAAAGGTTCTGCTCGCATCCACCTCTGAAGTTTATGGCGACCCTGAAGTCCATCCACAGCCAGAATCCTACAAAGGAAGCGTAAACCCAATCGGACCGAGGGCCTGCTATGATGAGGGCAAAAGATGCGCCGAAACCCTGTTTTTTGACTATAACCGCCAGCATAAATTAAAAATAAAGGTGGTCAGGATTTTTAATACTTATGGTCCATACATGCATCCCAACGACGGACGGGTTGTGTCGAACTTCATAATGCAGGCGCTTCAAAACAAAGACATCACCATCTACGGGGAAGGCACTCAGACCAGAAGCTTCTGCTATGTGGATGACCTTGTTGATGGACTGGTCAAAATGATGGATTCAAGGCATGATTTAACCGGCCCCATCAACCTCGGCAATCCTGACGAATTCACTATGCTGGAACTTGCCCAAAAGGTTATAGAGCTTACAGGGTCGAAATCAAAGCTGGCATTCAAGCCTTTGCCTGCAGACGATCCAATGCAGCGCAAGCCTGATATAACTCTTGCCCGCAAAGAGCTGTCATGGGAACCTAAAGTAAAACTTGAAGAAGGCCTGAGAAAAACTATCGCCTATTTTGACGAACTTTTGAAAAACGGCAGTATCTGATCCATAACACCCGGATTACAGTCGCCTATTGCAGGCTTCTTGCAGCGCTTACCATCTATCCACACAGCATTGGTAAGCTCCGTCTTTTTAAAAGAAGCATCTTTTATATTTGCCCCTTCAAGCAAGGCATCCGTAAGATTAGCCTCCGATAAGTCAGCGCCGCCAAGGTTAGCTCCTTTCATGTTCGCCCCCGAAAGGTTTGCGGCTTTTAGATCGGCCTTATTTAAACTAGACTTGGCTAGATTTGCCCCTGTAAAAATCATTTTTGATAAATCCTTGCCCGCTAGATTGGCGCCAGAAAGCAAAGCCTCATTAAGATTTGCTCCGGTTACATTAACAGATGACATATCCTTGCCTGTTAGATTCACACTTTTCATAGCTGCATTTTTAAAATCAGCAGATGAAATATCCGCATTGCGCAGGTCAGCAGAAATAAGGTTGGCGCTGTTCAAGCGAGCCCTTTTTAAAACAGTACCTTTAAAATACCCAGCTCTCATATCTGCTGATATAAGACTCGCATCGGTAAAATCAGCTCCACTTAAATCAGAATTAAACAAACTTGCTCCATTAAGGCTGGAGCCTACAAACATGGCATTCTGAAGGTTTGCCCCGACTAAATAAATCCCGTCAAGACTCCTTCCGCTGAAGCTTGCGCCCTTAAGATTAGCGCCAGACATAACGGCCCCTGCAAGTTCAGCGTTCGTCAAGTCCGCTCCGGACATGGCAGCATTGGAAAGATTAGCATTGCCAAGGTTTATTCCTGACATCTTGCAGCCGGATAGATTGGCATTGCTCATGTCTGCATTAAAAAAAACAGCTCCTGTAAGATTAGCTCCGGTCATGTCAGAATCAGAAAGCTTTGCCCCCTTTAACGAGGCTCCATTAAGATACGAACCAATCATCTTTGCACGGTTTAATTTTGCGTTATTCATAGAGGCGTTGCTAAAATCAGCATCGCTCAAATCAGCCCCTCTTAGGTCGATTTTTGACATGTTTGCACCGCTAAGAACAGCCCCGTTCAAGTTTGCGCCTGCCAGTTCCGCATCGGTAAGGTCTGCATTGCTTAAATCGCATTTAGAACAATGCTTGGTCTGCTGAAGTCGTGCTAAATGGGCAGGATCAAAAGAATAAGCATCATAAGAAAAAAACAAAAAACAGACTATATAAGATAAAACCGAGATTCGAGCCAACTTAAATAAAATCAAAAAGACTCGAACTCATAAATTCTGCCGAAAGCTTTCTCAGACTCACCATAGACTGCTCTTTTAACTGCACCTGCAATCCAAGCTGTGTATAATCAAGCTCCTGAACATCCCGTATATCAGAAAGGTTGGTTGTTACTGTAGCCTCAGTGCTTATTTGAAAATTTTCCTGCACCTTTATCATATCCATTCTTGCGCCTATATCTATCTGCTTGCTTTTAAGATTATCAAAAATATTTGTGAGATAATCAGAGCCTCTTGATATCCTGCGAGTGTCATCGTTATCCATCGCCTCTCTTATAAAATGTACAGCCCTAATAAAATTATTTTCGTTGAGGTAATTATTATTAAAACTGTAATAGTTGGCATTTGACGGATCAGTTATATAGTTGTAATTAGTTATGTTTGTTCCTAATGTCATGCCGGACAAGCTGTTAAGTTCAACCCCAGCCGCATCGCCGCTGACCACAGAAATGACAGCCTTGCTGATTTCCTGCGTTTTTGATGTTGAGCCCAAAACCAACCTGTAATCATCATTGGCAGCATCACCGGTAGTATTGAAGTTTATGACAGCAGCCTTAACTTCGGTGCTTGCATTGCTTGCATTTATATCAGCAGCTACACCGTTTAGTGTTCTGCCGGCTGCAATTGCAATTGCAGTTCCGTTAATCGTCACTGTACCGCCGTTGGTTGTAAAAACATCAGTTCCTGCTGTAAAGCCTCCTGCTGCAGTATAAAATCCTCCTTGTGAATCAGCATCGTACTCTGTTATAGCGCCGCCATTATCCCAGTTATAGGTCGGCATTGTACTGCCTGATGGTCCTCCGCTAAAACTAAAAATCTGGTTGCCCGGAATATTTGTTTTAATCTTGACCCCATCACCTATAATAGCCTCAACATAATCTGAACCGCCTTTATATACGCCTGTTGTCCTTTCAATGGCAGGAGAATCTGCATTTTGGCCTGAATATATATATTTATCGCCTGACTTTGTGTTTGCCATATCAATTATTGAGGACATTATACTGTCCACTGTATCTGCATACGCCTTCCTATCAGTAGCATTCATGCTGATAGTTTTGGCAGCAACACCCTTTGCAAGAACAGCCGTATCAGAAAGTCCTTTGAGTGTTGTTTCAAAAGCTTTTAACTCCATTTTTACATCACTCATTGTCCTTTTATATTGGGTAATATTTGATATCTGAACATTGTAGTTCATTATCATCGACATGCCTGTAGGATTATCAGAAGGCCTGTTGACCTTTTTACCGCTCGCAATTTTCTCGTAAATAGAAGCCGTACTTTTCATAGTATCCTGCATTGAGTTCAGGATGGTGTCATAAATCATTTTTGTTGTTACTCTGCTCATAGTATCACCTGCCTACAGAATTGATAAGTGTTGCAAAAAGATCGTCAGCAGCAGATATTATCTTGGCAGCTGCCTGAAACTGCTTTTGATACTTTACAAGGTTTATCGCCTCCTCATCGAGGCTGACTCCTGAGGTTTCCTGTCTTTTTGCTTCGAGCTGCTCAACAAGGTTCTTATAGAAAGTACTGTTGACATTGGCTGAATTAGCCTCAATAGCAACATCATCAACTATTGTCCGATAAAAAGTTATTGGATTGTATCCATTCAAAAAATTGGTATCACTCGCAATACCTGCTATCAATCCGGCATTTATGTTATCTCCCGCCTTGTTTGTGGAAGATAATCTGGGATACACAGCAAAATCGCTCGTACTGCTTCCGGCAACTGCAATCGGTGAATAATTTGTGGTGTAAAAGCCCAATGCTCCGGCTGCAGTGGATATTGAGCTCTGCCAATCAAGAAGTATGGGATTGGCGTTTCCGGCATCATTGGTAATCGTATATTTTTTCGTAGCAGCGCTGTACGCTACCGTATACGTATTAGCGGTTGCCGTATCAGCCCCTTCAAGTGCTGTCTTGACGGCAGCTGCAAGTTGATATCTTGTGTAGTTTCCGGCCGCGATTTTTGCGGTCTTATAAGAGATCGGGGATGCTGTTGTATCTTCGGTAAAACGAATCGTATCATTTGATGAATCAATCGTTACCCAATCTCCTGCTGCTGCTGCAATGAGATTGGGACTATTTATCTTAACAGCCATATTCATGGCTGCGTTTTTATTCTGGTTAATAGTGAATGTTCCGGTAAGGGCATTTTTAAGGCTTCCAGCCACTCCAACCGCTCCTTGAGCTCCATCAATTCTTACACTTATTCCTTGAAATGAAAGAGTCCGAAAATTTGGCGTCTCATTGCTATCATTGGTTAAAGTAACGCTTGCTACCGGAACATCAGCAATCGCGTTCCAGGTTTGTGTAGTGCTGTTCCATGTGGTTTCTCTTACTCTCCAGTAAATTCCTGAAGTCCCCTCCTGCTGATAGCCTGCCCCTGCTGCGTTGCTGTAATCAATTGTATATTGTGTGTGCATATCAGTAGTAAAAGCATCCGAATCCGTAACATTGAAACGGGTAATCGTGCCGGCAGCCGGATTCGTCGTAGTAACAAGAGCGTTGTTTACCTTAAAAAACTCGTTCCCTGTGGAACCATCCAGAGCATATCCCTGCTTCTGATAAAAGTTGACATAATCAGAAATATTTATAGCAAGCGCATTAAGTCGGTTTTGCTTGTCAATTATTATGGTATCGCGAAGGTCTATGTTTGATTTAAGCTGCCCGCCCTCGATACTCGATGTTATCTCCCTTAAAGGTTCTGTTGATGAAAGCTCAATTTTAAAATGCATTATACCAACAGCATCCTGTGAAGCGCTCATATCATACGAACGGGCAGCGTCCACTATAGGGATACCGCCGACAAGCACCGTATATTTATTGCTGCTATCCGCAAATGTGCTTACTTTCACAATCTTGTTAATGTTTTCTACCAGATTATCCCGCTGATCCTGCAGATCATACATTCCGGGATTGGAGGCTATTTTATAGTTTAAAGTCGATATTTCTGTGGTAAGTTTATTTACTTCAGAAACAAGTGTCTGGCTGCTGCTTAAAAGCTCATTACGCTCATTATTAAGGTTAGCTCCTGCAAGAGCTATCCTGGTTGACAAAAATTCGCTCTTATTCAGCAATAACGATCTTTCTGCATAGCCCGTCGGATTTTTATACACGTCATTCCAGGCAGCAAAAAACTCATTAATATTTGATCCTAGTCCATCATCATTGGCCTCGTTGAACACACTTTCTACACGCATCATTCCTGTTTTATATTCTTCCCAGTATGCAAGATTCGATTTTTCGGTTCTTATCTGGAAGGTATTAAATGAATCATACATTCTGCTGATTTGGGCAACCCTAACGCCTCTTCCTGATGCCCCTGTATTAGATGAAGCACTGGCAGAAACGCTCTCGAAAACAATATCCTGTCGTGTATAGCCCGGCGTTGCGGCATTCGCTACATTATGTCCCGCAACTTCAAGAGCTCTTCTTGTAGAAATAAGCCCGGATCTTGCTATATCAAACAAACCGCCAATAGACATTTATGCCTCCACGGACAATTTTTGTCTCGGTTTAATATCAAACGTATTTAAAAAATTATATGATGTTTTGAGATAGTAAAGTGACTTCTCTATTAAAAGACTGTTGAACTTGTTCAGCTCGGTTATGCTTTGTATTACGGACTTAAAACGGACAGCTATATTACTGACACTGGTCTTATACTCATCCTCAGCTATCTCGGCAACTTCAGAAATCGTCATTTGTGCAAAGCCAAGATCGCGCAGTATTCTTTCCCTGCGCACATCGCACATGCGTATCTTTTCTGAGATTTCCTGCTTGTTAACCAAAAGATCTTCAAGC
>PEAD01000035.1 GCA_002753335.1 Nitrospirae bacterium MYbin3
TTCGGATTCGGTAACATAGGCTCCCCCTTTAAGTTAGTGCCTATGTTATTGCACTTATTATGCCTACACTATCCCCTATACCTCACATAGTGCGTTCGCCCTGACTCACTATTAGCGATAAGGCTGGGTCTCTTCCGTTCAGGGCTGCGTTTTGACATTTCTAAATGTTTATTCCGCTTGATATTCCGGGACAATCCGGCCTGCTTTGGGAAATTGCGGAAGGTTATTAACAATAGAGCCTATTCTTTTTGCAAATAGAGTTGCGTAATACTCCGAATCCTTGGCGATATAATCACAAATAGATTCCAATCCGGCAACGGCCCTCGGTGAACATATTATCTTGCAATCCATTTGGACATCCGTTTTTCGACTTCTTCATGCGTAATGCCTTTGCCTTCATCCAATTCCTTCAAGCCTGCGTCAACCTGTAGTTTGAAGTATAATTCAGCCATATTTGCGAAGTGAAGCGTAAAACAGCCGCAAGTGTTTGAGGCCGAAGGCCGAGTTTTGCGGATGTAGCGGAACGAGCATTTAGAGATGTCCAAACCGAAAGGAATTTATCCCTATCGCAGGTGGCCCTTTTTAAGCGAATCAAACGGCTGAAAGTCGTTGACTGGTCTATTTAAGCCCACAGCAAAAGCTCAATCGCCTGAAGCAGTGGATCAAAAGAGGAAGCATTAAGAGCCGATACTGCAATCGCATTATATCGTTCTGTTAAATTTTGGATAAGTTCTGTAGAAACCAAATCGGTTTTATTAAGCGCCATAATCTTTTTTTTGTCCGAGAGTTTAAGGTCATCTAAAATGCTTTCGACAGAGGATATCTGCTGCTCCATCCTTGGATTGGAGGCATCAGCAAGGTGTATCAACAAGTCGGCGTCTTCAAGTTCTTCGAGCGTAGTTTTAAATGCGGCAAGCAGATCTTTCGGAAGATCTCTGATAAAACCTACTGTGTCGGTTATTATTATCTCGCGCTCCTTCGGAAACCTTAGTCTTCTGCTTGCGGTATCGAGAGTGGCGAACATCTTGTCCTCAACAATAGTGGCGCTTTTGGTTAAAGCGTTCAACAGCGTGGATTTTCCTGCATTTGTATATCCAATTATCGAAACTATCGGTATCCTGTTATGAACGCGCCTCTGCTTGCGTTGCCGCCGCGCTTCGCTCAAACCCTTAAGTTCATTCTCAAGCCGCGTGATTCTGTCGCGTATGCGGCGCCGGTCAATCTCAAGCTTCATCTCTCCGGGGCCCCTTCCGCCGATTCCGCCCATAAGCCGCGACATGGCAGTTCCTTTGCCCGAAAGCCTCGGAAGCATGTACTTTAACTGAGCAAGTTCAACCTGCACCTTACCGTCCCTGCTATGCGCCCTTCTCGCAAAAATATCGAGTATCAACTGAGAGCGGTCTATAACCTTAAGCTCCGTCTTATCAGCAATTGATCTTATCTGCGAGGGCGATAAATCCTGATCGAATACGAGCATGGTCGCGCCTTTGTCCATAGCGCTTATAATCAACTCGCTCAACTTGCCTTCGCCTAGGAGATGTTTAGGATTGATTCCTTTAAGCCGCTGTATTACGGTATCGAGCACCGCGATATCGCTAGAAACAGAAAGCTCTTTGAGTTCATCCATAGAGTCTTCAAGATCGTATTTGGGCTTTGTAGAAGCGCTCACGATAATAGCGGACTCTTTTTTGCCCTTGCTCTCAAGCACCCTGTGCCTGTCCATCTCTGCTTCAAGCGAATTCACAAAAGCGGCAAAATCGAGGTCGAGCCTGTGAAAATCCGAAACATTGATATCGTATTTTTTGTCAGAGCCATGCGGCATCAGTGATGCTGTATAGATATTTAAAGGCAGTCCTTCGCTAACACTTATGGCAGCAACCATGTCAAAACGAAGAAGCGCAAGGTCTGTGAGGTCTTCATTGTTTAAAGCAGTATCAGTTAAATGCGTGTGGATGAATCGGAGCCCCCTTAAGGCTTTTCTGCCCAATGGGTAGTCTTCAAGTCCGGGGATAAAAACACCGCCTGCGTCGCCGAGTATTACATGCGTGACAGAGCCGCGTCTGCTTAAGATAACTCCTATCTGTCTGCCAAGCTCAAAAGATAACGATGTTAAATAGCGGGCAAGTTCAGGAGTTATAAGCTTATCCGGCGGGACCTTTCTCCGATATATCTTTTCGAGAAAAGAGAGTTGGCTTTTCTTTAGACCTGCGGTGTTTCCGTAAACCGATGCTATTTAAAATACCCCCTCTTTGGGATTTTCTGTAATACAGTGATAAGGCTTAGTCTCTTCCGTTCAGAGCTTCGTTTTGACAGTTCTATATGCTCGTTCCACTACAGCCGCAAAACTCGCTCTTTGAGCTCAAACACTTGCGGCTGTTTTACGCTGCACTTCGCAAAGAACTGTTTCCCAAACTTCACATTCACTACAGAAACCAAGCCTTATCGCTGAATCTAAGAGTTTATAACTTTACCTCAAACTCTATTTCTTTTTCGCCGAGCAGGAATCTCTTTCTGAGTGCTTTCACCTTAACGATATCGCCACTTTTTTTGTAGAAAAGATGCAGCTTTATATCTTCTATTTTTGACACAGCGTTTCCGTCAAGTGAGGTTATTTTATCTCCGACTTTTATACCAGCTTTCTCGGACACGCTGTTTTCGGGAAAAGCGAGAACTTTTATTCCGGCCTCTTTATCGCTGAGCAAGGCCATAAGCCTAGGCGATGAAATGCCGTCCATCGGTCTTCGCAGCACAATATAGTCAGCAGCATCCTTTTCTATGCTGCCTTCATTCATGATTATAGCGTAGTCGTATCCGTTTCTCCTGAATGTCCGTTTGGGTATGCCAGAGCCGTATTCAAAATGCCCCCCGCCTGCTATAACAACCATCTGGCCGCTACTCTGAAAATCAGGGTTCTTGCGGAAGTATTCGTCTATAGACATAGACATAGTTTCATCCCATAAAATCTGTGCCTGATAAAAGAAATCAAAGCTGCGGCTTTTCGAGTAGCCATGCTTGTCGAAAATATCCTTAAGCCTTTCCCTATAGTCGTTGTCCGAAAAATCGAGCTGTTCGGGTATTAATTTGCGCTCTTCATCACTCAACGAATCCATGCCGGTCTTGGCTGTTTTTTCGGTAATCTCGCGTGTAATATTTAGCGCAACAACCGGTATCTTTTCCGCTCTCGCAAAATCGAGTATCGGTTTATAAAGATTGTAGTCAAGCCCCCATTTCTTAAAATATTCGGATTTTTTCAGAAATTCTTTTTCGTCTATCTCTCCCGAGATGTATTCGTCGAGCGCCTTTTGGTAAGGCCTCTGAAACATCTCCATCCCGATCGCTATTTTTTTATTCTTGCTGAATAGTCCCTCTATTATCTTCAACTGTATGTCATGATGAGAAAAGCGGTCATGCGCCTCGCCGACATACAAAATCTTTTTCTTCGAAATCTTTTCTATAAGGTCATTTAAGGTTTTAAGTGCGGATGTTTCGATAACCACAGGCTCTTCCTTTAAATCCATAACTATTCCCCTTTCATTTTCATTGACGCTCTTTGATATATTTCTACCGTTTTCAAATGCAAGCAAAGAGTATTGACCGTAAGTAAATAGATTTTTTAGAGCAGCTTCTGCTTCCTCTTTATTCTTTGCGTCAATTATGGCAACCGCTCCCTTTGGATTCCAAGGATTTTCCTTTACTGCAACGCTAAAGCCTGCATAGGGCATATTAACTTTTGCGTACAATCTCGATATGAGAGGGTTGTCTTTGCCGAGTATTACCACTGACGATGCCTTTATATCCGAATCTTTTATCGCCGCCGATTCGTTGTCTTGCGCGCCTTTTTTCTTAAAAGCTTCGATAATACTTCCATAAGCCTCTTTGTTCGATACTGGCAGTGCTGTAAGAATCTTTTTTGCTCCTATAACGCGCGAAAGCACAGCAGGTATTTCTGAATCAGCCAGTTTTCTGAACAACTTATAATCCTCATCAAGCACAATTTTGTGGGGCTCAGTATCAAACAGTCTTATGATTTTAACGCTCGAGTTATCGTTTTTGTAAGATACGTTTATTTTTTCTCCACGCAGATAAAAAGCCACCGGTATATCAAGGTCATAAACCTTACCGTGTTGAGCAAGCTGAAAGCTGACTTCAAACTTTCTTCCTGCACGCCTGACATTTAGCTCCTCTATTGATATCTCTGGCAGATTGTTTGTACTGTTGTCATTAATTTCAAAATTCACCAGCATCTGCTTTCTCTCTGTCCAGTCTAATTTTTTTTCATTATCGGTGAACTGTTTGATTCTTTCTTTCTTGACTGCAACATTCTGAGAGTTCGATTTTTCATCGTCGGCATAAAGCCCCGAAGCAGAAACAATAGATACATATAATGACAATAATAAAAACCAGATCCAGCGCATTAGTTTATTATACCTCAGACTTTTTTATATTATTTTTGCTTGCCAAAAGGAGAAAGAGCTCTGAGATCTTTAATTAGCGCAGGCATTATATCAATTACTTTATCAACCTCTGCTTCGGTATTGTAGCGGCTCAACGAAAACCTGATAGAGCCGTGTATGAGGTTGAACGGCACGCCCATAGCTCTCAGAACATGACTCGGTTCAAGGGAGCCTGAAGAACAGGCAGAACCTGATGAAGCGCAGACGCCTTGTTCATCAAGCCTCAGTAGTATGGCTTCGCCCTCGATATATTCGAAGCTGATATTCGTGGTGTTCGGCAGGCGATTTTGAATGTCGCCGTTTATCCTTGCATCAGGACAGTTTTTAAGCAAGGCCTTTTCGAGCTTGTCCCTAAGACCGCTTAAATATTTAGATTCATTTTTAATATCCCCCTTTGCAAGCTCGCAAGCTTTTCCGAGTCCGATTATCGAGGCCACATTTTCGGTGCCAGCCCTTCTGCCCCTCTCCTGATGCCCGCCGATTACATACGGATAAAAACGGGTGCCTTTGCGGACATAAAGTGCACCTATGCCTTTAGAAGCATGGATTTTGTGGCCAGAAAGCGAAAGCATATCAACCGGAAGTTCTTTGACATTAATCGGGATTTTCCCAGCTGCCTGCACCGCATCGGAATGAAAAATTATTCCTCTTTCGCGGAGGATGGCACCCATAGCAGCTATAGGGAATATAACACCAGTCTCGTTGTTGGCATACATAATAGAAACTATTGCAGTATCATCATCGAGAGCTTTAGCAAAGGCTTGCATGTCAAGACTCCCAAGACTGTCCACAGGTAAAAAAGTTGATCTATAGCTTTTTCTCGCAAGATGTTTTGCAAAATTCATAACAGCCGGATGCTCCACTCTCGTCGTGACAATGTGCCTTTTGCCACCCGAAACCTCGACCGCGTTCATTAGCGCAGTGTTGTCGCTTTCTGTGCCGCAGCTCGTAAATATAATTTCTTCCGGTTCAGCTCCGATTAATTCAGCAACTTTAAATCTGGCCTCTTCTACTTTTTTATGAAGCTGCCCGCCGAAGGTGTGCATGCTGGAAGGATTGCCATAATATTCGGTAAGATACGGCAGCATCGCATCAAAAACCTCGGGAGCTACAGGCGTTGTGGCATTATTGTCAAAATATATCTGCTTCATCCTTCAACAACCTTCAGGTCTTCACATACGAGTTCGCGCAGTTTGTCTTCGATGCTTTTTATTGTAACTCCACCCATGGGACAGGAAGCACACATCGCACGAAGTGCAACTACAACCCTGTTTCCATCAATATCGATGAGTTCTATATCGCCCCCGTCAGACTGAAGATTCGGCCTAATCTCTTTTTCGAGCACATCCTGAATAAGTGCAATCTTTTGTAGGTTTGTAAGTTTCTTGGTCTTCTTCGCTTCATCTTTCGGAACTGTCACGGACCAGATATCATTTAGTATCTTTTCTATCTCAGGGATGCATGATCCGCAGCCTCCACCAGCCTTCGTATAATCGGTTATTTCTTCTACGGTGGTCAGATGGTTTTCGATTGCAACTTTGCGTATCATCTCCTCTGTCACAGCAAAACATTGACACACAAGCCTGCCGGTAAGTTCGGGCGGAAGCGCTTCTCCTCTGTAATTTGCTATCGCGGCTTCAAGGGCCTCACGTCCTAAGACCGAGCAATGCATCTTCTCCTTAGGCAGCCCACCTAAATAATCTGCAATGTCCTGATTATTGATTTTTAAAGCCTCTTCCACTGTCTTGCCCTTAACAATTTCGGTGAGTGCGGATGAACTTGCTATGGCTGAAGCACAGCCAAAGGTCTGAAACTTAGCGTCGGTTATTGTGTTTGTTTCTTTATCAATACGCAGAGTTATTCTTAAAGCGTCACCGCAAACGATACTGCCCACATCCCCGACAGCATCAGGATTTTCTATCTCTCCGGCGTTCTTTGGGTTGAGAAAATGCTCTTTGACTTTGTTTGTGTAGTCCCACATTGAATTAGGACAAAGCCTCTCTGGTCATTTTTTCGGCAGCTTCAAAGATAGATTTCTTATCAGCCTCTGTTCTTGCCTCGATATAGAACCTTACTTTGGGTTCGGTGCCTGACGGCCGTATCATAAGCCAAGAGCCGTTGTCGAAAACCACTTTTGTCCCATCAACAGTGATCAAATCCTTGACAGTCAAGGATTTTCCGCCAATCTCAACAGAAACGCCTTTTTGAAACCGTTCTTTAATCGCCGAAAGCTTCTTAAGCAGAGGTTCTCCCACGAGCGAACTGTCAACGGTTATGCCCGCCCTGTCAGGATAAAAATATCCGAACTCATCCATAATATCTTTTAAGTAGGCGCTGAGATTTTTGCCTGTGACCGCCATCATCTCTATCGAAAGCAGCAGCCCGAACAAAGCATCCTTTTCAAGAGTGTTGTTGTAGCCCGAAATTCCATCGGATTCTTCAAATGCAACTATAGCTCTTTCTGCTGAATTAGAAAGAAGATACGGCCTGAAATTTTTAAAGCCAACTTTTGTCTCTTTTATCGGTATTCCGAGCTTTTCTGCTATTGCATTCACAAAGTTGCTTGTGCCCACTGATTTAGCCACAACGCCTTTTATGCCCTTGTGGACATTAAGGAAATGAAGCGCCATAGCTCCAAAATAGTTCATCGGTATCTGCATCGAGCCGTCCGAAAACCTAATTCTGTCTCCGTCAGGATCCATAATCACACCTAGTTTAAATTTAGAACTGCTGCGCTTCAAAACAGAATCTACGCCTTCCATATTCTTTTCTGATGGCTCAGGAGCTACGCCTCCGAACAGATAATCGTCCTCTGTTCTCAAGTAAACAACCTTATTGCACTGTCCCAAAATCTTCTGCGCCCTGCCCCTAGTAGAACCATGAACATTATCAATGCAAAGCGTTATATCAGAATCACTAATAAACTTCTTTATCCTCTCAAGATTAATAGTGCCTTTGCTGGTTATGTATTTTATGTATAAATCTGTAAGATCTACCTTCTCGATAACAGAGGGTTCCTCATTCATAACAACACCCGAACTCATTAATGCATTCGCTGTTTCTTCAATCTTTGTTGTTATTTCAGAACCGGCCGGGCCTCCGTCCGCAGGATTGAATTTAAAGCCTGCATAATTGGCAGGATTATGCGAAGGCGTCAGATTTACAGAACATGCTGCATTAAGCATCTCTATGCCTGCCGAAAATTCAGGCGTAGCCGCCTCGCCCGCATACAAAGCCTTAATCCCATTTTTCTGGAATATGCCTATTACACTTCTCGCAAAATCAGGGCCTAAAAATCTGTTATCATGCCCTACAATAACGCCCCGTCTTTTTATCTCATCGAAGTCGCTCACACCCATAGCCTTCATCACTGATTCATCGTTGCTTTTTAGCATATTCACAATGGCGGTCGCAACTATGCGGACGTTATTAAATGTAAAATCGGTTCCTATCTCTCCTCTCCAGCCCGAAGTGCCGAATACAACAGTATTAGGCTGTAGGTTTTCTCTCGCAAACTTCTCAACCTCTGACAATAAATCCCGATTTTTCTCCGTGTTAGATAATATCTCTTTCCAGACAGAAGCGGCGTTTTGAAATATATTAGCCATTAATTCCTCCTGATTTATATGCTTTTACAGCCAACTTGCCTGTTTTTGCTATATTGAAGGCTTCCGACAGCAACTCACGATCCGATTTATCCTTCAATGTATTCAGCCCATTGTATAAAATTTTAAGTGCTTGATGTTCGTCTTTGAATTCTTTGAAAGCTATGTGTATCATTTCGATATAAACGTCAACCCTTTGTGGTTCAGCAACCAAAATGTGCTTTAACTCAGCAAACCTTTTTTCATAATATTCTTTTGCATCTTTTCCGATCAATAAAATTCGTTCTGAAATCGTGGGAGAGTTTGAGAATATCTCAGAAATCAGTTCAATAAAAAGTGGCGCTATAATTAATATACCTAAGAAACACGAACATATTCCCACTAATACCTGACTAATCAGACCAAAGGCAGTTTTAATCTGAACCCAACCCCATATAATCAGCAAAGCAGCAGGCAGAGATCGCCATAAAAACTTTCTAAAAATCGAGTCGTAGTTGTTCATAAGTTAAGTTTCTATGATGCAATTTTCCGTGACCATTCGTCAGCTTTTTTAAAGATATAATCTTCGTCTTTCCCTGTAAAGCTTCTATCTTTAAGCAAAATTTTGCCATCAATTATTACAGTTTCGATATCCGATGCGCTCAAGGAATAAACCATGTGAGAAAAAACATTGTACAATGGCGTCAAATGAGGCTTTTTAAGGCTTACAGCTATTAAATCTGCACATTTGCCCTTTTCTATGCTCCCTATTTTGTCATCCAGCCCGAGTGCCTTTGCTCCTTCGATAGTTGCAATTCTGAGCGCAGTTGCCGCATTAATCACCGTTGGGTCTTTGCTTATAGCTTTGTAAACCTTGGCTGAAGTGGACATTTCACTGATAAGGTTCATGTCATTATTGCTCGCTGCGCCGTCAGTTCCAAAAGAAACATTAACACCTGCTTTTAACATCTGCGGGATTGGAGCTATTCCTGAAGCAAGTTTCAGATTGCTCTCGATGCAGTGCGACACTCCGACACCTTTCCTTGCCAGAATATCAATTTCTTGAGCATCAACCCATACGCAGTGAGCGGCAACGGAATGTCCGTCAAAAAAACCGGTGTCATCAAGATGGGCAACAGGCCTTTTGCCATACCTCGATACAATTTCGGCAACCTCCCACTCGGTTTCTGATGAATGTATCTGACGAGAAACACTGCATTTATCAGAAAGCTTACATATTTTTTTTAGCGTTTCAGGACTGCATGTATAAGCCGAATGTGCTGCAATACCCGGCATAATCAATCCGTCATTCTCCCATTCTGAAATAAACATCTCGGCTTGTTTGAGATAGTCGTCGGCGTTGCTCCCCGATACGGTTGGAAAGTCAACAACGCCAGAGCATATCACAGCACGCATCCCCATCTCCTTTGCTTTTTGTGCGGTGTTTCCGGCGAAAAAATACATATCAGAAAAAGTCGTAGTTCCTGATTTCAGCATCTCAAGACATGCAAGCTCTACTGCATCCGATACAAATTCAGGGCTAAGACATCGTGCCTCAGCAGGCCAGATATGCTTCTCGAGCCAATCCTTAAGTGGCAAATCATCCGCAAGACCCCGAAAATAGACCATAGCAGCATGAGTATGTGTGTTGACAAGGCCGGGAAGTATCACCCTGCCCTCGCCTTTGATAATTTCGGAAGATTCGTATTTTTTTAGTATTTCCTCTGAAGTATCTACATCAACTATCTTCTTATTTAACACCGCGACAGCGCCGTTTTTCACTACCTCCATAGCGCTGTTCATCGTCAGAACATAGTCCCCGCAGATTATGAAATCAGCTCTCAATACGCCCTAATCCCCTTCAAACTCAGTCTGGGCGTAAAATTTGTAGCCTTTCTGTTTCAGCTTTTTTGCGCCGCCAACATCCGGCAGGTCAACGATAAAGCACATCTCTGCAACGGTTCCGCCTAACTTTTCTATGAGGGCTGCTGCTGCTAAAGCGGTGCCGCCAGTGGCAAGCAGGTCGTCAACCAGCAAAACCTTATCGCCTTTGTGGATAGCGTCTTTGTGTATTTCGATTATGTCGGTGCCGTATTCAAGCTCGTACTCATGGCTTATCTTTTCGCCGGGAAGCTTGCCCTTTTTTCTTATAGGCACAAAGCCTCTGCCGAGCGTGTAAGAAAGCGCTCCGCCTATGATAAATCCGCGTGATTCGATTCCTACGATAACATTGAAGTCGTGGTCGCCCTTGATGTAGCGCTGGGTAAAGTTGTCGATCATAAGCCTGAAACCTACAGGGTCTTTAATCAGCGTTGTGATGTCCCTGAACATTATTCCTTTCTTTGGATAATCAGGAATCGTCCTTATTTTTGATTTAATCGGCATGTTCCCCTCCTATGATGTTTTGCAGTTATGGCAATCTGCATTTTTTATTTTAGATAATGTCTTGACTATCAGCTTTTTCACGTTGTCAGCATTATGTGTCATAATCTTTACAATCATCTCCCACGTAACTGGCTCCTCGCCCTCTTTCCAGCAGTCGTAATCGGTTGACATGGCGATAGACTGATAACAGATGCCGGCCTCTCTCGCCAGCGGCGCTTCAGGCACTGTGGACATGTTAATCACATCTGCCCCCAAAAGCCTGAACATATGCGATTCAGACTTTGTCGAAAAACGCGGGCCTTCGATTGTTACCACCGTTCCTGTTTTGTGGTGCCTCAGCTTCATCTCTTTTGCTGACTTCACAAGCAGACTTCTTAAATCAGTGCAGAACGGCTCTGCCATTGGAGTGTGAACGACTTTTTTCTCATGGAAAGTCAGCGGTCTGTGTTTTGTGAAATCTATGAACTGATCCACAAAAACCAGATCTCCCGGCTTTATCTGTTCCCTCAAAGAGCCGACAGCGGTGGTTGCGAGAATGTGAGTGCAGCCCTCTTTTTGCAGGGCGCTGATGTTCGCTCTGAAATTAACACCAGTCGGGAAAATGGTGTGCCCCTTGCCATGTCGGGCAAGAACAACCACATCAACGCCTTCTATCTTGCCGATAGTGAGCGGCGATGAAGGCGCGCCATAAGATGTTTTTACGGTTTTGGTCTTTGGGTTGTTCATAAAGCGCGGATCGTCCAACCCTGAGCCGCCGATGATACCGATTTTTATTTTTGACATAATTACTCCTTTCCTGTTTTGTTTCACCAATATAAAGTACAGGTTTGAGGGCTGTCAAGCTACATAAGCAGCGATAAGGCAGTAAACACCAGTACCGTAATGCTTATGTATCCGTTCATGTTGAAGAAGGCCATATTGAGTTTGCTAAGGTCGTCGGGCTTTACGAGCGAATGTTCGTAAACAACGAGACCAATCACAACTAAAATCCCAAGCCAATATAAAAAATTCAGGTTGAATATTATGCCTGTAAGAACAAACAATATGAGAGTAATGCCGTGAAAGATCCTTGCAAAAGAAAGAGATTTTTTAATTCCAAATTGCTGAGGAATGGAATGAAGACCGTGCCTCTTATCGAATTCAACATCCTGGAGCGCGTAAAGAACATCGAATCCTGCCAGCCAAAAAACCACAGCAAGCGCGAGCGGCAGTATTTCAAAATCAAAACTTCCTCTTACCGCAATCCAAGCGCCAAGAGGAGCCGCTGATATAGAAATCCCAAGAACAAAGTGCGACAACCATGTAAACCTTTTAGTGTATGAATACAAAAAAAGCACTGATATTGCAACCGGCGAAAGCATTAGGCATAACTCATTAAGACTGTATGCGGCATATACCATCAATGCAAATGAAACAAATGTAAAAATCGCGGCATCCCTTACGCTTATCTTACCTGCAGGTATTTCTCTGTTTTTAGTTCTAGGATTATTAGCGTCAATCCGTCTGTCTATAATCCTGTTAAGCCCCATAGCCCCAGAACGCGCTCCTACCATAGCAACCGCAATCCAGAAAACAGTATTCCAAGCAGGCAATCCATTTGCTGCCAGCAGCGCACCTGTAAACGCAAACGGCAAAGCAAATACCGAGTGTGAAAACTTAATCATTCCGAGATAAAGAGAGAACTTATTAAAAAGAGACTGCATGATGGTTGTTTTTATTTTCTTAAACTGAAGCGTCCTTTCAGCTTATCAGCATCAGGGCTTATACTCGGACTCTGTTTTACATTCAGAGCTTTTGCTTCGTTTTCTACTAAAGGTTTTATCTGCTCATAAATCTCTGCTATGGTCTTTTTGCCATCCTTTAGAGCTTTCAGAAAATAGTATGTAAAGATGCCATGCCCTTTATCCGGCGCAGACGTGCTTATCTGGGTTCCCTGAGTTGCGGACAATACAGCCATATTACGTGGCATATCCTTGATATCAGACAACATAACAAGAGGCCGGGCTCCTTTTGCAAAAACGCTTCTGCCGCCCAACCCAGAAAAGCAGGAATCAATCAAAACAATTATTTCCTGAGACTCTAACATGCCCAGTCTTTCATACAGCCTTTTTAACGAATACCCTGTGGTCTCAAGATAGTTGGGATCTCCGTCATATGGCACTATATAAGCTCCGCCTTTATTTGGCTCCGGTGCGCCGTGGCCCGAAAAATAAACAATCACACGGCTGTCATTCTTGATTTTATTCGGAAGCCAGGCCTCTATTGATTTTTCGATACCTGACTTTGTTGCATCCTGATCCGTAATTAATGCAATGTTCTTTTCCTGAAATCCAAGTGCCTTAAGATAGTCTTTAATTATCAGAGCATCATTTTTTGAATAGTCCGAACTAGGAAGCCCCTTGTAGGCTTCTATCCCGATTATCACAGCAAGGTCATTGGGTCTGGGCTCAGACTTGAAATCAGGAATTTTATGTATATCTATTTCGAATCCAGATGTGTTTTTTGATTGGGGCGTATATGCAGACATATCCCTTACTCTCGCTTTTAAAAACTCCGCCAACTTCATAGATGAACGAAGCCTGACGCCCAAATTGTCCAAGGCTTCCAATATTAGTTTTTCGGGATTATATCCGGGACGTTCAAGAGCGCCAATACCTAAACCTTTTATCGTATCGATTTGTTTATGGTCTAAAGAAAGAATTATCAAAGCAGCATCAATTTGAGCATGAACTTTTTCGGGCATAAGTTCAGTGACATTGTGGATATCAACATTGACATATAGATCTGCAATCACAATCATGTCTAATTGCGCCATATTGGCATCCTCTATTTTTTCGAGCCTGACAGCTTTCTTGAAATTGCGGCGGAAAAAATCGGTAAATAAGGTGTTTATCTTTTCATAATCAAACGAGCCGTATCCTCGCGCATCGTGCAAAAACTGAACTGTTCTTTTTGTGTTTTCCGAAATTACTATGCCGACTGTCATGTCTTTATAAGCAGGACGCACAATATCCAAGCCAGATAGAGGATCGAGTCGTTCCGGTACGGTCAGAGGGGTTTCGCAGCCCGAAAATAAAAACAAAAAACTAAACAATATTGATAACTTCACTAATAGAGTTCCCCGAACTTCTTTTCGTCTATCTTTCCTTCGAGAAAGGCCTCAAGTGTTTTTGATTTCTTTGAAGACTTTATCTCGTCCATAGCCTTTGAGAGCTGTTCCGCGGTAATGTGCCCCTTCTCAAAAACAACCTTAAGCTTATTTCGGGCTATATCCACATCCGCGACCTTCGCTCTTTCCCAGTTGCGGGTTACTGCAAAATCTCCATTGCCCGAAATATGAGGGGTCTGCTCAGCTCCCTTAAATTTTCTTGCGGCCTTAGGCACATTCTCTTTTATGTAGTCCGCAAGCTCATCCACCTTCACCCATACGTCCTTGCCTGCCTTGCCTCTAAGTCCTTCAAGAAAATAGTGGCTGAATATCCCTGACTTCAGTTCTGTTTCATCCTCCCAAGACTGCTGATTCGCTGCAGAAGAGGTGAACATCACCTTTCCTGTTCCTGTGGATTTAAAAAGGTCAGAGGATGCCATCATGCCCACCAAGGGTTTGCCGCCTTTGGGCACTATTGACTTGCCGCCGCCTGTAAAACAGGCATCGAGCGCCACCAATAGCCCTTTAGCCTGAGACCCGCTCATCAAATCCCGCAAATACGATATTTTTATGCTTGTATCTTCCATTGTTTCTGCGTCTACAATTGCCGCATCATAAGGCACAAGAAAGCCGTCAAGGATTTTATCGTCCTTTGTCTTAGGTGCGCCGTGCCCTGAAAAATAGACATAGACATAGCCGTCCCAATTCTTGATTTTTCGCAACGCAGATATCATCTCGCTTCTTGTGGCTTTTTCATTGAGAAGCAGTATTGAGTTTTCTTTTGGAACACCGCCATATTGAGGATTGATCAGAACATCATAAACTCTTTTTGCATCTTGAGAAGCATACTGAAGGTTGGGAATATCCTGCCTGCCCTTGTAGTCTATTCCTACCACTATCGCATAAGTGTCAGAACGCAAAGGCGGTAGTTCCCCAGAAGCTGCGGGTTCGGTAACGGAAAAAACTTCATAAGTTTGTTTGAATGCTGTTTCGGATTTGCCTTTTTTCTTTGCAATGATTGGAGCTATAAGCGGATTCTCTTCCATCAATACATCTGCTGATGCAACGGAAAGAGATATATCCTTTTCTATGCCTTCCCTCAATACTCTTATTTTTGCTCTTGTCCCCGGCATTAATGTAGCTGCTTTATTAAGAAAATCTTTTATGTCTGATACATGAGCGCCATCTAATTTAAGAATTATATCGCCAACCAATATGCCCGCTCTTGCAGCAGGTCCGCCTTCCACAATTTTTACCGCTTCCACACCTCTTATCATACCTTTGCTGTAGTCTTTTACATGTATTCCAACCATCCCTTTTCCGCCCCTGTATTCCCAAGCCTTTTCTTTGTCTCCAAGCAGATAATATATGAGTGATAGATTATAGGCTGGATTGTAATCGGCATTCGTTTCTTTTATTTTTATTATTATACTTACGGCAGTTTCACCGTCCCCGAGTCCGAGATAAGCAAAGGCCTTGCCGATAAGTGCATCGTTTAGTAAAATTTTATTGTTCGGTTCAATATGTTCCAATGCGTTATTAAAATCACTGATAGCTTCGTTAAAACTGCCTTTATAATATTGGGACCAACCCCTCCCGGCTAAAACATTTCCATTTCGAGGATTGACCTCCAGAGCCCTATTAAAGGCTCTTATTGCCTCGTCATAATTGCTCTTTTTATAGTAAGACCATCCTTCCTGCACAGGCTTTAATTCGACTAACATTTTAACAGCCTGATTTGCCTTGTCATGCGTTTTTCTATTCAGAGGTTCGCTTAAACCTACCGACAACTGCTTTGACGCAAGATCTTTAAGTGTGGTTATTGCAGTATTTAAATCAGCGCCTTTATCAAGTAAAATTTCAGCGGTTCTAATATGACCGTGAAACGCCGCGTGGCCTAATGCGTTGCCATATCCGGATTTTGCGTTGGGATTATGTCCTTTTTCTAGAAGTCCGCTTACTATATTGTTGCATCCTGCGCCAGCAGCATAATCCAATAATTGAGGACAATTACCGCCTTTATTTAATGTATCGTAAGCATTGTCCAGCATTACCTTATATAATTCATCGTTGCATGTACGGTATTTAATATCGAGTGGGAATATAGTTAAATCGTAAGTAGCGGCGAGTCCGAAAGCAGGCAGTCCATAATCCTGCATTTCGCATGCATTAGAGCCCTTAGCCAGAAGCTCTTTGACGGTATTAAGGTCTCCTCCTTCAACTGCCGATCCTAATGGGGTCTTGGCTAGAGTTACACACCCGTTAAGAACAATAAGCACAGCAAATATTAAACCGCACGCCGATATTTTTTTCATTGCCGCCTGCCGAAAACCTTAAAAAACATCATTGCACCAACACTATCTGTTTTTTGTTTTCAGATCCTATTATTTGCGGAGACTGCTCATTGTTGTATGTCTTTCTGGCAATGCGCTCAACTTGCGGCCTGATGTAGTTGAAAAGCTCTCCTATTTCTATTTTTCCATCGCCATTTGCATCCCCTTCTCCCCTCAGCCCTCTTAGCATAAAATACGTGAACAATCCATGTCCTTTTTCGTCATAAGTTGAACTTGTCTGGTCTCCGGAGGCAGCGGAAAGCACAGTAATCTTTTGCGGTATCTGCAAACTCTCCATAGACATGACCAGCGGTCTTGCGCCTTTTGCTATAACAGACCTTCCGCCAGCCCCTGAAAAACAGGAATCAAGTGCCACGATAATTTCTTTTGCCTGAATTTTCCCGAGCGATTCATAGAGCCTTTTTAAAGAATACCCGGTTTGCTCTATAAATGCAGGGTCGCCGTCGTAGGGCACAAGATAAGCATCACCTGTCTTTGGATTGGGCGCTCCGTGGCCTGAATAGTAGATAAAAACAGTGCTGTCTTTTTCGGCATTGTTATGCAGCCACTTTTCAAAATACTTTGCGAAATCTACATTTGTAGCATGCTCATTTAAAAGCGTTACAATATTTTCTTCAGGATAGCCCATCGCTTTTGTAAGATACTCGGTCATCAGCTTTGCATCTTGAACCGCAAAATCCACTTTCGGCAGTTTCTGTCGGTAGTTTTCAACACCTATTACAATGGCATAAGAGTTTTTGTTGGGCTTTGCAACTGCAGCAGGAAGCTTGTCAACGTCCGATTTGACAATGAGAGATACCTCTTGTGTTGTTTTAGAAACTGGTAGTATAGGCTGACCGGCAATGTCCTGCTTTTTAGCGAACTTCTCAATAAGTTTAATGGCTGGATTGGCGGAAGCTCTGTCATGCCTGCTTAAACCAACTATTGCAGCATCTATATCTGCACCCTTGTCAATGAGGAGTTTTGCTATATTGGCATGGCCTAACATAGCGGCAAACTCCAGCGGGGTATATCCGCTTCCATCCCTCGCATTCAGATCAGCGCCCTTTTCAATGAGCAAGGCTACAACATTGGCATGGCCGCGACCTGCAGCATAGTTCAAAGGCATTAGTCCACCAACCCCCACTCTAACATTCACATCAGCGCCTTGTTCGATAAGAGTTTTAACGGTATCAATGTCACCCGAATAAGCCGCATTAAAAAAAGGATTCGTACTCGCACACCCTGTCATCGCCATGCTTGCAAACAGCACGAAGATTACGCTGGTTAAAGAAATAAAATTATGCCTTTTCATACTGGTTTCTCTCTCAATACAGCTCCCCGAACTTCTTCTCATCTATCTTCCCTTCAAGGTACGCTTCAAGTGTCTTGGACTTCTTTGAAGACTTCATCTCATCCATCGCCTTGCTGAGCTGTTCAGCAGTTATTGTTCCATTCTCAAACGCATCTTTAAGTTTTGTTCTGCCTATTTCTATATCCATCACTTTAGCCCGATCCCAGTTGCGGGTTACAGAAAAATCTCCGCTGCCGCTGATTTGCGGAGTCTGCTCTACATTCTTTAATCTCCGCGCTGCCTTAGAAACATTTTCTTTCACATAGTCCGCCAAGTCATTTACCTTGATCCATACTTCCTTGCTAAGCTTTCCCCTCATGCCTTCCATCAGATAATGGCTGAATATGCCGCCCTTCAGCTCGCTTTCATCCTCCCAAGACTGCTGGTTCAACGCCGATGATGTCATAACCACCTTACCGGCACCCATTGGCTTAATTAATTCAGCAGTCGCAAGCATTCCGACCAAAGGTTTGCCTCCTTTAGGAACTATTGATTTTCCTCCTCCGCTAAAACAGGCATCCAAAGCAACCATAACACCCTTTGCATTCGTGGAGTCCACCAGTTCTTGAAGATACGAAATCTTGATGCTTGAGTCTTCCATAGATTCCGGATCGGTTACTATCGCGTCATAAGGCACAAGAAAACCGTCAACAAGCTTCTCATCTTTTGACTTTGGGGCGCCATGTCCTGAGTAGTAAATATAAACATATCCGTCCCATGTCTTTATCTTTCTAAGTGCGGCAGCCATTTCGTTTCTCGTTGCCTTTTCATTAAGAAGCAAAATTGTGTTTTCCTTAGGAACTCCGCCGTACTTCGGGTCAGTAAGTATTCTATGGATTTTTTTAGCATCTGCTGATGCATACTGAAGAGCGGGTATATCGCGTCTGCCTTTATAGTCAATACCTATCACAACAGCAAAGGTATCGGGTCGAAGCGATTTTGTGTCAACAGGAGTTGATATTTCTATATCCGGCTCAGAAGGTTTTGTTTCTTGATTGTCAATAATTTGGGGAGCAGGTTGTTCGCGCATTGCCGCTTTGGTTTTTAATAACTGTTCACGCTCACGTACTGCTTCTTTTTTTGATATAAATTCTCGTTCCCGCCTTGTATCTCTTGATGCAGTGTCAGACAGTCTTCCCCTAGTGCCGGACAAAGCAGCCTGCTTAATAACATATAAAGCATCAACAAGCCTTTTGGCTTCTTCCATGCGATCCCTTCTAAAATACATGGAATTATGAATCACCCTTACATTCTCTTTTATCCCTATATGCATAATGACATTGCCAATCAGCAACTCAGGTTGAGCCTCGCTATACGATACAAATCTTCGGCCTCCTACTGAATTAAAACTGAAACCGGCATCCGTAGCATTAATAGCAATATTGTAGTTTGATAGTATGTTCTCTGCAGTTTCAACAGTCATCTGCTTTGTGTTGTATGGGTCAGGTCTGTGAATTGTTGTTAATTGCTGGACCGCACAGGCAGACAAAATAAACGAAAAAAATATGCTTGCGATGAATAATCTCTTTACTGATATCATTTTAAGCCTCCTAGTTAATACAGCTCCCCGAACTTCTTTTCGTCTATCTTGCCTTCAAGGTAAGCTTCAAGTGTTTTGGACTTCTTTGAAGACTTCAGCTCATCCATTGCTTTACTGAGCTGTTCTGCCGTTATAATTCCTTTTTCAAAAGAATCTTTAAGCTTGGCGCGGGCTATCTCCACATCCATCACTTTAGCGCGTTCCCAGTTTCTTGTAACCGCAAAGTCACCCCTGCCTGCAATCTGTGGATTTTGGTCTGCTCCTTTCAGCTTCTTCGCAGCTTTAGGCACATTCTCTTTTATATAGTCAGCAAGCTCCTCCACCTTAACCCATGCTTCCTTGCCGCCTCTGCCTTTCAATCCTTCGATAAGATAATGGCTGAATATACCGCTCTTTAATTCACTCTCATCTTCCCATGACTGCTGATTCGTGGCCGAAGATGTGACGATCACCTTGCCGGCTCCCTTAGGCTTCATCAACTCTGGACTAACTATCATTCCGACAAGAGGCTTGCCGCCTTTTGGGACTATCGATTTACCGCCTCCGCTAAAGCATGAATCCAGCGCGATAAACACGCCCTTTGCACTGGATGTATCCACAAGCTCCTGAAGGTAAGAAACTTTTATCGCGGTTTCATCCAAAGCTTCAGGGTCGGTTATAACAACATCGCTCGGTATTAAATACGCATCCACAAACTTATCGCCCTTTGTGTTTGGAGCGCCGTGGCCCGAATAATAGACATACACAAAACCGTCCCAGCTCTTTATCTTCCTAAGTGCGGTCACCATTTCGTTTCTTGTAGCCTTCTCATTTAAAAGAAGGATTGTATTTTCTTTTGGCACACCGCCGTAACGCGGGTCGGTAAGGATATCGTAAACCTTTGCCGCGTCAGCCGACGCATAGTTTAAATTCGGAATCTCCTGCCTTCCTTTGTAATCTATGCCTACAACAACAGCATATGTATCGGAACGCAACGGCGGCAGCTTTATATCTGACGGCGGAGTGTAAGACGGCTCCTCTTTTTTAGGCGTTCTGGCTAAACCTCCCTGAACAGCTCCAAGCTTTACGGTTAAAAAAATCGAGGCTCTGTCTCTGGATATAAGCAGTAAAGCATTCTCTTCGGCCCTCGAAGCCGCAACAGCATTCTGCAAATCTTTTGGCAGAGCTATTTTAGTCCTGTTGAACTCCAAGATTATATCGCCACGCCTTATTCCTGCCTTATCTGCCGCAGAACTTTTTACAACATCAGTAACCAACGCGCCTTTGGCCTCACTAAGACCGAACTGTCCAGCAAGTTCGGCGGTAACTGGCTGTATCTGAACTCCAAGCGATGCTCCGCCGCCGGCCTGCGCATCATAGTCGTATCCGGCAGTCTGAATACCGCCGCCAAGAGCCACAGCAATACCTTTGCCTGCCTTGTAATCAGCCATCATCTGATCACGAACATCAGAAAGCAGCTGGCTCAGGCTTGCATGGAACGATTCTCCACCATATCCTCTTCTCATCCCAGAGGCGGTATAATTACCCCCTACATCCTTGTTGTTTTTATCCTTGATCGAAATAACCGTCTTGTGTTCGGTTTTTGATTCTGAATGCTCAATCCTCATAAGCATGTCATACGAACCCATATTGACCCGCGAAAATAAACGCGACTTTGTCATATCCTCCACTATCCGCTCGCACAAGGCAATATTGTAGTTTACTATGGATTCTTCGGTATTCATCCATTCCAGCCATAACTGCCTATACTCAGGCGTAAAGCTGCACTCGGCTTCGATACGAACTCCGGTGTCGATGTAATCACGCGCAGTGACTGTATTCCATATCATTCCGCTCTTGTATTCCTGAGAAGAAATAGTTATGCAACCGGATAAAAAGCCAACCATAAAAATAATTAAAATAATTCTAGCAGCACGCATCTTTTTCACCTCTTTTAGTTTGTAGCTATCAATCATTAATACAGTTCCCCGAATTTCTTTTCATCTATCTTGCCTTCGAGGTAGGCTTCAAATGTCTTGGATTTTTTGGGAGACTTCATCTCGTCCATCGCCTTGCTGAGCTGTTCCGCAGTTATAATTCCACGCTCAAATGCATCTTTGAGCTTTCCTCTTGCTATTTCTACATCCATAACTTTGGCGCGCTCCCAATTCCTTGATACAGAAAAGTCACCTTTGCCGAGCATCTGTGGTGTCTGGTCAATTCCCTTCAGTCTTCTCGCAGCCTTAGGCACATTGTCAGATACGTAGTCCGCAAGTTCATCAGCCTTTACCCATACGTTTTTGCCTGCCTTGCCCCTCATGCCTTCGAGCAGATAGTGGCTGAATATTCCGCCTTTCAGTTCGCTTTCATCTTCCCATGACTGCTGATTTACCGCAGATGACGTGATAACAAGTCTACCCTCGCCTTTAGGCTTCATTAAATCGGATGCCACCATCATTCCCACCAAAGGCTTGCCGCCTTTGGGAACTATCGATTTGCCGCCGCCCGAAAAACATGCGTCAAGAGCAACCATAACGCCTTTTGCATTTGAAGCATCAACAAGCTCTTGCAGATAAGAAACCTTTATGGCGGTTTCTTCCATCGCTTCAGGGTCGGTTACAACAACATCGTGAGGCACTAAAAATGCGTCCGTAAATTTATCGCCCTTTGTCTTAGGCGCTCCGTGCCCTGAATAATAGACATACACAAATCCATCCCATGTTTTGATCCTTCTCAATGCACCGACTATCTCATTTCTTGTGGCCTTCTCATTCAAAAGCAGTACGGCATTTTCCTTTGGTACACCGCCGTACCTTGGGTCTGTCAGAGTGTCATAAACCTTTTGTGCATCCAACGAAGCGAAGCCCAAAGTAGGTATCTCCTGCCTGCCCTTGTAATCTATGCCTATGACAACAGCGAATGCATCGCGGCGTGTCGGCGGAAGCCTATCTGTCTGAACAGGAGCGGGTTCCCTGAAAGCAACTCTTTCTGGAGATTCCTGCTTTCTGGCATATTTCTGCAATTCAGGCCATCTGGTAAGGTCTATCGCCCATTCTTTTAAAAGAGTTGCGATAGACACAGACATTCTTCTGCCGAATTCCTGAGTAAATGCGTCCATACCAAAAACCCGCTGCATATGAAAATCGGACCGTTGAGAATCGCGCGGAGCCCTCCATATTTCCCTCCCCCCTACATCTATGAGCCGCATATTGCCTTTGACAACATAGTATTCGCTTGGAGAAATAGGACAGGAACCTTTTCTGCCGATACTGCTCATGGTTGCCTCAATAACAGCGTCGTAGCCTGCGGGTGGCGGCATGTTTCTTATAAGCGAAACCTTGTCAAACACCTGAGCAAATGTATCAACAGCCGTTTCTTCAAAAATAACTCCAAAAGGCGTAGGCTCGACATGAACAGATATGCAGGGCCCTGACAGAACCTCAGAAGTCATAAGACTCCTTGTGGACTCAGGAACAAGCAAGGCCACATTCATCTGTGTTTTCTGCGCAACAGGAATGATAGGGACTTCCTTTTTTAAAGTCGGACTTATAGAGCAGGCATTAAGAAAAAGAATTGATAAAAAGAAGAATATTTTAATGCCATTGAGACTTTTCATTTATCCTCCCCCATATGCATCGCGAGCATATATATTTAATATATCAGATTGAGCATCATCTTACCAAACCGAAAGAAAAACAAAAATTGAAATAAAAGCCGGTCTGATGATATATTTAAAAATCAAGCTGATTTAGTCATTCCCTAATGTTTTGCCGGAGGTTTTATAATGTATGAGTTAAGCATAGAAACGAGTTTTGCGTCGGCACATCAGCTGAGAGGTTACAAGGGCAAGTGTGAAAATATTCATGGCCACAACTGGCGGGTTCAGTTATCAGTAACAGCCGCCAAATTAAACGAGATTGACATAGCCATAGATTTTCATGACTTAAAGCGAATGGCGAACGAAGTTGTAGAACAGCTTGACCATAAAATGCTTAACGAAATTTTTCCTTTCACCGAAATTAATCCTTCCTCAGAGAATATAGCAAAATGGATATTTGAATCGATGGGCAAAAAACTGCCTGCCAATAGTGTAAAGATGTCTAGCGTGACGGTCTGGGAATCGGACACCGCATCAGCAACCTACTACGAAGATTAAATATTCCTCAGTGCAAAACAGAGCCAAATCAGACCCACATTTTTCGCTCAAACTTATAGATGCCGCTATTTTGCGCGGCGCTGAGGAGGCCGAGGTTTTTCTCAAACAAACAGAAAGTATAAGCATAGAAGCAAAAGGGGGCAAAGCAGAAACTATAGAGTCATCAAATACATTCGGGTATTGTCTCAGAATAATAAAAAAACAAAGACTCGGATTCTCATATTCTACGGATGCGGCTGATTTTGAAAAGGTTGCGTTTAATGCTGTTTCAGCATCTGAGTATACAGAGCAAGATGGCAATCTTGGATTCCCGTTACCCTCAGACATTTCTTCCGTAAATATTTACGATGAACATATAGAAAAGATGGATAAAGAAACTGCCATTCAACACGCCCTTGCGCTTGAACACCATGCGATGGCCGAAGATAGCAGGATAAAGAAACTCCGCAAACCTTCGGTTACTTTCACAGTAAGCAGCACGCATATAGCCAATTCAAAAGGTATTAATGAATCTTACTCAGCCACAGGCTGTTACGCCCAACTTATGGCGATCGCCGAAGAGAGCGGGTTAAGCCAGATGGGATGGGAATATGAAGGCAGCAGATTCCTAAGCGAAATATCCTGCGAGCGGGTTGCAAAAAAAGCTGCCCAAAGGGCCCTGCAGCTGCTCGGCGCAGAAAAAACAACATCCTTTAAAGGCAGTGTGTTGCTTGATAATTCTGTGGCCTGCGACTTTTTAGGAATACTCTCATCTGCTCTCTCGGCAGAGTCTGTGCAAAAAAAGAAATCGCTCTTTGCAGACAAAATTGGCATGAAGGTTCTGAACCACAACCTCAGCATCATTGACAGCGGCCTGATTGATGGAAAGCTTGGCAGCAAACCGTTTGATGATGAAGGCGTTGCTGTTAAACTCAAATCGCCGGTCGAAAACGGTATATTAAAGTCTTTCATGCACAATACCTATACCGCTAAGAAATCCGGAGCATTATCTACAGGCAATGCAATACGAGGAAGCTTTCGCGGCATGCCTTATGTTGGGCCTACAAATCTTTATCTCGAACCCATTTCTGAGGATTACTCAAAACCGTTTGCCGAACTTGTTGCATCCGTTGACAGGGGGATATATGTAATCGAAACTATGGGTATGCATACGGCGAATCCGATTTCTGGAGAGTTTTCTATCGGGGTGTCAGGGCTGTTGATTAATGCAGGGAAACTGGGCTCCCCTGTAAAAGAACTTGTAATTTCGGGCAATATAACGGACCTTTTTAAAAATATTTCTTTGGTTGGAG
>PEAD01000036.1 GCA_002753335.1 Nitrospirae bacterium MYbin3
AAGGTCCGTGGTAGACCACCACGTTGATAGGCTGGCGGTGTAAGTGCAGTAATGCATTCAGCTTACCAGTACTAATAGACCGTGTGCCTTGACCTCTTCCTTACTTATTACCTTCCCAATGTTGTCAAGATTTTTTCTTGCATTTTAAAAAAATCATTGTACAATTTAAAGAAAGGATAGTATTCATGTCCTTTCTTTAATTTTTCTTTTCTGAGGCGGGTTCAAAAAAATGAAAGAGAAAGACATATTTGAGGAAATAATCAACCTCGGCAAGAAGCGAGGGAAGGTTACGTTTGATGAAATCAATGACGCCCTTCCTTCAGAATTCTTTTCCCCGGACGAAATTGAAGACCTTATGGATGTGCTCAGCGACATGGGCGTCAAGGTCGTTGACCGCGAAGAAGGAATTGTGGGCGAAGAAGATGTTGAGGAAGAGGTTGAAGAGTACGAACGCGCAGAAGATCTTGTTCAGGCATATTTTAATTCTATGGGCGACATCTCGATTCTCACAAAGGATGAGGAGACTGAGCTTGCCAAGAAACTTGAACAGGGGAAAAATATAATAAAAGAAAAAATTTCGGTTCTGCCTATTTTTGAAAAAATCAAAGACAGCATCGAAATTGAGGAAGTAGAAGAGGGCGAAGAAGGCATAACCGAAGATGAGAGAGCAGATGAAGCGGTTATGAAAACTCTCTCAAGGCTTAAGAAATTGATGGAGCTTGTCGAAACTTCGGACAGCAAGCTGCCTAAAAAGTATCCTACCCAAAAAGAGTTCAGAGCCTCAATAAACGACAAAAAGAAAAAAGGCCAAAACACAAAAAAGTCTGAGCTTGTCTTAAAAGAGGTGCAGGCTGATTACAAAAGAGTAGAAACCGAAGTCGGGACAAAAGTAGAATTTCTCAAAGATACATGGAACAGCATATCAAAAGCAAGGCATCTTGTTACTGCGGCAAAGAATGAGCTAATAACCCGCAATCTCAGGTTGGTTGTGAACATCGCAAAAAATTATGTGGGCAGAGGCCTTCCGCTTCTCGATCTCATACAGGAAGGCAATATCGGCCTTATGAAAGCTGTAGATAAATTCAAATACGAAAAAGGTTTCAAGTTCAGCACATATGCAACTTGGTGGATAAGACAGGCTATCACAAGGGCTCTTATCGACCAGACGAAAACGATTCGTGTGCCTGTTCATATGATGGAGTTCTATAACCGCGTAACCAAGGCATCGCGAGAGCTTACCCAACAGTTGGGCAGAGAACCTAACAACGATGAGATAGCAAAGAAACTTGTAGTTCCGGTAAGGAAGGTGGAAGAAGTTTTCAGGGCAATTCAGGATCCAATAGCACTCCAGACACCGATTGGAGATGAGGACACTGAACTCGAAGATTTTATCGGGGACAAGGCGAGTCCTTCACCTTATTCTGAGGCCGAAAGAATAGAAACCTCTGAACAGATTCAGCGGGTTTTGCATACGCTGACTTCAAAAGAGGAGACGGTTATCCGGATGCGCTTCGGCATTGGTGTTGACAGAGATCACACGCTAGAAGAGGTGGGCAGATATCTTTCGATAACAAGAGAGCGTGTAAGGCAGATCGAGGCAAAGGCTCTCCGCAAACTTAAGCATCCGAGCAGGCTCAAGGCCTTAAAGATATTCACAAGCTGAAACTTAGGAACAAACTCAAAAAGCCCTGACAACCAGTAATGCCAGGGCTTTTTTTCGTTGAAAAAAAAGGAAAAGTTTCTGTAATATTAAAGCTCATGAAAAAACATAATTCAGATAATAATGGACTCGGAAAACTACGTGAACAGATAGACGGGATAGACTCGCGCATTCTCGATCTTCTAAACAAAAGGGCTAATATTGCTATCGAAGTAGCAAAAATAAAGAGAAAGCAAAACCTGAAATTCCATTCCCCAGAGCGCGAACGGGCCATACTCGAACGCATGACAAATTCAAATGCAGGGCCATTTCCCAATGATGCATTAAGGGTAATATTCAGAGAAATAATTTCGGCTTCACTTTCTCTTGAAGAGCCGCTAAAAGTAGCGTATCTCGGCCCAGAAGGCACATTCACACACCTTGCAGCGATAAGGCATTTCGGTTCCTCTGCAGATTACATTCCGGTAGAGAGCATAAAGGCTATATTTGAGGCGGTAGAAGCGAAGAAGGCTGACTACGGTCTTGTTCCGATAGAAAATTCCAATGAAGGCGTGGTGAGCTACACCCTCGATGTGTTTGTGGACTGCGAGCTTAAAATAGCTGCCGAGGTTATGCTTGAGGTTTCCCATAATCTATTATCTAAGAGCGGCGACAGGGCAAAGATAAAAAGGGTTTATTCTCATCCTCAGGCAGCTGCTCAGTGCAGAGAATGGTTTGAGCGCAATATGCCCGCCATTCCGGTGCTTGAAGCTATTAGTACTGCAAAGGCGGCGGAGCTTGCATCCAAAGACGAGGGTACGGCAGCTATTGCGAGCGAGCTTGCGGCAAGACTTTACGACCTGAAGTTTATCGAAAGACATATTGAAGACAACAAGTACAACTATACACGCTTTCTTGTAATTGCAAGGGATTATCAGGCTAAAACCGGAAATGACAAAACCTCGGTAATGTTTTCGCTTAAAGATAAGCCCGGAGCCCTTTATAGCGTGCTTATTCCCTTTAAAGCAGCAAAAATAAATCTGACAAAAATAGAGTCAAGGCCATCTAAAAGAAAAGCATGGGAGTACATATTCTTTGCAGACATGCTTGGTCATATAGATGATAAGAAAGTGAAGAAAGCTATCGAAGAAGTCAAAGACAGCTGCCTCTATCTTAAACATTTAGGTTCGTATCCTGTAGGCGATAAAATAGAGAGGTAAATAAATGATCAAATCTCTGGATTATGTTTCTTCAATCAAACCCTATGTGCCGGGCAAACCGATATCAGAGCTTGAGCGAGAGCTTGGCATAACAGGCTCTATAAAGCTAGCCTCAAACGAAAACCCGCTGGGTCCTTCGCCTAAGGCGGCCAAAGCGATAAAAAATTTCTTAAAGAATGCTTCCGAAATAGGACGCTATCCGGATGGCGGCGGCCATTATTTGCGGAGCGCGCTTGCAGAAAAATTATCTTCAAAAAAAGTTTCGGTGGCCATTGACAACATAATTTTGGGCAACGGCTCCAACGAGCTTCTTGATATTGCGGTAAGGACTTTCATCGGCCCCGGCGATGAAGCTGTCATGGCAGCGCCTTCATTTGTGGTTTATTCTATGGCGGTGCGTTCGGTGGGCGGGGTTGCGATAGAAGTGCCGCTGATTGAGTACAGGCACGACCTATTGAAAATGGCCGAAGCAGTCAGCTCAAAAACAAAAATTGTTTTCATTGCCAATCCAAACAATCCTACGGGCACTATGAACAGCAAAGACGAGTTCAAAAAATTCATGAAGCTCATTCCGGACGGTGTTCTCGTGGTCTTAGATGAGGCGTACTACGAATATGTCTGCGACAAAGACTATCCTGACACGCTTAAATATTTTGCTGAGGGAAGGGATGTCCTGATTCTTCGAACCTTCTCAAAAATCTATGGACTTGCCGGGTTGAGAATCGGGTATGGCATTACTGCAAAAGAGATTGCTGCCGAGATGAACAAGTTGCGGGAACCCTTTAATACAAACACTATCGCACAAATTGCTGCGCTTAACGCGCTTGTGGACAAGAAGCATGTTAAAAATTCTGTAGAGGCAAATGAAGAAGGCAAGGCATATCTTTATAGAGAATTGGAGTCTATGGGATTAAAGTATGTTCCCACCGAAACAAATTTTATCTATATGCCTTTGAATATTGATTCGGCAAAAGTTTCTGATGCGCTTCTTAAAAAGGGAGTCATCATAAGGCCTGTAGGGCCAAAGGAAATAAGGGTTACTATCGGGCTGCCTGAAGAAAACAGGCGTTTCATAGAAGCTTTCAAAACTGTGTTAACAAGCTTTTAGTTTTACAAAAACCAAAAAAGGGAGCAATTTATGGATATTATTGTTTTGCAGCCGGGGGCTTCTGAAGATGCTCTGAAGCATGTGCTTAAAAAACTGGAGAGCAAAGGACTTAAAGCCAATGTTTCTCAGGGCACAGAGAGGACTATAGTTGGAGTTATAGGTGATACCACAAAGGTTACCGAGGATGAAGAGGATGCAATACGTGCGATTACCGGTGTAGAAAATGTAGTCAGAATATTAAAGCCTTACAAGCTCGCAAGTCGGGAGTTCAAAAAAGAAAACACAGAAATTAACGTTAGAGGCCATGTTATAGGCGGCAAAAAAATTCAGGTTATGGCTGGGCCGTGTGCCGTAGAAAACCAAACAATCTTGATGGATATTGCTGATAAAGTCAAAGGGGCCGGAGCGACCTTTCTGAGAGGAGGCGCTTTTAAGCCGCGCACGTCGCCCTATGCTTTTCAGGGGCTTGGAGAAGAGGGGCTTCAGTATCTTGCTGCTGCACGTGAGAAAACCGGCCTCCCGATCGTTACAGAAATAATGGATCCAAGAGATTTGGATGTAATAGTAAAATACGCCGATATAATCCAGATAGGCGCAAGGAATATGCAGAATTTCAGGCTTCTCCTTGAGGTGGGCTCAACAAAAAAACCGGTGCTGCTCAAACGCGGCCTCTCTTCAACTATTAAGGAATGGCTTATGTCTGCCGAATATATTATGTCGCGGGGCAATCAGGAAGTTTTGCTGTGTGAAAGAGGCATAAGGACATTTGAGACCGCAACCAGAAACACCTTGGATCTCAGTGCAGTGCCTTTGCTTAAACAGCTGACACATCTGCCTGTAGTGGTTGATCCGAGCCACGGTGTGGGCAAATGGGATCTTGTTGCCCCAATGACAAAAGCTGCTATAGCGGCAGGAGCCGATGCATTAATAATTGAGGTTCACACAAATCCTGAAGAGGCTTTCTCTGACGGCGAACAGTCTTTGAGACCTGACTTTTTTGCATCGATGATGCGTGACTTAAAACAGATCGCAAATGCGGTCGGAAGAGAGATTTAAATAAACCAATGATGAAAGACAATAATATTAAATTGATGTCCGGAAATGAAGCGATTGGCCGAGGTGCGATAGAGGCCGGAATTTCTATTGCTGTAAGCTATCCAGGAACTCCATCAACAGACATACTTGAATACCTTGCCCGAAACTTTGAAGGGCCGGCGCAATGGGTTCTTAATGAAAAGATAGCGCTCGAAACCGCTATAGGTGTTTCTTATACCGGCAAAAGGGCTATTTGTTCTATGAAACATGTCGGAGTTAATGTTGCTGCAGATCCGCTTATGACTGCTGCCTATCTGGGAATAAAAGGCGGATTAGTGCTTGTTGTTGCGGATGATCCGGGCGCCTATTCTTCACAGAACGAGCAGGACACTCGGTTTTTTGCCTCATTTGCTAAACTTCCATGCCTTGAGCCTTCAGATGCTCAAGAAGCTAAAGACCTTATGCTTGCTGCATTTGAGCTTTCTGAAAAGATGGAACTGCCGGTAATCTTAAGGACTGTCACAAGAGTCTCACATGCTCTTTCACCTGTTTCTGTTGGAGAAGTCAGGAATCAAAACGCATTATCTTTAGAAAAAAATCCTGCTAAAATGCTTGCCGTTCCTTCTAATGTTGTGCGGTGCCATAAAGCACTTAACAAAAAACAGGAGGAGCTGAAAGTATGGGCAAGAACTTCCGGTCTGAATAAAACTGCTAAGAACGGCCAGAAAAAATGCATAATCTCCTGCGGCATCGCATTTACCTATGCGAAAGAATTCGGCAAAGATTATGCGCTTTTAAAAATCGCGGCCTATCCTTTTGATGAAAAGCTTATAGAAGATTTTGTGACAGGGATGGATGAAGTTTGGGTTGTTGAAGAAGGATACCCTGTAATTGAGAATATAGCGAGAAAATTTTCTCAAAATGTAAAAGGTAAAATAACTGGTGAGCTTAGCCCTGAAGGCGAGCTTGGGCCTGATGCATTGGCCAAACATCTTGCAAGCGGCTCTAAGCAAAATCCTGCACCAGCATCTTCTGACCTGCCCATAAGGCCTCCAGTTATGTGCCCCGGCTGCCCCCACAGAGAGTTTTACAAGGCATTAAAAGAAGCAGGCCCATCATTTACCGCAGGCGATATCGGCTGCTACACACTAGGGGCCGCGCCGCCGCTGTCTGCAATGGACACCTGTCTTTGCATGGGCGCAAGCATCAGCAAGGCTGCAGGCATCTCGAGTCAGGGAGTAAAGAGAGTTGCGGCGGTTCTCGGCGATTCCACATTTTTGCATTCAGGCATTCCGGCGCTTATCAGCGCGGTCTACAATAATGCCAACATTCTTGTTGTGATAATGGATAATGATTCCACCGCCATGACAGGGCATCAGCCCACACCTCTTACCGGAATAACAGCAAAAGGTGAACAGGGCGGCAAAGTGTCTCTTGAAGAAATATGCAGGGCCTGCGGCGTAAAATCTGTTGAAGTGGTCAACTCTTATGAGATAGCCAAGAATACCGAATTACTAAAACAGAAACTTGAATCTGAAGGAGTCAATGTAGTTATTTCGAGAAGCCCCTGCGTGCTGCTGGTTGGGAAAAAGAAGAAATAAATTTACAGGAGGGGGATGTCTAGAGATATTCCCCTCCTGCAAGATGTTTACTTAAAAGTTTTTAAAATATAGTCTGCAATTTCCTTCGCATCCTTATCAGAAATTTTCTTTTCATCGAACTTCATCATGCCCGGACCAGGTTTGCGCATAAATTTAACAATGTCTTCGGCCTTGGTTATCTTGTTAGCCGCCAAATCTTTTGCCTTAAGAGTCTTCTTGGGGCTGGCAGGGTTTCCTCCTGCCGGGTGGCACATGGCGCAATGCTCCTGGAACAATGTCTCTCCTACTTTCGAGGATTTCTCTGTTTTTGCCGCTTTGGTTTTTTCGGCAGCTGTGCTTAAAGATACCCAAACAAAACATGCTACGATGCAAATGAACATACAAACAATTTTTTTCATAATCCCTCCGTTATTTGCAGTTGCTGATATCAAGGCTGCAGGCCTTTTCTTTATTTCTGAGCGCTAAACGTGAATCTTTGCGTAATGAGGCTTCTCGATTTCTCCGTTGTTCATCATCTGTTTCGCAGATAAGCGGTGCAACCGATTTGGGTTTGCCGCCTTCATCCAAAGCCACAAAAGTAAGATATGCAGATGCTGTATGCCTTACATGTCCTGTTATGTAATTCTCTGCCTCGACCCTGACTCCCACCTCCATAGAGCTTCTGCCGACCATATTAATGCCCGCTTTTAAAAAAAGCAGATCGCCGATAAAAACAGGATTGTGAAAATCAAGCCTGTCTATTGAAGCAGTAACTGTATTAGCCCTGCTGTGCCTGCTTGCAACAACAGCTGCCGCAGTATCTATCAGTTTCATTATTACTCCACCATGTATGTTTCCTGCGGGATTCGCATCCTGCGGCAGCATGACCTGCGCCATTGTGATGCTTGTTTCACTTACCTTTCTTCCTTCCACCTTGCCTCCTGAAAAGAGTTTGTAAAAAGACACTCTAATGTGCCTTAATATTCTTCTAATTCTATCACAAAAAACCAAACACAGAACAAAACCATGGAAGAATTCTCAAAACTGATCGAAATAATGAACAGCCTTCGCGCTGAAGACGGATGCCCGTGGGACAGGGAGCAGACTAGAGAAACGCTCAAACCCTATCTGATAGAGGAAACCTATGAAGTTATCGAAGCTATTGAAGAAGGGAACCCAGAAGCCATAAAAGAGGAGTTGGGCGACCTCTTATTTCAGATAATTTTTCATTGCCGGATAGCGAGTGAGCGCAAAGAATTCGATATCTCGGATGTCATAGCCAAAATAAGCGAAAAAATGATCGGCAGACACCCGCATGTTTTTGGAGGCGCGGAGTATAAAACATCTGCTGAAGTGCTGAAGCAGTGGGAAGACAGGAAAAAAGAGGAAGGGAAAAACAGGGAATCAATATTAGAGGGCATACCAAAAGAAATGCCGTCGCTGCTTAAAGCGCATAGAATCCAGTCCCGTGCCTCAAAAGCCGGATTTGACTGGAACCATATTGACGGCGCCCTCGAAAAAATGGAAGAAGAACTCCACGAATTCAGAAAGGCGCTTAAGGCCAAAAACAAGCATGAGATAGAAGATGAGATGGGCGATGTTTTTTTCTGCCTGGTAAATCTCTCGCGTTTTACAGGTGTAAACCCTGAAGACGCTCTCAGAAAAACCATAGCCAAATTCATAAAGCGTTTTAAGCATATCGAGATGAAGGCTGCTGAGCTTGGCAAATCCCTTTCTGATATGACTATCGAGGAAATGGACGCCTTCTGGGACGAAGCAAAAAAATCTAAATAGAAATACCTCCTGTTTTGTTTTAAAATATTAAAATCAACTAAAACTATCTTAAGGAGACCGCATGAATATTTATATCTCAGGATCTATAGCCTACGACAGGATTATGGATTTCCCCGGCAGATTTTCGGATCACATACTGCCTGACAAGCTGCATATCCTGAATGTCTGTTTTACTGTGAACGGAATGCAGGAAAAATTCGGAGGCACCGCCGGCAACATCGCATATTCGCTTGCGCTGCTCGGCGAAAAGCCTCTCGTAATGGCCACAATAGGCAAAGACTTTGCCCCATATTTCGATTGGCTAAAGAAAAACGGAATCTCTACCGATGCAATAAAAATAATCGAGAGCGAATTTACTGCGGGAGCTTATATAACTACAGACAAGGCGGACAACCAGATTACGGGCTTCAATCCCGGCTCGATGAAGCACCAGTGTGGGTATGAAATAGCCGGCCAATCCGCTGATTCAATAGTTCTGATCGCTCCCGGAAATCTGCCGGATATGGTTAAGTACGCAAAAGACTGCCGAGCAAAAAAAATCCAGTATATCTGTGACCCGGGTCAGTCGCTTACTGCTTGGGACGGGAACCAGCTGAAAGAATGGATAAACGGCTCGAAAATATTGATAACGAATGACTATGAACTCGAGCTTGTTTTAAAAATGACAGGAGTCTCTAAAAAAGAGCTTCTCGGCATGACCGAAATAATCATAACAACTCTCGGCGAGAAAGGTTCATTAATAAGCTCCGCATCCGGTGATGAAGAGATTTCTGTTGCAAAAGTTAAAGATGTGGTTGACCCAACCGGAGCGGGAGATGCTTTTAGATCTGGACTCCTTAAGGGCATAGCTTCCGGCAAAAGCCTCGTAACATCCGCAAAGATGGGGGCGGTTGCTTCTGCTTATGCTATTGAACATTACGGCACACAGGAGCATAAATTTACACCTCAACATTTCTCCGAGCGCTATGAAAACAATTTTGGGAAACTCTAATCCGATTTAAATGATCAACGAGCAGGCGATAAAAAGTTACATCAGAAAAGAGTTTCCTGATGTGGTTCATGTTGATGTAACTAAAATCGGGTCGGGTGTTCAGGGTTCGGGCTTTCTAGTATCCATGGAAACATCTCTTGGCAATAAGTCTTATGTTGTAAAAGGGCTCTTCCCCGAAGGGTTGGGCCATGACTATCCCTCTGACAGGGCTTCTGTGTTTCTGCTGGATTTGGAAGATTACGCTAAGCTTCCACACCATGTTAAAGCTGTTGATGTGCTTTCAGAGTTGCCGGATGGCACTGTCAAATCTATCGGAGGAGGCAAGGAATATTATCTTTTGATGGAGCGTTGCGAGGGAATAGACTACTTTAATGACTTGAAGGCAATGGTGTTGAAGAAAAATCTTGATAGTACGGATAAATCAAAAATATATTCAATGGCCGCTTATCTTGCAGAAATACACAGCATAAAAAAAGATTCGCGCACTCTTTACTGGCGAAAGATTAGAGATATAATCGGACATGGTGAATGTCTTATGGGAGTTTTCGATACATATCCTGACGGAACAATAAGCTATGACAAAATGGCCGAAATTGAGAAGCTCTGCATAGACTGGAGAGCTTGCTTAAAAACAAAAGCTGCACGTCTTTCACAGATTCATGGCGATTTCCATCCGGGCAATATATGGTTTCAAAGCGACACAAAATTCATCCTATTGGATAGAAGCCGGGGAGCATGGGGAGACCCTGCGGACGATATCACCGCTCTTACTATGAATTACATTTTCTTTTCGCTTCGAGAGCACGGCGATTTGAGAGGCGCATGCAAAGAAGGTTTCGAGATGTTCTTCAGCGAATATCTGCGGCTTTCTGGTGACAGCGAGATTTTTGAAGTGCTTGCGCCGTTTTATGCTTTTAGGGGCGCGGTTGTGGCCAATCCTATTTTTTACAAAGATGTTGATGAAGCGGTGCGGGATAAAATCTTCAATTTTGTCAGGAACGTACTTAAGACAGATTCTTTTGATTTTCAGACCACAAACGATTACCTTAAACCTTGATATAGTTTGCCCAAACAAGAAAAAGCTCTTTCGTTGCCCTGATATCCCTGCCGCAGTATTTTGCGATATCGATATAAAGGCCGGCTTTAAAAAGAGCGCCAACATCAGCTCCGCTTATGCCGTCAGCCTTAGGGCTTTGTATTCCCTGGGTCTTGCACCACATATCCAGGCTGAATCTCCGTTTTGAAGCCCCATAAAAATTAAGCTGGTCCATAAGATCTATATGCGGCCCACTATAGCGGTTTCCCATGATATCCCGCGAAGGTTTTATTCTATGAACTGCCGAGCGAACTAGTATAAAGGGGCAGTCAAAAGAGCGTCCGTTGAATGTTATAAACTGGTCGTAGGATTTAACAGCAGCCCAGAACTTTTCGAGTATCTCTTTTTCGGTTCCGCATTCAAACCTGATTCCATCCTCTTCAAACGGGAGCAGTGGATCTCCGGGCATCTGAAAATAAACCGCCCCCTTGTTGGTGTCCGGATTCAGCATGCCTATCGAGATAACTTCTCCGGTTAATGGATAAAGGCCAAGACTTTCTTTGACCTTTTCTTGTTCTTCTTCGGTTTGTGACGATTTAAGAAGATATTCTTGTGTGGAGGGGTCGAGTGTTTCGAAATCTTTGCCGGTTGTTTCTATATCGAATATAACACGCTTCAACGGCATGAATCCAAGCGGCCTTTTTTAGGCCGCTTTTTTAGGCATCTTTTCAAAAACCTTCCATGCCTTAATAGTATCTATTGCCCGCTGAAGCTGAGCATCGTTCTTCTCATCAACTTCTACAGGTACTTTTTCGCTCTCATCTTTGGTTTCTTCGTTTACCTGTTCGTTTTTCAGATGCCTTTCTAGGTCTTTTTCTCTGTAAACTGTATGCGATTTTCCGTTCTTTGCATCAAGCTTTACATTAATATCCGGCGTTATACCTACGCCCTGAATACTTGTGCCTTTAGGGGTATAGTATTTGGCTGTGGTAAGACGGAGTCCAGAGCCGTCGCTTAACGGGATAAGACTTTGCACCGAACCCTTGCCGAATGTTTGCGTGCCTATTACTATGGCGCGGTTCCAATCTTTAAGGGCTCCTGCTACTATCTCGGAAGCGCTCGCGCTTCCTTGATTCACAAGAACCACCATCGGCATATCTGTATAACTCTGGTATGTGCCTTCAGTATAATATTCGGTCTTGTTGCCTTTTCTTCCTTTAATATAAACTACAAGTTTTTTTGTCGGCAGGAACTGGTCAGAAACTTCCACAGCGCTGTTCAGCAAGCCTCCAGGATTGTTTCTCAAATCGAGGACAAGGGAGGTGAAGCCGTCTTTTTTTAGTTTTTCAAGTGCTGCAGAGAGGTCTGCCGCGGTGGTTTCCTGAAACTGAGTAAGTTTAAGATAACCGATTTTATCATCAAGCACTTTTGTTTTTACGCTCTTGATCTTGATTATATCCCTAGTGATTGTTATGTCTTTTGTCTCTTTCCATCCTTCACGAAAGATCGTTATTGTTATGTTTGTTCCTTTGGTTCCTCTCATTTTTGAAACAGCGTCATGAATGCCCATATCTTTTGTGGATTCGCCCGATATTTTCATGATTCTGTCGCCAGCTTTCAGGCCAGCCTTGTATCCCGGAGTATCTTCGATAGGAGCAATGATCGTGAGAAACCCATCTTTTATGCCTATCTGAATCCCGATTCCGCCGAACTCTCCCTTTGTTTCAACCTGAAAATCTTTGAAGGAATCAGGAGTCATATAGCCTGAGTGCGGATCCAGCGAATGAATCATGCCTTTAAGCGCGCCGTCTATAAGCGTCTTGGTTTTTACCTCTTCAACATAGTTTTTTCTTATTATGGTCAATGCCTCGGTAAATGCTTTCAGATCTTCATAGCTGCTGTCTGCGCTTACTATGCCTATGCCTATCATGCCTGCTGCTATGCCTGCAAAAACAGCCCCGATGATTGCGGCCGTAAACAACCATTTTTTTATCGAAAACATCATATTCCTCCGTAGTTTATCTTTTCAGCCACTGGCGCGGGTCGAGAGGCTTGCCTTTATAGCGAAGCTCAAAATAAAGACCGGACGTCCCGAGAGTTGTGGACTCTCCTACCGAACCGAGGGTTTCATTTTCTTTTATTATAGCCCCTTTAGAAGAAAAAATTCTTGCAAGGTTTCCATATAGAGTATGATAGTTGCCGCCGTGACTTATTATTACAAGCTGACCGTATCCTTTGAACTCCTCTGCAAAAACCACTTTGCCTTCCGCAACAGCCTTAACTGTCGAACCGTGCGCAGCTTTAATATGTATACCGCTCCTGAATACCGGCAGATTGAACAACGGATCCATCTGCGTTCCGTATTGTATAGCAACGGTGCCGTTTGCAGGCCAAGGAAGCCTGCCTTTAAGCCGTCCAAAAGTACTGTCATCCTCAGGCTCTTCTTCTTTTACTCCGGGCTTAACCTTCTTTGTCCTTTTCTTTTTTGTCTCTTTTTCATGCTGTTCAGAATCCTGAATTATTCTCAAAAGTTTTTGCGATGACTCCTGAAGCTCGCGTATCATCTGTTGGTATGATTTTTTTTCTTTGCGCACGCTTACAAGCAGGGTCTCACGTTCAGCCTTTTTATGCTTCAACGACTCTTCCATTGCCGAAAGTTTTTTCTCTTCAGACTTAAGCTCGGATGAAAGCCGCTTAAGCTTTTCCTGTTTATCATCCAAGACGCGGACAGTTTCCTGGTATTTTTCTATGATTTTCCTGTCATGACGTGAAATGTCATTGAAGTATTTTGTTATCCTTAGGGTTTTTGCTTCATCCAGACCGCTTATAATAACGAGCAGCGCATCATTGCTCTTATGCAGTCTTTGCAGCGCCCTGAGCCTTTTTTTAAGGTAATCGGCCTGCGTCTGAATGCCTTTTTTGTTTGCCTCGATATCTTCCTGAACCGCAATTATCGCAGCCTGTATTTTTTTTGTTTTTTTGCGCTGCGCCGAAAGCTGTTCTTCAATGTTGTTCAGCTCCGAAGTGGTCTTGCGCAGTTCCTCCAAAACAGAACGCTCCATACGGTTTGCGGATTCGAGTTTTTTTCTCTGCGTCTGGAGGTCTTTTTGAATCTGCTTGTACTCATCCTGAGGATTTTTTGAGTGAGCTCCGACAGGAAAGAAAAACAGGGTGAAAATTATCGAAGAGGCAACTGATAGAAATAGCGCAGTCGGCATTTTCACCGCATCGCCGATTTTGTTTTTGTGCATAGTGCAGGTCTCATAAGGAAGCGGACCTAAAGCCTTATTCTCCCTATCGCTATGGCTGCACCTATAATGCCGAGTATTATGCCTATTATAGGCAGCGCGACAAGGATCTCAACAGGGAATACGAGGGTTTTCAGCATAGGTATTACGCGGCTAAGCCGGTAAGTTATGGCAAAATAAAACATAAGGGCCATGCCCAGGCCAAGCAGTCCGCCGGAGAAGCCTATTATTCCACCCTCTATTAAAAATGGGCCTCGTATAAACCCGCCTGTGGCTCCCAGCAGTTTAATTATATCTATCTCATTTTTCTTGCGGTAAAAAAGAATTTTTACCGTGCTGTACATTACAAACACCACACCGAACGAGATGGTCAGGAATATTATTATGCTTATATTTTCAAGGGAGCGGCGCAGCCTATATATGGCCTCAGCGATCTTTTCTCCGTAAAACACATCATCAACTCCGCTTATGCTCTTTATGTTTTCTGCAATCTGCTTGGTGCCTGAAGTTGATATGAAATCACGCTTTAGTTTAAGTTCTATAGAGGCTGCAAGCGGGTTTTCATCAAGACCTTCGAGGACGTTTCCTGAATCTTTGAGCGCCTGTTTAAGCTCGTTCATCGCATCTTCACGCGACATATAAGTAAGGCCCATTACATCCTGTCTTTGTTTTATGGTGCTTATTACACCATCTATTTCCTCTTTCGAAAGTTCTTTGTTTAGATATACTATCATCGAAAATCTTTCCGGAATTCGGGTTGCCACCAGTTCAACATTATAGAGGAAAAATGATGTGAGGGTAATTATAAACAGGCTCGAACCAACCGTAAGAGTTGAAAGCAGATTTATCCATTTCTCTCTCCAGATGCTCCGGCATGCTGATTTGAACGAATATGGAAGAGCCATTATCCTGCCTCCTCGCCGATTATGGTTCCGGAATCAAGTTTAAGTACACGCTTGCCGGTATTTCTGAAAAGCTCTCGATTGTGGGTTGCAATAAGTATAGTGGTGCCCTGAATGTTAATATCCTTAAAGAGCCTAACAATATCCACCGCTGTATTGGGGTCTAGGTTTCCTGTAGGTTCATCCGCAAGTATTACCTTTGGCTCGGCAGCTATTGCCCGTGCGATAACAACCCTCTGCTGTTCTCCTCCAGATAGGCTTTTAGGATAGCTCTCGGCCTTGTGTCGCAGATAAACAAGTTTTAATGCTTCTGAAACTACATTTCTGATGTCCTTTTCTGGAACACGTCTTATCCTTAGCGCAAGCGCCACATTGTCATATATCGTCTGGTTGTTTATAAGCTTAAAGTCCTGAAACACAACACCTACACTTCTTCTGAGTTTGGGAATCCTGGCATTGCTAAGAGAGGCAAGATGAAAATCGCCTACAGTTATATCTCCTTCGTCAGGCCTTTCGGCAAGATACATAAGCTTAAGCAGGGTTGACTTGCCGGCGCCGCTCGGTCCGGTGATAAAAATCATTTCGCCTTTTTCTATGTCGAGCGAAACATTTTTTAAAACAGTATGGTTGTCGTAAAATTTCGAAACATTATTAAAACGTATCATAGCCCCTGCTGTTTTTTCGCTCATTTACCTAGCGCCTCCTTAACAGCTGCCGCTATGCTGTCAGCAGTAAGCCCGAACATCTTTAAAAGTTCTTTTGGAGAACCGGAGCAGCCAAAAGTGTCTTTAGTGCCAATTCTTACAATCTTTATAGGGCAATACTCGGCAAGATATTCTGCAACGGCTCCGCCGAGTCCGCCAATCACCGAATGTTCTTCAGCTGTCACTACTACCTGACAGGATTTTGCAGCATCCAGCAATGCGTCGGTATCCAAAGGCTTTACTGTCGGCATGCTTATAACACCTGCATCTATTCCGGATTCGGCAAGCATCTTCTTTGCTTCGAGTGCGGCCGAAACCATAATTCCATTGGCTACTATATTTGCGTCTTTACCTTTTGAAAATACGTAAGCTTTTCCTATTTCGAAACGATAATTTTCGGGCATGACCGCCGGAACCTTAGCTCTTCCCAACTTCACATAAACAGGTCCGACAAAATCGGCTATCCTGTCTATAACCTGCTTGGTTTCATAACCGTCCGCAGGAACAATTACTGTCATGTTCGGAATTACGCGCATCAATGCAATATCTTCCAAGGCCTGATGCGATGCGCCATCCTCACCAACTGTTATACCGCCGTGAGTAGCCACAAGCTTCACGTTGAGGTTTGAATAGCTTATTGTCTGTCTTATCTGATCCCAGGCCCGGCCTGTTTCAAAAATTGCAAAAGTGGATGCAAAAGGTATTTTATCCGTGAGAGATAAACCTCCGGCTGTGCCTACAAGGTCTTGCTCTGCGATGCCCATATTGAAAAATCTTTCCGGAAAAACTTTTTTGAAATTTGCGGTTTTGGTAGAGCCTGAGAGGTCGGCATCAAGCACAACCACTTTTTCATTGCGCCTGCCGAGAGCTAAAAGAGCGGCTCCGTAAGCATCCCGCGTAGCTGTATCCTGCCCGAAAAAATCGTCGCGCTGTTCTGTCTGAGCTGTTTTATCATCTCTGCTTCCCATATTAACTCAACTCCTTTAACGCTTTTTCAAGTTCTTCTGCGGTAGGTGCAAGGCCATGGTATTCGGCTTTGCCTTCGAATATAGAAACGCCCTTGCCTTTAATTGTCCGTGCAATAAGAACAGACGGTTTCCCTTTTAGTTTTTCGGCATCATCAAGCGCATCAACTATCGCCTTCATATCGTGGCCGTCAATGTCATAGACATGCCATCCGAATGCTTTCCATTTATCCGCAACAGGCTCAACCTTCATCACGTCGCAGCATCTGCCGTCTATCTGAAGCCCATTCACATCAACAACAGCGCATAGATTGTCCAGGAAATAATGGCTCGCACTCATCGCGGCTTCCCATATCTGACCTTCCTGAGTTTCTCCGTCACCCATAAGGCAATAAACCCGTGAAGTTCTGTTATCGAGTCTCAGGCCAAGAGCCATGCCGTTTGATATCGAAAGGCCCTGTCCGAGAGAGCCTGTCGAAACTTCAACTCCCTGCAGCAGCTTTGATGACGGATGCCCCTGCAGCTTGCTTCCAACTTTTCTTAGTGTGGATAGCATTGATGTCTCAAAATACCCTGAGAGGGCAAGAACTGTATAAAGAAGAGGAGCTGCATGCCCTTTTGAAAGAACAAACCTGTCCCTGTCGATCCACTTAGGGTTGTCAGGTCTATGGTTCATCTTGTAGAAAAAAAGTGCGGTTGCAATATCAGCAGCAGAAAGAGATCCGCCAGTATGGCCCGACCCTGAAATAGTAAGCATTTTCAGAATCTCAATTCTTACTTGGCGCGCCTGCTCTTCGAGAAAAGCTATGTCGCGCGACTGTTTCATAAAACTCATTTTCCCCCCTCTTTCAGAAAAAAACTTGTTTATTATAAATGACCGGCCGGTAAAAAGTCGAAAGATATAAATATATTTTTTAAGCTTTTTTTACAAAATTAACTTGAAGTTTTTTTTGCCGATGAGTTAACGTACTTAAAATTAAATTTTATTTCAAAGAAGGAGAACTGATAATGGCAACAGCAAAAAAGGCAGTAAAGAAAGCGGCACCGAAAAAAGCAGCGGCCAAGAAGCCGGCAGCAAAGAAAGCGGCACCGAAAAAAGCAGCGGCCAAGAAACCGGCAGCAAAAAAAGCAGCACCGAAGAAGGCAGCTAAGAAATAACATTTCAACCTATTCTGGTTTTAGGTCTAACAGTTTTAAAGAGGAGGCCGACGATATGTCAGCCTCCTCTTTAAATTTATGGAGACAATCTTAAAGTGGGTGCTTATCAAACTATGAACTTTTCTAATTTTCAAAAACCTAGCAGGTATATAAACAGCGAAATCAACTCGATTAAAAAATCGGGGGAAGAGAGGCTAAAATTCGGACTCTGTTTCCCTGACACCTATGAAGTGGGTATGTCCCACTTGGGGCTCCGCATACTTTATATGATAATCAACGGACTGCCCTATGCAGCAGCAGAAAGATTTTTTGCGCCTTGGCCCGACCTTGAAGATTATATGAAAAGAAATAACGCGCCCTTGTCTTCGCTTGAATCAGGAGACTCCCTCGGACGCTTTGATATAGCCGGCTTCAGCCTTCAGTACGAACTTTGCTATACCACGGTTTTAAACATGCTTCATTTAGGAGGCATCCCGGTGCGTTCGGAGGAAAGGCTGAATTCAAAAAAACATTATCCTCTTATCGTCGCAGGCGGACCTTGCACCGTGAATCCTGCGCCGATGTCCCAGTTTATAGATGCTTTTCTTATAGGCGACGGCGAGGATGCCGTTGTTGAGCTTTGCGAAGCGGTTTTTAACTGGAAGTGCAGCGGCAGCAATGACAGAGAACTATTGCTGAAAGCGGTCTCAAAGATAGAAGGGTTTTATGTGCCTTCTTTGCATAAAGAGAACGATCGCATCAAAAGAAGATTTATTTCGAACCTTGATGATGCTCCATACCCTTTGGCGCCTGTGGTGCCTTTTACATCCATAGTCCATGACAGGGTTACTATCGAAGTGTCGCGCGGATGCTCGATGGGCTGCAGATTCTGCCAGGCAGGAATGATCTACAGACCTCTAAGAGAACGCAGCCCCGAGAAAGTTATCGAGATAGCGGAGCAATCATTAAAGAATACAGGCTACGATGAAATATCATTTACATCCTTAAGCGCAGGCGACTACCCCCATTTATTGCAGGTTATAAAAGAATGCAACAAGCGTTTTATCGATTCACGCATAGCGCTATCGCTGCCTTCGCTTCGGGTTGGAGCCGTAAACCGCGATGTGCTCAGAGAAATTCGCTCTATAAGAAAAACCGGCTTTACTATGGCGCCAGAAGCGGCAACCGACAGGCTAAGGAATGTCATCAATAAAGACTTTACCGAAACGGACTATGAAAATGCACTTAAAACCTTGTTTGAAGAAGGTTGGCTTACACTTAAAATGTATTTCATGATAGGGCTTCCGACAGAGCAGGATGAAGACATAGAGGCTATTCAACAAATGGCAATGAATGCCTTGAAGACCGCCAAATCACAAACCGGCAAGTTTGTAAACATCAGTGTGACGGTTTCTCCGTTTGTGCCAAAGCCACACACCCCTTTCCAGTGGCATGGACAGGCGCCGTTTCAGGATATAGGACAAAAGCTCTCTTTTTTAAGAAACTCATTCGGCAAGAAAAAACTTAAGTACAAAGGTCATGACGAAAGAGCGAGCATGCTCGAAGCCGTATTCGCAAGAGGCGATGCAAAACTCGGAGACTTGATAGAAAAGGCATGGGGGCTCGGCTGCAGGCTTGACGGCTGGTCAGAGTTTTTTGATTTTGGAAAATGGACCGAAGCTATGGAAAAGAGCGGCATAGACGGATTTCAGTATGCCTGCCGCAGTTTTGCTAAAGAGGACAAGCTTCCGTGGGACGTCATAGATACAGGCATCAAAAAAGATTTTCTTTATGGTGAATATGAACGCGCAATCTCTTCCGAAAAAACATCTGACTGCAAAAAAAGCTGTTCGGGTTGTGGGCTTAAATGCGTGCCGGACGGAAAAACTTCGGACAAAACCTTTGAGCCGATCTTTTTAAGGACAGAAAAAAAACAAACCTGTCTGCCAAAAATCAGAGTCCGTTCTCTATTTTCGAAAACCGGCAGGATGCGCCACCTTTCTCATTTAGAGCTTATTACCGCAATGCTCAGGGCGCTTAGGCGGGCGGACATTAAGCCTGATTTCAGTCAGGGATTTCACCCTTCCCCGAAAGTTTCTTTCTGCCCGCCGCTTAGCGTAGGCGTTGCAGGAGAGCGTGAATATTTTGATATGGAGGTTTTCACGCCCTTTGATATACAATTCTCCATGCAGAAACTGAACAATACTTTGCCTGAAGGCATTCGCATAGGGGGCATGGCGAGCATTCCGTTCAATGCCCCGTCCCTTACAAAATTCATTTCGAGATACGAATACCGAATAGCGGGCTTTGAAGCTGCCGATTTTGCAAGCGAAAGATTCATCTGTCCCATCGAAAAACTTATTGTTCAAAGAGAAGGCAAGGATGTCGATATCGCGCCTTGCATCGAAAATATTACGAAAGAAAACGACTCTCTCCGGCTTGTGCTTAAAGATTCTGAAACCCTAAAGGTGCGCGTCGGAGAAATCGTTCAAGCCCTGCTCGGTAAAAGCACAGGAAGCCTCGACATTACGAGAACCGCGCTTTATGGATGGGACAACGAATGGAAGGAGCCTCAATGAGCTCAGAACTGGTTATAAATGTAACAAGAGAGGAGAGCAGGGTCGCATTGCTCGAAAACGGACAGGTGGTCGAGCTTTACATCGAACGGAAGCGCGATGCAAGCCTGGTCGGCAATATCTATAAAGGCAAGGTGCTCAAAATACTTCCGGGCATGCAGTCAGCCTTCGTTGATATTGGCCTTGAGAAAGCGGCGTTTCTCTACGTAGCGGATATAATGCCCGAAATGGATGAATTTTATTCGGCATTCTTGGATGACAGCAGTGATAAGATGGATCTCGACATGCCCTTTAATCAAGGCATTCGGCCGTCGTCTATAGATGAAATCATTCAAGAGGGGCAAGAGCTTATTGTACAGGTATCGAAAGATCCTATCGGTTCAAAAGGCGCGCGTGTAACTTCCTATGTCACCCTTCCGGGCATATACATAGTGCTTATGCCTAATGTTGAGCATGTCGGGATTTCCCGCAGAATAGAGGATGAAGAAACACGTATGCAGCTTAAGGTTATTGCTGACGAAATCAAACCCAAGGGGTTCGGTCTTATCATGAGAACTGCAAGCGAAGACGCAACACGGGAAGAAATAAAAAACGATGTCGAATTTTTGCTTCTGCTCTGGGAAAACATTCATAAGAAAAGCGAAAAAATCGCGGCTCCGAATATGCTATACAACGACCTTGATCTTGTCTTCAGAAGCGTTCGTGATTTCATGGGTCATACTGTGGAGCGTCTTGTAATAGATTCCGCCGAAGAGTATGATCGGGTCAAGGACTTCGTAAAGACCTATTTCCCGCGCTTGGTTGACAAGGTGGAGCTTTATGAAGACCGGGAGCCTATTTTCGATTCCTTTGCACTGGAACTCGATATATCCCGTGCACTCGGCCGACGCGTGTGGTTGAAATCGGGCGGCTATATAGTTATTGACCAGACCGAGGCGATGACCGTAATTGATGTAAATACAGGCAAGTTCGTGGGCAAGGAAAACCTAGAAGACACTATTTTAAAGACCAACCTCGAGGCTGTAAAAGAAATTGCGTATCAGACAAGGCTTCGCAATTTAGGCGGCATAATAATCATAGACTTTATTGATATGGAAAAGCAGAACAACAGGGAAAAAGTATTCAATGCTTTTGTAGAGGTGATGAAACGGGATAGGGCGAAGAATACAATTTATAACATTTCAGAGCTCGGAACAATACAGATGACGCGGAAGCGAGTTCGTGAAAGCCTCGGCAGGGTTCTCTGCGATCAATGCCCGTATTGTGAGGGCAAGGGCTTTATAAAATCTCCGCAAACCATAGCATTCGAGATATTCAGAAAGATAAAGAAGATGAACCTGCCATCAGGGTCCAAAGCCATCATAAAAGCAAGCCCCACAGTCGCAGAACTCCTTTCGGATGAAGAGCGGCAGACTCTGGAAGAAATCGAGAACACCTGCAAGATAAAACTTATTATCAAGGAAGAGCAGGGACTGCATCAGGAAAACTACACAATTGAGGCGGTCTAAATCCGTGCTGGCCGAAGTGCTACCGATTTGACAACCTTCACGTTTTTTTGATTAAATATCCGGATTCCCGGGTAGCTCAGCCGGCAGAGCAGGTGGCTGTTAACCACCCTGTCGGGGGTTCGAATCCCTCCTCGGGAGCCAGGCGTTACTCTCAGCGAAACCTTTTGCTGGGTTAAGTTTTGATGGATCTATGGGCGGAAGTTCCCATAGATCCATTTTGATTTTTCCGCTAAGTTTGTTATGTTTTGTGTCTTTTCTTACATTCGCACTATAAGATATCTTTTTAATCAAGAGGTGCATTAAATCATATTTTTCATCCTGGGTAAGTTTGTCATAAACATCCTCAAACGTTTTGAAATTTTCTTTAATAATATCGGCGCTAACAATTTTATTTTCTATGCTGTTAATCGCAAAACCCACACTATTTATCTCATTTTTAAGTTGTTCAGACTGTGTTTCTAAATCATCGATCTCTTTCATAATATAGTTTGTGCGACTATTCTTCTTCCCTTCTCCTCCAAGCACAGAAAGAAGATTTTTGGCTTTTTTATCCACCTGCGCCAGATTATCGGTTAACATTTTCTTTTTTACGTATAAATTTCTTACTTTTCCTTTATGTTCTTTTGTCGCATTATCAATAACACCTGAAACTATGCGCGGATCTTTTGCCAAAAACTTCAATTCATCAACAACAAGAGCTTCAATCTCACGCGCATTAACGCTCCCGATTTCGCATTGTCTCTTGCTTGCATCGTTATCCACAGTACACCTGTAATAGCAATACTTTTTCTCTTTAGATATGGAAAAACTTGGCGTCATGGCAGAGTTGCAATTTTTGCAATAAAGAAGACCTCTCAATAAAAACTGATTGTCATCCTGTCTGTATCCTGTTTTTGTCATATTGTTAACAAAGAGCATTGACTTGACGGAATCGAAAACCTCCTCGCTGATAATTGCTGAATGCTTTCCTGGATAAGTAGTATCTTTATGTCTTATTTTGCCGATGTAAATAGGATCGCTTAACAGCCTGCTAAGGTTAGTCTTGTTGAATTTGTCGCCTCCTAGCTCTCTGCCTGCCCTAGTGGTCCACTGTTTCATGCGATAACCTTTGTTATTTAATGCTATTGCGGTTTTGCTAAGAGAACCCTTTTTTATATATGTCTCAAATATTTCCTGGGCTATAGGAACTTCTGCTTTATTAATGATAAGACATTTGTTCTCATAGTCAATATCATATCCAAGACGAGGATAGCCACCGTTAAAAAATCCTTGGCTCGCCCGGTGGGTCATTATATCTGTAGTTCTCTCTGATGTTTGTTCCCTTTCCATTTGTGCAAATATCAAAACAATCCGGATTACAGCCCTTCCTATAGCTGTAGATGTATCAAAATTTTCCTGCAAGGATATTAGGTCAATTTCTTTTTTCTCAAAAGATTTAAACATATGTTCAAAGTCAATAATGGATCGGGAAAGTCTATCGATCTTTTTTACGATAACTGTGTTTATGTTGCCTTTTATTATATCGGCCAGCATTCTCTGGAACTCCGGCCTGTTAGTGTCTTTGCCAGAAAACCCTTCTTCCCGATAGATGCTGAAGTTAGTCCATTTTTTGTAAGTACAATAACTTTTCAACTTTTCGATTTGTTCGTCGAGGGAGTCCCCATCTGTTGCTTGAGCCCCAGTCGAAACCCTGACATATAAAGCACATTTTCTTTCTTTATCTTCGCGTTCTTCCATCTTTGTTTCCATGTTTTGTTAAGAGTAACATATAGTCGAGTTTTGGTTCAATGCTAGTAACCTGTGATCTCATCAAACTGTCGTAGGCTTGGCGACACTTACGACATTCCCTCTGATCTTGTCGCCTCTCTTAATAGCGTTTTCAACTGCTAGCATCTCTATCCGCAAAACCTTATCTGCCCCAGATTTCTTTTTGTTGACGAGAAACATAGCGTTACATTTTTCTGTGTTTACAGGGATAACAACAACCAATACGTCATGAGGGAGAACGACATATTGGATGTCTATGTCTGTTCCAACTCTTAATGTCGTTGATATATTGTCACGTCCCAAGTAACCGAGACCAATTCAATCCCAGATAATCGAGACCACCATTTTATTTATCTTATTTCTTCCGCATTTTTAAGTCAACATTTTTCACCTCGATTTTGCCT